>CASDVM010000045.1 GCA_949284415.1 uncultured bacterium | reverse complement strand
TCGTACGTTATTCTTCTATATATTTTTTATAATTTAACATTCCTTGTAATGTTTGCATTTCCTTAGGTGATAAATCTTTTTTATTCTGTAAAACAACTATTGACTTACGTAGCCTATTATCTATACTGCATTTCCCGTTTTTATCAATATGGATATTCATGATACGTTTTTTCGATCCGTAAATTCGTAGTTTTTTATAATTCAGCACTAAACCTGCCTTTTGAAGTGTTTTTTGAACATTCGAAATCACCTCCGGCGGATTGATGATGTTCCCTGAGATTACTATATCATCCGCATAAATGGTTATATTGTAACCTAAATCTTTGCAATAATTGTAAAGTTCATCAAATACATCCTTACAGACTAAAAAACTCAGCAGATTACTTGTCGGAATACCCAGCGGGATTTGATCTTTATATGTTGTTAATTTATATAATACTTCCGCAGCCTTATCATCAAAATCACAAGAATGCTTATAAAAATTTTTAATCCGATTTGCAGGTATGCTTTTGTAGTAGTTTTTTATATCCATAACGATACACATCTTTGATTTTTTGTGTATATTTAATACGTTCTTAACACTGCATTTTTTATAACCCGTATGCAGATATTCAGGACGAACAAACTTTTGTTGCAGAAAATTATTTATGACTTGTTGTTGAGTTTTAAGTGTTGTGTTCGGGATTGTCAAAAATCTTACTTTGCCCTTTCTTTTTAAAACCCTTGTGCTGTAAGAATACTGTATTTCATTAAAGTCCTTACATATTTTGATTATTTTTTCTTCGTTTAGCTTCATTATATCCCCCTTTTTCTAAGTTTTATTTTCCAAAAAAGGGGCTTTGTAGCGGCTCTAATTAGCTTGTTACAGTGCATTAGCTTTATAAAGCCTTGCCCCTTTATTGCGTTGTACACCGCAAGGTGTACAATCCAAAAGGTGAAATTGTTTACTTCCTTAATAGTAAATACCTATAAAGAACAAATAAACATCCCTTTTGTATACCGTAATCCTACGGTAGCACCGTTATTATATCCTCCTTTCTATTTCGTCAGAAAATTTTGTTACTTTTGAAACTCCACCGTTATTTCTTCCAAAAACTTCCGCTAAATAGCGTCTGAGAACAAAACGTCCATTTATCAGACCATTTATTTTGTTAACAAGCTCTATAGCTTGAGTGTAGTATGCGTAAGCTTCTTCCTGTGATATTTTTCTGAGATCTTTCATTTCTTTTCCTCCTTTATTTCTTTGTTACTAATTCCGCTCCGTTCGTAAGCCATATATCAACTTCGTTTTTTAAAAATACAAGTTTGCGATTCCCGACTTTTCTGTAAAGAGCTTTGGGCAGCTTATCGAAGCATTTCCACTTGTAAACCGTACCTTTTTTAACTCCTACAAAGTCTGCAAATTCCTTTACAGTCATAGTTTTTATCTCCGTTGCAGCCATTTTTACTCCTTTCTTTGCAATAATTAAAAGCTGATATTTTTGTTATATCAGCTTTCAAAAAAATATGTGTTGCTAGATTGCTAACCAGTTGCCAGCAATTAATATTTCTTAATAAATATTTTTAAATTTTCTTTATTTGTGTGCGGAGGTCATTATTTATGGTATACATTCCATCATCATTTTTGGGGTTAATTAAGTGTTTTGTGTCAAAAATTCCATGCTGTTTTTGAAATTCCTTAAAAGCACTATTTATTTTACTAACTTGTGACGATAATGAATTTGCCCCTATGTCATCAAGGTCCTTTGTTTTCAGGATGTCCCTAAGAACCTTTAGCTTACCGGCTGGTAATTTTAAAATTTCTCCGTTAATTATGACATTTTTGAGTTGTTCATAATTGTCAAATTCGAATTTTATACTATCAATTTTTTCAAATTTTGTTACACTTTTATTTTGGTAACGGATATTTAGTTTAAATTTGCCGATACTGTTTAAAACACAACATTGTTTCTCATTATCCTCATTCAGGTATTTAATCTCTTCAAGCGTAAGGCATCCGGTGAAAAGTTTGTTTTGTAAATTTTCAAACATGGACACCCTATTAATTTTATCAAACGATTTTATTTCGTCAAATGTTAGCCAAAAATCTTCATTACCACTTTCTTCTAATTTTTGTTCAAAAAAATTTTTAATTTTCGCTTCTTGTAATTCAAAGTTTACTAAATCTTTTCCTATCAAGCCATTTTTTTTATAAACATCGATATAAAGGTATTTGATTTGCCATTTGTTATACTCCTTTAAATTAATAATGGTTTATATATTTTGTATTAATTAGATTTTTAAGTTATAATAAGAATATGAAAAAGAATAAGAAAAGTCGTAAAATAAGTTTTGAGCCTAAAGTTAAATATTCACTTGAAATCCCTTTATCGCCAGAAAATTATAAAAGCCCAATAACAGAGATTTTAGATGCAAGACGCGAACAATTAATTAATATGACTTCTGAACAATGGAATGAATGGAGAAAGGAATTTTATAGATTAAATTGTCCTGAAGTTTTAATTTTAGATTAAATTTATTCTTCAAAATAAAATTCAGGTTCAAATTTAGAGGTGTTGGGAAATTTATCGTAATAATCAACAGGGGTTACTGTTTCGTAACTTCTTATAACCCTTATTCTGATGTCATATCTGTTTAAAAATGCTGTTGCTTCAAGGAAAGAGGCATCATAGATATTGCCGAGCCTTGAAATATGCATTTTGTTCTTTTCCTGCAACTGCTGTGATAGCGTGGAATTTAAGGCCTGCAAAATTTCGTAAGCTCTGTCTCTGGCTTCTGTATTGCGGGATAAAAGCGCAATGGTTATATCTTCCGCTACGCTTGTTGTTATAACCTCGTTTACACCGTCATCGGTAACAATCCTGCATTCTGTTGTAAATCCTGTGCAATCGCTCCGATAAGGTTTTCATCACCTTTTGACAGGTCTTTAAGATTTTCAATAAAATCAAGTGTCTGAACAATCAATGTCAGCATATTTGCGAAATTCAAACTGTCATTGTCATCAGAAGTCTGCGGAAACAGTTCAAGTGATTTGTTATAATATTCTTCTGTTGATAATGGTTCAAACCCGTGTCCTAAAATGCAGACCTCTTTTAAAAGGTCAATGTATCCGTCAAGTATTTCATCGTCATCATCAGCTCCTGCAATTCTATCGGCAAAAAGGTGTTTCCCGTAGAACGCATCACCATGTACTGTATAATGAATGTTTTTGGCATAGCCTTTTACTGCAATAAGCAGTGCAATAAGTTTATTAATATTTTCCATAATTCCCCAATAAAAAAGCCGCACAATGCGGCTTTGAGAGTAAGATAATTTTAAAAGGATTGATTTACAATATGTTTATTAAGAGTATGTTATAATTAAGTTATTAAGCATGCCTCACCCAAGCCACACACGTTATTTTTCAGACTTAAGGGGCAGGAAGGGAGAAAAACTATGCTTAATTCAATAAAAAAGCTATTACTTGCACTGACACTACTCGTAATAGCTATATCCGTATTAATCTTGTCTAAAGATTGATACAACTCGGAGCGTTTACTTTTGTGGACGCTCCCCATTTTTTGTCCTCAAAAATTAATTTTGTTTCAAGAGCGTTTGTCATAGAGCAGACGCTCTTTTGCAATTTCAAAATAATAAATAAAATCTATTACTTTGCATTTGTCAATACTCATATTATTGCTCAATTCTTAAAAAATTTCAAGTATTAATCACAAAATTTCTACATTCTAACAATAAACGATTTTCAAGGTGGTGTAAAGTGTGCGTTAGTGTGTGTTTTTTTGAAGAAAACAAGGTATAAAAAAAGAGGTTCTTTGAGCCTCTTTTGCAACTATATGTTAATTCTTTATATTCGGAACATTTATTTTAAAACAAAGAGTATTCCTATTCTTGATTTAACTTTCTAATTCAGATTATGTTGCTTCATTAATTCGTACAGAGTTTTAATTATAGCTTTCCCCAAGATTGTCGTTTTGGTAAATACTGCTAAACTTGTCCATAAAATTAGTTTTATAATATCTGAAGATAATTGAATTTGTTCGATTATAAAAATATAGGATTTTCTTGGTAAAATATTAATAAAAGCAAAGAAACTTATTATAAAAAGAGCTTTTATTACTACGTTTGTCTTAATTTTTGTTTTTCGTAATTTTATTTTTTTCCAAGAAATATAAATATCAGGTAACAAATCAATGTATCGCACTAAAAATAAATAACCAATAATTATACTTAGTGTTAAAAATACTGGTGGCAAATTTATTGTAATTTTAGAGCCTAAGGCATTAAGAAATGGGACACAAAAAAGCCCCAATAATAAGATTCCAATAACCGCAACTTCCCATACCATCATCCAAAAAATTTTTTTTGCTATTCTTTCTCTCTGTTCGCGATTTAATTTCCTATCTAATACATTTTGCTCTTTTAATTCCGCATCTACAACAATTGGCTTTGTAACGTTACCTTCCCGTAGAACATAGTTCTCTTCCTCTATTTCAACCGCTTGTGAAGTTCGCGGAGTACCTAGCATACCTTGAAAATTATCTTTTACATTATCCATACTATAAACCTAAGCTAGAAATCCTATTGGCCATTGCATCATATGAAACCCAAAAAAGTTGAGACATTTCGTTTATACTTTTATGTGATTGATACATTTTTATAACTGTGCTTTTCGGCATCAATATTGCAGCAGCTAATCTATTTGCTTGACGTTCTGCTGGGTTAGTATTCCCCCCTCGAAACATAGGGGTACCACCTTCTTTAGTTAATAAATCCTGATGCAATATATAATGTGCTATTTCATGTGCAATTGTAAAGCGTTGCCGCTGAACAGATTGAGAGTTATTGACATATATGTTTTTTTCGCCATTTTCGTATTTTATGTATCCCGAAATATCATTATTGTTAAAACTTGCACTATATACATTCAACCCTAACTTTTTCGCAATAGAAGAAATATCCACTGCAGTTAAATTATCCAAACCTAAATGTAATAATAGCTGTTCAGCGAATTTATCTAAAACATTATAATCATAAATATTAATTTGCTGCGTGCACATAATAGTTTATTATACCACCGTTCTAAGAAATCCGTCAATAAACATTCTGCTAAGAATATTATACCCGAAATTCCTTCCTTTTTATCCTACTCTTGAAAATATTATACCACAAAATCACTTCTTCACATTGTTCACCGGAATGCACAGGTGCTCGGGCTTCATTGTGAAGGTGCGCAAGTTTACCCCTTTTCTGTAAGCTGCGCGCCTCAAGCGCCTTAGGTATTTCAAGTCCTTTTCGCCATTCTCCATAATAAGAACGCACGCAGCCTGTCTGTTTGTCATTTTGCCGTAGTAAATTGCCTGCCCGATACATTCCGCCCATTTGTTCGCGAAATCAAATTCAACGGCCAAATCAGGCAGCAGACAATCCACGCGGGTTTTGTCATTGAGTTCATACTCCATAACCCCGCCGCGTTTATCGCACCAAGCCTTTTGATACTCCGCTTCGTGGTGTAACCTTTTCGCCCACACAGGCGATATGGTTAGAATTAAACAAATAAATACAAAAAACTTTTTCATATTTACATTATATCGCGTTTAAGATTAAATTCGTTAATAATATTTTCCGTACAAAAAATATAGCCGTTTGGGTATTCTTAATAAATTCTTTCATTTTTTACAGGGTCAACAATCCCGCCTTCTTTCCCTTTTGTATCTGCAATCTCCATTGTTGAACAGCGGATTAATTGACGTTGTTCGGCGGTTGTCTGTGCCCATAAAGAAGGATTTATAACAACAACGTAATATTTTTCATTTTCATCAACCTGTTTAATTACTCCTGACGCTCTGTGCGTTTCGATTAAATCCTCAGGGGTATTGGCAATCTTATATAAATCTGCCTCGTAAAGCGAGCAGTCAAACTGTCCATCAGGATATGAATGTTTTGAACTTTTTTCAGGCTGAGCAGTCTTTGAGTTCGAAACTGCAGAGGAAGTACTTTCACTATTTGCAACAATATATGCGAATACTATTGCAATAAACCCAATACCTATAATCGGCAACCAGTTTGTTTTTTCGTCTGACATACTATAATCCTCCGTTACATCCCATAATTTACAGGCATTGTATACACTAAAAAATAAATAACTTTATCTAAAATAAAATTATTTTCAAAATAATATGGTTTAGTTTTAATATCAATAAATTTCATATTCTCCAAAAAATGAAACGTTGCTTTATCCCAATCAAGGCTATTTGCAGTCTGATTATAAGTTATGCAAAGTTCTTCTGACATAAAAATTTTCCCGTTTAATTTTGCTTTATCGTCATTCATATAGGCAAAACAACCGTAGTAAATGTCATTATTATGTCTGTATGTGTCTGAAATCAATACTAATCTATTATCATAAGGATAAATTATATACTTATCTAGGGCTAAACAAGGATTAATAAAAAAGCCTGATATCATTGATAATACTAAAAATTGTTTACTTAATTTCATAACTTATCATTCTTTAATTTATTTTTTATTTTTCTTATAACTGTTTCTTCTGTTAATTCTTCATCAAAATTGAAATAAATTAATGCTAGGCTTAGGCTGGGATCCTGCTATTGAAGGCAAAAGTATTGATCTTGATGCAAACGCTACATTACTTAGAGCCGATGGCACTGTTGCTGATATGGTTTTCTTTAATCATCAAAAATCAAACGATGGTTCAATTTATTCAACAGGTGATGACTTAACAGGTCAAAACAGCGTTGACGGTGACGATGAACAGATTATCGTTGACCTTGAAAAAGTGCCGGCAGAAATTAAAGAAATCATATTCTCTGTAAGCTCTTATTCCGGTCAGACATTTAATGAAATCAAACGTTCATATACACGAATAGTTGATACAACTGACAGAAATAATGTTGAATTAGCTAATATTGAATTGAACGGAACTTCAACCGGAAACATTGCTGCTAAGCTTGTAAGAGAAAATTCAAGTTGGAAATTTGTTGCAATCAATAAATCTTGCACAGCAAAAACAGTTCAGGATATCAATAATCAGTTAAGTTTAGCTACAGTATAAAACGAAATCAGGGAGGAATATCCTCCCTGATTTTTTAGGAGAAATATGAAAAAAGCAATCATTGAATCAATTTTTTACATTTTAGTTTCTGTTATATTTGGAATAGGTGTTTTAATTTTATGTGGACATAACGCAGGTTATGAATGGTTTACCGCATATATAGTCGAAAAAACTTTAAGTGTAGATAATCTTTTTGTTATGTATCTGATTTTTGAACATTTTAAAACACCGAAAGAATACCGACATCATTGTTTATTCTGGGGCATAATCGGAGTTTTACTACTGCGAGGAATATTCATTTTCAGCGGTGTTGCATTACTGAATATGTTTCATTGGTTAATTTATCCGTTGGGACTCCTTTTAATTTATTCAGGCATAAAAATCTATTGTTCATCAGAGGAAGACACCGAAATACACGAGAATAAAGTTGTAATCTTTTTCAAAAAACACTTTAAAACACTTGATAAATACGTAGGTAACCATTTCTTTTTTAATGGTAAAGCTACAGTATTGTTTATCGTTCTTTTGATGATTGAAACAACTGATATTGTTTTTGCTATGGATAGCATCCCGGCTTCTTTGGCAATAAGTAAAAATCCTTTTGTTATTTTTACAGCTAATATATGCGCAGTTCTGGGGTTGAGAGCATTATATTTTGTCCTCGCTGAAGTTGTTGAAAAGTTCTGGGCCCTAAAATACGGAATCTCAATTGTTCTAAGTTTTATTGGTTTGAAAATGATTTGTAGCCATTTTGTTCTTATTCCTACAAGTTTTTCATTAATTTTTACCGCTTTGATAATCGTTTTATCAATGATTATTTCGTTTAAATTTCAAAAATTAAACTAAAAGGAGAGAAGATGACAACATACGTAGCGCACGACTGCCGGAACAGCCGGCTTGATGAAAGAAGCAAAAACTACTGTAAAGACATTAAAGGAAAAGATATTACTTCATTGCATATTGAAAAATGGATAAATGAATGCCACAAAACGCCACCAACAATTGACGAGTGTATAAAATTCTGCAAGGCTGTATTTAATTACGGGATAAAGCATGACATTGTATTAAAAAATCCTTTTTTAAGATTAGAAAAACCTAAAAGAATTCCAAAAGAAAGAAAGCGATTAAGTATTGAGGAGGCTTTAACTTTATTAAAGGAGTGCAAACAAATTTACCCTGATTTTTACCCTATATTAGCAACCCAAATTTTTACAGGAATGCGGGAGGGAGAATTATTAGCGATAAAATGGAGTGATATTGATTTTAAAAACGGTAAGTTAAAAGTTCAACGACAATATACGCAAGGTGAACTAAAAGAAACGTTAAAAACAAGTTCTTCATATCGAACTATTGATATTTGCCCTACATTGATAAAAATACTCAAAGAACATAGACTACAGCAAGGCAAAATAAATACCT
>CASDVM010000044.1 GCA_949284415.1 uncultured bacterium | reverse complement strand
TGAAAATCAATTAAAAGCTGCTTATTCAGATCTTAATCAGGCAGCAAAAATGTTTCAGGTGCATAATGACATGTCGGTTAGCGAATACGCGGCAAGTGAAGGTTCAACAAAGGCACAAAAAGAATTCTCAAAAGAATTTAATTCTGTATTAAAAAACTCTGATAAGGTATACGGATCAACGGATTCTGACGGAAACATACTCTCAGGCAGTGCATACGAATGGAAAGATATCACAGGAGAAAAAGGTTACGGCCCCAGCTGCGATTTCAGCGGATATTTCTGGGATACTCAGGGAAGAGTTATAGGCTTTGACAATACCCCGAATTTGGGTGAAAACGGACCTAAAGTATGTATCGACATAAACGGACAAAAAGCTCCTAACAGATACGGACTTGATTATTTTGTTTTTATGTTCACTACTGACGGTTATGTTATTCCATGGGGACAGGAGCATAAAGATAATCCGACCTGCACAAATTATTATGCAAATTGTACACCGTCAAAAGAAAGTTATTGTGAATATAAATCAAATCAAACAGCACAAATAACCTGTTCAAACTATGCCATTGCTAATCAGCACCCGAAAGACTCAGGCAAAGACTACTGGCACGATTTTGTAAGAGGAAGATAAAATTATACTAAAAATTCAGAAAGTTTTTGGAAAAATACACGTGAAGAATCCATAACAGAATTTATAGAATTCTGCCCGATAACCCTCCATTTTTCAACATTGTCTTTTGACGGCATTTCAGAATTTTTTGTATCATTGACAACACTCATAAATATATCGTCAAAACTCTTGGTTTTAAATTGAACAGGAGAATTAACACTTTTTGCAATAAATTCATCTTCATGCCTGTATACAAAATTTTCGAAAGCTCTATGAACTCTCATTTCTTTCCATTTATCAATAAAATTTCCGCGTTTAACGTGCAGACCTGAACTCATATCATCAAGAAAATGTTTAGCTCTGCCGGCCTGTTCTGCCATATCTTCAAAGCGCCCGAGTTCGTGCTCTTTAAACATCAGATCAATATGTTTATTAAACTTTGAACGTGCATTATGGCACCAGTCAAAGTCCAGAAAACTGGAACGCG
Source organism: uncultured bacterium (assembly GCA_949284415.1). GTDB lineage: Bacteria > Cyanobacteriota > Vampirovibrionia > Gastranaerophilales > Gastranaerophilaceae > Stercorousia. The sequence goes on along the minus strand of CASDVM010000044.1, from coordinate 3,939 downwards.
GCTTAAAATAACTTTCAAACGGATAATAAAAGTGCGAATTTGATTTTATGCCCAATTCGTCAAAATCAGGACTTTGTACAGCCTGTCTGATAACCGGAAGATATTTTTCAAGTTTAGGAAACTCATTTTTAATTACAGTTTCAGCAATTTTTCTGTGAGTATTATAATTAAATCCGAAATTTATGTTATTTTGAGCTTTCTGAACTTTCATACAAATAATTTTATACAAAAGTACTTTTATTAAAAGATATACTTTAAGATATATTAAGTTGAAAAGCAATTTTTTATATGAAAATGTTTTTTATTAATAAGGAAGGTTGGTTATGATAGAAGGAATATATTTACAAAACAATATAAAAACAGGATTTGCAAATCCCGCGGAAAAACAAAAACAAAAAACAGTTTATCAATATCCCCAATATAAAGAGATAAGCAAACACGCAAATAATGCATGTATAGCTTATGCAAGTCCTATTATTAATAAAACGGAAATTCCTCAAATGCCTATGGAGACATTAATAAAGAAATTAAAAGCTCAAGGCAAAAAAGAAGGTAAAGATTTTATAATTGAAAATTACGGCAAAAATATAAATCTGACGATAAATAATGAGTACAACAAACCGTCTTATGTTTTACATTACGACAATGGTAATTTAAACTATTGGAATGAAATTGAGATTAATAAATATCACAAAGGCAAGCTAAGCAGACAGATAGCGAAACATCCTGATAACAGTACTTTTTTATATACAGACTATTATGATTGCAAAGAAATTCCGCAAAATTCATTTACTAAAGAAGGTTTAACTTATAACACAACGCCTGAAGGTTATATCGAATATCTAAAACAAAATAAAACAGATTACAAAATAAGCCTAGATAAAAAAAATTCGTCTGTTATGATCTATGAGTTTAATGAAGACAATAAGAAAACACAAACTACACATTTTTGTAAACATGGTGTGTCCAGAACTGAATTCAATTCAAATGAAGAAGAGGTAAAACATATAGATTTAAGAAAAGAAAAAACAGAAGTTACAAACTATCTCGATACAAGCGAAATAAAAAGCCCTCTTAAATGAGGGCTTTTTATTTTTTATGCTTTTTTGAAAACAATTTCGTCGTTATCGACATCTATAATAACCTTATCTCCTCTGAGGAATTTCTGTGCCAGAATTTGTTTTGATAACGGATTTTCAATTAATTGTCTTATGACACGTTTGAGAGGTCTTGCTCCGTATACAGGGTTGAATCCGCGTGTTGCAAGAAATTCTTTAGCATCATCAGTTATTTCAAAATCAATTTCCTGATCTTTCAATAATTTTCTCAAATAATCCATCTGGATATCAACGATTTGAGTTAAATCTCTCATATTCAATGCTCTAAAGAAAATTGTTTCATCAATTCTGTTTAAAAATTCAGGTTTGAATCTGCTTCTCAAAACTTCAAGAACCTTTTCTTTTGTATCCTCGAAATTTTGCTGAGAGCCTATAGAATTCAATGTATTTTCAAGAATTATGTCGCTTCCGATATTTGACGTCATAATTATCAATGTATTTTTGAAATCAACTGTTCTTCCTTTTGAATCAGTCAAACGTCCGTCATCGAAAATTTGAAGCATAATATTGAAAACATCAGGGTGAGCCTTTTCTATTTCATCAAACAGTACAACAGAATAAGGTTTACGTCTGACAGCTTCCGTTAACTGACCGCCTTCATCATAGCCTACATATCCCGGAGGAGCACCGACAAGCCTTGAAACATTATGTTTTTCCATATATTCCGACATATCAATACGAATAAGTGCATCTTCATCGTTAAACATAAATTCGGCAAGCGATTTTGCAAGTTCAGTCTTACCTACACCTGTAGGACCTAAGAATAAGAATGTACCGATCGGACGTTTCGGATCTTTCAATCCCGAACGCGCACGGCGAATTGCATCGGCGACAGTATCAACAGCTTCTTCCTGACCTACAAGACGCTTATGAAGAATTTCTTCCATATTAAGAAGTTTTTGCTTTTCACTTTCAACAAGTTTATTAACAGGGATACCTGTCCACTTGCTTACTACATTTGCGATATCCTCATCATCTATTTCTTCTTTCAAAAGTTTATTATCGGCTTTCTCTTTATTCTGAACAGCTTTCAACTGCTTTTCAAGTTCAAGAAGTTTCCCGTATTTTAATTCGGCAGCTGTCTGCAAATCAGTATTACGCTCGGCTTCTTCTATTTTATTTTTAACTTTTTCTATTTCTTCTTTAATGCCTGCCTCTCCTGTAATTGAAGCTTTTTCCTGCTCCCACTGTGCTTTTAATTTACCGATTTTACCCTCCAATTCATCTATCTGTTTTGTCAAATCAGCAACTTTAACTTTTGCATCTTCATCATCTTCTTTTTTGAGGGCTTCACGTTCAATCTCAAGCTGAATTTTTTGCCGCATCATTTTATCAATTTCTTCAGGCATTGAATCAATTTCAATACGCAAAGATGAAGCAGCTTCATCTATCAAATCAATTGCTTTATCAGGAAGAAATCTGTCTGTTATATATCTGTCAGACAATTTTGCAGCCGCAATCAAAGCACTGTCAAGTATTCTAATCCCATGGTGAACTTCGTATTTTTCTTTCAAACCTCTGAGGATAGAAATAGTATCTTCAACTGACGGTTCACCAACCATAACGGGTTGAAATCGTCTTTCTAAAGCAGGATCTTTTTCAATATATTTGCGGTATTCGTTAATTGTTGTAGCACCTATTGTTCTCAATACGCCTCTTGCGAGCATAGGTTTCAAAAGGTTGCCTGCATCCATTGAGCCTTCAGTCGCACCTGCACCGACTACCGTATGGAGTTCATCTATAAACATTACAATCTCACCGTTTGAATCTTCAACTTCTTTTAATACAGCTTTCAAACGTTCTTCAAATTCGCCTCTGAATTTTGCACCCGCAACTAATGCGCCCATATCAAGAGAAACAAGTTTGACATCTTTCAAACTTTCGGGCACATCCCCCCTTACGATACGCTGTGCAAGGCCTTCAACTATAGCAGTTTTTCCGACACCCGGCTCACCGATTAAAACAGGATTGTTTTTGGTTCTTCTGTTTAAAACCTGAATAATTCTTCTGACTTCTTCATCTCTACCGATTACAGGATCCAATTTTCCTTTTCTTGCAAGAGCAGTCAAATCAGTCGAATATTTTTCAAGCGCTTTCATATTTTCTTCAGCATTTTTATTATCCACTTTTTTATTACCTCTTATTTTTTTCATTACATTTAAAACTTTATTTGTGTCCGCATTGTAATTTCTCAATAACAATTGAATAGGACTGTTATCAAGTTTAGTCATAGCAAGAAGAATTGATTCCGCGCTTATAAATTCATCTTTAAATTCCTCTGCCTGCTGCCCTGCAAGATCCAGCAGTCTGTATGTCTGCGTTGACAAAAATACCTGTCCCGAAGGCGGACCGGAAATGGTCGGGAAAGAATTTACAACTGAAACAATTTTATTTATAAATCCCTGCTCCAATAGTTTTAATTCGGCTAAATAATCTTTTATCGCGCCGTTATCTTTAATCATGGCAAGCATTATATGCTCCGGCTGCATCTCTGAATTTCTGTGCTCCTGCATAATTGCACCTGCAGAATTTAACAGCTCCTGAGAATAATTTGTAAACTTCTCAAAATTTGGCATACACGTCAACTCCTTTTACAAAAACTCTTATAATTATATTTTAACGTTAAATTGTAAAAAGTCATAAAAATTAATGTTTAATTAATTATTTATATTGACAAAATACGAAAAATCGGAAATAATAAAAATATGGTTTTTAAATTTTAGGAGGCAAAAGTTATGGATAGAGAAGAGCTGAGAATCGCCCCCCCCCCGAAAAACTTGTTATAACAAGGGATTGCGATTTTAAATTTAAGAAGATACTA
>CASDVM010000043.1 GCA_949284415.1 uncultured bacterium | reverse complement strand
TTTGCAAACAAAATGAATTTACTTTTAAGATGATTTATAAAAATGTTGATAAATAAAGATTAATATCTGATTAAGATTAATATATTTTGTTTCCTTTCCCTTTTTATTATTACGACTTGATGCAGTCGTTTTTTTTTGCTATATTAATGAAAAACAGGAGGAAGGTTATGGGGCAGACTTTAGCAGAAAAAATTATATCAGAACATGCGGGAAAAAAAGTTAAAGCAGGAGAACTTGTAATCGTAAAAGCAGATGTGTGTGCAGTGCAAGACGGCACCGGTCCTTTAACGGTACAGGAGTTCAAAAAATTAGGAAAAGACAAGCTGAATAATCCTGAAAGAACGATCTTATTTATTGATCATGCCTCTCCAAGCCCCAGAAAAGAGCTATCAAATACACATACAGTTCTTAGGAATTTTTCAAAAGAATACGGAGCAGTCCTGTCAGATGTAGGAGCAGGCGTATGCCACCAGAGACTTATTGAAACTTTCGTAAATCCTTGTGAAATTCTTGTAGGGGCGGATTCTCATACGTGTACTTCCGGTGCACTAGGAGCTTTTGCCACAGGAATGGGTTCAACAGATATTGCGGTTGCAATGGCGCTGGGCAAGACATGGCTAAAAGTTCCGCAAACTTTTAAAATTGAAGTAACAGGAAAATTTAAAGAAGGAATTTGCTCAAAAGATTTGATGCTTCACCTGATCGGTATGATAGGCGCTGACGGAGCAACTTATAAAGCTTTAGAGTTTTGCGGTGATACAATTGAAAATATGTCTATGTCTGAAAGATTTACACTTGCCAATATGGCTGTTGAGGCAGGTGCAAAGGCAGGTTTGTTTGTTGCGGATGAAAAAACAAAAGAATTTTTAAAATCACGCGGACGCGAAGATAAATTCAGAAGCTTGAAGCCTGATTCTGACGCTCTTTATGAACGTGTAATAAAAATCAATGCTCAGGATATCGGGCATACGGTTTCATGCCCGCATACAGTTGACAACACAAAACCTGTTGAAGAATTAAAAGACGTAAAAGTGGATCAGGTTTTTGTCGGCACATGCACAAACGGCAGAATTGAAGACTTGAGAGTTGTTGCAAAAATTTTAAAAGGCAAAAAAATAAATCCTGATGTGAGAATGCTTATTTGTCCTGCATCAAAAGATATTTATTTACAGGCTCTTGATGAAGGTCTTATATCTATATTTGTAGAGGCAAATGCAACGATCCTTCCGCCGGGATGCGGTCCATGTGTAGGAGTTCATGCCGGCACACTTGCTGACGGAGAAGTCTGTCTTGCCACCCAAAACAGAAACTTCCGCGGAAGAATGGGGAACGTTGAAGGCTCAATATACCTTGCCTCACCATACGTTGCGTCATACACTGCATTAAAAGGATATATCTCTGCGGATTAAAATTATTGAATAAAAAATATATTCCATTGGCTATGTAATAAGGAATGAGCATTTCCTGACAAAAATTTCTTACTATACATGTAAGGAGAATTTTATGTCAGGCAACAAACTGCAGTATAAAAAAATGCCTCTGGAAGAACTAGTTGTTCTATCTCAGCAAAACGATTTTAAAGCTCTGGAAGAACTTATAAAACGGGAGCAGAAAAATGTCTTTGCGGCATTTTCATACCTTAGCAGGGGCAAAGAAAATGTTTCGGATCTGACTCAGGAAGCGCTTTTGCGTGTTGCTAAAAATATACATAATTTAAAAAATCCAAAATTATTTAAAAGCTGGCTTAATCAGATTATAACAAATCTTTTCTATGATGAACTCCGCAAAAGCCGGCGAAAAGCCGAAACTATTTCACTTGATGATGAAACGGAAGATACACCGCCCATAAAATTTCAGCTTCTTGATAAAAAATGCAAACCGCATGAAAAATGTATTTCCTCTGAACTTGAAAGAATTATTAAAAATGCGATTCTGGAACTGCCTGAACAATTTAGAATTGCAATAATTCTTCGAGAACTTCAGGGGCTCAGCTATGAAGAAATTGCAAAAGCAACACATTCAAGCATAGGGACGGTAAAATCAAGGATTGCAAGAGCCAGAGGTAAACTGCAGGAAGACTTAAAAGCATATATCTAAAAAAGGAGAAATACAAATGAATAACCAGCTTACATGCGAACAGGTTACTGCCTTATTGAATTTTTATATAGAAGACACATTAAGTTCAAAACTAAAAGAATGCGTCCGCAGACATCTCGAAAATTGTCCCGAATGCATGGAAAAATTTATCTCTATGCAAAACATGATGAACAAATTTATAGAAATTCAAAATGAAGAAATTGAAAATCCCTATGCGACAAAACAGTATGAAGATTTTAAATCAAATCTTTCCGCCTATGTTGACAATGAGCTGAATAACATCGACAGCATCAAAATAAAAAAAATCGCAATTTCTAACCCTCTTGCAAGACAGGACCTTGAAAATATATACACATTTAAAAGACTGCTTCACTCCTCATTTGAAAAAACAAAAAATGAACTGAAAAACGATTACTCTAAAACGACAATATGCCAGTTTAAACATGATAATGCCGATGAAATTACAAATACTTCTTTTTACAAGCTTACTGCAGTATTTTTTATGATGCTTACATTTATCGCAGCCGGAGTTATTAAAATGCTATATTTTTAGAGAACCTGAAGAATACTTTGCAGAAGAAAGTTTTATATAAGTATCCATGGAAATTCCTCGCGGGGATTTCAACTCATGAGTATCCGTGCCATGCATTTTGGCAATAGCTTTTTTCTGCTGTTTAGATGCATATTCATTTCTCAAAACAGGAGTTACAATGTTGCATGAAAGAATTGACCCTGCCGTACTTGCAACAACATCAACACCGTTTTTGAAAGCTTTATACTCACCTTTAATATCCTGAAAATTTGCCATATTTTCAATATTAAAGCCTAATTTTCCGATATGCTCCGATGAAGTTACACCCTGCTTTGTTAAAAACTCTTTAATCGGTTTTGTAGTGAGCTTGCCCGTAGAAACTAATTTTGACGCCAGATTTTTAAATGAACTTGTGATAACATAAAATGATACAATATTTACAAAAGCATCAGCTGCTTCCTGCGGAATAAGAAACGTTTTCTGTTCAGGTGAAATTTTATCGTTAAATACAACTGCAGTAACCTGCGCAAGAGAAGACAAAATCCAACCGAGAACACCCGTGTGAACAAGCATCTGTCCGGGGTTTTCTCCGTACTTTTTATACATTACCGTTTTAAAATCAGAAAACAGCTGGGCAGGAGACTTCATTTCTTATCCTCCCCACGTTTGATAAATGTATTTGTCAAAAATTTAGTTAAAGGTGCATCAATTAAAAAGTTGGTAAACATCATAACAACGAGAGCAACAACAGTTCCCATTGCATTACGGTACTGAATAAATGCATCGGATGTATTATCTTTTACGTTTTTGGGAGTAAAAATCGTTTTCCATTTAGGCACATTTTCTCCGGGGATCTGTGAAAGCGCTTTTATTCCTTTTATACAGCCTTTCCTTATATAATATCCTGTCAAAGTTCCTGCGATAATTTTTGCAACAGTTCTTGCAACAGAAACTTTTCTTGTTTTTTCATCGACATTTTTGTTATTCCAATCAATAAACGGCTGAGACATTAATGCTGAAGCGCCTAAAATCAATCGTTGTTCTGCTGAGGAAATTTTCTCCCCTGTCTTTTTTATACCTTTAATAACTCTATCATTGGAATATACAGACTCCGGAACAACATCCAGACCCTTTTGTTTTGCACCGCGATAGATACTTGCCGCACCTCTATACAGCGGGGTATTTGTAATGTATGATTTTATACTTAACAGCGCCATTTTACTACCCGAGTTTATAAAGCACGTGAAGGTAAATAATTGCTTTAATATCCCTATTTATTAATAAAGATTTACAATTTTTTGCTAAAATATAATAAATCAAATATAAAAAAAATACCAGCTTAAAGTTTTGCGCCTTTGGGAACAACCGTTACACCGCCAGGCGAAACATGAAATCCCCGACTTATATCATCTTCGCGGTTAAAGCCTATTCTCGTATTCGGCGGAACAATAACATTTTTATCAATAATAGCCCGCTTGATTTTTGAATGACGTCCGATTTCAACATTTTCCATCAAAATACTCTCAGAAATCTGCGAATAGCTGTTAACTTTAACTTTCGGAGAAAGCACACACCTTGACAAACCGCCGCCTGATACAATACATCCTTCCGATACCATGGAATTTGTTGCCATACCTACACGCTCGCCTTCCGCCCATATAAATTTAGCAGGAGGATAATTGTAATTGAAAGTTCGCAGAGGCCAATCCTGAGAATATAAATTAAGTTCAGGATCATAGGCCAATAAATCCATATTTGCCTGCCAGTAAGCATCTATACTTCCTACATCACGCCAGTAACCGCGCTCAGTATCAGTCATTCCGGGAAATGAATTATTGTTAAAATTATAAATATAAATATTCTTCCCGTCTTTCAAAAGCATTGGAATAACATTTTTCCCGAAATCATGAGAGGATTCTTTAATTTCTTCATCTCTATCCAGTGCTTCAAGCAGAATATTCTTGTTAAATATATAATTCCCCATTGAAGCAAGACACATATCAGGATTACCCGGGATTGATTTAGGCTTGTCTTTTGGCTTTTCTACAAAATTTATAAGCCTCCAATCATCATCAACCTCAATAATGCCAAATTCTGATGCTTCCTCAATTGGTATTGGAATTGCTGAAATAGATAAATCTGCTCCTTTTTCTTTATGAAAATCAAGCATCTGCGAAACATCCATTTTATAAATATGGTCGCCTCCGAATATACAGACATAATCAGGATCTTCATCAGTTATATGAAAAACATTCTGATAAATAGCATCGGCAGTTCCCCTGTACCAGTCAGAACCTGTCCTCATCTGTGCAGGAGCAAGATCTACATATTGATTTAAAAAAGGAGATAAAGCCCAGCCTCTTGTAATATGCTTATTCAAAGAATCAGATTTATACTGCGTTAAAACCTTAATCTTAAAAAATCCGGAATTTATAAAATTATTGAGAACAAAATCAATAATTCTGTATCTTCCGCCGAACGGAACAGCCGGTTTTGCTCTGTCTTTAGTTAAAGGATAGAGCCTTTTCCCTTCGCCGCCTGCCAAAATCATAACCAATGCATCATCTATAGACATGTCCGGACCCCCTTTTTTACATGCCAATTATACACCAATACAAAATAACAGTCTACAATTTATGGTAGATTTTTAAAATAATTCGGATCATTCAATGCATAATAGGAGCAGGTAATGCCGTTATTTTTATTTGAATTTGTTAATGAACAATATTCCTCTCTGCGGTCAACTCCCCAATAGGCTCCATCAACTCCGTTAGGGATTAATTTTCCTGTTTCGTTATCAATTGAGAACGTAAACAAATCATGTCCCCAGCGGTTAGGGCGTTTACCTACACCATTAACATCAACTGATAACATTAAATTTTTAGCATTGTAATTTTCTACATAAACAGACATTCCGTCAGGCAGTATAAAACCGCCGCATTCCATAAAATAAGAAGAAGTATTTTTATTAGCATTATTATAAGTATGGTAATTTTTCATATTTTGAATAGGTTGATTGCTACCATCATCAACTTCAATTCTGTCTATACAGCCTGTATTATTACAAAAATTAGCTATTATATAAGGTTTAAGAGCATTATAAAGTTTATATTTATCACCGGTGTAAGAATACGAATAATCTTTTACGTTCAATGGCATTCCGCTTTCATTCTGCACCTGTAATACAAGCCGGTACAATATAGAATAAGCTTTTTTAAACTGCGTTTCAAGAACTTTATGCTGATAATTATTTATCAAAGAAGGCAGAGTCATAGCAGCTACTACACCTATAATACCCAATGTAATTAAAACCTCTGCCAGGGTAAAGGCAACTCTGCGAATATTCTCAAAATGCCCTGCGCATGCAGTACCTTCATCTGATGCAAAAGCTCTAATTTTCATATTGCAAATCCCTCCATATACTAATTATAGCATAATTTACGTATTAGCAGTACGTATAATTAATAAAACTTTACGTATAAACTGTACGTATGAATTCTGAATTCTACGTAAAATTAGGACAGAATATAAAACATAGACGTAAAGAACTTGGTCTGACGCAGCAGGAACTGGCGGATAAAATGAATATAAGCCTTAATTTTATGGGAAAAATCGAAGTAGCTTTCTCAAAACCATCGCTTGACACCCTTATTGAGCTTTCAAATGCACTGGAAACAACCGTTTCGGATTTAACAAGATTTTAATGACAACCACCGCATCCTCCTTCGCAGGAACAACTGTTCATCAAATCAGGGAAATCAAAAACTTCATCTTTCAAGAGTTTATCTATTACAACGGGATAAAGTTTTGATTCTACATAATAAATTTCAGACTTGAATTCATCAAAATGAGTTTCATTACTGATTAAAACAGGATATTGGGCAATAATTTTTTCATCGTTCTCGTTTGAATTTAAAGAATAGACGGTTACACCTGACACCTTGACTCCTGTCATAAAAGCGCGCTCGATTGCATCTTTCCCTTTAAATGCAGGCAGCAATGACGGATGAATAGTTATAAACCTGCCTGTTTCCAGCACATCAGCGCATAATGCGTTTCTATAATCGCAAAGAGCAATTAAATCAAAATCATGCGATGAAAAATATTCAAAAGTCTTTTCTACAGGGAGATATTTTGCGTCAAAACCTTCATCTTTTGATTTTAAATAAAAATCACAATGCTCGTTGTCAGACAAAATAGATATCTCAACATCCTTATCTTTAAAATATTTTATAATCGCATTAAGTACCGAATTTTCACCTGAACCGAGCAAAGCAAGCTTTTTCATAAATTAACCTCCTGATATATCACCCATTGTTAAAATAACATCTTTTCCTTTATTCTCAAGGACAAGAGCACCTGTATCGGAAATATCTTTTGCAATACCCGTAATTTCTTCGCGGAAACCTTTCACACAGATGTCTTTTCCTAAAAATTTGCATGATTTTATATATTCATCTTTGATATATACAAAGCCTTTATTCAAAAATTCATCATAATTTTCAAAAAAAGCAGATAGTAATTTTTCGGCAAATACCTGTTTATCCACGTATGCACATCCGAGTTCTACATTTAAAGATGTTACTGCCTTATCATGTATTTTTGCAAGATCCTCTTTTTGAGCATTCAAATTAACACCTATACCTAAAACTAATCCTTGAAAAATATTTTTTCTCATAACACATTCACAAAGAATGCCTGCGATTTTGGCATCGTTCACCAATACATCATTCGGCCACTTTATTGAAGGAGAAATACCGTAATCTCTTAAAATATCTGATAAAACAACAGCCAAATACTGCGGCATACAGGCATAAACCTGCTTTAAATCATTTGACGGCTTCAAAACCACAGACAAAAATAAATTACCGGATCCGAGATCCATCCATTTTCTGTCATAGCGCCCGCGCCCGGCTGTCTGCCTATCTGCAGAAATTGCTGTTTTATCATCAAATTTATCAAAATTTAATTTTGCATAAGAATTTGTCGAATCAATTTCGTCTAAATGTATAATTTTCAACACCATGAACTCCGAAATCATTGTACATAAACAATTTTAGAACAAACAAAAAAATATTTGCGATTTTTTTTTCAGGGAGTTAAAATAAATTCGTAAGGGAGAGAATCTATCATGGAACATTGGATTTACACACTAAATCTCGGAGGTCATGCTATAAGTGTTAACCTTGATACCATATTTACAATGTGGTTTGCAATGGCAGTTGTGATAATTTTCGCTGTTCTTGCCACAAGGAATTTATCACTTGTTCCCGGAAAACTTCAGGCAGTTTCCGAAAGCATTATGAAATTTTTCTGCGGAACACTTGACACAATGGTAGAAAATGATAACAGACGTCATATTCCGCTTGTTGCATCTCTGTTTTTGTTTATAGTTACGGCAAATTTAATGGGACAGCTTCCTCTAAGAATAATCCACCTGAAAAACGGTGGAGAACTTGCTTCTCCTACAAATGATATTAACTTAACCGCCGCTATGGCAATTATAGTATTAGTATATTATGTATTTATGGGAATTCGTGCTAAAGGACCGAAATTCTTTTTGCATGAATTAAGTTTTACGGGAATTGTAATGGCGCTTGTTGAACTTTTAGAAATGTTTACAAGGCCTTTAAGCCTTGCAATCCGACTTTTTGCAAATATATTTGCAGGCGAAATTCTTGTATCGATAGCATTAGGCGGATTGGCATATTTTCTGCCGCTTCCGATAATGCTTTTTGAAATACTGGTTGCATTTATTCAGGCAACCGTATTTATGATGCTGACAATAGCTTATATAGGTTCAGCGACAGGAGAGGAACATTAGTTACTTTGATAAAAAGTATTAAATAAAGGAGAGAAAAAAATGGTTGACACAGCTACAATTTCACAAATGGCACATTTAGGTGCAGGTATTGCAATCGGTTTTGGTGCAGTAGGCGCAGGACTGGGTATCGGTTTCGCTACAAAAGGTTTGATGGATGCAGTTTCAAGACAGCCTGAAGTAGCAGGCAAAGCTTTCGGGTTTTTCCTTCTCGGTGCAGCATTATCAGAAGCTTGTGCACTTTACGCATTCGTTATCGCTTTCTTATTGTTAGGCAAATAATCGGAGAAAAACAATGGAATTTAACGCAACATTCTTAGTTTCAGCAATAAGTTTTATTATATTTACAATCATAATGAATATAATATTTTATAAACCGATTGAAAAAGTCATGGATGAACGTGAAAAATTCATAAATGATGCAAAAAATGATGCTATAAACTCTAACGCAAGAGCAGATGCTATTCTCAAAGACAGAGAAGCAAAATTAAATAAATCAGTTGCGGATTCAAAAAAACTTGTTGCAGATAAAGTTAATGCTGCCAACGAAAATTCCAGAGCAATGACAGCACAGGCAAAAGAAAAATCAAGAGAAGAAATAGCTTCTGCCAAATCAAACCTTCAGCAGGAAGCCCAGCTTACAACAGAAGAACTGAAAGCAAAAGTTAAAGATCTGGCAGAAGTAATATCTTCCAAAATAACAGGGATAGACACAAAAATAGAAAATCCCGATATTGAACTTGTAAACAGGATTTTGAGTTAATATGAACGAATTGGCAAATTTTTGGAACTTAATAGTTGAATCAAATACTTTTAATTTTGCAGTATTGCTGATTATTTTTGCAGTATTGTTCAAAAAATTAAATATATCCTCCGGTGTTGAAAAAATAAAACAGGATATCATTAACACAATTAATAATGCAAAGAATGAACGCGAAAATGCAAAAAATAAACTTCTTGATGCCGAAAAATCAATCGAACATATTAATGAAGATATTAAACAGCGTCTTGATGAAGCCTCGCAAAGAGGTGAAGGAATTGCCAGACAAATATTATCAAATACAGAAGAACAGGTTCAACTTATAGAAAAAAATATTTCAAGAGTCATTTCTGCCGAAGAAAAAACTTTATCTGCTCAAATGACGGCAAAAACTTTACGTGCATCAATAGAACTTGCTAAACAACATATTAAAAACTCTATCGCTAATAATCCTGAACTTCATAACAAGTTTATTGATGAAAGCATTGAAAATATAGACAAGGTGTAATCTTATGATTGGCAATACGGAAAAACAAATTTCTACATCAGCAAAAAATTATGCGGATTCTTTAATAAAAGTCGGCAAAGACGGTGTAATGACATATGAAGCGATACTGAATGATTTGAATACTGTTAAAGAAATCACATCTGAATCTGATGAACTTGTAAAAGTTCTTGAAAACCCGTCAATTTCAATAAATACAAAAAATGAAATAATCGACAGCGTTTTTGCAAATCAAATCAGTGATAAAACAGCTAATTTCCTGAAAGTGCTGATTGACAAAAAAAGATTTAATGAATTAGATCAAATTATTCAATGCTATAAAAGCGAAGTTGATGATATAAATAATATTAAACGTGTTGAAGTTGTTTCTGCGGTTGAGCTTTCTGAAGACAGAAAACAAAGATTAACAGAAAAACTTCAAGCAAAATTACAAAAACAGGTGAACGTCAGCTGGCTATTAGATAATGAAATTATCGGAGGGCTGATTATAAAAATTGATGACGATGTCATTGATAACAGCCTGAAAAATAAATTGGAAAGTTTAAGCAAAAATATAATATAAAGGGGAAATTATGGCACTTATTAAACCGGATGAAATCAGTTCTATAATTAAAAGCAAAATCGAAAACTACAACCTTCAATCCGAAGTATCAAATACGGGAACGGTAATTGAAGTCGGAGATGGTATTGCAAGAATATACGGACTGAGAAATGTAATGTCAAATGAACTTGTAACGTTTGAAGACGGGAAAAATACTCTGGGAATTACACTGAACCTAGAAGAAGATAATGTCGGTGTAGTAATTCTCGGAGAATATACCCAGATTAAAGAAGGCATGACCGTTAAGACAACAGGACAAATTGCATCAGTCCCTGTCGGCGATGCTCTCATAGGAAGAATTGTTGATCCGACAGGCAAGCCTATTGACGGAAAAGGTGAAATTGAGGCAGGTAAAACACGCCCGATTGAAAGAGTTGCCCCCGGTATTGTTGCAAGAAAGTCAGTTCATCAGCCTTTGCAGACAGGTTTAACTGCTATTGACGCTTTAACACCGATCGGCAGAGGACAGCGTGAATTAATCATCGGCGACAGACAGACAGGTAAAACGGCAATTGCTATTGATACGATTATCAACCAGAAAGGGCAGAACGTAATTTGTATTTATGTTGCAATCGGCCAGAAAGCTTCAACCGTTGCACAAATTGCAAAAACTCTGGAAGAACACGGTGCTATGGAATATTCAATAATTGTATCGGCAACAGCCAATGAAGCTGCACCTTTACAGTATATCGCTCCGTTTGCGGGGGTTGCAATAGGTGAAGAATTTATGGAGCAGGGCAAAGATGTTTTAATCATTTATGATGATTTGTCAAAACACGCTCAGGCATACCGTGCAATGAGTCTGCTTCTTAAAAGACCGCCGGGACGTGAAGCATATCCGGGTGATGTATTCTACCTGCATTCAAGATTGCTTGAACGTGCAGTAAAACTTAATGATGAATTGGGCGGAGGCAGCATTACAGCCCTGCCTATTATCGAAACTCAGGCTGGAGATGTTTCCGCTTACATTCCGACAAACGTAATTTCTATTACTGACGGGCAGATTTTCTTAGAATCAAACCTGTTTAACTCGGGCGTAAGACCGGCTATCAACGCAGGTATTTCAGTATCCCGTGTAGGCGGAGCAGCACAGACTAAAGCCATTAAGCAGGTCGCAGGAAAGTTAAGACTTGATCTGGCACAATTCAGAGAACTTGAAGCTTTTGCGCAATTTGCATCAGATCTTGATCAGGCAACAAAAAATCAATTATTAAGAGGCGAAAAATTGACGGAAGTGTTGAAACAGCCTCAATATAACCCTTTAAGCGTTGCAGAACAGGTTACAATTTTGTTTGCCGCAAACGAAGGAATTCTTGATGATGTTGCCAATACTGAAATCAGTAAATTCAAAAAAGAATGGTTTGCATACCTTAATACAAACCTTTCTGATCTTGCTTCAAGACTTAATGAAGGAGCAAAACTTGAAGATGCCGATAAAGAACAGCTTAAACAGGCATTGCAAAACTTTAAGAAAACATTCTAACTAAAACCAACGAAAGGTTAGCTTATTATAAAGCTAAAAGGTGCGAGGGATAAACAAAGATCCTGAAACACAGAGGTCGATCTGACGTTCGGGATGACATAATCCAAAAACAGAACAAGTTAATGCAAAACAAACAAAAAGCGCCTTGAAAGCACTTGTAAGCAATGGTATAAAAAATGGCAAATTTGAAAGATATAAAAAACAGAATACAGAGCGTCAAAAGTACACAAAAAATAACACGTGCAATGAAAATGGTAGCAGCAGCAAAGGTTAAAAAGGCTGAAAATACTGTTAAAGCCTCAAGGCCGTTTACATTTGAACTCACCGGTATGTTCAAAAAGCTTTTAGCATCTGTTGGTTCATACAGCGCACAAAGTCTCAAGATTAAATCAGCAGTTGATAATTATCCAGAACTTTTGAAGGTAAGAGAAATAAAAACCGTAGGACTTCTTGTTATAACATCTAACAAAGGTCTTGCCGGAGCTTATAATGCCAATGTAGTCAGAAAAACACTGCAGACCATAAAAGATTATCAGAATCAGGGCATCAAAACAATTCTCTTTATAGTCGGACAAAAGGGCATTTCTTCTTTAAAAAGGAAATGTAAAGATTTTGACTGCGAAATTGTGAAAACCTATCTCGGCGTTGCAAATAACCCTTCAGGTGAAGGGGCTAAAATAATAATCGAAGATATTGCAGAATATTTTGTATCTCATAAAATAGACAAAATTGAAGTTATAACAACGAGATTTAAAAATATGATGAGCTATTTTGTTGAAAACTGGACAATATTGCCGCTCAAAGGTTTGCATGATGATGAAGAAAAACTTCATGATAATGTGATAGATCCTTTAATGGAATTTATGCCGGATATGCATAATATTTTGCAAAAAGTTGTTCCTATGTATATGACAAACATTTTATACCAGTCATTATTGGAAGCGCAGGCAAGTGAACTCGCAAGCAGAATGACAGCAATGTCAGCTGCTACCAGCAACGCGGAAAAAATGATTAACGAATTATCTGTTGAATACAATAAAACACGCCAATTTGCAATTACTCAGGAAATTATCGAAGTTGTTTCAGGTGCCAATGGCCAGCTAGGATAATATAAATATTCAATTAAAATTATAAAATCATCTGTTGTAATATACAAACAGGTGATTTTATTTATAAAATTGGCAGCAATCTGTCAAGTGAAACATCCAAAGCTTTCGCGATATTGGCAACTAAAAGAATTGTAGGGCAAACTTTTTTCATTTTCAATACGGTACAAATGCTGCAGGGTATATCAGCTTGTTAAGCCAAGTATTCCTGAGAATATTTTTTTCTTGCCAGTTCGACTCTTATATTTTCTGCCAGAATTTTTATAACATCATCTCTACTAAATATATAATAATTGTACATTTATTGACCAAAAAATATATGAGGTAATATTAAACTATAATTATGCATAAAAAAATGCATAAACCTTATGTAAAAAGTTTTGAAATCCAAAAAAGACAGCTTCTAAATGAAAACATGGCAACATTACGTTTTGTTGACGGTTCACAAATGATTGTAAAAACAGGCTTTTGCTATGATATTTACTATGACATAAATCATTATGAATTTCCTAAAGATTGCCCGATACGCCTGTAACTGCCATAATTAATACAAAATTCAGGATAATCAGTATTTTTTTTACATCTGACTGCTTAAGAAAGCCAGATTTTCAGGTTTAATCATTGCCTGATACTGATCGCTTGCAGACGGCTGAACAGGCTGCTGCTTTGCTTTTTCAGCAGCAATCCTTGCTTTACGTTTTTCCTCTGACTTATTTGTCATATAAATATTAAGTTTTGGAATACCTACACCGAGTACAAGACCGGAATATAAGTATCCGGCAACCTGCGCAATATTTAATGCTCTTAATTTGCCTTTTGTTTCTTTTCTTATAGCATCATTAACTTGAGAAGATGAAAGTTTCTTTATCAACTGCTTAAATTTCAAAGCTTTGTTATTTTCTACAGTATCAATGCCCGCAGCTTTCAAACCTCTGTAAAGAACTTCGTCTCTTGTTACAAGAGGAGCTTTTATAATTTTATTAAAGAATCCTTTGCCGTGCTCTTTTTCACTGTAGTTCAAAAGATTTTGATCCATAGCATTTGCAGTCATTTTAGCCACAAAATTACCGAGTACAAGCCAGTTAAAGAAACCTAAGACATCTTTTACAACAGACTCTCTAAGTTCGTCCTTATCACGTGCTACCAAAAATCTTGACATAATAGTAACACCGTAAATAAATTTAAACTGATCCAATGTCGGAATAAGACCTTTAAATTGAATTTTTTTCAAAATACCTTTTACTCCGCCGTCAAGACCGATAGTAGATATAACAGCTCCGCCAAATAACGCTGCGGCTCCTGCTTTCAAAACCTTAAATAAACCTGAATTATCTTTTTCTCTGCCTTCAACACCGACAAAGCCATCACTGCCTGTCTTTTTCTTGGTCAAATAAATATTCAAAGGCTGAATTGACATACCTATTGCAGATGCGATTCCGATACCGAGAAGCGAACGGCTGAGGTTCATACGCTTCAAATCAGAAAGATATTTGTTATCTTTTAACTCTTTTGTAAAAGAGTTAACAATATTTTCATTTTTATTAACAAATGTTCTTGTAACATTATAGACACTGTCTATGATATTTCCTAAAGAAGATGTTTTCTGATCTTTAGCCAGTCTGAAGGTATTTTCAGATCCTGTAGCCTGAGTAATTACTGAATGAGCATATTCTTTTAAATCCTTGGAAATAACAGCCGGAGCTTTATCGTCATTTAAAACTTTACTGAATTTTTCAACCACATCATTGAGCTTATTTTCCGGGATTTTAATCCAATCATCACCCACCCTTGTTTCAGCCGAACCTAAAACATCTTTCAAATAATCATTTAAGGGCTCTTTATTTCCTGCCTTAACCTGCTTATCCCACGCTTTTCCTAAAAGTTCAAGAGTATCATCATCAACAAACATTTTTTGAGCTTTAATACCGTATTTTTTATTCAAAGCAGAAGCGAGTGCAACACCTGCTATCGTTCCGTATACCCCGACAAGTGAATGGTTTGCCGTGCCTGAGCCTTCTCTGCGGACAGTTTCCATACCGGCTGCAGGGCCTCTGTTTGTTAAATCAATCACAGATCTCGGTATAACCATTGAACCTAAATCTACAAGATTAGCCCCCCAGGCCTGATTAGTATCCAAAAATCTTAAGCCCATGGTGAATGCATCAAATGCACCGGTGAATTTAATGTTATTATTATTTTTATATTGTTTTTGCTGTATTTGCGGGGTAGTTTGTTGAATTTTCATAATTAATTTTCTCCTTACGAATTAAAAAATGACTTAAACGCAGTGTTATCCTTGATTAAAGATTTTGAGAAATCATCGGCAGTATTTGATGATAAATTCTCAACCGTTTTAGACGACTCCGATGTTCGTCCGGCTGACGGAGAGGATGCGTTTAAGGATGCGGAATTATTCTGTTTTTCCGCTTCCAGCTTCGCAAGTTCTGCTGCATGTTTTTTATTTGTTTTCGACCTTGTGTATAACGGGATAAATACGCCTAATGCAAGTAATGAGAATACGATATTGCCAATCTGACAGATAGTTCTCAAACGCTTGTCATTATGCGTTGCAAGTTCATCTGAAGATTTCAAAGAAGTGTGTTTAGCCCAGTGCCAGAATTTTTTGAACATATTGGCATCTTTATCAGGTGCTTCTTTTAATCGGTTAATCAGGTGAACTCCTTCTTTTTTATGTTTATGCTCTAAGAAAGTTGCAATACCTTTTGCGACATAATCGCCAAGAAAATAAAAGCTTGAAAATGTTGCAATATCTCTTACGGTTGCTTCACGCAGTTCATTTTTGTCTTCAGAAGCCCCCATACGGCTTGCGAAAGTTGCTGTAGAAATTATTCTTGCCTGATCCATTGTCGGGAAAATACCTTTAAACTGGAAAATATTCTTCAAGATTGGTCTGTCCATAAACATTGAAAGGCCGCAGACGCCAATCATAGAACCTATGGAAATAAATTTTTGGGCAAGCAGTTCACGTTTTTCTTTAGTTGTAAGTTCTTTGTGCTCAGTATCTTTGTTAAAATCTTTATAAATCGGAGCACCTTTTCGGCCTGAAGTTTTACGCGTAATCCATCTGTTAATAGGCTGCATTGAAACAGCAAGCGGAATAATTATGCCTAAACCGCCTATACTCTTCCAGTTTACGAGTTTTTTAGCTTTATTAAAGTATTTAGTGAGTTTATCAGCCTCAGTAATATTTTCTTTTACAACTCCTCTTAGCATCTTAACAGTATCTTCGCAGAGAGATTCAAGATTATTGGAAAAATAACTTTTATCACCATGGAATTTAATATTTTCCGCAACAAGAGTTTCTTCAACTATATCTCTATACGCTTTTTTAAATTGTTTCGAGCTGTATTTGTCGGATTGAGTAAGTTTTACAAACTCGTTAACAGCATTATGGACTTTTTCATTACCTATTTTACCGACAAAATTACCGTTTTTATCTTTTTTAATATCAAGTATTTCGTCAAAATATTTTGTAGCATGAGCATCAACCCCTGAAAGACTTCCGAGTTCATTTCTGAATGTATTGTAAATTTTCTCTTCCTGAGTGGCACCGTTTGCTTCGTGGTAGAACTTGTGAATTTTATCTATAGAATCCCCGTTTGCCCATGTATTAATAAGGTTAGCCTTATGAAAACCGCCCATAATCGGACGCTGCAAAAGAGATGCAACACCCATTACAATAAAGCTTGGGATTAAACAGTTGACTATAAGTCCTGAAGATTCACGTCTGAATGCCTCAAATCCTGCGTAACTGTTTGACTCTTTAGTTTCAACAATTGTACGCGGAATGATAGCGGTTGATAGATCAAGCACAGAGACATTAACCATGGGTTGTTTCTCGCACTGCTGAACCAGTAAAATAGGCAAATCTGCTAATCCGCCTTTGAATGCCGGATTTTTTTGCGCATCATTACCCTTGCGCGGGGTATTGTTATTTCTATTTATACTAGCTAAACTAACTTTTTCTAACATAATATAGTCTGGATTAAAACTTCACACTCATTATAACAATGACACATTAATATTAAAAGACGTGCATAAAAAAAATTGCCTTATTTCAAGGAATTGTTAAGGAGATATTAAGAACATTTATTGATTTTTTTATTAAAAATAGAAAAATATGAAATAAATTTTAAAGATTTTTACGAAAAAACTTTATAAAAAATAACAAAAAATAAGATATTTGATAAAAAAATGATGTAATTTAATTGTAAATTATTGTAAAGATTACGCTTAATATTCCGGATTAGTATAGACGAAATATATACTAAACTAATTTTTTAACGAATTCAACAGCATGGTCTTTTGTAGTAACATCTCCGGAAATTTGAGCCTCATGCAAAGCATCCATAATTTCACCGAGCTTTTTAGAAGGTTTTATATTCAGAATTTTCATAACATCGTTACCATCAAGCAGTTTCGGAAGAGGTTTTAAAGTCTCCCTTGCTTCAAGATAAAAACGCAAAAGCATATTTAGAGATGTAATATTGCGCTCGACTATTTCATCGGTAATTTCAGGCCCGCGTGCAGACAGCCTGTCTGCCTGAGCCAAAATAACAGCATCTATAGAATTTGTATCCATTTTTCTAACGTAACGCAACATTATTTTTTCGGTTATCTGCGGAGAAGTCATTACATGCGAAGGATAAATATGATATTTTATCATTGAAGAAATATAATCAATCTGTTTATTAGAAAAGTGCAAATCTTTTAATATCTTAACAGACATTTTCGCACCAACATCATCGTGTTTTATAAATCTGTGCTTTCCTTCCTCTATTGTCCATGTAGAAAACTTGCCGATATCATGCATGAATCCGGCCAGCTTTAAATGAGCAAGTCTTGAAAATCCTCCAAAATCAATTCCGTTAAGATGCTCTTTTACAACATCAGAAGATTCATCATACAAATTTTGAACTTGCTTAACCGTTTCAATTGAATGATGAAACAAATCAAGATGATGATGAGAATTTGGCGGAACCTGCTTCAGTTCTTTTACAAACGGAAAAATTTCTTCCAAAAGCCAAGTTTTATTCATGTTTTCAAGAGCAATATGGGCATATTCACCGCTGAAAAGTTTTAAAATTTCATAATTTATACGCTCAACAGCAGGCTTATGTATTAAATCAGAATATTTACATACAGCGTTAATGGTTTCCGGCGCGAGCTGAAATCCATACAATGCCTGAAAGCGGTAAACTCTTAATAAGCGAAGCGGATCATCGACAAAATTCAACTCATTAACATAGTTAATACATTTATTTTTTATATCAGTAACACCGCCTGATATATCAATTACATCACCTGTACGAATATTCACGGCAATTGCGTTAATCGTCAAATCCCTGCGCATCAAATCTTTTTCAATAGAATCACCCGCGGGATTTGTTACGTCTATATAATTAATCTTATCAGGCAGAACAAGTCTGTAAATTTTATTTTCTTCATCAAGTGGTACAAATGTAGCATTTAATAAATCCGAAAGTTTAAGAGCAAATTTTCGTGCATCTTCATCCATTACGATAATATCTCTGTCAGTACTTTCTAATCCCATATAATAATCACGGACGGTTCCGCCGACAAGAAAAATTTCATTATCAAATTTTTCAATTATTTCAGATAAAATTTCATCAGATTTAATTTTTTCTATAATTTTCGAATTCATAAATAATATTTCCTAAAGCTATCGTAACAGCCGTATCTGCTTTTAATATAAGATTTCCGAGAGTAAGCATCGGAATTTTGTTATCTTCAAAAAGTTCAAATTCCCTTTCTGAAAACCCGCCTTCAGGTCCTATAATTATTAGAATTTTTTCACCCTGCTGAACGGGATTTTCTGAACAATACTCATGCAGAGAAAGTTTTGCGGACCGTTCGCAAAATGCAATAATCCTAAACCCTTCATTTTTCAATTTTATAATATTTTCCAGATTAGTCAACCCGTAACATGTCGGAATATATGCCCGCTCACATTGCTTAGAAGCTTCGAGCATAATTCTCTGCCATTTTGAAATTTTCTTTTCAATAACACTTCTGCTGAGCGCACAATTATCGGTATAAACAGGATAAACACCGTCAGAACCGAGTTCGGTTGCTTTTTCAATAATGCATACTTGAGCATCGCTTCTGAGCGGACTTTGTGCAAGATATAATCCAAAATCAAGCCTTCTATTTGAGTAATAACTATTTTCAACATAAACCGCTATTTCCTTATTTGTAATTTCATCAACAACAGTTTCGTATTGAATTTGATTTTCGTCAATTAAAAGGAGTTTTTCACCTTTTTTAATCCGCAGAGATTTTGCAATATGATTAAAATTATCTTTATCGGATATAACAATTTTATTATTTCTAACGTCTTTTGAATTTATAAAAAAATGCGGCATTGTAACTCCTTTACAAAAATAATTGTACTATAAACATAAACTATTTTACTGTGCGCTGATGCGCACGAAAAAGTTGTCCGCTTAATTTAGCCGTTCATATTCTATAGTATTCATTATGCTAAAATTTAATATTTAAAAACTCCTTACTTGAAAATAAATTGTTACTGATATAATATAAAAGTGTACTATTTACACTAAACAAAATATTAATGGCAGGGAACTATGACAAATCAGAATGAAAATATTAGAAATATAGCAATTATTGCACACGTTGACCACGGGAAAACAACTCTTGTTGACTGTCTTTTGCGACAGGCAGGAGCTTTCAGAACGAACCAGCATGTTCAGGAAAGAGTTCTGGACAGTAATGATCTTGAAAGAGAACGTGGAATAACAATCCTTTCAAAAAATATCTCTATAAATTATAAAAATACAAAAATTAATGTAGTTGATACTCCGGGACACGCTGATTTCGGCGGAGAAGTCGAACGCGTGTTAGGAATGGTGGACGGTGCATTATTAATCGTTGACGCGGCAGAAGGCCCGATGCCTCAGACAAGATTTGTTTTATCAAAAGCTCTTGAATTAGGTTTGAAAATTATTGTTGTAATTAATAAAATTGATAAACCGGCTGCAGAACCTTTAACAGCACTTGATAAAGTTTTTGATCTGTTTACGGAATTGACGGACAGAGAAGATTTGATAGACTTTCCTTTTATTTTCGCAAGCAGTTTGAACGGCTTTGCAGTAAAAGATTTAGATGATGAAAGAAAAGATATGATTCCGCTGCTGGATTGCATCTTAGATAACATTAAATCGCCTGCATGTGATACATCAAAACCGTTTCAATTCAGAGCAACAACACTTGATTACAATGATTATGTAGGCAGAATTGTAATCGGCAGAATTGAAAACGGAAAAGTAAAATCCCAGGAGCAGGTTTGTGTTATCCATGCGGACGGAAGTCAGGAAAAAGGAAAAATTTCAAAACTTTTCGGATTTCATGACCTGGGACGTATTGAAATAGAAGAAGCTTACGCCGGTGATATTGTCGGTATTGCAGGATTTTCAGATATACAAATAGGTGAAAGCATCTGTTCGCTGTCAAATCCTCAGCCGCTGCCTCTTATAAAGGTTGATGAACCCACTTTACAGATGAATTTTTCAGTAAACGACAGCCCGTTTGCAGGAACTGAAGGGAAATTTGTTACATCGAGACAATTAAGAAAAAGATTGTATGATGAACTTGAAAAAAATGTAAGTTTACGTGTTGAAGATACTGATAGCACGGATGTTTTCAGAGTCTCAGGCAGAGGTGAACTTCATCTCGGTATTTTAATTGAAACAATGCGCCGTGAAGGCTATGAATTTCAGGTTTCTAAACCGGAAGTTATTTATAAAACAATTGACGGCGTGCAGTGTGAACCTTTTGAAAATTTGATTGTTGATGTTCCGGAAGGTTATGCAGGAAGCTGTATTGACAGACTCTCAGGCAGAAAAGCCGAAATGAAAGAAATGAACAACAGCAAAGGTAGAACCAAAATGGTATTCCATATTCCAGCTCGCGGTCTGATAGGTTTCAGAAGCGAATTCATAAGAATGACACGCGGTGAAGGTATTATGTACCATACATACTTGGAATACAGACCTTATGCAGGCGATATTCCGCGCCAGAGGAACGGTTCTATTATCGCGCACGAACAGGGTGAAGCAATTCCTTATGCACTGGCTCAATACGAGGACAGAGGAGTATTCTTTGTACCCCCGAAAACAAAAGTTTATCGCGGAATGATTATCGGAGAATGCAACAAACCTCAGGATATTGTTGTTAATATATGCAAGACAAAAAAATTAACCAATATGAGAAGTGCAACCGCTGATGTTATGGTAACTCTGCAGGCACATAAAGAGATGTCTCTTGAAGAATGTATGGAATACATCGGCGATGATGAACTTGTTGAAATTACCCCGCAAAACATCAGAATAAGAAAAGCAGATTTGACAAGAAAAATTTATAACTGATAAAAAAGCTTCGCTTAATATGCGAAGTTTTTTTTTATTTTAAGGCAGGCTTTTCCAAAATTTTGGATCAGACATGGCTTTATAAGTACATCCTGCGCCGTTATTCTTATCAGTTGATGTTTTAGAACAGTAGGCATCATTTTCATCATAAAAATACGAACCTTCTACACCCATAGGCAGTAAAGCCCCTCTGTCATCAATCTGAAACATAAATAAATCTTGTCCAAGCCTGTTAGGGCGCTTATTATAGCCGTTTACATCAATCGAAATATATGTATTAGTATCATTAGATGTGGCGTTATTAATCAAAATAAGGCTGCCATCGGTCAAAACAAACTGTCCGT
Source organism: uncultured bacterium (assembly GCA_949284415.1). Classification (GTDB taxonomy): domain Bacteria; phylum Cyanobacteriota; class Vampirovibrionia; order Gastranaerophilales; family Gastranaerophilaceae; genus Stercorousia. Next base: position 44,835 of record CASDVM010000043.1, on the reverse strand, counting down.
CATCAAATCTGTTTAAATCGATTGAAGCTTTTCCGTTAAAGTTTTTGTATTCCATAGAATCTTTGTCAGCGTCTCCGTAATTTTTTATGCAGGCACTGTCAGCATCATCATGACCAAACCCGCAATCAGTCAAAACATTAAAATAGTCAATTATTGCAGGTTTCAACTCATGCTGTCCTATATCAGATGTAATAGGAACACCATTTTGAGCTTGATACATATTGAGAGCCTGTCCTATAACCGATGCACCTTTTTTCAGCCCTGATTCAAGTTCACGATTTCTTACATTTTGAATTAATGACGGCATTGTCATAGCTGCAACAACTCCAATTATACCCAACGTAATCAAAACTTCAGCTAATGTAAAAGCTTTTCTCATAGATTCACCTCTTAATATGTAACGTATCAAATCACTACAATAATAAAAATTTTTATACTTTTAAATACCGAAAACTAATGAAGCCGTCTGAGCCCCCCCCCCCCGACATTCCGGCATAAACAATCTTTTCATATTTCTATACTCCTCTTCATTTTAATCTACAATACTAATTGTATCAAATTTTATAACTTTTTTCAAGACATCCGCTTTTAATTAAAGATTGAGAAAATACAGACAAAAATATTAATATCATGCCAATATAAAATGAGAGCGTAAAATCACGAGCTTCACCGAGAAAAATTATTGCCAGCAATATGCCGTATACAGGCTCTAAATTGCCCGCAAGACTAACCGTAAAAGCTGACAAAGATTTTAGTACCGATATATGAATTAAATACATTAAAACAGTACAGAAAAACGCAAGAATAAAAAGCCACAACCAGTCATACCCGATAGGAATTATATGCCGAAGATGGGTTCCCTGCATATAAAAAGGGACAAAAACCGTCATAAATAATGCTCCACCCAAAAGTTCATAAAACAGCATACTTCTTGAAGACTTTTCTTTTTGCACAACTTTATTCAACAAAGTATACAGCGCAAACAGAAATGCAGATATTATACCCAGAATTATACCGAATCTGTAACTTGCATCAAAGTTAAATATCAGCCAGATGCCAAATACTGCAATTAAGCTGTAAAAAAGCTCTATAAATGAAAATTTTACCTTTAATATTAAAGGTTCTAATAAAACGGTAAAAAATCCTACAAGTGAATAACAAACAACTCCGATTGAAAGAGTTGCATATTTTATACTGCCGAAAAAGAATATCAAATGTACGGTTAACAGCGCACCTAAGCCTGTTATTTTAAAAGCGTCTTTAAAATTTTCAACAGGCTTTTTTTTCATAATAAATAACATTAAACAAAATATTAAGAAAGCAAAAAGCATTCTATACCATACAGTCATAACTTCATTCAGCGAAATAAGTTTTGCAAGCAGTCCTGTAAATCCTGCCAGCAACACTGAGATGTGAAGTTTTAAATATTCAAAACTTTTCTTTTGCATACTTCTATTTTGATTTATCTTTTGTTTACAGTCAAATTAATTCTTTATACAAATTCAAATATACCTGCGAACTTCTACCCCATGAGAAATCAGCTTCCATTGCGGATTTACGCATAGCATTAAATGTGTATTTATCCCTGTAAACACCTGACGAACAGGAAATTGCCTGCATCATATCCCGGCCGGAATATCCCCAGAATTTAAAGCCTGTAGAATCATTAAGCGGATATCCCGTAACGGTATCTTCAAGACCGCCTGTAGCTCTGACAACAGGAAGAGAGCCGTAACGCATGGCAATAAGCTGACTCAAGCCGCATGGTTCAAATTTCGAAGGCATCAGGTAAAAATCACTTCCTGCATAAATTTGATTTGCAAGATCCCCTCGATAACCAATGTATGCTCTAACATTTGATGAATTATTGGAAAGCCATATTAAAAGATTTTCATAATCTTTTTCACCGGTTCCCAAAAACACAAAATCAGCATTCAAGCCTCTCAATTCATTTTCACACTGTCTTATTAAATCAATGCCTTTCTGACCGACAAGACGTGAAACCATTGCGTACATTGGCCTTTCAGAATTATATTTTAATCCGAATTCTTCACAAACTTTTTTCTTATTTTCTTCTTTATATTTAAAAGATTTAACATCATAATTTTTTACAATAGATTTATCAGTTTTGGGATTAAACACATCATAATCAATGCCGTTTAAAATTCCCACAAGTTTTCTCCGGTTCATACGGAGAGTATAATCCATACCCTCACCATATTCACCTGTCAGAATCTCTTTTGCATAAGTCGGAGAAACTGCAATAACCTTATCTGAATAATTTATAGCCCCTTTCATCCAGTTGACTTTGCCGTAATGTTCAACTCCCCATTCATTATAGACAATATCTTTACGCATATTTGCGAAATCCAGAACATCTTCAAACCATACCCCCTGATATGCGAGATTGTGAATTTCAAACACACATTTTGTATTTTTCCAGTAATCGTCAAATCTGTAATTGCTGTGCAGATAAACAGGTATCATAGCGGTATGCCAGTCATTTGCATGAATAATATCGGCTTTAAAATTCAAAAGTTTTGCATACTCCAAAACAGCAAGAGAAAATGCAATATACCTCTCATGTTCATATTTCGGATCAAGCCACTTCGGATAAACTTCTTTAAAACATGTAAAATACCAGTCATTATGTACAAAAAATACGTTAATATCAGTACCCGGAAGCTTGCACATAAAAAGTCTGAATTTGTGTCCCATACCGTTAAATGTAAGCCACAATGAAGAATTTTCAAGCTCTTTTATACCCCATTTATTTACGTCAATACATCCGTGCAGAGGCGTAAATATCGCAATCCGTGCATCTTTTTCCAGATATTTAGGCAGACTGCCGACAACATCAGCCAAACCGCCGGCTTTAGAAAAAGGTGCAACTTCTGCTGAAGCAAATAATATCTTCATACATCCCCGCTTTCCGAACTTTGTTCTTTTTCAGGCATCGAAATACCAAGTATATCTTCGGCTTCCTCCAAAGAAACCTCATCATCTTCTATTGCAACATAATGATTTTTATCAGTATCAAACGTAAAATTAATATTATACTTTTTCGCAATATATTTTGCATGCGCAATACAAATATCAGCTTTTTCATACTGCTGTTTAAACATCATAATCTTATACATATTGTATTTAAACAACATTAAAAGGTACTCGCTTGTTGTATTGTTTTTCTCAAGCTGTATAAGAGAATTATTAACAATACCGAAAGCTACATCATATTTATTTTGTTTAAGATGAAGCTCACTCATAACATACCATGCAACATATAAAAGCGTTGTCATACCGTTGCCGTTTGTCGTTTTAATAATTTGATATATAATGGAATCTGCTTTTTTATATGAACCCAGTTCCATATAAGAATAACCTATCATTAAATCAGCAAAGAATTCGAGTTGATGCAGCTTATAAACTTTTGCACTTAATTTTGCTTTGTAAATATTTTCCGCAAATGCCCTATAATCACCTGAGAAATTAACAAAGGCATTAATTATATTTAAAAGCACAGCTCCAAATCTGTCGTTATCAGAAATTTCTCCTGAAAAATCTTTGATACCGTTTCCATGAATTAAATTTTGGAGTGTTATGAAAAGATCATAAGATTTTGGAACAAAACTGATTTCACCACGCAGAATTTTTAAAAACTCATCAACATTACCGCAAAGAAGCAAAACATTTGCAAGAGCTACAAATCCGGCAGAGTCAATTACCAAAGCTTCAAAATCATCCTGCGACATATAATCAGGCTTTAAAACCTTTATAGTCTCATTATTTATAATATTAAGAACCTTATAACCTATATCAAGACAGTCAGCAAGTGCACCTATGTTAAATAAAATTTGAATGTGTATAACTGACATTAAAAAGAAATAACTGTTAAAATTAGGATCAGCAGGATTTAGAGATGACGGAGGCAACAGAGACAGAACTTTATGTGTTAATTCCAATGCATGGTTATAATTTCCGGCAATTAATGAACCGTTAATCATTTTATTGCATAACATTATAATACGATCCGTGTCTTGTGTCTTCTCAAGATTTTTTAAAGTAATTCCTGCTATTTCGGAAGTCTTTTCGGGAACATAATCATACAAATTATTTGATATATCCTCATAAAGATGCATTTTATATGCCTGCAGGTTCTCATCCTGTTCCGTATCAGTATTTTGTTCAAGCAGTTCTAAAACTTTATTTGTACAGTTTAAATAAGCACTGAAATCGCCGAGAGAAAGGGCAATTTCAGCAAGCATTTCCCACTGAGTACGTTCTTTTTCAACATCTTCCAATAAGCCATACAGATACGCTTTTACAGGACTTGGCATATCTTCATTAAATACTTTTTTAAATAAATCTTGTGCAACTTCCGTTAAATAGATTTTGCTTATTGTCTCAAGCAAATTTTTCCTCAGCAAATTGTAATTAGGAAAATAAATGCAGTTGTTATACTGATACATAAATCCCATATTGGAAAGTTTTTCAATAATTTCATCCTTGTGTTCGTAACCTAGACTGTCAATTGTCTCCAAATCAATACGCGTACCGAGAAGTATCACAGAAGTTAAAAACTTCATTGCGTCTCCGTCATCCTGAAGAAGATTTAACCTTCTTGCAACAAGCTTATCAAGACTGGATGGTATAATAATTGTTTTAGGATTAATCATCTCGATACTGTCATCATCTGCAGCAAAAACACCGGATTCTATCAAATACTGCATTGCAATATCAATAAACAAACTGCTCCCGCACGCATATTTGGCAACTCTCTGAAAATAAAAATTATTCAGAATATTACGGTAATAAATCTTATTTTCCTCAATTAATTTTTCAAAAGATGTAGGTTTTAAAGTTATTTCGGTATAATAAGACTTACTTAGCAAAAAGTGGCAATCTCTGTGCAGAGAAAAATCTTTATCATAAGATATTAAGAAACTGATATCCAGTTGTTCAAAAGCTTCAAATAAAAATTTTAAAACATCATAAGAACTTGAATCAATTTTATCAAAATCTTCTATAAATATTAAAGTCTTCGGGATTATCTGAAGCAGCGTCAAAAAGATTTCAAAGTAAACATGACGCGTATCTTCAGAACTGTTGTTTTCTCTTTTTTGCAATGTTATTAAATCTTTTATCAAGCCGTCAGGGTCAACAGAAGAAAACATTGAAAAATCATTTTTAAAAAACAGTTTTTGAGAAACGGTGTATTCAAAAATTGCGGAAACTAAATCTCTGAAAAATGAGTAAGGAGTATATTTCATCTCATCATAACAGGTTAAAGATATAATATTATTGAATTGACCTGTCTCCGCAGCAGCATTTAAAACCTTTAGAGTGTATGGTTTATACATTTCCGCAGTTTTAACAGCAAGAATTCCCTTAGGAACATTCTGAAATTTATTTAGAATATGAAATAACACATCAACATTCTCTGTTCTGATAAAATCACAGTTGATTTCATCAAAATTAATTGTTTCTATATCGTAAATTGCATCGGCATCCCCTTTAGCGTCAAGGTTATTTAGAGCATTTCCATCAATCTTGTCCTGCTCAATCAGCATATTTTGCACGAAATTCGGAATTTCTATTTCCTGTTCATCTTCTTCATCCTCAGGATACTCTACTTTTACGAACTCTCTTAAATCAACCTCGTAAAACATGACCATATCATCACCGACCATAACGGAATTTAAAGGTGATACTTTATAGTCGCCGCTTATTGCATCCGTAACATGATCATCTGTCAGAACCTGAAAAGTATTTAGGATTTTATCCTCTTTACCTTTTTCTAACTGATTTAAAAGACTTATATTATATCCTGAATCTAAATTATACGGATCATCTTCAATATTCCGCTTTAAAAGAAAAATATTACAACGAACCGTAGCACTTTTCTTGCGTGTCAGCTTACAGTTCATGGCAGTTATGAGATTTAAAAGTTCTATAGCAGTTTTAACGGCAGTTGATGCAGAACTGCCGAATGTATAATCTTTATCGCATCTTATAACATATGTTTTTCCGATAATTTGCCTGCGCAAACCGATTGATTTTGTATAATCAAAAATAATTTTATCAAGATTTATTTTAAATTTATTCAAAAGCTTTGCAGAGCCTAAGACGTTTTTCATGTCATTCAAATTAGGGAAATCAATCGTAAGCATAACAAAATCATCTGTATTAGACTCATTCATTATGACACTTTTTTCCGTATCAAATCCGCATTTTTTACATTTTTTACTAAAGGTCTGATTAATTTTTCCGCAACTGTGGCACTTGTTTATAATAACGTAACCGCACTTTTTGCATGTATTGGATTCATTAATAGTTTTGCAAATGGGGCAGGCAAGTTTAAGCACCTTTTTACAATTCGGGCACACCAAAGCTTTATCATCGATTTCATAACCGCATTTTGGACATTCCATAGTAAAATTATACCATGCAGACATCCTGTATACAAGAGAATTAACTCATCTGAAAAGAGTATTTAATTATATCTTATGCCTGCATCTTTCATTCTGCGTATACATTCTTTTATTGTTTCAACGTCTTTAGTTAAAGCTACACGGAAATAACCTTCCCCGTATTTGCCGTAGCCGTTTCCTGCAGGTACTACAACATGAGCTTTTTCAAGCATCAAAGTAACAAATTCTTCAGATGTCATACCCTTCGGAACAGGGAGCCACAAATAGAAGGTTGCTTTAGAAGGTTTTACGTTCCAGCCGAGTTCTCTAAAACCTTGTTCCGCAGCATCTCTGCGTTCCTGATACATTTTGTTTAAATCTTCGATATATTTAGAATCCACATTAAACGCGGCAGATGCAGCATCTTGAACAGCTTTAAATGTACCGGAATCAATATTATTTTTAATTGTTCCCAGAGCCTTCACTGCATCTGCATTACCACATACAAAACCGACTCTCCATCCTGTCATGTTATAAGATTTTGAATGAGAATAAAATTCAAGCGCAACATCTTTCGCTCCCTCAACCTGCAGAACGGAAGGCGCTTTGTAGCCGTCATAAGTCATTTCCGAATATGCCATATCTGAACAGAGCAAGATATCATATTTTTTACAGAAATCAACAGCTTTTTTAAAGAAATCTAAATCAGCAACCGCACCAGTCGGATTGTTGGGATAATTCAAAAACATAATTTTTGATTTTTTTGCAATATCTTCAGGAATTTTATCAAAATCTGGCAGATATCCGTTTTCTTCTAATAACGGCATAGAAAAAGGCGTTCCGCCTGCGAATATCGTTGCATTATGATAAACAGGATAACCGGGGTCAGGTACAAGCGTATAATCTCCTTTATCAACATAAGCTAAAAATACGTGAGCGATTGCTTCCTTAGAGCCAATGTTTGCAAGCATTTCTTTATCCGGATCAAGCTCAACATCGAAACGTTTTTTCATCCACTCACATGCACTTTTTCTGAATTTTTCAGTGCCGTTATAAGGCGGGTAATCATGATTTTTAGGATTATCAACGGCTCTGTGCATTTCTTCAACAATAGGAGGAAGTGTAGGAGTATCAGGATCACCTATACCCAAACTTATTATATTAATACCTTTAGCTCTTGCTTCGGCAATTTTTCTGTCTATTTCCGCAAATAAATAAGGCGGGATTAATTCTAAACGTTCCGATACTTTCATAAAATCTCCTTCTTAATATATTTCCTAACCTTTAATTTTATGCTATCATAAATATAAAGGAAAAACAATGAGTATCATCGCAGACGACAACGACTTTGAACATAAAACAATTACGGAAAAGAAAAAACATTCGGTAATCAAATCAGACTGTTTTGAAAATGATAAAAATTTTGAGAACAGCATCCGCCCAAAAACATTTGATACATATATCGGTCAGTCTGCACTGAAAGAAACTTTAAAAATTTCTATCGAAGCCGCAAAAAAACGCGGTACTCCGCTAGACCATTTACTTTTTTACGGGCCTCCCGGACTCGGCAAAACCACTCTTGCCGGAGTAATTGCAGAACAGATGGGAGTTGAAATAAAAATAACATCAGCACCTGCATTAGAACGCCCGAGAGATATTATAGGAATTCTAATGTCGTTAAAAGGCAGTGAAATTCTTTTTATTGACGAAATACACAGGCTGAATAAAGTTGCTGAAGAAATTCTCTACCCTGCAATGGAAGATTTTTTCTTAGATATGACAACAGGGAGAAGCCAGACAGTTAAAACTCTCAGAATTCCGCTTCCAAAATTTACGCTAATCGGTGCAACCACAAAAGCCGGAGAACTTTCTGGACCTTTGAGAGATCGTTTCGGGATTATTCACAGACTTGAATTTTACACGGAAAATGAACTTGCTGAAGTTATAAAAAGAACTGCTGGAATTTTAAATATAGAAATAACCGAAGAAGGCGCACATGCAATTGCAAAACGTTCAAGAGGAACTCCGCGTATCGCAAACAGACTTGTTAAAAGAGTTGCGGACTATGCACTTGTAAAGTATGACGGCAAGATAACGGAAGATGTTGCAAATAAATCTCTTGATATCTTAAAAATTGATAACTTCGGACTTGATAACACAGACAGAAGCCTTTTAAAATTAATAATAGAAAAATATGACGGCGGTCCCGTAGGAATAGAAACAATTGCAGCTGCCATAGGTGAAGATGTCAGAACAATAGAAGATGTTTGCGAACCATTTTTATTACAGTCAGGATTTTTACAGCGCACCCCGCGCGGGCGAAAAGTATCACCCGCAACATACAGACATCTGGGATACAAAAATTTAAACAATAATAAACAACAAAGTTTATTTTAACAGTTTAAGTTTAATATAATTAATACACAATTTGCACATAAACCGTTCTAGTTCTAGCTTTATTATCAAAATCAACCAGAACAATCTGCTGCCACTGACCTAATTGAAGTGCGCCGTCAATCAAGGGAACCATTGTAGAATTTCCGATAATTGAAGCTCTGACATGAGCATAGCCGTTACCGTCATGCCAGGTTTCATCATGGTGATAAACAGCCTCAACAGGCGCAAATTTTTCCAACGCTTCCGGTAAATCAACAAGAAGTCCGGGTTCAAATTCAATATTAGTAACCGATACAGTACTTCCCGCCACGTAAACATGAACGACTGCAGATTGAAGTGAATGACTGTATACAGCATGTTTCACCTTCTGGGTTATATCAATAATATCTGAAAATCCCTGAGTATTTACCGTAAATTTATCATTTATTACTGTCATATTGACTCCTTAACCATACATTTCATCTGCATAAAAAACAAATTCCAAATGCCCGATAATTATTGTATCGCCGTCTTTAATACCTTTTTGAGAAAGAGCATCAAACACTCCCATACCTTTCATAATATTTTGAAAGCGTATTACCTGCTCAGAATTTCTTTCATCAGTAACTCCCGCAATTCTTTCAATCTTTCCGCCTTCAATAATGAATGTGTCTTTTGCAACTTTAAATATTTCAAAAGAACTGTCGTCATTATAATAAGCGCCTAAATCTTCCTCAACAGTAATTTCTGTTTCGGGTTTTGGAATTTCATCAACCTTCTGCCCCATAAAATCAAGAAGCCTGTCAACATTTTCCCCTGTAACAGCGGAAATTTCAAAAACATCGGAAGAAACTTCTTTAAACTGTTTGAGAAGTTCCATTTTCTTTTCATCAGCAATCGCATCAATTTTATTTAACGCAATAATTTGATAACGATTAGCAAGATTTTGCGAGTGTTTTTCAAGTTCAAAATTAATCTTCTTATAATTTTCAAACGGATTTTCTTCCGTTGAATCAATTAAATGAACAAGGAATCTGCATCTTTCGACATGACGTAAAAAATCAAACCCCAGCCCGACTCCTTCAGATGCACCTTCAATAAGCCCCGGGATATCAGCAACAACATATCCGTCTCCCGAGTTTTTCCTTACAACACCGAGATTTGGAATTAATGTGGTAAAAGGATAATCGGCAATTTTAGGCTTTGCGGAACTGATTCTGCTTATAAGTGTGGATTTTCCTGCATTAGGCATTCCAAGCAGACCGACATCCGCAATAAGTTTTAATTCAAGCAACAATTCTCTTTCAATTGAAGGCTCGCCAGGTTCACAAAACTGGGGAGCTCTTTTCTGGGCAGTTGCGAAACGTGCATTCCCGCGTCCGCCGCGTCCGCCTTTTGCGACAAGGACTTTTTGCTCATGATAAGTTAAATCCGCAATAACATTACCTGTTTTCATATCTTTTACGACAGTACCGACAGGAACTTTTATATATAAATCTTTTGCACAGGCTCCGTGCATATTTTTAATTCCGCCATTCTCGCCTGCTTCTGCCTTAAATACTGATTTGTGCTTAAAATCCATCAATGTGGACATATTTTCATCGGCAATTAAATATACATCACCGCCTCTGCCTCCGTCTCCGCCTGCGGGGCCTCCTTTATCCACATATTTTTCTCTGCGCCACGCAACCATTCCGTTACCGCCGCGTCCTGAAACTACACGTATTTTTGTTTTATCAATAAATTTCATCTTTATATGAATTTCTGACATTCTGAACTTGTTTCAGAATCTCTTTGTACTATAATAATACTACTATGAAAAATATAAAAAATAAATTGTTCTCTAAAGAACCTGTAACAATCGGTCCCGAAAGCGGATACGATAATTACATAATGGCAATAGAATCAAGCTGTGATGAAACGGCCTGTGCAATAGTAAAAAACGGAAGAGAAGTCATTGCGAATGTTGTAGCATCACAGATTAAAACCCATGCACAATTCGGCGGAGTAATTCCCGAAATTGCGGCAAGGGAACATCTTGATTCAATTAATATTGTTATAGATGAAGCCTTTAAACAGGCAAAAGAAAATGCAAATCTCAATCCTGAAGATATAACTGCATTTGCCGGAACCGTAGGCCCGGGACTTGTCGGCTGCCTGCTTGTCGGACTTAATGCAGCAAAAACTCTTGCGCTTACCTATGACAAGCCGTTTATCGGTGTAAATCATTTAAACGCGCATCTTTGCGGCAACTACCTTGATACTGATTTAAAACCTCCGTTTATGGCTCTTTTGGTAAGCGGCGGACACACCCAGATAATTGATGTTAAATCGTATTCAGAACAGACAATTATAGGGGAAACAGTTGATGATGCTGTAGGCGAAGCTTATGACAAAGTTGCAAGGCTGATAGGTCTGCCATACCCAGGAGGGCCGAAACTCGATAAACTCGCTCAGGAAGGCAATCCGTATGCATTCAAACTTCCTGAGGCGCGTGTTGACGGATATAACTTCAGCTTTAGCGGACTTAAAACTGCAGTACTCAGACTTGTAAAATCTTTTAAAGACAAAAGCCTCCCTTGTGAAAAGGATGTGGACAGCATTGCGGCGGAGAGATTTTTACCCGTTAAAGATATCTGCGCAAGCTTTCAGGAAACCGTTTCTTCCACACTGCTTCACAAACTCAAAAAAGCGCTTGAATCAAGCGGTTACAAACAGGTTATAATAGCCGGCGGTGTTGCCGCGAATTCTGAAATTCGAAAAAAAATATTTAATCTTGAAAACGAAGGCTATAAAGTATTTGCCCCGCCGATGAAATACTGTACGGATAATGCTGCAATGGTAGCATCCTGCGCCTACTTCAACACTAACACATTTGACGATGTTAATACCGAAGTATTTTCAAGAGTTAAATAATGGGAATTATATCGCAGTTTACACTAAATGTATTAAAAATTGTAAATTTTACACTATTAAATCAGCAAAAAATTTTTTGTATGGTATTTATACCCGATAAAACATCTTGGGAAAATAACTATACTATGAAACCTTTTTTGCGGAACCTGACAGAATCAAGTTCCGCTTTATTATATCTTATATAACACCTGTACAAATTCTTGAAAGCAGAAAATCATTAATTTTTTTCTCAAGATGACAGTTAAAATGTGAATTAATTTCTTTAATAAAGTAACACGGACTTGTTACATTTATTTCTATAATTTGTTCATCAATTACGTCAAGTCCGACAAGCGGCAAACCCAGTTTGTTCAATTCTTTTGCAACAGGAGAAAATTTTTCTTTCTCACTCCCGGTTAATTCTGCCTTTATAATATTACTGTCGCAGTGTTCGTTAAATTTGAAATCATCATTAGACGGAAGTTTCTGCACACAAACATCAAGAACTTCATCACCGAGAAACATTACACGCTTGTCGCCAAAGCGCGCTTTTGGAATGTATTTTTGAACCATTATAAGCTGAGTCTGATTTTTAGTCATTGCATTGATTATAACAGCCGTATTTTTATCACCTCTTTTTAGGGTCATAACACCCGATCCAAAACAGGCATTCAATGGCTTTAAAACAATTTCATCATGTTTTTTCAAAAATTCCATTATATCTGCCTTTGATGAAGTTACTATATTTTCAGGCATTAAATCAAGAAATTTTACCGCATGCATTTTTTCGTTAAAATTTCTAATTGCACGCGGGTCATTTAGTATTAAGGTTTTAGCCCTGTCTACGAAATCAAAAATATAAGTTGCATTAATATAATCCAGATCAACAGGAGGATCCGGACGAAACATAACAAGAGAAAAATCATTTATTCTAAAAGCTTTTAACGTTTTATCATAAAAAATATTTCCGTCTTTTTCAAAAGCCTCATAGCAATGCATGAAGGGAATACCGTTATCAAGACTTAAATTATCAATTGTAGTAATAAAGACTTTTTTGTTTGAGAACAAAAATTCTCTTATTATCCAAAAGTTTGTAACAAGATTATTAAACTCAAAATATTTGAGTTCAATTCTGTCTATAACAAATAAGATATCCATAATTTATCTCCACATCAAAATATTTTAGCTGATTAACGCAATTTTCAATAGCAAATCAGGCTAATCAACTTTTTCAGGGTTCAAAATTACACAATTTGAATTATTAACCTGAATAAGCTTCATAAATTTTTCTAAATCAGCCTGAATTTCCGGGAATGTATTGTAATGCATAGGAATTACTGTCTGCGCACCGATCCAGTCAGCAGCAACTGCTGCGTGTTCGACATCCATAGTGTAATGGCCGCCGATAGGAAGCATTGCGATATTCGGTCTGTACAACTCTTTAATTGTTTTCATTTCTGGCGTCAAAGCCGTATCACCCGCATGGTAAATTCTGACTTTTTCTACATCAAAAACAATTCCTGCTGGTTCGCCTGCATAACGCCCGTCAGGCAGTGTGCTGGTATGAAAAGCTGGAACAAATACAACTCTGCCCCAATCATAATTAATCCACCCGCCAAAATTTACAGCCCGCACTTTACATCCCTGCTCTTTGCAGTATTGTGCGAGTTCAACAATAGCAGTAATCGTTGCATCTTTTTCTTTTGCAACTTCTATGGCCTGCCCCAGATGGTCTCCGTGTGCATGAGTTAAAAATATGTCAGTGATATTAGCTTTATGCCAGTCATATTTCGGATTGATACTGACGTAAGGGTCAATCATGATTGAATTATCTTTTAATTTAATTTCAAAAGCACTGTGTCCTATATATTTTAAATCCATAGCTTACTCCTTTTTTTCTCTGTCTTTTATACATATTTTGCCTGAGACTTACAACACACTGAACTTGTTTCAGGGTCGTGCTTGTTTAATAGATGCTGAACCAAGTTCAGCATGACTGCTATATTCTTGTTTTTGTCATCCCGAACTTGTTTCGGGATCCGTTATTCTTATATAACAAATTTTATAGTACAATGCAAATATGCAATATAACTTATTAATGAAAAAATGTATAGAACTGGCAAAGCAGGCCGAAGGACTGACTTCTCCAAATCCGCTTGTAGGATGCGTAATACTTGATAAAGACGGGAACGAAATTTCAACAGGTTATCACCGTAAATACGGGGATAATCATGCGGAACGTGATGCTCTCTTAAAACTTCACAACGGGGAAGAAACGGGCGGAACGCTGATTGTTAACCTTGAGCCCTGTTCGCATTACGGAAAGACTCCGCCCTGCGCTGATTTAATTATTGAACGCGGAATAAAAAAAGTTGTTATCGGAATGCAGGATGTTAACCCAATTGTTGCGGGAAACGGTATCCGAAAATTAAAAAATGCAGGGATTGAAGTTGTTGAAAATGTGCTTGAAGATGAGTGCAAAATTTTAAATGAAGTATTCATTAAAAACATGACAAAGAATGAAGTATTTGTAGCCCTAAAAACTGCAACAACTCTTGATGGCAAAATCGCAACATCTAATGGCTCTTCAAAATGGATTACATCAAGTAAAGCCCGAAATGAAGTAAAAAAAATAAGAAATCGTTATGATGCAATTTTAACAACATCTTCAACTATTCTTGCAGATAACCCGACAATGGCTCATAGAAAGAAAATTATTCTTGACAGAGAACTCAAAACAAATCTTGAAGCACCGATATACAAAGATGGAGAAATATACCTGTTTAATGCGTCTCTTGATATGTTCGAAGGCGGAATAAATTTTATAAAAACACCTGTTATAAACGAAAAACTTGACCTTGAATTTATTTTAAAAAAAGCATTTGATTTAGGTATAAAAAGTATTCTGGTTGAAAGCGGAGGTCATTTGAACGGAGAAATTTTAAAATACTCCGATAAAATTTATCATTTCATTGCACCAAAAATCACAGGCGACAACTCTTCTTTATCCTGTTTTGATTTCAGGCATATCGAAAACATAAACGAAAGCTGCAATTTCAAAATTACGAATCAGGAAATGTTTGGTTCTGATATTTTATTAACTTACTATCCTATTTCAAAATAAGAAAAAAGTTGTATAATAAATTTTATGAAGAAAAAATCAGCATCAGCAGGAACATTTTATCCGTCAGATAAAGAGGAACTTACAAATTTAATCGGGAGTTTTGAAATACAACCTCCTGTATACACTTCTCGTGCCGTAATTGTTCCTCATGCGGGGTATATTTATTCAGGAAAGCTCGCGGCAAAAGGTGTGCAGCATCTTAAAAGAGATGCAAAAAATGTATTTATATTTGCGCCTGCGCATTACGAAAGGATTTTCGGCTGCACGGTATGCGACTATGACGCGTTTGAAACTCCACTCGGAGATATTGAAATAAATAAAGAGCTTGTACAAAATGTTAAAGAATTATTCGATTGCTCAACAGTAAATTTTGCTTTTGAAAGGGAACATTCAATAGAGGTTCAGCTTCCTTTAATAAAATATTTTCTTCCCTCTGCAAGAATTGTACCTGTTTTATACGGATGTGAAAATTTTAAAAATTTATGCGGAACTCTTGAACATTTTTGGGCAGATGAAGATAATGTATTTGTTATATCAAGCGATTTGAGCCATTTTTATCCTGAAAAAGAAGCTTTTAAAATTGACGGCTACACTGCAAGAATGATTGAAGAAAATAACTTTTCAAACTTTGAACAGGAGCAGGCCTGCGGGGCAGTCGGAATTTGCGGACTTATTGAATTTACAAAAAAGAAAAACTTTTCGCTGATAAGGACAGGGCTTACAAACTCTTCCGCCGCAACAGGAGATTCATCACGTGTTGTAGGCTATGGGAGCTGGTTTTTATATGAAGGTCAAAAAAATAATTATATAAAAGAATATTACTCAGATTTTGTAAAAAAAATCTGCAAGGAGAGTATACTCTCAGGCTTACAGCTAGGTCAACCCCGAATAAGCAATTATGACTGCGTGTTTGAAGAATACGGCGCATCTTTTGTAACTCTCGAGCTTGACGGAATTTTACGCGGCTGCATCGGTTCAATTATTGCGCACAAACCGCTGATAAAAGATTTGATACATAATGCGCACGCTGCAGCTTTTTCTGACCCGAGGTTTCCCGCACTGACACTAAATGAATACAACAAAATAACAATAGGAGTGTCGCTTCTTTCAAAACCTGAAAGAATTGAATTTGAAACGGAAGATGAGCTTCTTGAAAATTTAGCACCCGCAGTTGACGGACTTATTATACGGGATGGCAATTATCAATCGGTATTTTTACCTGATGTATGGGAGCAGCTTCCTGATAAACATGAGTTTTTAGGACATCTAAAACTCAAAGCCGGCTTACCAAAAGATTATTTTTCTGAAAGTTTGGAAGCGTTTAAATTTAATACCGTAAAAATTGCTTAACCTACAACATTAAGTTTATTACGATTATACTGAAATTCTAAATTAGCCAGTGCATCTTTTGCAATATACTCACGCCCCGAACAATTTGTTGCAATAACATCAAAAGCATGTTTGTTAAAATCATGCATCTTTTTCTGATTTAAAGATAAAGTTTTTAAATCACTTTTCAACGCATTGTGTCTGTCATACTGACGGTCTGATAAACTTTTCAAAGAATCTTTCTGTTCGCAGAGCATATCATAAATAACGGTTAACTTATCAGACTGATTTAGAAAAATGAAATCCTCTTCGCCTGATTCAACTTTTCCGGTTACAGGATGTTTTCCGAAATTAACAGAATTAATATTTTGAATTTTCATAATTTACTCCTTTAATCTATAACTTTTCCTTCAAAAATTTCCATTACCATATTAACATTATCAGAATGCAAAGAGTCAACAATTTTTGAAGCACTTTCACTTTTCGCAGGTTTATGAATTTCTTCTTTCAATTTTTCAACTTCCTCAGGCTGAACTTCAGGCTCCATTTGAACAGGCTTCATGACCGGAGAAGGTTTAGGCTTTGGCTGTTCTTGATGAACTTCGGGAACAGAAGCAGGTTGAACCTGAACATCATCTGCATGCGGAAGCCTTATTATTACATTTGAATTTTCCTGCGCAAACAGGGCATTTACGGCATCGACAACTGCCTGTTTTTTAGAGCCTGACTGCACCTGATTTAAGAAAATTTCATTTTTCATTGTCAAAATTGTCTCATCAGGAGCGATTTTTACAGGATTAGCCCACTGTTTTAATAAAGCTCTGGTTGGAGCGCTGTGAACATTTTCCAGCAGTCTGCTCCACAGAACGGAAATATCACCGCCATCCGAATGTTTTGATTTCGGCATCGGAGAAAAATCATTATCATTCGAAATATTTTCAACTTTTGCTTCAACAGGCACTTTTTCCTGAGGTTTCTGTTGAACCGGTATGCTTTCTGCATCTTTATGCAATACTATATCAGGTTTTGCATGTTCCGCTTTTTGCATTTCAGGCTTCATAACAGGAGCCGGAGCAGTTTTATAAGCCGAGACTTTAGCCGGCTGAACATTTCCGCCTTCCAATCTTGCAATTCTGCTTTGCAGTTCAACCAGAGATGTGTTTTCCGTCAAATTCGCAAGATCAATTATTGCGACTTCCAGCCACAGACGCGGATTGTTTGTA
Organism: uncultured bacterium; assembly: GCA_949284415.1. Taxonomy (GTDB): domain Bacteria; phylum Cyanobacteriota; class Vampirovibrionia; order Gastranaerophilales; family Gastranaerophilaceae; genus Stercorousia. Next base: position 27,478 of record CASDVM010000043.1, on the reverse strand, counting down.
AGTTTCAATTCTTTTATATATTCCGAACACTTATCTATCAAAAAAACAATCTGATGAGTTTCGACATTTTCAGCCTGAGAAGAAAGAGCTTTCACTTGAGCATCATTTGCCTGCGTTAATTCAAATGCAATTTCTTTTCTGCAATTTTTTACAATTAAAAGATTTTTTAAATAATCCATCAGGTTTGTCAGAATTTGAACAGGTTCATTACCGGAATTGTAAATATTTTCCAATTCTTCAATAGCTTGCTGCGGTTTTGAATTAACAATTTTATCCGCGAGAGAATTCAGCGTGTCAAATGAAAGACGTCCTAAAAGATTGTTTATATCATCCGTAGAAATAGCTTCCTCTCCGTCTAAAACACTTAACTGATCAAGAAGAGCTATACTGTCGCGCATACCGCCCGCAGAATTTTTAGCGATAGTAAAAAGTGCATCATCAGTTATATTAATCTTCTCCTTATCAGAAATATAACGAAGATGTTTTACTATATCATCAGTTGTAATACGCTTAAAATCAAATCTCTGGCAGCGGCTTTTTATTGTATCAAGAACTTTATGGACTTCAGTCGTAGCAAGAATAAAAATCACATTTTCGGGCGGTTCTTCAAGAGTTTTCAATAACGCATTAAAGGCCGTAGTAGAAAGCATGTGAACTTCGTCAATAATATAAATTTTATACCTGCTGTTTACAGGCGCATACATAACCTTTTCAAGAATATTCTGCGCATCTTCAACTTTTCTGTTACTGGCAGCATCGATTTCTATAACATCCATCGGAGTTGAATTTGTTATATCGACACAGTTTTCGCAAACTCCGCAAGGGTTGATTGTCGGGCCTTCTTTACAGTTCAAAGATTTGGCAAAAATTCTTGCCGTAGAAGTTTTACCTGTTCCTCTCGGTCCCGTAAAAAGATACGCATGAGAAATTTTATTCAGCTCAATTGCATTTTTTAAAGCTTTTTTAATATGTTCCTGTCCTACAACTTCCTCTAACTTTTGCGGGCGGTATTTTCTGTATAAAGGTATGTATTTTTCGTTCATAATTTGATTATAGCAAACTCAAACAAAAAATAAAAACAATAGTTAAATTAATATTGACAAAAATTAAAAAATCGTAAATAATAAAGAATAAAATCAGGAGGATGAAATATGTTTAGCAGAGAAGCTTTGAAGTGCCCCCCCCCCGCAAGCGTAGCCGCTTGACCCGCCACATTAGGGCGTTTTCAGGTTTTAAATTTTATTTAGGTTATTTTGATATAAGTGTCATTCTGAACTTGTTTCAGAATCTCCCTACCCATCTCCGCAAGGGAAGAGGGAAATGCACTTCACGTTTCACTCTTCACACTTCACTTAAAAAACGAGCCGCATTTACTCTTGCCGAGGTCTTGATAACCTTAGGCATTATCGGCGTAGTTGCCGCAATTACAATGCCTTCTGTTATTGGACACTACAAAAGGCAGGAAACTTTATCAAGATTAAAAAAAGCTTACACAACTATTAATCAAGCATTAAAATTATCTGAAGCCGATAATGGGGAATACGAATACTGGGACTCAGCATTTTCTCTCGGTTCATCTGAATATCTGCAAAAATACTGGCTGCCATATTTTAATGTTTTAAAAATTTGTAATACATATTCTGAATGTAATTATAAAAATATATATCCATGGACCAGAATGAACGGCTTGGATTATACTCTTACGTTCAGCAAACCTGCTCTTCGCATACCATTTATAACAACAGACGGTATTCTTTATTCAATATCAAGCACAGATACAAATTCTGATGGCAGTACTGTCGAAAGCAGCAGTATTTATATAGACATAAACGGTTCCAGAGGTCCAAATACAATCGGTAAAGATTTTTTTATCTTTATACGTGTCAAAGGTAAAGGGATATTACCAAACTGCCATAACTATGACATAAACAGCATAAAATCAAACTGCAGCAAAACAGGAGCAGGAGTCTGCTGTGCACAATGGATAATAATGAACGGCTGGCAGTTTCCGAAAGATTATCCGTACTAATATTTGTGTTAGAATAACATTATGAAAATTATTAAACCGCCGCTACTAAAAGAAGGCGACACAATAGGAATACTCGCGCCGTCAGGTGCAATGGAAGATGATACAAACCTTAAACGAGCCATAGAATTTTTTGAACACAGAGGCTATAAGGTTAAACTATCCGATAATCTCTATTCAAAAAACAGATATCTTGCAGGAAACGATGAAGAAAGACTTGACGCACTCCATAAAATGTTTGCGGATACATCCGTAAATGCAATCATTTGTCTTCGCGGCGGTTACGGAGCAATAAGACTTATAAATAAAATCAACTATGATTTAATCCGTCAAAACCCGAAAATTTTCTGCGGATATTCGGATATCACTGCACTCAACGCGATGTTTCTAAAACGCGCAGGGCTTGCTACTTTTTCAGGTCCGATGATTTTAAGTGACTTCGGGCAGAAAAATTTATGCGAATATACAATTAACAAGTTTTTTGAAACCGTAATGACGTGCAAATTTGATTATAAAGGAACATTCTGGGGCGGGAATTTATCAACTCTTGTTTCACTCTGCGGACAGAATTTTATACCTGATTTTGAATTCACGCTCTTTCTGGAGGATTTAAACGAACCGCCTTATAAAATAGACAAAACGGTTACACAGTTATTCAATATAGAAAAAATCAGAAAAAACACAAAAGCCGTTGCTATCGGAGATTTTTTAGGTGCCGATGACATTGATTATATCTTTGAAGATTTAGGATTACCGTTGATAAAGAACTTCCCTGCATCACATTCTGCGAAAAAAGCAACAATACCGTATGGTCTCACAAATAATTAATTTTATATTAAGTATGTATTCCCTCAAATGTTTTTGAGATAAAATATAATTACACAAAGATCCCGAAACAAGTTCGGGATGACATACACAATATAAGGATAAAGACTATGTGGGATTACTCTGATAAAGTTATAGATCATTACAGAAACCCGAGAAATGTGGGTAAAATTGATAATGCCGATGCAATAGGCGAAGCAGGCTCTTTAGCATGCGGAGATTCTTTAAAAATATATTTAAAAATTAACAACGGAATTGTAACTGATGCTAAATTCCAGACTTTCGGATGCGGCTCAGCCGTTGCAAGCTCAAGTATTCTGACCGAAATGATTATTGGTAAAACAATTGATGAAGTCAAAAAAATCACCAATAAAGATATTGCAGATGAACTCGGAGGACTTCCTCCGGAAAAAATGCACTGCTCAGTTATGGGATATGAAGCTCTCGAAGATGCTTTAAAAAATTACGATGATTACACTGACCTCGATGACATAAGAAATGAAGAAGAAGCAAACAAACAGCGTGAAAAAATTGTCTGCACCTGCTTTGGCATAACTGAAAATGTTATCTGGGATGCAATAAAAATAAACGGGCTTAAAACCGTTGAAGAAATTACAAATTACACAAAAGCAGGCGGCGCCTGCGGGAAATGTAAAGGTTTAATTCAGGATATTATTGACACTTACTATAAAAAAGAAGAACAGGAAGAAAAGACTGCATCGACTCTCAGCCCTGCTCAAAAGATTTTGAAAATTAACAACGTTATAGAAAATCAAATTTCAAATGAATTGAGAAAAGACGGAGGAGACATAACTTTAGTTGATATTGACGGCAACAAAGTTATGGTAAAACTACGCGGAAAATGTTCGGGATGCAAAAATTCACATCTTACTCTTAAAGCATTTGTAGAAAAAACTTTGAGAGATACGGTTGATGCTAATATTGAAGTTGTAGAGGTATAAAAATGAGTTTAATATATTTAGATAATAACGCAACAACAAAAGTTGATCCTCAAGTATTAGATGCTATGCTCCCCTTTTTAAAAGAAGAATATGCAAACCCTTCAAGCGTTTACGAATTTGCAAAGCGTTCCAACCATGCAGTAAAAGAAGCTCGCGGGGTTATGAAAGACTTTTTTAACGCAAAAGATGAAAAAGAAATCATCTTCACTTCCTGCGGATCTGAAAGTGCAAACACAGCAATCCGCGGTGTTTTGAACATGAACAAAAATAAAAGACATATTATAACGACAAAAGTTGAGCACCCCTGCGTTTTAAACCTATATCAAACTCTTGAAAAAGAAGGTTACAACGTCGATTATATCGGAGTAAATTCAAACGGCGAACTTGATCTGGCACAACTTGAAGATGCCATTAATGATGATACCGCACTTGTTTCTATAATGTATGCCAACAACGAAACAGGCGTAATTTTCCCGATTGAAAAAATATCGGAAATTATCAAATCAAAAAATAAAGAAACTAAATTTTTCGTAGATGCAGTACAGGTATCAGGGAAAATTCCGATTGATGTTCAGGCTCTCGGAGTTGATTTAATGGGAATTTCGGGACATAAATTCCACGCCCCGAAAGGCATCGGAGCATTATACGTAAATTCCAAAACGCTTATAACTCCTCTGATTATCGGCGGACATCAGGAACGCGGCAAACGCGCGGGCACGGAAAATGTTCCCTATATTGTCGGGATGGCAAAAGCTGCAGAACTTGCTCAAGACCATTTGAAATACGAGGCAACCGAAGTTAAAAGACTGCGTGATAAGCTCGAAAAAAATATCGTTAAAAACGTATTCAATGCAAGATTAAACACAGGTATCGTAAACAGGGTTCCTAACACGACAAACATAGGCTTTGAATACATTGAAGGGGAATTAATTTTGCTTCACTTAAGTGATTTAGGCATCTGCGCAAGTTCAGGCAGTGCCTGCACATCTGGTTCTTTAGAACCAAGCCACGTATTAAGAGCAATGAATGTACCGTTTACGGCAATTCATGGAAGCATAAGATTTTCTCTGAGCAAATATACAACAGAAACGGAAATTGATTATGTTTGTGAAAAACTGCCTGGAATTATAGAAAAATTAACAAGCATTTCACCTTTCCAGGACGAATTGGAAGCCTTGAAAAGATTAAAACATTAATCTTGCAATTAATACTTTATACTAATAAAAAAAAATCGTAGTGCTTAAGTTCTACGATTTTTTATTGAAATATAAACTTTTTCAAATCCCGACCGTGTAGAATAGTTTTTCATAACGTTCACCCTTATTCTGTCTTTAAGGAGTTTAAGGCTATGAAAAAATTTATATTAATATTTAGTTTTTTGATTATCTCTAACCCTTGTATTGCAAGCCAGTACGGAGCAATACTTGATAATCTGGAAAATTCTTTATACGGTTTTACATATACAACATCTGATGACGCTTCAAGACTTTCAAGAATCGAAGAAAGCGTTTACGGACAAAGCAAGCCGAATAAATCGGTCAACGAACGTATCGCTTCTTTAAAAAAAGATATGGCAGCCGATTTAATAGGACAGGAAATCACACCCAAAGAAGATACTTTTGCTGAAGACGAATACAAATATAACGACAAAATAGCAGAAGAAAAAATGCCGCCTGCGGGAGCTAATGTTGATTATCCGTCCGTAAACGAACTTGAACAACAAATATTTAAACAACAATTCAAAAATCAGGATTTGAACAGCAGACTTGCAAAACTTGAAAAAGAGGCACTCGGCCGGACATTTGAAACGGATGCTTTTTCATCACGTGTTGAAAGATTACAGGCAAAAATCAAACCTGAATCACTTATGGAAAACAAAATCGCACAGGATGAAGGCACTATTCCGCTTGATAAAGATTACAGTTTAAGCGGCTACGAACCGCCTGAATTTGACTATGACGCTTATAATACACGAAATAAAAAGTCAGAGAAAGTAAATCTTGCCTCTGTTGAAAAATCTATATTTAAGCACTCATTTAATAATGAAAATATGAATAACAGATTAGCCCGTCTTGAATCAACCATGTTTGGAACTACATTTGATTCAGATACACAGGAGGATCGTTTGAGACGTATTTCAAGCGCTTACAAAGCACAAAAGACAGCAAGCAGATACGACTCAAACAAGTTTTCCCAGAACATGGCAACCGCGATGCAGATTGGTACAATCTTACTGATGATTTTAGCCTGTGTCCTTTAAATGAACAATAGCAAAAAACAGCAGGATTTTGAAGAAAAATTAATTATCTCTTGTTAATAAAATCTTTCCAATAAGTTTTCCCGCTGTCCTGCGGATGTATATCTGCTAATGCGTAATACGCACAACTGTATTGATCCATATCTCCGGAATTATCTCTACAATATCTGTTTCCTTCATAACTTGCGTTACCTGACAGTGTTCCGTTTAATGGATTACTTTTATGAGCAGTTCCCATAGGAATAAGAGAACCGTCAACAGTGAACAAAAACAAAAAATAATCTTTTCCGGCTCTGTTCGGTGCCTTATAACCATTTATATCAACACACAATATAGGGCCGTTTTCGGAACTATTTTTTGGAGGTTCATTAATTGCAATAAGCCTCCCGCCCAATTCTGATCTCAAACCGCTTATATCACATACCTGATAAGCCTCTGTTGAACCGTTAAAATTTAATACTGAATAAGAACTTTTGTCAGGATTACCGTTTACGCCTGGACCGCCCCAAATAGTTTTATCTGTTACTGTCGCTCCTTTAAAATAATTTTTAAGGAAATATTTCAAGGCCTCAACACTGCCAACATCACGAGAGTATTCCGAAAAAGAAATACCTTCATCAGCATAAAATTTTTGTGCACTCCGGCTTAATTCGGAATATGTCTTTTTAAACTGCACCTGCAGTTCTTTATTTTTTACATTTTGAACTAATACAGGCATTGTCATTGCTGCAACTACGCCGATAATACCTAAAGTTATCAAGACCTCAGCGAGTGTAAACGCTGCTTTTTTGTGAAGTGAATGAGTAAATAAGTGAATAGATGAACAAGTTCGTTTCAGGGGATTCGCGTCATGCTGAACGTCAGATTTACCTCTGTGTATCAGGAGCTGATGAGATCCCGAAACTTCGGGATGACTATTACTTACTCCCTCTCCTATGGGAGAGGGTTGGGGTGGGTATTGATTGTTATTACCCATCCTCGTATCCTTCCCTATTAAGGGAAGGAAGAATTTAACAAAATATTCTGCTGCCTTAGTGCCATAGTATCTTAGTATCTGAATAAATACCTGCCATCTAATGACACCATCACCCAAAAGGTAAAGGGGTTGAATAATAAGACCTGTTATCATGCACATGTTGCGCGATCTTTTTATGATAAATTTTGGATTGAGCAATAAATGCGCAATGACATTACCGTATAAAACTTTACTTACTGCCCTTCTGTAAGCTAGAAGCGCCCCCCCCCCATACTCTTAAATAATCTAATCTTTTCATAGTTTCAACTCCTCTTTAATTTCACTCATACTCAGTATATCATATAAGAACATTATTTTCAACTTTAAGGCAATTGCAATAAGATAATTGTTAAGTTAAAATTGACCTATGCAGAAAACTCTTATTAAAATTAAAGATTTATTTGTTGAATACCAAACAAATAAAGGAATTCTCGGCGGTAAAAAAATTATTCATGCCGTTAACGGAGTTTCATTGGATATTTATAAAGGAGAAATTCTTGCACTAGCAGGCGAATCAGGATGCGGCAAATCTACGCTTGCAAAAGCCTTAATGCGGCTGGAACATGCTAAATCAGGAGAAATTCTTATAAACGAAAAAAATATTCTCTCTCTTAACAGAGCTGATTTAAAGGAGTTTAGAAAACACGCTCAAATGGTCTTCCAAAACCCGTATGCAAGTCTTAATCCTAAAATGAAAATCTTTGATATTTTAAAAGAACCGCTTGAAATTAATACGGATTTAACAAAAGAAAAAATTGAAAATTCAGTCAAAGAAAAAATTAAACTTGCAGGTCTTGATGAAAGCTGTCTTGAGCTTTACCCGCACGAGTTTTCGGGAGGGCAAAGACAGAGAATAGCAATCGCAAGAGCTTTAGTATTAAATCCCGAATTTATTATTGCAGATGAACCGGTGAGCGCACTGGATGTCAGCATTCAGGCTCAGGTTATTAATCTTCTGAAAGAATTAAAAGAAAAATACAACCTCACAATAGTTTTAATTACACATGATATGAGTGTAATACAATATCTTGCAGACAGAGTTGCAGTGATGTATTTAGGAGAAATTGTCGAATGCGGAAAGACAAATGATATATTCAGCACACCTCTTCATCCTTATACAAAAGCGCTTCTAAGCTCTGTTCCGCAAATAAATAAAACAGGGAGAAAAATTATTCTGAAAGGCGACCTGCCCTCACCTGCAAACCTTCCTCAGGGATGCAAATTCCATACAAGGTGCCCGAATGTTATGGAAAAATGCAAATCGTGCCGGCCGCAAGAAAAAGGGATTTCTCATAAAGTAAAATGTTTTCTGTATGATTAATCTGTGATATAATCATTTTATGGACAGAAAAATTGTAACAACAAACAGAAAAGCATTTCACGACTACACAATTATTGAAAAATATGTAGCCGGTATTGTACTGACAGGAACAGAAATTAAATCAATCAGAAAAAACGCTGTTAATTTAAAAGACAGTTTCTGCAAAATTGAAGACAACGAAATTTTTCTGTATAAATGCCACATTTCGCCCTATGAACAGGGAAACAGATTTAATCACGATGCAGAACGCATCAGAAAATTATTATTGAATAAAAAAGAAATTCTAAAAATGCAGACTAAAGTAAAACAGGACAATTACACAATTGTTCCTCTGGAAGTATTTCTTTCTCACGGTTTTGCAAAAGTAGAAATTGCACTTGCAAAAGGTAAAAAACTTCATGACAAACGCGATGATATTGCAAAAAAAGACCATGCCAGAGAAATAGACAGAGCATCCAAAATCAGATATTAAATTTTATGTCATTCTGAACTTGTTTCAAAAGCTTTAGTTTACAATAACTAAAAAGGAGTTAAAATGAAGGTCGTTATTTTAGGTAAAGGAGAAATGTTATCCAACCTTATTGAGGGAACGCTTAATGCAGATTGCAAAATAGCAGGAATTTTCCGCTACGAAAGAACCGTTATACCTCCTGCATTACTTGCAATCAGAGATTTTTTCAAAAGTTCATCCGATGTAACACTGATAAAACAATATAAATTACATGAAATAAAATGTCATTCAGCAAATTCCGAAAAGTTCAAAAAGGAAATCTTGAAATTGAATGCGGATTTAATTCTTGTCGGTACATGGCATGAAAAATTAAAAAAGGAAATAACAGATCTTCCCGTAATTGCATCCGTAAACGTCCACCCTTCTTTTCTGCCAAAATACAGGGGCCCTAATCCTTATTTGCAAACAATTCTGCACATGGAAAAAAGTTCAGGCATAACATTCCATCTTATGGACGAAAATTTTGATAAAGGCGCAATACTTTTTCAAAAAGAAATTGAAATCTTCCCAGGCGACACAGGAAAAGAATTAAAAGAAAGAACCGTTTATCAGGCAAGACTAATGTGTACTGAAATTTTGAATAAATTAAGGGAAGGCTTAATTATTCCCGTCAATCAAAATGAAAAAGAAGCAACATATTTCCCTAATATAAAATCTGACGACATGATGCTTGATTTTACAAAAGAATCGGCAGAACAAATCCATGCAAGAATAAGAGCTTTTCATCCATGGCTTCCCTGCTATGTTACTTACAAAAACAAATATTTTATTCCTAATCCTTATAAACTTAAAATTTTAGATGAAGAGCATACAACAAAAATCTTACAAAAAAATAAAATCGCGCATCCAAAAATCGGAGATATAATAAACACAAATTACAAATCACGTTCAATAACAGTTATGTGCAAGGACTGGAAATCTTTAAAGATGACAGGAACTTATCTTTACGGATTTTTAAATAAACCTTTAACGCAGATGTATATTAAAAATTTAGATATACAACAAATACGGGATTAAATATTATTATATGTTTATAATATAATATTAATATGATGAACGTTCAAAACATAGTCGACAGAATAAGAGAAATCATGGACGATGAAACACTTATTCAGCTTAAAGAAGAGCTGAATAGTTATCACGTTGCCGATTTAGCTGATATTTTCCAGTCGCTGAAACCTGAAGAAAGACTTCAATGTTTTAAACTTCTGGAAATTGAAAAAGCTGCCGACTTAATGGAATATTTACCCCCGCAGATGCAGGTTGAATTACTGAGCGATATAGATGAAAATCTTGCATCACAGATTTTAACACAGTTACCGCACGATGCCGCCGCCGATGTCTTAGGCGACATGGAAGAAGATGAAAGTGAAACATATTTAGACAAGCTTCCGCACAAATTTTCAGAAGAAGTAAGAGAACTTTTAACATACAACGAAGATACCGCAGGCGGTATTATGAACCCTTCCGTTTTAACTGTCAATTCCGATATGAGCGTTCAGGACGTTTTAAATCATATAAGAATTAAAGCCGAACAGGACAATATGGAACTTTATTATGTCTATGTTGTCGATAAGCAAAACCATCTGCTCGGCGTTGTATCTCTCAGAAAACTTTTAACTTCTCCGACAAATCAAAAAGTTGAAGATATTATGATTTCGGATATTGTAAGGCTTCACGTTGATGATTACAGCGATTACATTATTGATGAATTCATGAAATACCAGTACAATGCTCTGCCTGTTGTAGATTTGTATAACAGACTGAAAGGTATGATTACGTGGGATGACGTACATGATTTGTTTGAAGAAGAAACAACAGAGGAAATTTATCAGTCATCAGGTATTTCAACGGAAGTTGTCGATGAGGATGAAATTCTTTCAGGAAACATTTTAAATGCAATAAGAGCCAGAATGCCATGGCTTTTTATAACATTGATAGGCGAATTTATTGCCGTGAATGTAGGTCATCATTTTGATCATACGCTGCAGGCTTTACCGATAATTGCCATATTTATGCCGCTTCTTGCAGGTCTTGGCGGGAATATCGGAACTCAAAGCATTACACTTATGGTACGCGGTCTTTCAACCGGACAGGTAACTCTAAATTCCGCAATTCACCATATATTAAGAGAGGCAAGCATAGGACTTATAATCGGCACGATATTCGGAGTTCTTGTTACACTTGTATGCTGGGGCTGGCAGCACAGCAAGGAACTCGGGGCTGTTGTCGGGTTTGCTATGACTGTTAATATGACAATGGCTACAATAATTGGTACATTTACACCGTTTGCTCTTAAAGCAATGAAAGTAGATCCTGCAGTCGCATCAGGTCCCGTTATTGCGACAACAATTGACGTATTAGGGCTGGCTATTTATTTTACGCTGGTATCATCTTTTTTAATCAAGGTTATGTAAAAGGTAAATAATATGACAAACAATCAAAAAATTAGAAGAAGAGAATTAAATAGCAGATCAGAATCATTTATAAAACATCAAAAACAATTAAGAGAAGAACGTTCTTCTTTTGCAAAAGTTCTTATCGGAATGACTATTGTTTTTATAGGTGTAATATTAAGTATTTTTGTTCTTGCTGATAATGAAAACTTTTTAGAGAAACACTTTGGCAAAGAATCTGTTATTACAAAACTGTTCCAAAAATTAACCATAAGTAATGACAATAAAGAACACGCTGATTTTGCGCTTCCGTTCGGGCTGAGACGCCAGAATATTTTATTTCTGGGAGTTGATGCAAGCAACAATCCGAACGATTTGTGGACAGGGACAAGAACTGATACAATTATTCTGGTTAATATTGACCCGCGGACTAAATCGATTAATGCTTTATCAATACCACGCGACAGCAAAGTTTATCTGCCAGGTGATAACGGTGTAAATAAAATTAACGCTGCACACGCAATCGGCGGAATTGAAATGACTAAAAAAACAATTGAAGATACTTTAGGAGTCCATATTGACAGATACATTATGGTTCATGACGGCGCTGTTAAAGAAATTGTCGATGCTATGGACGGTCTTGATGTATATATTGAAAAGCCAATGCATTACAATGATTACTCAGGACATTTATTTATCAATTTTTCAAAGGGGAATCATCACTTAACTGGACAGGAAGCTGTAGAATACTTAAGATTCAGACACGATGCATTAGGCGATATAGGAAGAACTCAAAGACAGCAGTGGCTTTTGAGAAGTCTATTAACAAAACTTAAACAGCCTTCTACAATTACCAAAATTCCCGATATAATTTCCGTTGCAAAAAAATATGTGAAAACAGATATGTCTTTCTATGAAATGTCTCAATATGCAGGTCTTGCAAAACATATAGATATGGATAAAATTGAAATTGCAATGCTTCCCGGTGCACCAAATAAAAAAGGCTACATAAGCTACTGGATTTTAGACCCTGAAAAAACACAGGAAGTTATAAACAGAGTAATTTACCGCGACAGAACACCTGTCGAAGATATGGGACAGTTAAGTGCAAGCGTATTAAGCTCAAACTCTTCAAAAGCTTCGCAGATAGAAGAAGCTCTCAAAACAGCAGGTATAGAAATAAAATGCAGAGGAACTGCATCAAGAGCTCATTCACAATTTATTGCACATTCAGCTAAAATAACAAATGAATATTATAATCATCTTGCGAAAAATAATCCTGTCTTTGCCGGCTTGCAGTTTGTATATGATCCAGTAAATTACTATTGCGGAGAGACAGACTTTACAATAATCTTATCAGGAGATTAAACTCCTGATTATATGTGCCTGTAGCTCAGTTGGATAGAGCGTTTCCCTCCGAAGGAAAAGGTCGTGCGTTCGAATCGCATCAGGCACAAAAATAAATACCATAAAGGTATTTATTTTTTGTATTTAAACATATTATTCAGTACAAACTTGATAATATCTAATCTGCTTGATTTATCAGGACAAAAGTCTGCTTTTGCAGAAGATGAACCAAATTCTCTACATATTAGCGGACGGTGTTTATACACGCTGCATCTTGCATGACGGGTTATAAAGGGGCAATAATTATAAATTTTTTGGGCTTCATATTGATTCAAAAGTTTATAAACATCATCCATACTTTTAAGATTAAGTTCTTGAAGTAATTCTTTTGTAATACCGTATGTTTTTTTCCCTGTGCTTCTGTCAATGTGTATAATCTGAATAGGTCTTGTATTATATATTATTGAATTAAAGTTATCTTTCGGGTCATTTAATCCAATATTTAAACCGCCAAACACAGGTCTTTGAATTCTTGCTTGAAAACGCTCAACAAATCCTTCCGGCAGCGGCGCATCTATACAGCAGTGCGCACGACATTTAGGGATAAAACATTTCACAGGATTTTTGAAGTATCTGTTTATTCTGGTAAGAATTTTCATACTGATAAAAAAAATAAACAAAAAAAATTTTGCTGACATAAAATAAAAAATCTGATTTTATGCTATAATGAATTTGGTTGACAGCCGGTTTTATAAAAATCGAAAAAGGTATGAGGCTTCGTAGCTCAGCAGGATAGAGCAGCGGTTTCCTAAACCGAAGATCGCGCGTTCGAATCGCGCCGGGGCCGCCATACTTTTTGATAATTTTTTAATAAAGATTTCGGCAGCGATGAGAGCGCTTTTTTGCGTCCGGGATAAGTGAGCAGAGGACGAAGGTATTTTAATTAATAAGATCATTATGAATTTTATAAAGAAGCTGTAAATGTTTTTCATCAGAATATTTAATCATTTTTTTAAATTCTTCTTTTATATAATTTACATCTTTTAAACCATCAAAATTAAAAAACTCTTTTATTTCTTTTAATGCTAATGCAATTCTTTCCGGTGTTTCAATAGAGGGATATGAGCCTGCAATTTCAAGTTTTGAAATATGCTTAGTATCACGCCCGATTAATTCCGCCAGCTTTTCCTATTATATTCTATTAATAGTTACTTTTTAAAATAATAAAACCGCTAAAAGTGCAAAAATAAACAACGGTATATTGTAATGCAAAAATGTCGGGATACAGGTATCTTTAATATGTTCATGCTGCCCATCGATATTTAAACCTGCCGTAGGCCCCAGTGTTGTACCTGATGCAGGAGAGCCTGCATCCCCTAGTGCGGCTGCCGATGCAAATACTGCAATTGCTTCCATAGGATTAAATCCCAGATGAATAAATACGGGGACAAACAAAACCGCTAAAATCGGTATTGTTCCAAAAGAAGTCCCGATACCGATTGTTATAAAAAGACCTACTACAAGCATTAAAAACGAAGCAAGAAGCTTTGAGCCCATCATAAAAGGAATAAGTCCGTTAACCAGAGTATCAATACTTCCCGTTGATTTAAGAACACCAGCAAATCCTGCGGCAACAAGCATTACAAATGCCACATACCCCATAAGTCCTATACCTTCATTTATTAAAGTATCCATCTTTTCAGGATCAATTGCACGTGTGCCGAAAATTATGGTTAAACCGATTAAAGCACCGAGCGGAAGCGATTTTGTCCACAACTGAACTGCAAGAGTCGCAACTGCGGCAAGAAGTGTTATATAATGACTGCCGGTAAAACGCAATGAACGCCGTCTTTCTTCTCTGAATTTTATATTTTCATATACTCTCGGTTTTCTGTAAGAAATAAATACAGCCCATAAAAGCCCGCATAAAAGTCCCACCCCCAAAATCCACACAGAATGCCATACATCGGTCACAGTAACTTTCATACCGTTTATACTCATATTATCTGCAAGAAGGCGCTGAAAAATCAAGCCGAAACCTGCAGGAAATACAATATAAGGAGTTACAAGCCCGAAGGCAAGAGCGCAGGCAACAGCGCGCCTGTCGAGTTTTAGTTTATTCATTACGGAAATTAAAGGCGGAATTATAACGGGGATAAAGGCTATATGCACAGGAATTAAATTCTGCGATGCGCAGGCAAGAAGCGTTAAAATCAACAACAATATAAATTTATTATTTTTTATAAGCAGAATAATTCTTTTGGCAAGTACATCCGCAAGACCTGTATGAGCCATAGCTGCGGCAAATGTCCCAAGCAGAATATAACTCAATGCAGTTTCACTGTTCTGTCCCATTCCGTTTATAAAAACATCCATAATCTGTCCTGCATGCATTCCTGCAACTTTTCCCGCAACAATTGCTGAAACAATTAAAGCCAGCAAAACATTTACCCTGCATAAGCACAATATGCAAAGTAAAATAACAGATATAATAATAGGATTAAAAATAAATTCCATTAAACTTACACACCTGCTTTTGATACAACTTCTTCAAACTTTGGTTTACGACCGCAGGATTTATCCTCGTCACAAAATCCGAGCCGTTCGCACTTAGGAACAAGATAAGGCTTTAGCCAAGGTTCTTCTTTAACAAGTTCATCACACATCATCTTAACCATAGTTCTGATTTCATACTGTGCACGCGTACATAATCTTAAATTTGCTAGATGAATCATTTCTCTTAAATTCAAACTTGCGACAAGAGAACTTGATGCAGCATTCGGCAGAACAAATCTTGCATCTTCCGCAGGAATACCTGCTTCCACAAACTCCTGATACTGCTGCGAAATTTTATTCATAAATTCAACAAATTTCTCTTTCAGCTCAGGCTTTTGTTCAATTGTCGGCGGAATTATGTAATCAAACTGCCCTTTTTCTTTTACATATCTCTGAGATTTTTGAGAAAAAGACATGTGTCTGTGTCTTACAAGCTGATGAGTACAAGCACGGGACACATTTGAAATTGCAAAGCTTACCTGAATATGTTCTATTGTTGAATAATGACCTGATGAAATTACTCTTTCTATAAGTTTGAGCATTTTTTCTTTATCATCGGTACTGTTATAAATATTTATAGGATAGTCAGCACTGTAGCATGTTCTGCATGCTGTATAAACCGTTTTGAGCATATTTCCCGGCTTTGAAATTAAGTTTACTACAGGTTTGTTGTTATTTTCCATAAATCCTCCCCAATCTCTTTAAAAACAATTATACCACTCTTATATATAAGAGTGGTATAATGTAAATTTTTTCTAACAATTAAATTACTTTTACTAAGCTTTTTTATTACCGTAACGTTTGTTAAATCTTTCAACACGACCTTCAGAGTCAAGAATTTTCTGCTGTCCCGTATAGAACGGATGGCAGTGGTTGCAGATTTCAACAGTAATATTATCGTTGATAGAACCGGTTTCTATTTCGTTACCGCAAACACATTTGATAACGGTTTTCTTATAATCGGGATGAATACCTTTTTTCATTTTTAACCTCTTTCTTTTTCTCAAGATTCCAAACTTGATTAGTTTTAAAATTTCGACTAATTATATGATACTACGGAAATAAAAAAGTGCAAGCGAGGAAAATCTCATGCATCTGTCTGATGTTAAATTTTCTTAATGTTGTCATAATAAAAAAGTTATCCGTTATTAGATTTTATAAAAAGGTGATTATCAGATGAATCTGCACGAAAAATGTTTATTGAGATATCTGCAAAACCCCGATGAATTATCATATTCCACAGAAATATTAAAGGTTAATAATTTTATACTTGAAAAAAAATTTATACTTGAAAATATTACAAACGGCAGTATGACTAAACCTTTTAACACAGAGCAGTAAAATACTTCAATTACTTGAAACATAGTTGCCAAATATCTCAAAATTTATTATACTGATAGAATAAGATTAGTATAAATTAAGATAGAGAGATATGTTTAAAAAAATATCATACGCTTTAGGGTTAATATTTTTTGTAATTTTTGCGTTCCTCATTTTAAAAAATGCAAATTTAAGTACATTTATTGATACAATAGAAAACAGAACATTTGATCTCAGACAAAGCATATTAATAAATCAGGGGCATAAAAAGCCGAGTAAGGATATTGTTATTGTTGCAATTGACGATGCAACGTATGAATACATACTTGATACTTACGGGGAATGGCCTTTACCGCGGGATACTTATGCAAATATTATAAATTATCTTGAAATGCAGAACCCGAAATCAATTGTCTTTGACTTAATGTTTGTAAAATCGCTGAAAAGTAAAAATCAGGCTGATGAAGCTTTAATTAATGCTTTCAAAAAATACAACAATATATTTACATCTATGAACCTTGACAATCAGTCGGCAGATTTGCGCACCCCGCCTGATTTACCAGAAGAAATGAGCATAAAAATAGAGAATAAATCTAAGATTGATTTTCATCAGCTGACGTTTAAAAATTGCAGGCTTATTCTGGAAGGGATATTGAAAGCAACGCCGAATATAGGAATTATAAATGTATCACGCTCTGATGACGGTATCTTAAGAAAGATGCCTCTTGTTGTGAAATATAAAGATAAATTTTATCCTCAGCTGGCACTGAGAGCAGGGCTTAATTATCTGGGAGAAAAACAGACATCTTTTGAAATCGATAAACATTCAAATTTTATTATCGGCAATAGAAAAATATATTTGGATGATGACGGAAGTGCAATTCTTAACTGGTACGGACCTGCGGGGACATATACATATATCCCTATGTACCAGCTTATCAAGGCTGTCAAATGTGAAAAAACAGAAATGGACTACAACTTTACAAATAAAATTGTATATTTCGGAACCACAGCAGCAAGTCTTTTTGACATAAAAACCGTTCCTGCAGGAAAAATTTATCCCGGTGTTGAAGTTCAGGCAACTTATGTAAACAATATTATTGACAATAATTTTATAAGAAAAGTACATAAAGGCTATACAATTGCTTTAAGTATTCTGCTTGCGCTTTTAATTGCATCAGTTGTAACAAGAGTCAGTTCGGCATTTGCAGCATCAATGATGTCTTTATCAACATATCTTATTTATATTTTGACAGCTTACTATGCAATGAAATTTGAAAATCTCTGGCTTGAGCTTGTTTATCCGCTGATATTTTCAATCGGTGCTTTTACTGTTGCTTATATTGTAAAATACCTGATAAAATCCCGTGATTTTGAACAGCAGTACATTCTTGCAACGACTGACGGTCTGACAGAGCTGTATAACCACAGGTATTTTCAGGAGCAAATCAGAATGCAGGTAGAACAGGCAAAACGTTACAGCAGTAATTTTTCGCTCATTATTATTGATATTGATTTCTTTAAAAAATTTAATGATACATTCGGACACCAGTCAGGTGATGCAGTATTAAGACAGGTAGCGCAGACTCTGAAAAAAAATGTCCGAGCAACAGATATAGTATGCAGATACGGCGGAGAAGAAATGAGTATAATTCTTCCTAACACAGGAAAAGATGAAGCTTTTTCTACAGCTCAAAAAATTTGCGAACGCGTTGCATCTAAGAAATTTAGGCTTACCGGCGATAAAGAAACACATGTTACGATAAGTTTAGGGGTTGCAACATTCCCGTTTGACGGTGATACAGCTCCCGCGATTATCGAAAGTGCTGATAAAAGATTGTATACAGCTAAAAATAGCGGAAGAAATCAAGTAAAATAGGGAACGTAGCCGTTCCATCCATTACAGCTTACGACTGTGCATAATTCGCTTTAATGAATGTACAAATATTATAAATTTCATTCGTAATATCGCTTTGTTCAGTCAACGCACCCGGGTATTCTCGTAATTCGGAACAGATTTACTTAACTTCTTATTCCTTGCATCTGTTTTGCTTGAAATATTGACGTAATTGCCGAAGAAGCATGGCGTTCCAGACGTCACATTTTCTTACAATGACAGAACATGCTCATGCAAAACTCAAATTGGGGATGGAACGGCTACGTTCCCCTCACCGAATGGGGAGAGTTAGGGTTGGGTACAATTCGGAAGAACAGATGAACTGAAGACAAGAAGGCAAGCTGGTTACAGAAGTTATTTTAGTGTGCAGCACAGATAATTACTTGACATCCTCCTGACCTCGATCATCCGACAGCCAACTTCCGACCTTCTAAATAAAGTCCTACTGCGCCTGACTGTCATATTACCGGCACATCAACAGGGTCGACCAGAATTACATTTAAAGTATCACCTTTTCTTAATGAAACATCTTTGCCTTTTCTAATCATATCAGCAAAAAAGTCATAAGCATAATATGCTCCGCCGCCGATTGCTCCGCCGATTGCACCAACACCAGTCATGAGTTGATCCGCAACAATTATATCGTCAAAAACATCTCCGCCCCATTCAGTAGCTGTTGATGTAATATCTTTTGTTACTTCCCAGTTTTCTTTCAATGCATCTTTATAACCGCGAGATGAAGTAATCCCGCCGTCATAAGTCAAATCAGAACGCCCTACAATTGAAAATGTTAAAGGAAGCTGTCTGCCGTTCGGAGTTACAACATGGTCAAAATCCAGATATAAAACAGCTCCTTTTGAAAATCGTTTCGGCTGCTCTATTCTTTTTATAGCACCGCGAACCAAAGACCCCATCGGAAGAATTACATCAGAATCAGATGTCTGGTCATTCAGCATAATTGCAGTAAATTCCGTCCCTTCAGGATTCACCGAAGTTGATACGTTATTCATCATCTGAAGTGAAAATTTGGTCCCAGCGGGAATTCTCTTTGTTTTAGCTTTGCCGCTCAAAGGTTCGGCTGATACCGTCTGGACAAATAAAAAAAGTGATAATATTAAAGTAATAAATTTCATAAAAACTCTCCTCATTTTAATTTGTATTTTAGTAAATTTTATAAAAAAATGCAATAGCAATGTTAAAAAGTTGCGTACAATTCTGAATACAGGTATTATAAATGTATGTCAAAAATTGATAAAATAGAAGAATTACAAAAAATCTTAAAAGAAGATCAGACAAATTTTCAAGTAAGAAGGGAACTTGCGGTATTATTGCTTGATCTGGGATACCCCGAAGAAGCAAGACAGCATTTTTTGTATTTGTCTAAAATCTTTGACGATGACAGCGGAATTTTTTATAATTTAGGTATAACATACGAAAAACTGAAAGACCTTAACAAGGCGGAAGAAGCATATAAAAAAGCAATTGAACTTGCTCCCGATGAAATAGATGCGTACTACAATCTCGGACTTGTTTACACCGATCAAAAGAAATACGAACAGGCAGTTGACTGCTTTGAAAATGTACTGGCTAAAGATAACAATGACTCAAATTCGTATTTTTCAATAGGACTATGCTATTTTAAAGAAGGTAAGCTTGACGGGGCTAAGTATTATTTTCAAAGGACAATTGACTTAAATGATGCTGATATTTACGCACATTTTTATATTGGAAATATTTTAAAAGAAGAAGGAGACAATAAAGGTGCCGGAGAAAAGTTTAACAAGGTTCTCGAACTCTCGCCCGATTACAGCTGGGCATACTTTAATCTTGCATCAATCAATTATGAGGAAGGTAATTTTGAATCTGCAATAAAAAATCTCGATAAAACACTTGAACTAAACCCGAAAGATATTGAAGCATACAAGATTTATGCAAAAATTCTAACAAAAGCCGGTAAATTAGATAATGCTGCAGTAATTATGGAAACAGCGATAGACAACTGCGGTGCAAACGGAGATTTATACTACATATTAGCGCAAATTCAAAAACTCAGAAAAGCAAACGATGAATATGTAAAATGTATGAATAATGCATTGAAATTCAATAACAGCCTCTCCGTTTCCGCCAAACTGGTAAAAAAAGAACTTGATAACTTTCTCTCATAAATTTTTTATGCTAAAATAAAATCAAAAATCAGTGAGGAATTAATTATTATGAAAATGTCAAAAATGTTTATACAGACCCTTAGAGAATATCCTTCCGATGCAGAAGTTGTTTCTCACAAAATGCTCGGGAGAGCAGGATTTATAAAAAAACTTGCACCCGGGATATATACATTTACGCCTTTGATGTGGAGAGTTTTAAAAAAGATTGAAAATATTGTAAGAGAAGAAATGGACAATGCGGGCGCACAGGAACTTTTAATGCCGTTTGTCCAGCCGAAAGAATTATGGGAAGAATCAGGCAGATGGGAGGTATACGGCAGGGAATTAATGCGTCTTAAAGACCGCCACGACAGAGATATGTGTCTCGGACCGACTCATGAAGAAATCATAACATCTGTTGCACGCGATGTTCTAAAATCATATAAACAGCTGCCTGTAAATTTATATCAAATCCAATCAAAATTCCGCGATGAAATTAGACCAAGATACGGACTGTTGAGGGGACGCGAATTCATAATGAAAGACGCATACAGTTTTGATATTGATGAAGAAGGTCTTGACAAAGAATATCAAAATATGGCTAAAGCTTACAAAAAGATTTTTGACAGATGCGGTTTAGATACAAAAATGGTTCAATCCGATTCAGGCGCAATCGGCGGAAGCGTGTCGCATGAATTTATGGTAATTACAGACACAGATGCAGGAGAAAATGATGTATTTTACTGCAATTCTTGTGATTACTCCGCAAATTCAAACCATGCAGTATCTAACTTGACCGAGGCTATAATTGACGGCAAAGATTATTTTAAAGAAACAAAAATTATTGATACGCCAAATACTCATTCAATTGAAGAATTAAGCAGATTTTTAAATATTCCTGAGACTCTGATTTTGAAAACTCTTGTTTATATTGTTGACAAAAAGCCTGTTCTTGCACTTATCAGAGCCGACAAAGCTGTTGAAGAAACAAAATTAATGAATGCAGCAGGCGGAATTGATATAAGAATAGCATCATCAGCAGAGATAGCAGAACTTATGGCTGAAAAAGGCTTTGATGCCGTACCGGGATTTATCGGTCCAAAAGGTATGAAAGACGTTAAAATTATTGCCGATGAAACAGTACGTGATATGAAAAACTTTGTTGTAGGCATCAATCAAACCGACAAACACATGGTTGGCGCAAACCTTTCTGATTTAGAAATTGATAATATTGATTATGCCGATATCAGACTTGTTCAGCAGGGTGAATTATGCCCGCAATGCGGCAAACCGTTATTTGTAACAAAAGGCATTGAAGTAGGTAATATTTTTAAACTCGGCACTAAATATTCAAAACCTATGAATGCTGTTTACACTGATGTCAACGGTAAAACTCACCCTTATATTATGGGCTGTTACGGAATAGGTATTTCAAGAACAGCTGCTGCTGCCGTTGAAGCTCATTATGACGAACACGGTATCAAATGGCCGATTGCAATTGCCCCTTACCATGTAGTTATTGTTCCAGTTAATATCAATGATGAGCTTCAAATGAAAACTGCGGAAAAAATGTATGAAGATTTAAAATCCGCAGGCGTTGAAGTTGTTCTTGACGACAGAGATGAAAGAGCAGGTGTAAAATTTAAAGATGCGGATTTAATAGGCTTCCCGTTCAGAGTAACTGTAGGTAAAACAATTAGCGAAGGCTTTGTGGAATATAAAATCCGCGAAACAGGCGAACAGAAAAAGTATACACCTGATGAAGCCACACAAAAACTTATCAATATAATAAAAGCGGTTAAGTAATTAACCGCTTTTATTAGGCTTGCCAAGGATAATCTGCATTTATTTCGCAATTAGTTTTCACTGAATTGACAATTTTTACTCTTTACATGTTTTACAGAGAATATGAAACCTATAAATTTTGATGAAATTAAAACATTACAAAGAATGAAACAATATTTTCAGGATTGCTATCTTGTTACAAGCATAAATGCACTCAGCAACAGTGAAAACGGACGTAAAATATTACAAGATAACATTTTACGTGAGGGGAATAACTTTAATATAAAATTTAAAAGTATTAACGGAAAATCGGAAGACTTTTTTGTAACAGAAAAAGAGATAAATGATTTAACTCTTTGCGACCGATTCTTAAACCCTATAATAACCGAAGGACCTGAAAATCCGATTCTTAAAGCAGTTGAGACAGCTATGAATAAATTGTTAAAAAAATATCCTGATAAAAAATCATTTGCAAACAGATTATACAAAACAAATGAAAAATTTGAATACAACAATCCTTCCAGATTCATGGAAATGTTTACTGGTATAAAACCATTAAACATTAATGAAAACAGCTTTAGAATGACATTGAAATCAAAATCCGATGAAGTAAAAGCTCTCCTGAAAAAAATAGGAGAAAATCAACATAACAGCTTTGTTGCGGGTACAGGTCATAAATTCATTAAGGGGCTGACAAACTGGCACTGTTATACATTGGAAAAAGTTGGCAACGCTGACAGAACCATACAAATATTTGATAACAGATACCAAAAAAAAATTGTATTACCTTTTGATGATTTTATAAAAAACATAAAATACATTACAGGTTATTTCAATGAAGATTTAAAATAAAAATTATCTTTTATGATGTCTGAATGCAAAATACTTAAACAAAATATAAGTTACAACAGATGCCATTAATATAGATACCAGCTGCCCCGCATAAACATTTTTGGTAATAAATCTTACGATTATTTCAAGAATAATTGCATTAAAAGCATAACTGACAACCCAGGTTGTACAGCATTTAAAATATTCTTTAAACCAGTGCCCTTTTGTACAGAACACAAAAACCTTCTGATTTACAAAAGAGAATACAGATGAAATTATCCACTGCAAAGCAACACATATCTGGTAATTTTCGTGTCCCAGCAAACTTACGGCAACTGCAAAAATTATATAAGAAAAAGCTGCATTCCAGCCTCCGACAAGAAGAAATCTGATTTTATCGGAAATTGTACACCACCTGTTATATAAAGTAATTACAGCTTCTCGCGTCATTAATAAGCCTTTCCTGTCAATGAATTGTGAGTCATATATTCAATACTGTCATCGAGTTTTACAAGTGTAATTTTTTCGCCGTAACGTTTTTCTAAAGCAAGCTCTATTAAATAATCGGCGAAATGCGGATTTTTCGGCAAAAGCGAACCATGCAGATACGTTCCGAAAACATTTTTATATCTTGCGCCTTCACTTTTGTCCGTTCCGTTATTGCCGTTTCCGACAACCACTTTCCCTAAAGGTTTTGTATCTCCTTGAAGATAAGTCAAGCCGCTATGATTTTCAAAACCAACAAGAGTTGCGGGGTGCAAAAAATCAGTTTCCACGGTAACATTTCCGATAAATCTTTTTCTACCTGCAACAGTATAAGCATCCATAAGACTTATACCAGGAAGTTTATCACCTTCAAACGGCTGATAGTAATGCCCGAAAAGCTGGTACCCGCCGCAAATTCCTAAAAAAACAGCACCTTTATCACGTTCATCCTGCAGAAAATCTTTATTTTTATAAAGTTCTTCAGCAACATCCACCTGCTGTTTATCCTGTCCGCCTCCGATAAAATATAAATCATGTTCTTTTATATTGTCTCCGACACCGATTTCCTCAAACTCAACTTTAATACCCCGCCATTCACAGCGTTTTTTAAGGGTAATAATATTTCCCATATCACCGTAAAGATTTAGAAGTTTCGGGAACAAATGCGCTATTGATATTTTTAAATCTTTCTCTTCCATGCTCTTTTAATTATAGCACATAATCATGTTATAATCTCTATATGATAGATACGCACTCACACATAAATATGATTGAAGGTCTGACGCTCGATGAAATTATAAAAGAAGCAGAAGATAACGGCGTAAAAAAAATAATTCTTCCTGCGGCATCGCTTTCAGACATTGATGCAGTATATGAAATTGTACAGAAATATGATAATATTTACGGACTTTTAGGAATTCATCCCTCAGAAGCAAAAGACTGGACAGATGAACCGGCTGAAAAAATCAGAGAGTACTCTAAAAATAAAAAAATTGTCGGTATCGGAGAAATAGGACTTGATTATTACTGGGATAAGAGTTTCAATGATTTGCAAAAAGAAGTATTCGTAAAGCAGATAAAACTTGCAAATGAGCTTAATTTACCCGTATCAATTCACGACAGAGAAGCACACAAGGATACTTTTGATATTTTAAAAGAACACAATAACGGCTCTACAATCATTATGCACTGTTTTTCTGGCAGTGCAGAATTTATGAAAGAATGTATTAAAGAAGGCTGGTATATTGCTATAGGCGGAGTTGTAACATTCAAAAATGCCGTAAAAGTTAAAGAAGTTGCAAAAGAAGTTCCATTAGATAAACTTTTGCTTGAAACAGACGCCCCCTACCTTACACCTGTACCGTTCAGAGGTAAAGAAAACCATCCTGCTTATATAAAATACACTGCACAGGAAATCGCAACTCTGCGCGGAATGTCTTTTGAAGAAATTGACAAAATTACAACTTTTAACGCTGAAAAAATATTTGCCATTTAAAAGTATAAAGATATAAAGGCTGCTTTAAGATTCTGAAACGCATTCAAAATGACAAAAGCTTAATAAAAACAGCTCTTCTATTCTACCGTAACCGATTTTGCAAGGTTTCTTGGCTGGTCAACGTCTTTACCTAAAAATTCCGCGATATAATAAGCTATTAACTGCAAAGGTATAACGGCAATTATCGGCGAGAACAATTCCTGAACATCCGGAACTCTTATTATATGTTCAAACAGCTCATTCAATTTTTCATCTTTAGAATTTGTCAGAGCAATCATTCTTGCGTTTCTTGCCTTTGCTTCCTCGCTGTTTGAAAGAAGTTTGTCATAAACTGATCCGTTCATCAAAATTGATAAAACAGGCATTGTTTCATCAAGCATTGCAATAGGCCCGTGTTTCAACTCTCCTGCAGGATAGCCTGTTGCATTAATATAGCTTATTTCTTTGAGTTTCAAAGCCCCTTCCAGAGCTGTCGGATAATTTATGCCTCTTGCGATATAAATAAAATCTTTTGTATTTGCATACGCTCTTGCAACAGTCTGAATATTTTCTTTGTGCGCAAGAATTTGCTCGATTTTTTGCGGCAGAATCATTAATTCAGTTTTCAAAGATGTCAGAGTCGAAGATGCAATAGAATCTTTAATCTCGGCCATATATAAAGACAACAGATAAAATGCCATAAGCTGAGCAATGTAAGATTTTGTTGCAGCAACAGAAACTTCAATTCCAGCATTAACAGGGATAAGGCTGTCAGCCTCTCTTGCCATTGCACTGTCAGGTCTGTTTGTAATAATTAAAATATGGGAACCTTTAGCTTTAGCCTGACGAATTGCAGTTAAAGTATCGGCAGTTTCACCTGACTGAGACACGCCGATAACAAGTGTATGCTCATCCGTAACGGTTTTTCTGTAAATATATTCGCTTGAAGCTTCAACATCAACAGCAATTCCGCAAAAACTTTCAATGAGGTATTTCCCTACCATTGCAGCATGTAAAGATGTTCCGCATGCAATAATTTGAATACGATTCAGATGTCTGAGTCTTTCTTTATTGAGATTAACTTCATTCAGAATAATTTCTTCATCAGGAGCATGAAGCCTGCCGACAAGAATATTTCTTATGACATCAGGCTGCTCATGAATTTCTTTAAGCATAAAATGCTTATATCCCATTTTACTGAGCGCAACAGGCTCCCAGGGAAGAACTTCAACTTTTGGAGTTATATTGTTCTTATCAATATCGATAATTTCCATGCTGTCGGGAGTTAAAGTTGCTATCTGATTATCTTCAAGATAAACAGCCTTATTTGTATGCTTAATAATTGCAGGCACATCAGATGCCGCAAAATATTCACTGTCCCCGATTCCGATAAGCAGCGGGGCATTACGTTTTGTAATAACAAGCTTATTTTTGCAGTCATTATGCATAACGCAAAGAGCATAAGCACCTTCAATTTCTTCAGATGCAAGACGAACAGCTTCCGTTAAATCTTTGCATTGGGCATACTTTCTTGCAACAAGATGTGCAATAGTTTCCGTATCTGTTTGTGACCTAAAAATACAGCCGGCATCTTCAAGAGATTTGCGTAACTCTTTGTAATTTTCAATAATCCCGTTATGCACAACTACAAGATTTCCGCAATTACAGGTGTGCGGGTGTGCGTTCAAAAGTGTCGGTGCGCCATGCGTTGCCCATCTTATATGACCAATACCCATTGTTGAATTATTGAATTCAGTTTCATGACCCTTTAACTTATCTCGTAAATTCTGCAGTTTTCCGACAGCTTTATAAACTTTAATATCTTCTTCACACATTACTGCAATACCTGAAGAATCATATCCCCTGTATTCAAGCTGTTCCAAACCGTCTAACAATATATCAACAACAGATTTGTTACCTACATATCCGACTATTCCGCACATATATTTTTTCTCTCCAATAATCTGAAACTCTCTACCTGATATTATAACATTGAAATATTCAAAAATACATTCCCTTATAAAAGTTTTACATCAGGTTGCAAAAAATTATTTAATGTAGAAAGATTTAACTCGGAATTAATTTAACGACTACGGAGTTGCGTTCAGAGGAAAAGAAATAGAAATTACACCTGAAAAAGAACAAGTAGAATTTAATATCTGGCTTTAAAATAATTGACAAAACACGAAAAATCGGAAATAATAAAAATATGGTTTTTAAATTTTAGGAGGCAAAAGTTATGGATAGAGAAGAGCTGAGAATCGCCCCCCCCCCGAAAAACTTGTTATAACAAGGGATTGCGATTTTAAATTTAAGAAGATACTA
>CASDVM010000042.1 GCA_949284415.1 uncultured bacterium | reverse complement strand
TGGATATTTCCATATAAGATGATAAGTACTTTTTGAAAAAGTCGGAGCCACTTATAGAGTAATCCCATAAAGAAGGATCACCGTATTCCAGCTTCGCCATTTCTGCTGCCTGGGCTAATTCCGAATATACTTTCTTTAACTGAGTTACGGTCTGTTTTTTCTGATAATTATTTATCAATGAAGGCATTGTCATTGCAGCGACTACACCGATAATGCCTAAGGTTATCAAAACCTCAGCAAGAGTAAATGCAACTCTACGAATATCGTTAAAGTGGACTACGTGCGTAGCACATTCTGCAAGCGTAAACGCGGCTCGATTAAAACATCCCAAATTTTTCATTTTAAATTCCTTATTATTGTGATTAGATATATCACTATTATAACAGGCTCTGTTATTTTGACAAGTTTTAAATGGAAGTAAGAAGCTTAGAGCGCCCCCCCCCCGACAGGTTCAAATCCGTACATATCAATCCTTTCCATACTCTATCTCCTTATAATATCTTATTATATGTATTATTATAATCTATTTTATTATTTCTTTCAACTGCTCAACAATTTTTTCCGTACCATCAAATTTGGCAAGCGCAAACGAATTTCGCTGAAGCTCCTGTAAACGTTCTTTGTCATTTATTAATGCACTCACGGTTTCGTATAATAATTTTTCATTAATTTCATTATCTTCAATGTAAATTCCCGCATTTTTTTCAACCATGAATTTTGCGTTTTTACGCTGATGATCTGCTGCAGCATAGGGATACGGAACAAATATCGGTGCAATTCCTGATGCGCAGATTTCGGAAATACTTAAAGAGCCTGAACGGGAAACTGCAATATCTGATGCCTTCAAAACAGTAACCATATCGTCAAAATAAGGCTTTACAGCAAGATTTTTATCATTCTCATATTCAGGATAAATAACTACTAGCTGTTCAATTACTCTTTCATAATTCTTTTTACCGGTCTGAAAAATTATCTGCAGATCAAAATCTTTTGAAAAAGATTTTAAAACCTCTACAGAAGCATCATTTATAGAACGCGCTCCCTGAGAGCCGCCCATTATACAAATGGTTAATTTATTTTCTAACCCCATATTTTTTCTTGCATCTTCTTTTGACAGAGTTTTAAAAGCTGAACGAATAGGGTTGCCGTTAACATAACAATTTTTATTCTTCAAAAATTTACAGGCGCTGTCAAATGCAACCGAAACACATTTTGCACCTGATGAAAGTTTTCTTGTAACAAGTCCGGGCTGTGCATCACAATCGTGCATCATATAAGGTACATGCATTAATTTCGCTGCCATTAAAGCCGGCGCGGAAACATAACCGCCCGTGCCAAAAACTGCATCAGGTTTATATTTTCTAATATATAAACAGCATTTTAAAACAGCAATCCCGAGCTGAAACATCCATTTGATGAAATCAAAATTTGCATGACGCGGCATGCCGTGAACATTTACACCCAAAAACTTATATCCTTTTTGAGCTACAATGTCGTATTCCAGATTTTTGGGATTTCCGACATAAAAAATTTCTTCGCCTTTTAAAGCCTCTGCAACAGCTATTGCAGGATAAATGTGTCCGCCTGTTCCGCCTCCCGTTATAAAAAATCTGCTCATTTAAAATCTGTTCCTTATTTTTTTTATTCGTTTTTTAGAAATATTTAAAAGTATTCCAACCATAATCAGTGATACAATCAAAGAAGATCCGCCGTAGCTTATGAAAGGAAGCGGCACACCTGTTGTCGGAAGGAATGAACTTGCTACACTCATATTCATAAACGCCTGAAACGTAATGGAAAAAGTAATCCCCACCGCAAGAAGCTTGCCGTACATATCAGGACACCGCGCTGCAATTACAAAACCTCTCTGCATAAAAGTAAAGAATAAACCGATTACAAGCACGCACCCAACAAAACCTAATTCTTCCGCGATAATTGCAAAAATAAAATCGGTATGACATTCGGGCAGATAAGAAAGTTTCTGAATAGACCCCCCGTATCCGACTCCGCTGAATCCGCCTGATGCAAAAGCAATAAGAGATTGAATAATATTATACCCCGCACCTAAAGGATCAAGCTCCGGGTGGCGCCAGGTTTTGATACGCTGCAGCTGATAAGGTTTAATAATCGTTGTAAGTCCGACAATAAGCGCCATAACCATCGCTCCGACACAGCTTAAGAAAAGCTTCATTGACCCGCCTGCCGCCATATACATTACAACGGTCGTCATCCCGAGAAGAATTACCATAGACAGGTTTGGCTGTATAAAAATTAATCCCGCCATCGCAATTATGGGAAAAAACGCCCAAACCCATTTATTCTGATCAAATAAATTTGCATCTTTTCTAAAAGCATTTGCAAGCAAAAGAACAACAGCAGGTTTTGCAAATTCTGAAGGCTGCAATTGAAACCCCGCAATATTTATCCATCTTTTTGCACCGTTTACAACAACACCGAGAGGCGTAAAATCAACTAAGAACAAAGCAATCAAAATTGTTGCCATAATAATAACATTCCAGTCTGCAAGTTTTTTATAATCATAATTCATAAAAAACTTTAAGCCGAAAAATCCTACAACAAAACAAATTAACTGTTTTATCAAAAACTGAGCGGGATTTCCGCCCTCATCAAGACATTTGGGCGCAGTTGCCGAAAATATCGCAAGAAATCCGATAATTACAAGGAAAGCTACGACAATCAGCAATGTCTTGTCGGGAGATGATATTATAATACTTTGAATCGGCTGTTCACTACGTCTGTCCCGCGGTTCACGCCTTGTTGATCTTTGATAAGACATATTCCTTAAATACCTTTCCTCTTTCCTCATATCCGCTGAACATATCAAAACTTGCACAGGCAGGCGATAATAAAACAACATCAGAATTTAATTCAATTGCTTTATCAATTGCAGACTGCATTGTACCTTCCCTTAAAATATTATCAAACCCGCTCCCTCTCAGATTTTCTTCAAATCTGTCAGCGGCCTCTCCTATCAAAATTACTGTCTTGATATGCTTTTTTACTGCATCGCAAAACTCTGCCAAATCCGTATTTTTATCACGTCCTCCTGCAATTAATACTACATCACGGTTATTAAATGAATTAATTGCAACAAGGCTTGCCTCAGGATTTGTTGCCTTTGAATCATTATAAAAAACAGTTTTACCGCTTTGTGCAAATTTTTCAAGCCTGTGCTCGGGAACTTTAAACGACATAATTGAAGATTTTATATCTTCATTTGAAATACCCTCAATCTTGGCGGCAATAACAGCGCACATAACATTCTGATAATTATGGCTGCCGATAAGAGGACATTCATCCAGAGTAATAATTTTTTCTTCTCTGCCATTTCGTTTAAAATAAATTGCATCATCTTTTATATAAGAGCAGTTTTCACCAATATCTCCGTCAAAAAGGAAAACTGTGCCGCCGCATTCTTTTGAAAATTCAAGCAGTTTTTTATCTTTTGCATTCAGCACAGAAAACTGCGGCGCCTGAGGCCCTTTAAAGATTTTAGCCTTGGCTTTAAAGTAATTTTCCAATCCTCCATGCCAGTCAATATGATCGGGCGTGAAGTTTGTGAAAACAGAAATCTGCGGCTGAAAAGAATTACTGTATTCCAACTGGAAAGAACTGCATTCACACACCATAAAATCAATATCTTTATCAAGCAGATCGCACGGCGGAACTCCGTAATTTCCGCAGGGTTCTGCTTTATATTCGCTTGAAAGTATATGAGATGTCAAAGCTGTTGTCGTAGTTTTTCCGTTAGTTCCCGTTATTGCAATAAACGGCACACCGGACTGCGATGCTGCAAGCTCTATTTCAGATATTACCTTTATTTTATTTTCTTTTAATTTCTGCATTATCTGTGAATGCGGAGGAATCCCGGGCGATGTTACCGCAATATAAGAATCATTTATAAATTCATCGCTGTGTCCGCCCATTTCAATTTTAATCCCTGCTTCTCTAAGCTCTTTTAAAATTTGTGCATCTTCTGGCTTTTCAACACGAAATTCAGTTATATAAACATCTGCTCCTGCCTTATTCAAGTACTTAGCGGCAGAAATTCCGCTTTTGGATAACCCGAGAACAAGAACTTTTTTATCAGCTAATTTTACATTCGGTAACAATGATTTCATCTAAATTATTCCTCGATTAAATAAAATATACAAAATAAGCGCCGAAGCGGAAAGAATTGCAGAAACAAGCGCAAATACGCATACAATTTTCTTTTCACTCCAATCGCATAATTCAAAATGGTGATGTATCGGCGCCATTTTGAACACTCTTTTGCCTGTTGTTTTAAAGCTTGTAACCTGAATTATAACAGACAAAGTTTCCATCACAAAAACACCTGCAATAAGTATCAAAAGAACTTCAAACTTACCTAATACCGCAACTGTTCCCAGAAGTCCGCCGATAGCAAGCGAGCCCGTATCCCCCATAAATACCTGAGCTTTTGGCTTGTTGTATTTTAAAAATCCTGCTAATGCTCCTGCAACGGCTGCAGAAACTATTGCAGCTTCAGGATACCCCGAAAATAAACCGATTAAAGCGCAGGCAGCAAATGAAAAAATACCTGTCGATGCTGCAAGCCCGTCAAGTCCGTCAGTCAAATTGTAAGCATTAGAAGCTCCCGTAATAACAAATACTGAAAAAACAGGATAAAACCACCCCAAATGCAATACATAATGTCCGATTTGAACATCTCCCGCATTAGTCTTCGTCATCATAAGATAAAGAGTCGGAAGCATTGCTATTGCGATCTGCCGTAAAAGCTTTCCACGCGGTGTCAATCCGTCATTACCTTTACCTTTTAACTTTATATAATCATCCTGAAATCCCGCAAACGTATAAAATAAAAGGGTTAAAAGAATAATAAAAGCTTCTGTCGAAAGCCTCTGCGCCATTGCAAGAGTGATAATAGCACCCAGAATTATTGCAAGAATTATAAAAATACCACCTGTTGTAGGTGTACCCTGTTTTTTAGCATGAGCCTCCGGCGCACAGTCTTTGACATACTGCCCTATCATGTGTTTTTTCAAAAAATCTATATAAGGAACGCCAAAAAGCAAACACAATATCATTCCCAGTAAAAATGCAACTGCCAGCATTATCATTTTTTTACCCTTTCCGTAAATTTTCGTTTAATTTTGTCTATTTTCATCAGTCGCTGCGCTATAACTATTTTTCACAATTATCTTAATACATCATTATACGCTTGCTCCCGTTTTATACCCTTTCATTATTTTTTAAATTTTCTATAATCTCTTCAAACCTCATAGCTCTGGAAGCTTTTAAGAATATTGTAATACCCGCATGTAAATTATCAAGAATGTAACGAGATGTTTCGAGATTGTTGTTAAAATGTTTTACCTCAAATCCATACTTTGACAATTCATCGCCGATATACTTTGCAAGCTTCCCGACAGTAAGAAATGCAGCCTGCTTACCCTGAAACTTCTTCCCGATAAACTCGCCTGTTTCGCGGTGAAACTCAATTTCATTCTCGCCCAGCTCTCCCATATCACCGAGAATTACAACAGGATTTGCATACAATTCCAAAAATGTTGATACAGACGCTTTCATGGATTCAGGATTTGCATTATAACTGTCATTTATAATTTTATATCCGCCAACATCCTGAATTTCCCAGCGTTTTTCTATCTGATGGTATTTTGCCAGCCCCGGCTTAATCTCTTCATAAGACATGCCGAGCTTAAAGCCAAGCTCAATTGCAGACAGAGAATTTTCAATATTGTAATCACCTTCAACATTTAGTTCGTATTCATCGCCCTTATAGCGAAATTTAGAATACCCTTTGCGTTTTTCCGGAATTTTCACATCATTTATTGAATAAAAAATCTTTTCACCCTCAAAATCTGCAAATCTTTTAATCCTTTCATTATTCTGTGCAATAAGAGTATTTTTTAAATATTTTGTAATTTCGCATTTAGCTTTTGCAATATTGTCAAGACTCCCCAGACGTCCTATATGAGCAGAGCCGGCATTTGTGATAATCGCGAAATCAGGTTCGGCATATTTTGTAATCAGTTCAATTTCGCCAAATCCGCGCATTCCCATTTCAACAATCAGCACTTCTGTATCTTCGGGCATTGAAAGAACTGTCTGACAAAAACCGATTTCGTTATTATGGTTAGAGAAAGTTTTGTGAGTTTTAAATTTTTCAGACAAAACAGAATAAACCATCTCTTTTGTTGTAGTTTTACCGGAACTTCCCGTAATAGCAACAACTATAGGGTTATATTTTTTTCTGGCAAAATTTGCAATCTGCAGATAAGCTTTTAATGTATCAGGGACTTTTAAACTGAACTCAGCACAGCAATCTTTCGTGCAGAAACACCCTGCCGCACCTGCCTCAATTGCTCTATCACAAAAACTTTCGCCGTCAAAATTTGCACCCTTTAAAGGTAAATATAAATCACCTTTTTTAATTGTTCTTGTATCAGTGGAAATTTCAAAATTCCCCTCCAAGTTTCCTTTAATTTCGGCATTTGTAGCTTTTTTCAATTCTTCAACGGTAAATTTCATCTCTCCCTCGCTAAAATAATTTTACCGCAAACAAACACGCAAGAACGTAAAGTTAATAAATGTTAATAGTGCTTGACAAGGGGTTTTGAGCAGGTGATAATAATTGATGTATTAGTATGCGGTAACTCGTTGACAATTTTTCGAAAGCTTATAAAGCAAAACAGATGCGAGGGACAAGCCATTCTGAAACATATAAAATAAAACAAATTTACCCGAGTGCATTAAAATATTAAGCCGGTAATAAAAAATGTTTCAAAACTTGACCTTAACCGTTAAAAGGCGGTATATGCAATCCCGCAAGCTATGTCGAAAAAACGAAACCCAAGAAAGGAAAAGAAAATGTACGCAATTGTAGAAACAGGCGGAAAACAGTATCAGGTAGAAGAAGGAAGATACCTTGATGTTGAATTATTAGACGGCGAAAAAGATTCAAAAGTAGTTTTTGATAAAGTCGTTATGATCGTAAACGGTAAAAAATCTAAAGTAGGACAGCCTTACGTTGCAGGCGCTTCTGCTGAAGGTACTATCGTTAAACATGACAAAGAAAAGAAAATCATTGTTTACAAACAAAGACCTAAAAAAGGTTACAGAAAAAAACAAGGACACAGACAGGGCTTCACAAGAGTAATGATTTCTAAAATCAGAACATCTGCTCAGAAAAAAGCCGCTGAAACAACTGAAGAAGCATAAAAACAGTGCATTAATCAATCAAAGCCGATAATAAAACTATCGGGAAAGTAATACAAAAAAATCGTACAGAGGCGGCACTTCAATAACTGTAAGTTACGGCTACGTACGTAGTACATAAGGAGAAATAAATTATGGCACATAAGAAAGGTATGGGATCAACCCGTAACGGACGTGATTCGGAAGCGAAGCGATTAGGCGTAAAAAAATTCGGCGGTGAAATCGTTAAAGCCGGAAATATCCTTGTTCGTCAAAGAGGAACAAAAGTTCATCCCGGAAACAATGTAGGTATCGGTTCTGATGATACATTGTATGCATTGATTGACGGTCAGGTGAAATTTGAAGCACACAGACGCGACCGAAAACAGGTAAGCGTTTACGCGGTGTAACTAATAGAAAATTAAAAATAAAATAAAAAGGATTTTCTTAAATTTAAGAAAATCCTTTTTATTTTGTAAAAAAATATTAACAATCAATAAAAATTTTTAAAGAAAATCTTTATTGATTCCGATAAGTATTATGTAGTCAGAAACTTAACGGAGAATAAAAATATGTTAAAAAAGATAGTATCACCTTCGTGTAATGTATGCGACAGTGTGGAATTTATATTAAGAGGAGCGAGAAAACGCCGTCATCTGGCGTTAATGTCCGCAAAGATGATTAATGCGGATGCAGGCATTCAGGCACGACTGCATGCACTAAAATAGTGCTTATTGTTTAAAAAGATTAGAGAGTTTATATGTAAAAAGACCGGAAATAAGCGGTCTTTTTTTTACCACGGGTAATCAGATCTTATTTCCCATCCGTCAGCCATTATCAAGGCAGCGCACCACATCCCGCGCCCCTGCCTGTTACACTGATACCCTTGAGCACTGGGACCGTCCCGAAATTCATCTCGGATACGAACAACATCGTAAGACTCATTATCATCATTTGACATTGGTCTTACTCCTTTTTCGGTAACTGACAAACAAAACAAATCTCTTCCAAATTTATTCGGACGCTTAAAACCATTCAAATCAACAACAAAACCTTTTCTTTTTATATTTGGATCAGAAGTCGCAATAATTGTATTAGCAGCAAAAATCTGAGCACCTGATGGTAAAGTTATTATATCTGCATTATCATACAAATTAATCAGATATTTTTCTTCTGCGCCCGATACGCCATAATATTTTACTCCATGCTGTCTTGCTGTACCAACAGTTGTGTTGGATATTTCCATATAAGATGATAAGTACTTTTTGAAAAAGTCGGAGCCACTTATAGAGTAATCCCATAAAGAAGGATCACCGTATTCCAGCTTCGCCATTTCTGCTGCCTGGGCTAATTCCGAATATACTTTCTTTAACT
>CASDVM010000041.1 GCA_949284415.1 uncultured bacterium | reverse complement strand
GGGGGGGGGCGTTTGTAAGCTCCTTATCAATAATTGAAACTTGTCAAAATAAAAAAAACTGTTATAATAATGATATAATACATCACGATTATAAGGATTTTAATATGAAGAGATTAAAGGGTTTTACTCTTGCACAAGGAGCTAGGCACGTAGTCCGCTTTAATAATATTCGTAGATTTGCGTTTACCTTGGCCGAGGTTTTGATAACGTTAGGCATTATCGGTATAGTTGCTGCGATGACTTTACCGTCCTTAGTTGCGAATTACAAAGAAAAAGAAGTAATAACAAAGGTTAAAAAAGATTATTCCATAATTACACAGGCATTTTGGCTTGCGCAGGCAGAGGCAGGTGTTCCTGGGGATAATTCCATTTTATACACAGGTGCAGAAACCGCGGATGATGTGGCTGAAAATTTATCTAAATATATATCTGGCGGACATTTGTGTTTGTCAAATTCTAAAGATAAATTATGCAAAGACTTGAAATACAAAATATTGTATTCTTCTTATAAGAATAAATATGGGAGTGTCAAACCTCCTGCAATAGTTTTACCGGATAATGGCGTAATATTTATTACTTTAAGTGAATGTAAATGTGTAGATAAATTGATTACAGGTGCTCTCCTTGATGAAGACGGTAATCAACAATACAATGCAGATGGAACGCCTGCAATGTGGACAGATACCCGAAATAATTGCGGTGATATATATATAGATGTAAACGGAGCCAAAAGACCCAACAAGTTCGGTTATGACGCATTTGGTTTAACTATACGTACTAATTACATGGGAAAAGGAAACTGGAATGTATATGGAGCAGACAGTTTATTTAGTATATTAACAGGGGGTGAGCTTAAGTATAATACTAATAAATAATTATAATTTTTGTTCGTGCTATAATTCTTTCAGGTAAAAAGATTATATATAGAGGATTTATAAATGCTTAGAACAGGAATAGTAGGACTGCCGAATGTCGGTAAATCAACATTATTTAACGCTTTGACAAGTGCAAAAAATGCACAGAGTGCAAATTATCCGTTTTGCACAATTGAGCCTAACGTAGGTGTTGTTAATGTCCCTGATGAAAGGCTTGCAATACTTGCAAAATTATGTAAAACGGATGTGATAATTCCGACAGCAATTGAATTTGTTGATATTGCAGGACTCGTAAAAGGCGCAAGTAAAGGTGAAGGGCTGGGCAATCAATTTTTGCACAATATAAGAGAAGTAGATGCAATTATTCAGGTTGTGAGATGTTTTGATGATCCTAATACTATTCATGTGTCAGGTAAAGTCGATCCGCTTGATGATATTGAAACTATAAATACGGAACTTGCGCTTGCTGATATGACATCCGTTGAAAAACAGATTGCAAAGGTTTCAAAGACTGCAAAATCAGGAGATAAGAATGCTGTCCTTTTGCTTTCTGTGCTGGAAAAAATGCAAAAATTACTGGAGGATGCATCATTTATTAATATAAATGAACATTTTAACGAAGATGAGATTCCTGTTGTGAAACAGCTTAACTTAATGTCCACAAAGCCTGTTATCTATGCGGCTAATGTTTCAGAGTTCGACTTGAAGGTCGGAAATGATTATACGAAAAAAGTTAAAGAATATGCATCAAAGCATAGTGCTGAAGTTGTTCTTATATCTGCAAAAATCGAAGAAGAACTTGCCGAGCTAGGTGAAGCTGAAGCAAAAGAATATTTAAAAGAGCTTGGAGTTGAAGACAGCGGTATTAACAGAATGATAAAATCAGTTTATAAGCTGTTGAATTTAAGGACATTTATAACTGCAGGCGAAAAAGAAGTCCATGCTTGGACTATTCCGGCAGGAGCAAAAGCTCCTCAGGCTGCAGGTGTTATTCATACCGATTTTGAAAAAGGATTTATAAGAGCTGAAATTTCACCATACGAAGAGTTTGTAAAAAACGGTTCTTATACTGCCTGCAAGGAAAAAGGAGTAACACGTCTTGAAGGAAAAGATTACGTTGTTCAGGACGGTGATCTTGTTCATTTCAGATTTTCCGTATAAATTTTTCTAATAAATAAAAAGCCCGTTGAAAACGGGCTTTTTATTTATTATTTACTTATCAATTCAAGTCTTTTTCCTGCATCATGTTTTTCTTTATTTATCTGCGAATACGGCTTTGAAACAATGTTGAACTGCGGATTGTAAAGAACTCTTCTTCCGGTGAAACTCGGGTCATGATACAGAATTAGAGTACTGTCTTTAAAGTTAATCGGCGCCTGATTCGGCCCTGTTATTTCATTTTTGTCGTTTACATAATATGTTGTTGTATCTTTCGGATCAGCATTTTTGAATATTAATCCTGATTTTAACCCGCCTTTAAGTCCTGCTTTATCACCACGGTTTAGGTCTTGATTTAGATCAATGCATTTCATTGTTATTTCAGCGGGATCATAATATTTATCAAATGTATGTTCCAAACCTGCCGTATTAAATACTGAAACCGTCATTTTACCGTCAGGACTTTGTCTCAATAGTGCTGATAACCGTGTATTCCCTTCTTCAATTCTATCAAGATTTTGGTCTGTTTTATTAGTATCATCTTTGTAAATTTTATGTCTGAAGTGGGCATTTTGTTCCTTAAGTGCAAACGGTGCACCGTCATTCAGCGGCTGAAGTTCAGGTCTTGTCCGCAGAGCATAAGCATCCAGCATATCCTTTTTGAATCTGCCAACAAAAGATTTGTAATCGGGACTGTCAGGATCGGCCCATTCATTATGTATTACATTGCGGTTTTGAAGGTATATGTTTTTTGAAGTTGTTTCAAATCCTGTAGAACCAAGTTCATCTCCGGCAAATAATGTCGGATTGCCTACAAGAGCAACAAGGAATTTTGTTTGACCTAGCAGTTTTGACATTGCAGGATCAAGTATTCTTTCAAGTGTTTTGTCTTTCAAACGTTTCCGTTCTTCTTCCGTTAAAGGAGGCTGGCTTACTCTTCCTTCCTGAATACTGTTATCTTTTTTCCATAGATAATCCATTTCATCTAATACAATATCCAGTGCAATATTGTAATCTTTTGTTCCAAAGCCTTCTGTTTCAAATACTTTTCCTTTATAATAACCGTTGGAAAGATTTTTTAATGCTTCCACCATTTTATTATAAATATAATTCTTTCTTTTTTCGGAAAATCCGGCTTCTTCTTTAGCTTTTCCCATACCGCTGGCGATTGATTCGCATTTAGCAATTGTAATATTGCTGACTCTGTCAAAATCATAGTTGGCAACAGCCTTTTCATCTATATTTTCGCCATATTTTACTCCGTTAAGAATTCTATAAGCTCTTTCACGGTATTGCTTGTTTGCAGGTTCTGTTAAATCTGTATAGACAAGATCCATGTCCATAGCAAAGCCTTCAAGTGCACGGCATTTGTCATGGTTCCCCGCAAATGTATAAGAGTATATTAAGGATTCAAGAGAACCTGAATTTAAGTAGTTGTCATTTCCGATTAATTTTTCAAGAATTGTAGTACCGTGATTTGTTCCTTTCTCGGGACTGTGTTCACCGTCATAGTCAAATAATTTGCCAAAAATTTTGGTTATATCGGATGAAAAATAATCATAATTGGCAAATGTTGTAAAACCTGTTTCATTGAGTAACTTTCTCATTGCTTCGGTTTTATTTGCAAATCTTTCTCCGGATTTCCAGCCTGCACCTGTATCGTATATTTCGGTTAAATCTGTAAGTTCTGCTGCTATATATGCATCCGGATGATATTTACGTATTCCATCTCCGAATTTTGACCAGAATTCAATAATTTGATCCCAGGTAAATTCAAATCCTGTTTTAATATCTTTTACGGATTCAATATCAGCTATATCTTTTGTTGCATCAATTCTCCAGTCCAAACCTGCATCAGTTCTGTCAACAATCATTTCAGCAAGTTTGAAACTCTTTAAATCCGTACCTTTAACGGATTTCCATAAAGCGCTTGCAAGTTTTTCTTTATCTGCAGGTTTTATATTTTTGATTCTTTTTCTGATTTTGTTTATAAGAATTTCTGCTTCATCTTCAGGAGAATCTGCAAGAATTCCCATTTCTGTCAGTGAAGTTCTTTTTAATGAAGCATAATCATAAGTAATTTCGCCAGTTTCTTTATCGAAATTAAATTCTGCTTTCGGATCTACAGATTTTATAATTGCAAATCTCGCAATTTCGGGTGTTAAAATCGGAAGTATATATTTCCCGTATTCTGTAGCATTGCCGTATTGATCATGAAGTTTTTGATCGGCGGGAAGTTTACTTTCAATTCCTGCCAGAATTTCTTTAGCAAGATCACTCATTTCTTTGGTGTACATTTTATCAGTTAATTCATAAATTTCGGAATTTTCAGGGACATAGTGTTTGTCCGGATTAATATAGAATTCAAATCTTGAAACGCCTATTTGATCTTTTTTGTTAGCTCTTTTTGAGATAAGCGGAGAGCCCAAAACGCCTGCAATATCATCGCCGATTTCGATGGAATCAAGCGGGGTATCCATCAGAGCTTTCAGAATAATGTTTTCATATGATTCATCACAATCAGTTCCGTGAAGATTGTATTTTTTCATATTATCAGACAGTACATTTTTTACAATTTGTTCTGTTACATTAAGATTTTTAGGGAATACTTTTCCGTTTGATTGCTCTTTAATCAATTTGAATATTTCCTGCGGGGTTTTGTCTTTTATATTGCGTAAATGCTGTGCGGCATTAAGATTTAATATTTGATTTGTTTTTTTAGTCCAGTATTGTGCAGAAGTTACTGCATAATCTTGAACCTCAATATTTTTCCGTTTCATTAAATTTTCTATTTTTGCACGTTTATCAGGGTTTGTAATATTTAACAAAGCCTGCGTATTAGTATGAGAAGAGACATAATTTAATTTTGCAATATCAGGGTTTGCATCCCAGGTATAAAATCCGCTTTCATGTTTGCCGTCAAGGCCGAAGTATTCAAATTGTGCAACAAATCGTGTGCCTTTCCAGCTTTCAAGCTTTATACGTTCTTTCTCTCCGACACTTTTGTTGTATTCATTAAGTCTTTCAATATTTTTTTTGTAAGTTTCAGGATTAATTCTAAAGCTATAAGGAATTACTGTGTCATTATGATTATTTATATCAAGATAATTTTTATCAAATTTTTTATATGCATCAATTAATTCCTGATTTGAATAGGAGGCTGCATTAACAAGTCTGTCATCATATATTTGTAAATATGTAGGTTTATGTCCGTCATATTTTTGGGTAACTATGTCTACTTTTCCGTTTTCTCTTTGAACAAATTTATACGGAGAGTTTACAAGTCTGTGGGTAATATGTTTAGGATTTTTCCCAAATACACCCCATCTCAACGGTCCATCCAGAAGCCCTGAGATGTTAAACCAGTAAAAATAAGGAGATTTTTCTCCCCATTGTGCAATATGCTGGAAATGAATACCTTCAAGGCCTTCATTTACATAAGCTCCGTCAGATACAAGATTTATGCCTTTTGCAAATAATTTTTTCTGTAAAGATGTGTAGTTATTTATATTCCCGAGAGAATGCGCCATCTGGAAACAGTTTTTGTTCCAGTAAGCATGGGCTGTCAGACTGTCATCAGTAAATAAAGGAAGTGTAATAATTCTTGAAAACTGATCAAGTTTACCGTCATCAAGATCTTTTTCTATACCTGCAAGTGAACCGCCTATTTTATTCGCAAAATTTTTGGATGACTGAAGAATGCCTTTTATCTCATCCGCATCTTTCTTTATAATAATATTATCTTTGTCATACTTCCAGATGGGATTATAGTTGTCGGGAATTATAAGCTTCATTGCTCCGCCTTTTTTTACAGTCGGAGCTTTGTCAGTAACTATATTGTAAATATCATATCCCTTGCCTGTTTTTGCAACTTCATTTATTACATTACCGGCATCAACCATATAAATAGGAGAGGCGCTATGGTTGTTTTTCGGGTAAAGTTTGTAATGATACGCAAAGGGTTGATTAAGTGCCAGATTAAAATCACCTTGCAGATTAACTTTTGTAGCTTTTCCGCTTTCTAATTTTATACCGTATTCTTTATTATCGGAATCATCCTCCATTGAATCAAGAGATTCAAGTATATTTGTTACATAGTAATTGTTATTGGTGTCTTTTTCAACGGAATAAAGCTCAAGATAACAGTCATATTTGCTGTCGTCATACACGTAATTAAATTCATATTCTCTAAAACCGTTATTATTTTTAGTTGGTTTATAACCTTCAAAATTAAGTTTTTTGTTTTTTATATCCGGCTGGTTTAAATTAAAATTAACTTTCACTTGCACAACTCCTTACTACTTAATTTATAACTCAACTGAAGAAATTTTTTTGACAAAGTATAAGATATTATTAAGAAATTTTTACAAAAAAAGATAAAAACAGTATTCTTTGATATAATTTCTGATGAAAAAGGAGAAAAATAATGCAAGTTATGGAAAAAAAATATAATGTAAAAGATTTGGCTCTGGCAGAGCAGGGCAAAAATCAGATAGAATGGGCTTTTAAAGATATGCCTGTCTTGAAGCAGATTCAGGAAAGATTTATAAAAGAGCAGCCTTTTAAAGGATTGAAATTATCTGCCTGTGTTCATGTTACTAAAGAAACTGCAGCTTTATGTGTTGTTATGAAATCAGGCGGAGCAGATGCGGTATTGGTTGCATCTAATCCGTTATCAACTCAGGATGATGTCGCAGCAGCTCTTGTAAAATATTATGATATCCCGACATTTGCTGTCGCAGGTGAATCCGTAGAGCAGTATAAAGAGCATATTCAAGAGGCTCTTAATCATGAACCTGATATTATAATTGATGACGGATGTGATATTGTTTCAACAATCCATGCGGAACGTCCTGAAATGGCTTCTAAAATTATCGGTTCAACTGAAGAAACAACAACAGGTATTATAAGGCTTCAGGCTCTGGAAGCTCAAGGAGTATTGAAATTCCCGGCAGTCGGTGTCAATACAAGCCTTACAAAACATCTTTATGACAACAGATACGGTACAGGCCAAAGCTCTATGGACGGTATTATCAGAGGTGCAAATATTTTGATCGCAGGAAAAACTGTTGTAATTTCAGGCTACGGCTGGTGCGGCAGAGGATGTGCATTACGTGCTAAAGCTTTAGGAGCAAATGTTATTGTCTGTGAAGTTGATCCTTTAAAAGCTCTCGAAGCTGCTATGGAAGGATATAGAGTAATGCCTATTGAAAAAGCCGCAGAAGAAGGCGATATATTCTTAACCGTAACAGGCGACAAACATGTAATTGATGTTAAGCACATTTTAAAAATGAAAGACGGTGCATTCTTAGCAAATTCCGGACACTTTGACTGGGAAATCAATATTTCCGGTTTAAAAGAGCACACAAGTGATATAAAAGAAATAAGACCTAACTTTGAAGAATTTAAACTTGATAACGGCAGATCAGTCTATGTTTATGCTCAAGGACGGCTTGTTAATCTCGTTAATGCGGAAGGCCATCCCGCAAGCGTTATGGATATGAGTTTTGCAAATCAGGCCTTAGGTATCGAATTTCTTGTTAAAAACAAAGGTAAACTCGAAAATAAACTTTATACTCTTCCTCATGAGGTAGATGTAAAAATTGCGGAATTAAAACTCAAATCAATGGGAATTGAAATTGATACGTTAACTCCCGAGCAGGAAGAATATCTTAACAGCTGGAAGTTTTAGGAGCGTGCCGATCCACTCATGACATTTGGTTTTGCATAAACTTTGCATGTCTTTGCGAGGCTTATGCCGGAACAATTCGGCTTATTACGGAAGATAAGAGGGTAAGAAGATAGCTTTTTAACGTAAATGGCTTACCTTCATATCTTCCTGGCTTCTTACCTTCTAATAAACCCTCTCCCTTAATCCCTCTCCCAAGAGAGGGTAAAGTTTTAAATTCCATCCCCGAATGAGGAGGGTTAGGGCGGGGACAATTTGGAAGAACAGATGAACAGAAGGCAAGAAGGCAGGCTTTTTAACGATATCTCTTAATGCCCTGTGTCATACTTATCTTAAATCTTAAATACTAACCTGATTTCTAGTTTCATAATAAGGTCAGTAAGATTAACTTTAGAGTATTACGGCAGCCTAAAGTTTTTCTTTCCTGCCATATAAATTTAATTGTTTCGGGACGGATTTTCAGGTTGTTTTCTATATTAATCTTTGTAATATAGTCGCTGTGGAGTTTTTTATCGCCTGTTACGGGAGTACAGTTCCCTGCATTATTTTTGTGGCGTCTGTAGCCGATAAGAGGTCTGTATATTATAGCAGAACCACCGATCAGATGTGCGAAATTAAACAAAAATTTATCAGGACAAATCCGCCAATTTTGTTTTTCGGAGTAAGACTCAAGAATTTCAATTGAAGTTTTTCTGAACATTGCAGAGCTGTTCGGCGACCAGTACCAGCCTCCAAAAGGTTTGTGTTTTAAAATTTTATACTCAACAGGCGTGTCGCACAAAATTTCAATTCCTGTTGTATCATTTTGAACTTGTTCCAAAATCGTGCAGTCATTAGATTGAGGTGAAGAAATTGAATTAAGTGTGTGTATTTCATCGTCTTCACCTATTTCAATTATTTGACAAGAGGTAAATGCAACTGAAGTTTCAAGATGGACT
This sequence comes from uncultured bacterium, assembly GCA_949284415.1. Lineage (GTDB taxonomy): Bacteria > Cyanobacteriota > Vampirovibrionia > Gastranaerophilales > Gastranaerophilaceae > Stercorousia. The sequence goes on along the minus strand of CASDVM010000041.1, from coordinate 32,954 downwards.
CTGACATGTGAGGCAGCGTATTCTTTGCATAAAACATCATCACTGTCTATAAAGCTTATAAATTGTCCGCCGGATGCTTTCAGTCCTGTTATCATTGAGGCAAGCTGTCCTGAATTTTTTTCATGTTTTATCAGTGTAATTCTTAGCTCCTGATTATCAGAAATAAATTCTTCAACAACTTTGCAGGAATTATCTTTAGAGCAATCATCGACAACTATAATTTCAAAATTCTTATAAGTTTGTTCTTTAATACTTTCAAGAGTTTTAAGGATATATTTTTCATAGTTGTATGAAGTTACGACAAATGAAATAAGCGGAAGTTTAAGCATTTTCACCGCCGTTTTTTTCTTCTGCGAGAAGTCTTTCCATTTTTTTGTTATGCATAACCGATGATATAAATGCAAGAACAATAAAACCTAACCCGATCCCGCCTGTTACGACTTCCGGAATTTCTTTGACCGTTGACACAAGCATAAGACATGCTAAAGCACCTATTGCCCAGTGTGCACCGTGTTCAAGATATAAAAATTTAGCAAGAGTTTTCTTTTCAACGAGCATTATTGTCAGAGAACGTACAAACATTGCACCGATTGCAAGTCCTATTGAGATAATAATGATATCTTTACTCAATGCAAATGCCCCCAAAACTCCGTCTAACGAGAAAGATGCATCAATTAATTCAAGATAAAGAAAACTTATCAGTCCCGTGCAGCCTGCCCCTTTTGCTGCGCAGCTTGCTAGGCGCATCTCTTCATGTTTTTCAAGATAATGAGTAAATCCGTCTATTGCAAGATAAGTTATAATACCTGAAATTCCTGCAATCATAACATGAATTTTTTGTTCTGCAGGCACTACATTTTGAGTCGCAAGAAGCATCAGAAGTGAAATAATAACCTCAATTCCTTTTATATGGTCAAAATGTGCCAGCCAGTATTCTACAGGTTTTATCCAGTGAACCTGTTTTTCGTGATTGAAAAAGTAATTGAGAAAAAGCATTATCAAAAACATTCCGCCGAAAGTAACAATCGGCGCGTGTGTTTGATGAAGATAATATGCATATTTGTCGGCATTTGTAAGTGCAATATTTGCCACTTCAAGCATTTTTAATTTTGCGAATATGGAAACAACAAGTATAGGGAACAAAAATCTCATACCGAATACTGCAATTACTATACCCCAGGTTAAAAAACGATGTCTCCATTTGTGGCTCATTTTTTCAAGTTTCATTGCATTGACTACGGCATTGTCAAAAGATAAACTGACTTCAAGAACGCCTAAAACAACTGCGATAAAAACACATGTTAATCCTGTGCCGTTATGAACATGCTCGCCCCAGAAGTATGCGCCTATAAGCCCTGCAATAGTTACTATATATGAACCTAAAAAGTATTCTAACATTTTATTGTCTCCTCGTTGTTTTGTTTTAGATGTTTCAATTATATAAAAAATTTGAATTTGTGCAATCATATAATATTTGTATAATTTTTATCCCTTTGAAAAAATTTTTGTTCCTGTTATAATCTGGGTATGAAAGATATGTTAGACAAAATTCTCCAGATAGAGAAAAAATATAATGAACTCGGCGTTACTCTTTCCGATCCTGCCGTAATACACGATTATAACAAGTTTAGGGATCTTTCCAAACAAAGAAAGTCTATGGAAGAAACCGTAAACCTTTACTATGCGTGGAAAAAGGCGGTTGATGCGATAGAAGAAGCCAAACAGATGATGCACGAAGAAAAAGACGAGGAAATGAAAAGTTTTCTCAAAGCTGAAATTGAAAGCAATGAAGCAAAGCTCCCTGAATATGAACAAAGAATGAAAGTTTTGCTTCTTCCGCGAGATCCGATGGATGATAAAGATATTATGCTTGAAATTCGTGGCGGAGCCGGCGGCGATGAAGCAAATATTTTCGCGGGTGATCTTGCAAGAATGTATATGAGATATGCAGACAAAAAAGGCTGGCAGACCCAGGTGCTCGGTAAAACGGAATGTGAAGCCGGCGGTGTCTCTGAAATTATAATATCAATAAAAGGAGACGGTGTTTATTCCCAATTGAAATACGAATCGGGTGTTCACAGAGTTCAAAGGGTTCCAGCGACAGAATCTCAAGGTCGTGTTCATACATCTACGGCTACTGTTGCTGTTATGCCTGAAGTTGACGATGTTGAAGTTAACCTTAATATGAATGATGTGGAAATAACAACGGCACGTTCAGGCGGTGCCGGCGGACAAAACGTCAACAAAGTTGAAACAGCCGCAAGAGTTTTTCACAAACCTACGGGGATTATGATTTTCTGTACGGAAGAACGCTCGCAGCTTCAGAACAAAGAACGCGCGCTTCAAATCCTTAAAGCAAAACTTTATGATATGGAAGTGCAAAAACAGATGAAGGAAATTACGGATTTACGCCGTTCTCAGGTAGGCACAGGCGACAGAAGCGAGCGTATAAGAACTTATAATTTCCCTCAAGGTCGTCTGACAGATCACAGAATTAACCATAATTTGAATGTAAATACGGTTATAGACGGTGATCTGGATGAATTAATAAATCTGCTGATAGAGCACGACCAAAAATTAAAATTGGAGAAACTGGCTGAGGTAAATTAGTGGTTGATAGAAAATGCGTTGGATGCGGTAAAGTTAAAAACAGGGATGAATTAATAAAGATTACTAAGGAAAACACGCACGGAGACGTAATTATAAACCACAGCAATAAAATATTTGGCAGATCAGTATATCTCTGCTATAATAAATCTTGTATTGAATCGGCTTTTAAAAAAAATAAAATTGCAAAAGTTTTAAAAACTTCAATACCTGATGATTTGAAAGGAAAATTGATAAATGAGTTTTGAGACAATAAGAATAAATGAATTAGCAAAAGAATTAGGGCTTACGAGCAAAGAAGTTATAGAAAAGCTGGCTCAAATTTCAATTACGGGAAAAACTCATTCAAGCACGCTTACACTTGATCAGGTAAAAAGATTAAAAGAATTTATTGCATCAGGCGGTGTTAAAGAAGCAAAAAAACCGAAAGCATTTGTTGTAAAGAAGGCAAAAATTGCAGAAGCGCAGGCTGTAGAAGAAAAGAAACCGGAAGAAACAAAAAAAGAACAGGAACCCAAAAAAGTTAATGTTCCGAGAGTTGAAGTTGTTAAACCAAAACCGCAGAACCGTCTTGAAATAGTAAGACGTGCACCGCAAAAGCCTGCAGGTGAAAAATCTGATAAACCGGCTCAGGAAGGACGGAAATTCCCTCCGCGATCTGAAAGACCGGCTAAAGGTGAAAAAACTTTCCCGCCTAAAAAAGACGGTGCTCCGGCAGGTAAAAAACCGTTTGAAAAACCCTCCGGTGAAAGAAAACCTATACAGAGAACAATTATTTCTCAAGATATTTACGAAAATAAAGGCGGAGGCAGAAGACGCGCAGACGGCAAGAAAAAAGGAAAAGATTTTAATTCTAAAAAAGAAGAGCAGGAAAGAATATCATTAGAAAAAGCCGCAGCTCAAAAACATAAAAAACGTACGCATAAAGAGGAAGAAACGGAACAGGTTACGCAGATTGTCGTAAACAGAGCAATGACAATCAGCGAGCTTTCCGAAAAAATTCAAAAAACTCCTGCAGAAATTGTTAAATTTCTTATGCTTAATGGTATAATGGCAACTGTTAACCAGCTTATAGACATTGATGTTATTAAAAAAGTATGCGCCGAATACAACCTTGAAGTTCTTGATGAAGATTTAGATGCCTATATGGAAGAAGAACTTGAAAAAGAAGAAAAAGTTAAAAAGTTAACGGAAGTTGATAAAAAATTGCTTAAAAAACGTGCGCCTGTTGTAAGTATTATGGGACATGTTGATCACGGTAAAACAACATTATTAGACAGTATCAGAGCTTCAAAACACAAAATTGTTGCAACGGAAGTTGGCGGTATAACTCAATCTATCGGTGCTTATACCGTTTATCTCGATAATAACAAAGAAAAGAAAATCGTATTTGTTGATACTCCCGGGCATGAAGCGTTTACCGAGATGAGAGCGCGCGGAGCTAAAGCAACTGATATTGCAATTCTGGTTGTTGCTGCTGATGACGGTATAATGCCTCAGACAATTGAAGCTATTAACCACGCAAAAGCCGCTGATGTCCCGATTATAGTTGCAGTTAACAAAATTGATAAGCCTGATGCAAATCCTGACAGGGTTTTACAACAGTTGACCGAACACGGTTTAGTTCCTGAAGAATGGGGCGGAGAAACAATTGTTGTTAAAGTCTCGGCTTTGCAGGGAACAGGTATTGATGAACTTTTGGAATATATTCTTCTTGTAGCTGAAGTTCAGGATTTAAAAGCAAATCCTAAGGCAGAAGCATCAGGGGTTGTAATTGAAGCAAACCTTGATAAGGGTAAAGGCCCTGTTGCGACATTACTTGTTCAAAACGGAACATTACGTGTCGGCAACTGCATTGTTGTCGGTACGGCATGCGGTCGTGTAAGAGCTTTATTATCTGACTCCGGTGAAAGAATTCAAAAAGCTGAGCCTTCTACTCCTGTTGAAATTTTAGGTTTAACGGAAGTTCCGCAGGCAGGTGATTATTTTGAAGTTGTTCAAAACGAAAAAGAAATGAAGGCAATTGTTGAACAGCGGAAAGAAAAAGAACGCAACAAGCGTCTTGAAAATATGCTTCCTGCACATGTCCGCCGTGAAGCAGCAGCGGGTGAAGATGATATACCGCAGTTGAATTTGATTATTAAAGCAAATACAAACGGTTCTGCGGAAGCTGTTTCGCAGGCCATTGCACAGCTTGAATCTAATGAAATAAAGACAAAAATTATACACGTAGGTGTAGGTGATATCTCGGAAGCCGATGTAATGCTCGCATCAGCATCGAATGCTTTAATTTTAGGTTTCACCGTAAAAGAAGATGCGAACGCTCTTGCAGCTGCAGAAAGAGAAGGCGTTACTATTAAAAAATATGATATTATTTATCAGATTTTGGAAGATATTGAAAAGACAATGCTTTCACTATTACAGCCTGAAATTAAAGAAGTTGAACTTGGTAAAGCTGAAGTTCGCCAGGTATTTACAATCGGTAAGACAACCAGAATTGCAGGCTGTTACGTAACGGAAGGCAAGATTGTAAGAAGCAAGGATGCTGTTATTTACAGAGACGGTAAAGAAATATTCCGCGGAGCAATAGATCAATTGAAACGCTTTAAAGACGATGTAAAAGAAGTTGCTCAAGGTTTTGAATGCGGTATTTCATTTGCAAAATGGAACGATATTGAGGTCGGCGATATTATAGAAGTTTCAACTAAAGAAGAAGTTGAAAGATCAAGTTTATAGTCTATATGGGTAGTCTTCTCTGAATTCCCAGTTGTCATATTCAAGAAGTGCTGAACAATAATATACATTTGTTTTACAGGCATTTATAAGTTCGGTTCTATTATTGTAAGCTTGCCGTTTTGTGCAGAATGCTTTATTACCGTTTCCGCAAACGGATTTTCTCGTTGAATCCGAAAAACACATATAAAATACAAATGTGTCTCTCCCTACAACATTTGGCTTTGCATTTCCATTGGCATCAAAAATGAAATCCATACAGGCGCCGTTGTTAAATCTGAAATACGAACCGTCTGCAAGATAAACAGAGCCTTGTGTTCCGCTACCAGTTTTATTCCCGTTTTTATCTGTAAAATTCTGGCCGTCAGTAATTTTGATATATTTAAAATATGGCGCAAGATATGTCATAAAAAATTCTTTTGATGCTCTTCCATTGGCTTCAAAGTCTTTATCCCCGTTTTCATCTTTTTGTATGGATGCTTTTATCCACTCTCTTGAGTCTCCGTTATCGATTTCACTAAGCCTTATTGCCTGTTCCATTGAAGAATAGAATTTTTTCAGTCTTGCGGATGTCTCAATTTTTTTGTGATGACTGATTAATGCAGGCATTGTCAGTGCTGCAACTATACCTGTAATTCCTAAAGTAATCAAAACTTCAGCCAGAGTAAATGCAGAAAAATTTTTAGCCCTTAAACCTTTGATATATGCTAACTTCGCGCGGGGGGGGGGCAATTCTAAGCTCTCTTAAATCCATAATTTTTGCCTCCTATTCTTTATATATTATTTACTATGTTTTATAATTTGTCAAGCTAAAAAAAATAAGAACTTATATAGCAAATTCCACTAAAAATGGCTAGAAATATACCCTGAACTCGTTTCAGGGTCTCGTTGTTTTGAGATGCTGAAACAAGTTCAGCATGACAGTATTACGCATATTTAGTGGAAACTTGTATATTATTCCCAAAAAATAAATAGTTGGTTTATTAATTTTTCGGTATTTCATGTTATAATTTTTGTACCAAGGAGATAATTATGACTCTAAGAAACGAACGTGTTAGAAAAGAATTAATGAGAGATATTTCTGATATTTTGAGAAAAGAAATCAGAGGTTTGGCAGGTGTTGTATCTGTATTGGATGTAGAAGTTTCTCATGATAATTCTTTTGCAAAAGTTATATATAGTATACTCGGTTCTGATGAACAGGTAGAAAAGACAAAAGAAATAATAGAAAAAAGCACGCCGAAAATTCGTTACGAAGTCGGAAAACGTATACGCCTGCGTCTTACGCCTGAATTGAAATTTGTTTATACTGATTCTCTGGAAAAAGGTTCTAAGGTCAGCGAGATTATTGATAAAATTTCACGCGGAGAATTGTAGTGCTCTTCGGCTTCTTAAATATTTACAAACCTGCAGGAATAACTTCTCATGATGTTGTTGCAAAGATGAGAAAAATTACGGGTATAAAACAAATCGGTCATACCGGAACGCTTGATCCTTTCGCGGAAGGTGTTCTGCCTGTTTGTATCGGCAAGGCGACCCGTCTTATCGAATATTTAAAAGATGATAAGGAATATCTCGCAACGGTTCAATTCGGTGCATCTACAACAACTTACGACAAGGACGGAGAAATCGTTTTTACATCCGATAAAAAAGTATATGAAGAAGATGTTAAAAGAGCGCTTGAGAATTTCAAGGGAGAAATTTTACAGACACCGCCTTTGTATTCTGCAATAAAGGTTAAGGGGAAAAAACTTTATGAATACGCAAGAAAGGGCGAGATAATCGAGGTTCAGCCCAGAAAAGTTACAATTGAAAATATAGAGTTAAAATCGTTTAATTTTGATTTGCAGCAGGCGGAAATTTTGATTAAATGCTCAAAAGGTACGTATATCAGAACAATTGCTTATGATCTCGGACAAATACTTGAGTGCGGTGCACATTTAATAAAACTTGTCAGAACACAGGCCGGTAATTTCAGGATTGAAGATTCTATCGTACTTAGAGACGATATGAATGTTTCGGACAATCTCATTAACCCTGCAGATATGCTTGATTATCCTAAATATTTTGCAGATGACAGCGGGCTTAAAAAAATCCGTAATGGTATGCCGATAATAAATAAAAATATAGAGCATGGCAGTGTTGTTATTTTGGTTTATAATAAAAATGAAATTTGCGCTGTCGGTACGGCGGAAAATGACAGAATTAAGTTGAAGAAAGTGTTTTTATAATGAAAAAGATTTTGTTAATATTTGTTTTAACATTTTTGGGACAGATTAGTTTTGCTCAGGGATGCCACACTTTTTCTTGCCCTGTGCCTTATGATTTAACATCGGGTTTTTCAAGATTTGTAAGCGGTGCAACTGGACAGAATTTTCTTGCTGAAAAAATAGCAGAAAATGTAATAAAAAATTCAATAAAGAAAAATATAAACTCGGGAGATGTTGATGTAAAAATAGATTCTTTCAGTACAAGAGATTTGAAAGCAGGCAGGTTTAAGTCTTTTGAATTAACCGCAAAAAATGTTAATACAGACGGCGTTTATATTTCATATTTTAATGCCGTAACATTGTGTGATTTCAACTATATTGCGAATAATGGCAGCAATAAATATATTGTAAAAGAAAATATCCCGATGGCTTTTAAAACGGAGATAACGGAGGAAGATTTGAATAATACAATGAATTCTCCTGATTATAAGCGTTTGATTAATGATTTTAATACAATAGGCGGAGTCTGCAATTTATTTAGAATTACCTCTACAAGTGTAAAATTGCAGAACGGCAAAATGTATTATATTGTAAAATATGCTCTGCCGTTTATGAGACAGTCAAAAAAAGTTGTTATAAGTGCTGATGTTAATGTAGAAAACGGTCGTGTGGTTCTTGATAATGCTGTATATGAAGGACGTAACTCCACTGCAGATATTGACGCATTTTCAGAACTGTTAAATTATATCAACCCGCTTGATTTTTCTGCAAAAATATTGGAAAATAAAGATGCAAAATTCAGTGTTAAAAATGTTAAAATTACGGACGGAAAAATTTCAATAGACGGATTGATAACAGTTTTAAAGGATGAGGAATAATTATGCGTAAAAATGAAAGAGTATTTTTAGGTGTAACTGCGGTAATAATGGTTGCTGTCTGCTGTGTTCTCGGGTTGAGAATGCTTTATCATAATGATGAAAATGTCTCAGGGCCTCTCACTCCGGTTCCTGAAACTAAAATTCCGCAGGAAGATCCTGTAACTCCAAAACCTAAACCTGCTGAAAAAGTTTATGTAAATGTTTTCTTTATCGGTCAGAATGCTAATAAGGAAGAAATTTACCGTGCGGTAAACCGCGAATATGACAAAGATATTGACGGATCAAAGATAAAGTTTGCAATACAGGCACTTATTTCAGGCCCTACCGCATATGAAAAATCGAAAGGTGTTTATTCCGAAATTCCTGCCGAAACTCATATTATCGCTATCAATGAAACATCGGATAAAGTTATTATAAATCTCAATTCCGCCTTTGAAAACGGCGGAGGCACTGACAGCCTTTATAAGAGATTGTATCAGCTTATTAAAACTGCCAAAAGAAACACCGACAAACCTGTTTATCTTTATATAGAAGGTAATAAGGCTGATGTAATAGGCGGAGAAGGTATTATGATAACACAGCCCCTGAATGATAATTCTCTGGACGGTTAATATAAATGAGTGAAAAAAATTTAGATTATTACCTGAACTTAAACTGGACGCTTGTAGAAGGCGAAGATTTTGATTTTGACGGCAAGCCTTACCATTACATTGAAATAAAAGAAATTCCAAGCTTTTTATTTTGTGCCAAGACCCCCGAACGTGCACGTGAAAAATATAAACAGCAGTTAAAATGGACTCTTCAGGTAATGCTTGAACGCGGAGAACATATTATTGAACCGGGAGAAGATGATGAGGAACCTGATTGGGAAAATTTGTGTCCCTAGTTTTTATAAACTTCGGCGTATTTAGGGTTAACCGCAAGCCATTTGAATGCCTGTTCACCTGTTTCCGGAATATCAATTACAAATGTTCCGCCGTAGCGTCCGCGGGAAAATGCCAGATATCCTTCTTTTGCAAGGTTATGAAAAGCTTTTCTGATTGTGTTCGGGCTCAGGTCAAGCTGTTTTGAAAGTTCAAGTATAGACGGAAGTTTGGAGCCTATTTCATAATTTTCCGCAATCATTCTTTTTATGTGATTTTGCGTTTTTTCGTAATAATAAAAAGCTGTGTCAGGTGCGGGGGCAAAAATTGATGTTTCTTTTTTTTCGTAAGTATTTTTTTCATCAGGCATCCTAATGACAGTAGTACCGTATCTTCCGCGCCGTGCCATGAGTATTCCGTCATCGATCAGAAATTTTAGAGCATCGTGGATTGTTTTTATGCTTACGGATAATTTGCTTGACAAATCTGCATGCGCAGGAATTTTATCTCCTATTTTCAGATTGGTTTTAATGAAATTTTTTAAATCAGTCTCGACTTTTTTTACAAGTGTCAGGTTTTCATCAGTATTTTTATCTATTTCAAAATCTAAAGATTTTACAATCCATCCGGTTTCATTGGATTTTTTGAATTTGTGTTCAATAATCCCGAGTGTTCCCAGATATTCCAGTGCAAGTCGTGTTGTATTTGCGGAGCATCCTATACTTGATGCAATACTTCTGGATGACGGAAGGTTCTGGTTAATAATGAAATTCTTATCAAGAATATATTTTTTTATTGCATTAATTGCAATTTCTCTTTTTGAAGTAAGTTTTCGCATACAGAATTCGTTATTATTCCTGTCGCGGACAAGTGTCCCGATGCACTGTTTGGATTCAACATAGCCAAGATCTTCAATATAACGGAGTGCATTTTGGATTGTTCCTATACTTACGCCTAAAAGGTATGCAAGTTCAGGTTTTGACGGAAGCAGTGTATTGGGTTTTATGCATTTATCACTGTCAATCAGGTGCATAAGCCATTTGCCTATCGCAAGAGCCTTTGATTCATTTATATTTTTCAAATCAGGAAGCGGAATTGTGATATCGCAGGTCTTTATTTGATGCAAACTTGATTTTTGCGGGAGTACATATTTAACATTATTCATACACACATACCTCATTGCCAATAATACACTATTTGTAAAAAAACATCAAATATTTTTTTGCTAGTTTGTGAAGACAAATTTACATAAATCTAAAAATTATCGGAAATAAAAAATAAAACAGACCGCATAAGCGGTCTGTTATTCCAATAATGATTCCAAAAGTTCGGCATTTTTCGCCGAAGTAGTTGACTGACGGACTTTTTGCTTGTAAATGTAAGTTCTCAAAGCTTCACGGATAAGTTCGCTTCTCGATCTGTTTTCACCGTCTGCAACCTGATCAATCCTTTCCAAAAACTCTTTGGGCATAGAAATTAATACTCGCGCCATATATTCTCCTTTTCTTTATGTATAGATATCTGCTCTATAATTAAATAAAAACAATTTGATTTAAAAAAGTGCTATTTTTTATTGATAAAATATATATCAATTTAGAAAATGCTTGATATTTCTATGTTTCAGCTGATAATTTAAGTTAACATAACTTAATATTCGGCTTGAAATATAAGCCGTAATCCCTTTACAATCTTGTTTCTTTAGTTTAGTATAATTTAAAGACGAGGTATCCGATGGAAATGAAATATAAACGAATATTGTTAAAAATAAGCGGAGAGGCATTACTCGGGGATCAGCAGTTTGGAATTGATCAAAAACCGGTAAAAAAAATTGCTGAAGAAATCCAAAAAGCACGCGAACTCGGCGCGGAAATTGCTGTGGTTGTCGGCGGCGGTAATATTTTCAGAGGCATGAGAAACAGTGCAAAACTCGGAATGGATCAGGCTTCAGGTGATTATGTCGGGATGCTTGCAACTGTCATGAATGCGATAGCTTTGCAGAGTGCATTAAATCAGATGAAAATTCCATGCCGCGTGCAAAGCGCCCTTGCGATAAACCAAATTGCAGAGCCTTATATAAGACACAGAGCAATCAGGCATCTTGAAAAAGGGCGTGTTGTGATATTTGCGGCAGGAACGGGAAATCCCTTTTTTACTACCGATACGGCCGCAGCCTTAAGAGCTTCCGAGATTAATGCCGAGGCTATGTTGATGGCGAAAAATGGTGTGGACGGAGTCTATACAGATGATCCTAAAATTAATCCGAATGCAAAAAAACTGGATAAAATTACTTATGACGACATTATTGTAAACGGATTAAAAGTTATGGATACATCAGCCTGTGCTCTTTGTAAACAGAACAATATTCCCATAATAGTATTTGATTTTGATGCTGAAAACGGTATCGTTGATATTCTTGAAGGCAAAGAAACAGGAACATATATAAGTTAATAACATGTATTTAAAATATAGAAAGGATGTAAAAAATGACGGAAGCGTTAGACGAACTGTTTTTGTTCGGGGAAGAAAAAATGGAAAAAACAATCAGCCAGCTCCATAAAGAATTTGGTTCTGTGCGTTCGGGCAGAGCTAATCCTTTAATTCTGGATAAGGTTGTTGTTGATTATTACGGTGCACCTACTCCTTTGCGCCAGATGTCTCAGGTTACCGTACAGGACGGGACTACTCTTGTTATAACACCTTATGACAAATCAATTATAAAAGAAATTGAAAAAGGTATAATCAAGGCGGAAATAGGAATTACTCCCAACAGTGACGGTATATGTATAAGACTTCCGTTCCCTCCGTTGACAGAGGAAAGAAGACGCGAAATTGTAAAAGACGTTAAAAAGATGGGCGAAGATGCAAAAGTAGCAATAAGAAATATCAGACGTGATTTAACCGATGATTTGAAAAAAATCGAAAAGAGTGAAAATCTTCCTGAGGATTCAGTAAAAGATAATCAGGATAAAATTCAAAAATTAACTGATAAATATACAGGGATTATTGATAAAGCAGTTGCAGACAAAGAAAAAGAGGTTATGACCGTATAATGGATGCGCCAAAGGGTTTAAATAAGAATGCTACAAGAATGCTGACCGGTTTTATAATGGGAACTATTGCAATGGGCTGTATAATACTCGGCGGAGTTGCATTGTTCCTGCTGCTGGCTGTTGTAATATTTTTTGCTTCAAAAGAATATGTAAAAATTTTGGAGCATAAAGGGTTTTATCCCAGTCTGAAAATTATGTTGTTAGCAGAAGCAATTCTTGCTGTTATAACATATTTTGACAGATTTGACTATGTAGCATCTGCATTGACCCTTTGCACATTTATGGCATTTATGTGGGTTCTGTTCAGAGGAAGGCAGCCTTATACCGCAAATGTTGCAACTACAATTCTCGGTTTTGTTTATTGCGGTTATTTCCCTCTGCATTTACAATTACTGAGAGATATGAGTTCTGCAGATTACCATGACGGGCTTGGGTTTGTGGTGATGATGTTTACTGCAATACTTTTAACGGATGTCGGATGTTATTATGCAGGTACGAGATTTGGCAAACATAAGCTGGCACCTGTTGTAAGTCCTAATAAAACAATAGAAGGATCAATCGGCGGGGCAATTTCGGCTGTAATCGGCGCATTAATTGTAGGTGCCGTTATAAATGCCTGTTTTGCAGCGGTGCACTGGTATGTTTCAGTGATTATAGGCTTAATATGTACAGTATTTGCACAGATCGGCGATTTGTGCGAGTCGCTTTTAAAACGTGATGCAGGAGTGAAGGATTCGGGGAATTCTCTGCCCGGGCATGGCGGATTTTTGGACAGATCCGACAGTTTTATCTTTACAATTCCGGTTATGTATTATTTCTGTAAATACTTTATATTTTCCAATGATATTATAAATTCTGTTAAAGGTTTATTTTAGATGAAAGAATTAGAAGATATTTTTGGTATAAAAATTGATAATCCTGTTTTCTTCAGGCAGGCTCTGACACATCCGTCTTATACAAAAGAAAATAATCTTTCTTATTTGGAAAATTATGAAAGGCTCGAATTTTTGGGCGATGCTGTCCTGAAACTGGCATCATCAGATATTCTTTTTAAAAAATTCCCTGAGTATCAGGAAGGCGACTTGTCAAAAATAAGATCTATTGTTGTATCTGACAATACTTTGTTTAAAATTGCAAATGATATCGGATTATGCGATTTAATCATATTAGCACGTCATGAAGCCAAACAGGGGCTTGCGCATATAGAATCAGTATGTGCATGTGCATTTGAAGCTGTACTTGGAGCTTATTATCTTGACGGAAAGTTTGATAAACTGCTTCCGTTTTTAAAAAATATTTTGATGCCTTATATTAATGATGTTGATAAAAATTTTGAAAAATTTAATGCAAAAGCGCTTCTTCAGGAATACACCCAGGCTTTGACCAAGGAGACGCCAGAATACAGGCTTATTGAAGAAACGGGACCGGATCATAACAAAATATTTACCGTAGGAGTTTCTTATTCGGGTAAATATATCGCGCAGGGGCAGGGAAAAACAAAAAAAGAGGCCGAACAGAACGCGGCTTATCAGGCATGTAAGATTTTGGGAGTTTTTGAATGAAAAAAGTAATTATTTCACCGTCAATTTTATCTGCAGATTTTGCGAATTTGGAGCGGGATATAAAGAGTGTTGAAACAGCAGGTGCTGATTGGCTTCATATAGACGTTATGGACGGTCATTTTGTCCCGAATATTACAATAGGTGTACCGGTTGTATCTTCTATAAATAAAGTTACGGAATTGCCGCTTGATGTTCATTTGATGATTGAAAATCCCGATAAATATATTGAAGCTTTTGCAAAAGCAGGCGCGGATATTCTTACTTTCCATATTGAGAGCAATGCAGATGTCAAATCAACGATTGACTTAATAAAATCATTTAATATAAAGGCAGGACTTTCAATAAAACCTGATACTCCGGCTGAAACTGTTTTTCCTTATTTAAGCGATCTGGATCTTGTTCTTGTAATGACAGTAGAACCCGGGTTTGGCGGACAAAAGTTTATGCCGCGTTGTGCTGAAAAAATTCAAATTATAAGAAAAAATGCGTCAAAAGATTTAATAATTCAAGTTGATGGCGGAATCAATGCTGAAACGGCAAGAATTTGCACTTTTTACGGTGCAAATTCTTTAGTAGCCGGTAATTATATATATAAATCGGAAAACATTAAATCAGCTATTGAATCTTTACTCTAATCCGAGTCTGCGTTTGCGTTTTCTGATTTCTTCAGGATCGGTTGTGAGTGATGCATCAGCAAGAGTTAGAGTTGCGTCTGGGGTTCCTTCTTCGGCTGCTGCAGTTTGAGTCTGCGGTGTAAAAGATGCCTGTCCCGGTGTAGCATTCATAAATATGTTCTGTTCATCCTCTGTTTCAGCCGCTGCTCCTTCAGCTAATGCAGGATCCTGCACTGCATCAGGTTCTGCTGTCTGTTCGGGAGCTATAGCATTTTGTGCCTGCGGTTCTGCAAGTCCTGCTTCTTCCGGGGTAATCCCGAGTTTGTCGAGAGCATCAATTCCTACATCGCCGTCTACTTCTTCATAAGTTACATCGTCAGGAATATTGGCGAATGCTGACATTTGCTGCGCCCATCTGAGGAGTTCCGCAGGAATTTCTGCCCCTTTGCTTTCTTCTTTTATAATTTCCTGTGCGGTTAATTTTTTCCATTTAGCTATATCTATTCCTGTATTTACGCCTGTTACATTAAGTGAATCTGCCATTATTTCTCCTTTCTAATACAGTCTTGTATACGGCAAAAAACAGAGAAATCTTTAGCTATTATGAAGTTTTGTAACAAATTTTATATAAATTGAATATAAAAAGTCAATATTTTTTTACAGATTTTTTTTATATAAGTGTGAGAGCAAAATAAAGATAAAGAGAGGTTTTTAAAGCTATGTCAAATATGCTTTTATTTTCTAATACTGTATCTGATACTTATAAACAGACATCGGAAGCGGTCAATTCTATAGATTTGAATAAAAAATATGTAATAAGAAAAACTCTGGTTGAGATGATGAGACAGTCATTTTTCCATGGAGCAAGCAGGTTTGGTACAAATTTTATTGCTTAAACCAAACCTGAAATAAAGTTGTTGGAAAATCAATAGGAAGAATAGGAAATAAATTTTTAGGATTGTATGGAATAATGTAAAGACCGGTTATACCGGTCTTTTTTTTTTAGAAATGTTCTTTTATTGTCTGTTGAGTTTCATCTTTGTTCTGTTTATCGGCATCAAAGAAAACTTTAATTGTTTTTTCATTTTGAATAGCGTTCATTGTACTGTCTTGTGCCTGCTGTTTTACACCTGTAAAATCCAAATTAAGGTATGCCCAGACCCCTGCAGCTATTACCAGAACTAATAAAATAAACCACTTCATATATAAACCCTCATAATTTCTACATCACAATAATTTTATACTTATTTCAATTTAAAAAAATCAAATTATTGGTTGATTTTTTAATTCGTAATAAGTTTAAGCCCTGTTATACCGCATACGATTAATCCTATACATAAAAAACGCATTAAACTTACGGGTTCCTTAAATAGTATTATTCCGAGAACTACCGTTCCTATGGTGCCTATTCCTGTCCATATTGCGTATGCCGTTCCAAGGGGCAGACTTTTAAGTGCCAATGCAAGAAAGTAAAAACTTGCAATCATACATATAACAGTTATTACCGATGGAATTATAAGGCTGAAGCCGTGTGAATATTTTAGTCCTATTGCCCAGCTTATTTCAAAAAGCCCTGCGATAAACAGATGTAACCACTGCATATTTATTTTCTCCTTTCTTTTTTCTTTTATGCAAATAAGCCCGAAGATATTAAATTTTAATATCTCCCGGGCTTTTATCCCTCCGTGTACGCAACTTTTATATTGCGTTTTTTCTCTCGGACCGGCCGGTAAAAATTTACCGCGGAACCCTAGAAAAATTTTTTAAACAGCAGTTTCCTGCTTTTTAAACTGCATTTCATAAAGAGCTTTGTATTGTCCGTTTTCTATTTTCATAAGCTCATTATGGTTTCCTGTTTCAACAATCTTGCCTTGATTAATTACAACAATTTTGTCTGCATTTTGAACGGTTGATAGTCTGTGAGCAATTACAAATACCGTTTTGTCCTGCATCAGGTTATCAATTGCTTTTTGAACAATTGCTTCTGCCTTATTATCAAGAGCACTTGTTGCTTCATCGAGAATCAATATCGGAGCGTTTTTCAAAAATGCTCTTGCAATAGCTACTCTTTGTTTTTGACCGCCTGATAAAAGTATTCCGCGTTCGCCGATTTGAGTATTCAAACCTTCCTTTAGTGTGGCTACAAAATCGTCAAGATAAGCCATTTCCACTGCTTTTTGAATTTGTACATCTGTAGCTTCTTCATTGCCTAAAAGTATGTTTTCACGAATTGTTCCGGAGAATAAAAAGTTATCCTGAAAAACAACTGCAATATTTTGTCTGAGAGATTCAAGCGTATAATCTCTTATATCAATACCATCAATTAATATTGCACCTGATTTAACATCGTAAAATCTCGGCAGAAGATTTACTATTGTAGTTTTGCCGCCTCCGGAATTTCCGACTAAAGCAACAGTTTCGCCTTTTTTAATGTCCAGATTTATATTTTTAAGGACAGGAACATTCGGGACATATTCAAAACATACGTCTTTAAATTGTATTAGCGAATGTTCTCGCGACAAGGTTTTTGCGTTTTCTCTGTTTCTTATTTCAGGCACGGAATCAAGTATTTCAAAAATTCTTTCTATTGAGAAGAATGAAAATTGTACTGCATTAAGGTTATTGCCTATGTTTTTAACAGGAGTATAAAGCAGGATTAAAGCAGTTATGAATGATACAAAGTTACCGCTTGTAATCCGGTTTGTCATAATCAAATGGCTTCCGTAACCTATGGCTGCGGCAATTCCGACTGATACTATAACATGCATCATCGGAGACAGCCACTGAGTTTTTTGAACCATTTTTATTCTTAGGTTAAATACATTTTTTAATATCCATGAAAATTTACCTGCTTCATGCTGTGAAAGATTGTAAGATGTAATAGTTTTGTTGCCGGCAAATACTTCGTTATATGCGGTAATAATTGAAGCGTCCGCAACTACTGTTTTATTCATAACGCTTTTAATTCTTTTTTGCAATTTTGCAACAGGTGCAAATGCACAGCCTAAAACGGCAACGGCAATTAAAGCAAGCTGCCACGAGTTATAAAATAAAACGCCCACAAGTGAAATTGATGAAAAAATTCTCTGTGTGAATACACTCAAATTATCTAATAAACCGGCGCAGGCAATATCAGCCTGATTGTTAAACTGGAAGACAACATCCCCGGAATTTCTCTTATCATAAAAAGATGTAGGCAGAGTCAGCAGTTTTTTAAACATATCAAATTTCAGCCCGTTTGTGATTTTCCCGCCGACCCATGTTGATAAGTAAGATGAAAGATATTTCAATCCGCCCTGAATAGATGTAAATGCTACGATACCTAAAGGTATATACCATGGAGATGCAATACTTTTTTCCACCATTACAAGATCCATATAAGGCTTTAAAGCAAGTGCTATAACCGCATCAAGAGATCCTATAGGAATACATATAAGCATTGAACATAATGCCCTGAACCAGAAAGGTTTTACATAAGGCCACATGCGGCGGTAGTTTACAACAAATCTTAATTGTAAAATTTTATCAATAGTGTCATTAAAAAGTTTATTTTTTAACATTTCAAATCCCTGCTTTATTACTGAGTATATATTTAATTATACCGTAACAATACCTGATGGCAAATGTTTGTTAAGAAAAAGATTACACTTTTTTCGCATAATTTTTTCTTAAAAATAATAAATAATTATATATGTTACATAAAGGAAAGGAATTTTGCCATGGAAAATGAAAAGAAGGAAACTATGAAAGAAAAAATGCATGACGCTGCCGATAAAGCTAAAGAAAAAGCTCATGATATGAAAGAAAATATTAAAGAAGGTGCTGAAAAAGTAAAAGAAAAAGCGCACGAAGTAAAAGAAGACATTAAAGAAAAAGCAAAAGATGTTAAAGAAAAAGTTGCAGAAAAAATAGAAGAACATAAAGACAAAAAAGAAGATAAAGCATAAATATTATGACTATTAATCCCCTTATTACAGGGGATTAATAGTCCGCTTATAAGTCTTGTTCGGATTCTTTTATAGGGGCGCCTATTACCCGTTCTAATTCCGCAGCGTTAATGTTATAGTTCAGCAGATTTGAGTAGTAATCAAGCTGGGCATTTAAGTAGCTGTTTTCAGCATCCTTAAATTCGATTGCATCGCCGAGTCCTACCTGATATCGTCTGAATGCTTGATATTGACGTTCTTTTGCCTGCTGCAGTGCGAGTTTGGAAACTTCAATACTGTCATGCGAATTTAAAAGGCTTATGTATGCGCTTTTTACTTCGAGATAAACATTCTGCTTCTGCTGTTCGTAATCGGCAACGGCTTTTTTATATTCAGCTTTGGCCTGATCAACCTGTTTTTTCAGAAGCATAAGGTTTAGGGCATTGTAATTCAGCTGAACTCCGAACTGGTACCCGTAATCGCTGTCAATCTGGCGCCCGCCCTGATTGTAAGAGCCGAATGCAGATACATCAGGAGTAAAAGCTCGTTTTGCACTTCTGATATTCAATTCAGCGGCGTCCATAAGTTTTTTTGCAGACAAAAGCGCAGGTCTTGAAGCCTGAGCAGTCTTTAGAAGATCCTGAAAATTCACATCATAAGCTTTTGAATTGAGCTTGTCTTTTAAAATTACATTTTCAAGTTCAGGAATACCTACGGCATTTGCGAGTTCGGCAGCTGCAAGTTCTAGGGTATTTTTAGCTTTGATTAAATTGACTTTCGCGTTCCCGAGGTTGTATTCTGCCGTTGTTACATCAATTTTTGCTTTTCTTCCTATATCGTACTGGGCTTTTGCCTGTTTATATTGAAGTTCAAAGTCTTTGACTGTATCTTCATAAACTTTTTTTTGAATTTCTGCAAAAACCAGATTGTAATATGCAACTTTTACATTATATATAACAAGTTCAATGCTTGTTTCTGCGTCATATCTTGAAGATTCGTAAGTCCTAGACGCCGTATCTGCGATGGATTTGGTTTTCCCAAAGTCAAATAAAAGAAGATTTGCAGAAATTGTCGGCATATAATACATATTGTATTTTTGCGACATCATTCTTGCATAAGAACTGTTCATAGTCATCAGGGTATCATTTCTTGAGTAGCTGACACCTGCGCTTAATGTCGGGAAGTAGTTTGACCATGCCTGCCCTATCATAGTTTTATAGATTTCGGCATTGCTTATGGCTGACATGATTGTCGGATGATGTGTGATTGCAAGTTTTATACAGTCGCTCAGAGTAACTTCTCCGTTCATATCAGAGTATTCTATCTGGCTGTTGATTACCGGGAATTTTGTTTCGTACATGCCTTCCGCTTCTTTGGAAGATTCCCATTTATGTTTTGCATTTTCCGTATCTTTTTTTATTTCCCGTTTAATGTTTGTCTTTTTTTTGTCAGGTTTTACGATTTCAACTTTTTCTTTCTTTTCTGTTTTGTCCTGTGATTTATTTTTGCCAAACCAGCTTATAGCCGAAGCAGGTATTGTATTCAGCGTTAGAATTGAACATATTAAAACCAGATTTATAATCTTTTTCATTATATTTTACATCTCCAAATCTTTTTCCGTAATTTCTTTTTTCGGGAACAAATCCACAAATTCCTGAACTATAACGTAGAATGCGGGAGTTAGAACAGCTCCGAGCGTTGCAGCCGCAATCATACCGCCAAATACGGTAGAACCTACAGATATTCTTGAATTAGCACCTGCACCAGCTGCAAACAGCATAGGCAGAACACCGATAATGAATGCAAGTTCCGTCATCATAATTGCTCTGAATCTTAGTTTGGCTGCTTTTATAGCGGCATCTTTAACAGAAAGGCCGTATTTTTCATGTTCTTCTTTTGCAAACTCAACAATCAGAATGGATTGTTTTGCGGCAAGCCCTATCAGCGTAATCATACCAACCTGTGAATAAATATCAAATGACTGGTTAATCATCATCTGGAATATTAAAGCACCAAGTGCCGCAATAGGTGATATCAAAAGAACTGCAACAGGTATTGTATAACTTTCATAAAGAGCTACAAGGAAAAGATATACAAATATTAATGCCATACCAACAATCATCAAAGTTTGTCCTGAAGCTTCGCGTTCCTGAGCTGACGTACCTGACCAGTCAAATGTCATATCAGAAGGCAAGGTCTGCTTTGCAACCTGTTCCATTGCGTTCATTGCATCTCCCGAGCTTTTGCCCGGTGCCTGTTGACCTTGAATTTGTACTGATTTATACTGGTTATACCTTGTAATTGAGGCTGTTCCGACTGTTTGTTTCAGTTTTACAATGGACATAATCGGAACCATTACACCGTTGTTATTTTTGACATATATGCCGGAAAGGTCGGTAGCTTTATCTCTGAAACGGCTTTCAGCCTGCATCTGTACCTTAAATACCCTGTCATATTTGTTAAAGTCGTTAACGTAATATGTCCCGAGCATTGAAGAAAGTGTTGAGTAAAGTTCCTGCAGATCAACATTTTGTGCAAGAGCTTTTTCATAGTCGATTTCAACAATATATTGAGGCACGTTAGCCTGAAATGTTGTATTAACGTTTGACAGTGACGGGTTCTGGTTAGCGGCAGCAACGAGTTTTGTCGCCCAGCTTTCCATTTCCTGCGGGGTATATTCGCCCTGCGACAGCATCTGGAATTCAAATCCGCCCATCATACTCATACCGTTAATAGCCGGCGGTGAAAATGCCTGAATTTGTGCTTCTTTTGTATTTGAGGCAACAACTCTTACTTTATTCAACACCGCAACGTGTGATAAGTCTGTTGCTTCGCCTTTAAACTTCCTTGAAATCCATTTAACCGGATTCATCTTTCTTTCACTGTAATCCAGAAGCTGTATGATAACATTTGCCTGGTTTACGCCATCCCCGCCGAATACGGTTAATTTTTCAGGGTTAACCCCGGGAATATCTTTTATTTGATCTACAAACTTTCTTGCAACTTCTTCTGTTCTTGACAAAGAAGCACCGTCAGGGAGCGTAATACTTGCAATCAATACCCCCTGATCTTCATCAGGTATAAAACCTGTTGATATGGTTTTGAATGAAATCAAGGTTAAAAGAACAATTCCCGCATAAAAAATTGCAACAAGTTTTTTGTTATAAACGAATTTCTTAACGTATTCAATATAGAAATCTTCTACCTTGCTGAAAAGTTCGTTAAATTTGACAACAAGTACTGAAGTTCTTTTGTTTATTCTGTCTTTAATATGATCTAAATGTTCAATGAGAGGATGATTGCTGAAATCATGCTGCTTCTTTTCCTGTCCGAGGAAATGCGAGCACATTGCAGGCGAGAGGGTCAATGCGCATATTGCAGAAATCGCAATTGAAACAGCAATACAAACCGCAAACTGTTTATACATAACGCCTGTCATTCCTGTCATAAATATAATCGGCACAAATACTGCCATTAATACAAGCGCCATTGCAACAAGAGCAAAACCTACTTCCTGCATTGTCAGCTGTGTCGCGATTATTGCAGATTTACCTTCTTCAATATGACGTTTAACGTTTTCAATTACAACAATCGCATCATCTACAACAACGCCGACCGCAAGCACAAGGGCAAATAACGAAAGAAGGTTAATTGTCATTCCCATTGCGTTCAGTGCAAAAAATGTACCTATAAGAGATACGGGAATTGTAGCACACGGAACAAGTGTTGCCATACCGTCTCCGAGGAAAAGAAAGATGATTATAACAACAATTAAACCTGTCATAAGTATTGTAAATTCAACTTCTTTCATTGATTCATGAATGAAGTCCGCATCATCTTTAACATACAGAATTTTAATTCCGTTTGTTAAACGCCCGTTTATTTCATTTACTTTCTCTTTGACAGCTTTAGAAAGGTTTATAATATTTGCGTCAGGCAGCTGCGATATGACAACAACGGCTGACGGTTTGCCGTTAACAAGACCGAGATTTGAGTATGATTCAGCACCGAGTTCTACGCGGGCTATATCTTTGATTTTGACATTTGAGCCATCCATATTGGAGCGGATTACAATATTTTCAAACTGCTCAACTTCATCAAGTCTGCCTGGTGTTTTTAGAGTAATTTGAAGCGCCTGCGGGTCATCTGTCGGAAGAGCGCCGAGTGCGCCTGTTGCTACCTGTGTGTTTTGATTTTTTATGGCACTTTGAACTTCTCCCGCTGAAATATGCAGACCTGCCATTTTCTGCGGATCAAGCCATATTCTCATAGAGTAATTACCGCCCCCGAATACGCTTACATCTGCAACACCTTCAACACGTTTTAATTCATCTTTAATATATATAGAACCATAGTTGGTTAAATCCAGCTGAGACCATTCGCCTGATTCCGGATAAAGCGTAAGAATTATAGCACCTGAACCTGATGTACGGCTGATTGCCGTAACACCTGTTCTCTGTACTTCTTCAGGAAGCTGTGATTGAACCCTCTGAATTAAGTTTTGAACATTCATAAGGTTTATGTTTTTATCGGTTCCGACCTTGAAATATATAGTCAAGCTGTAGCTTCCGTCTGTTGAAGTTGATGTCATGTAAGACATGTTTTCAACACCGTTAAGCTTATTTTCCAGAACGGTAGCAACGGAAGATTCTATAACTTCAGCACTCGCGCCCTGGTATGATGCGGAAACTCTGACCTGCGGCGGGGTTACATCAGGATAGCTTTCCTGTTTCAGGCTTAAAAGCGATATTAAGCCTAAAATAACTATACAAACGGATATTACTAACGCAAATCTGGGTTTTCTTATAAAGAAGAAAAGCTGGTCTTTATCTAATATCTTTTTCATTTGAGTTTCCTGCTATTTAGTTGTATCATTAGTTTTTTGGACAGGTTTTAATTTTTGTCCTTCCGAAGCAATATTTTGTATACCGGAAACAACGATTACATCATCAAGATTTAATCCGCCGTCAACTACCCAGTTATTGTTAATTACATCGGATACTTTAATATTTTTTCTGACAGCTTTATTATCTTCAACTGCCCATACATAATACCCGCTCATAGCATCTCCTTTAGTACATGCCTGCGGGACTGTCATATATTTTACAAGTTTCGGGGCTACAATTTCTACTTTCATGTAATCTCCCGGAGTAAGCCACATTTTTGAATTGTCAAAAGTAGCTCTGAGACTTATAGAACCTGAATCTTTATCAATCTTGTTGTCTACAAAATTAACTGTTCCTATTTTGTCGTACCATGTTCCATCGTTAAACTGAACTTTAACCTGTGCATCTTTAAATCTGTTGCTTCCTCTCAAAAGTTTTACAAAATCATCGCTTTTGAGACTGAATGTTACATAAACAGGATTAACACTGGAAATATTTACGAGTGCTCCTGAAGTTGCAGTTACATAGTTTCCTTCAGTTATGTTAACTTTACCTATTCTTCCGTCTATCGGAGATTTTATTGATGTGTAGCCAAGATTAACCCTTGCAAGTTCAAGCTGCTGTCTTGCCGCATCATAAAGAGCTTTATTCTGGTTTCTTGCGGCCAGACTCTGGTCAACATCGGAACGGCTGATTAAATCCTCTTTTATAAGTGCGTTTGCTCTGTTTAATTCCTGCTGGGCATTTTTTAAAAGCGCGCTGTATTGATTAACATTTGCAAGAGAATTATTTACCTCAATCTGATATTCTCTCGGGTCTATCTGGAAAAGAAGCTGGCCTTTTTTAACAAAATCACCTTCTTTAAAGTATTTTTTTATCAAAAATCCCGGTACCCTTGCAACCAGATCAACGGAATATTTTGCCTCTACCCTGCCTGTTGCTTCCGCAGATACATTAACTGATTCTATATGCGGGGTGTCAACTTCTACTTCCTTAGGCATTTTCATAGCCTGTTTTTGAATCATTCCGGTTATAAAACCTGATGTTTTATTATAAATTATCGGAACGATAATTACAAGTAAAATTAATATTCCCCATTGTTTTCTGGTCAAACTGTATTTCATACTTCTCTCCGCTTATTTTCCGGTAAAAACTTCTGTTTTTATAGTAAAATATTATACCTGCAGTTGTCAATCAAATCTTCAAATTATACAGCGAACGATTTAATTAGATAGATTTATTCCATGGTTTTATAGCGTCTTAAGACAGTATCTTTTATGTAATTGTCATCTGATTTTAAGGCGTTAAGCAAAACTTCGTTATCGGGTTTTGCGCCTGCATTAATTAATAATTCTACGATTTTAGGCTGTTTTTTCTTAATTGCATAAGTAAGCGGTTTTGTATTTCCTGCAATCTGGTTAACATCAGCTCCGTATGATATAAGAGTTTCTACAATTTTGCTGTCTTTTTCTCTTATTGCCATAATTAAAGGTGTAAGTCCTGCTGTTCCTTTATTCGGATCAACTTTGTTATCAAGCAGTAATTTCACCACTTCATTTTGGTTGCTTGCTATTGCCATATAAATGGCAGGTGTTTTCATAAATGTAGATTCAGGACTCATCCCTGCTTTCAGGAATAAATCAACAAGCTGAACATTGCCGTCATTTATGGCCTTAAAGAAATTATAGGTATTGTAAGTTATATCCTGTGCTTGAATTTTTGCAATATATGCCTGATGCAAATCAGTTTCTGCGTCTGCAAAAACCGCTGATTGTACAGCTAATAACATACAAAATAACACAACAATCTTTTTCATAATTTTCCCTCCTTATCCGGTTAAAATTATAATAGCATTTTTTTTTAATTTTGTACACTGCTTAAAGCCTGTTCTGTTGAAAAAGTTATATCTTTCCTGCTGATAAGTTTTCTCAGACCTAATTTTAACGATGACACAGCAACATTTCTGTTGTTAAATATAATAATAACTCTTACATTTTTGCCTTTCAAAGTCAAAACAAGATCTTCAAGTGCAAATACAGCAGAAATATCCATACTTTTAATATTTGAGCAGTCTATTATAACCGTTTTATTATCCAGAACATCATCGATTCTTGCGGCTATAAGTGATGCAGAGCCGAAAAACAAAGTACCGTCAATGTGCATAATCATTGTATGGTTTTTTAAATCTTCATCAATATAATTTTCATCGGCATAATCGGAAAGACCTACGACTTTTATATCCGTCTGCCTTGCAACATTGGCGGCAAAAAGAATTGATGAAAGTATTACACCTACACCGACAGCAAGAATTAAATCATCAAAAATCGTTATTAAAAATACCAGAAGCATTACAAGGAGATCATTTCTCGGCGCAGCTTTCAAAAGTCTCAGGAATTTGTAATCAATAATTCCTATCCCGACTTTTATCAATATACCTGCAAGAACGGCAAGAGGAATCTTTGATACGGCAGGTGCAAGAAAAATTATTGCGAGAATAAGAAAGAAGGAATGTATAATTCCCGATAATTTCGTTCTGCCTCCGCTTTTGATATTAACGGCAGTTCTCATCATAGCACCGCAGGATACAAGTCCTCCGAACAATGCCCCTGTCATATTGCCTATTCCCTGTCCGATTAATTCTTTGTCTGATTTATGTTTTGTTTTTGTAAGCGAATCAGCAACAAGCGAAGTTAAAAGAGTATCTATAGAGCCGACAACGGCAAGAGTCAAAGCTATAGGAATTATTATCTCAATTTCCGACAGTTTGAATGACGGAAATGTAAATGCAGGGAAACCTGACGGTATTTCTCCTATTGTTTTAACATCAAAATTAAATACTATTGCGGCAAGCGTTCCTAAAATCAATGCAATTAAAGGCGGAGGTATGATTTTTGCAATTTTTTTCGGAGTAAAAAATACTATTGCAAGAGTTAAAACAGCTATTATTATACTGTTAATATCAGAATTCCCGAGAGATTTTAAAGCATGCAATAATCCTTCAACAGGTGTTCCAGAAAATTCCAACCCTAAAAACGGATTAATCTGAAGTAAGATTATAATAGCTCCGATACCGCTCATAAATCCCGAAATTACAGGGTAAGGAATAAAGTTAACGAGTTTGCCGACTTTGAAAATTCCAAGAACAATTTGAAACAATCCTGATAAGAATATTGCGGCAAAAATTAAATTAGGATTATTTGAGTGCAGCGCAATGACAGATGCAATTACAACAGTCAAAGGGCCTGTCGGACCTGTAATTTGTGTTGGTGTCCCTCCGAAAATTGACGCGAGCATTCCGACTATAATTGATCCGTATATACCGGCTGCTGCTCCGAGTCCGCTGGAAACGCCGAAAGCAATTGCAAGAGGTAAAGCAATAACTCCTGCCGTTATTCCGCCGAGTAAATCTCCTTTAAAGTTTGATAATATCCCTGTTTTCATAATATAAATCCCCGTATAATCTCTCAAATATTATATAACAGAATCTTTGAAATTTTACAAGGGGACATACGTATATTTGTTACACAAGCCCTTCTTTCAGTGCTTTTACGGCGGCCTGCGTCCTGTCATCTACTACGAGTTTTTGAATAATGTTGCATACATGCGCTTTTGCAGTGTGCTCCGAAATTGTCAGCTCCTCTGCTATTTCATGATTTGAAAGTCCGTCAACTACGAGCTTTAATACTTCATATTCTCTCTGGGTAAGGTTTGCATGCTGTTCTTTAAACATAGCCCTGGACATTTGTCTCGGCGGAATCACCCCGCAATTTTTTTCGCGTAAAATGGGAACTACCTGCGGATCAAGCCACATGGCTCCCTGTTCTACTGTCTTTATAATCATTTTTAAAGCATCAGTGCTTATATCTTTCATAACATAAGCGCAGGCACCTGCATGAAGCGCATCAATAATTTCCTGTTCGCTTAAATGCGATGTCAAAATTATAACCTTTGCTTTATTGTCAATTTCAAGTATGCGTTTTGTAGCTTCTATTCCTGATATATCAGGCAGGCCGATATCCATTACAACAACATCGGGATGGTTGGTTCTGAATTTTTCCACGGCTTCTTTACCGCTTTGAGCTTCTGAGGAAACTGTTATTTCATCCTGTCCTTCAAAAAGTGATTTTAAACCTACACGTATAAGCTTTTGATCTTCTACAAGTAATACATTTATAGTCATGATAATTTCCCCCTGTATTACTTATAAAATTTTTTCGCAGCTATTTAATCCCTTTTTTTAGAATAAATTACGGTAATATTATGTGCTATTGACTTATATACAAAATATTGTTTATAATGTTTATGATAAAAATGAACAAAAGTTTATATGCATCGTTATATAAAGTGTTATAAGATAATGAAAAGGAGAGATTATGACAGAAGAAACTAAACAGGAAACACAGCTTAATTCACAGTGGTCTATCAGCCCTGATTTTGCAAAATTTTTATTAACGATTGTCGCATCATTTGTAGGATGTCTTGTAGCTCTATGTTTGTTCAGTGCTGTAATCAGACCGCCTGAAAGACCTTACTGTCCGATGCCGAGATATGATGCATCGATGTATTATTACGGAAACGGGGATTTTCAGCCTGATTGTCCTTACAAAAAGCATAAAATGAATGCGAAGAAAAAAGACTTTAAAGCTCCGGCTAAAAAAGCTCCGCAAAAAGATAAAGAGTAATAACTTTAAAAAGACCGCCTCAAAGGCGGTCTTTTTTATCATAAGATTAATTAAATTTTAATATTTTTGTATAGCAAAATAAATTATTTTGGATTATTATATAATTGGTAAATATACATAAGGTGTATTAAAATGAAATATTCAAAATATTCAACAATAATAATAGGGAGCGGTATCGCGGGCTTATATGCGGCTTTAAAAATAGAACAGCAGGTAAATCTGCCTGACGGATTGCTTTTGATTACCAAATCCAAACTAGGTGAGAGCAACTCGAGATATGCTCAGGGCGGTATGGTCGGAGTTATGAAAGAAAACAAAGACGATTCAACAGCCTCTCATATATCTGATACAATAAAAGCAGGCGCGGGATTGAGTGAATTTAATACTGTTAAATTTATTTCCGAACATTCGGATGCTGTTATAAAAGATTTGTTAAAATTTGGCGTGGAATTTGACCGCGATGAAAATGATAATCTTTGCTTTACAAGAGAAGCAGCACACAGTGTGAGAAGAATTCTCCACTCAGGCGGAGATGCAACAGGCAAAATGATTGAACATGCTCTTTGCCGTAAAGTTCACGAAAATGAAAATATAGAAGTCTATGAGCAAACCGATGCAGTTGAGCTTCTTGTAAGTTCTAACGAATGCAAGGGTGTTCTCGTTTATAATGATGAAACGCAGGAATATGAAACGATTTATTCGTCTGCAATAATTCTTGCAACCGGCGGAATCGGACAATTATACAAATATACGACAAATCCTGCTGGGGCAACAGGCGATGGGCTTGCAATTGCTTATAAAGCCGGTGCCGTTATGCAGGATATGGAATTTGTACAGTTTCATCCGACAGCGCTGGCAATTGACTGCGGAGAAAACAGGTTTTTAATTTCGGAAGCCGTAAGAGGTGAGGGGGCTAAACTCTGTGATGCAGACGGCGTTGAATTTATGGCTAAATACGATGAGCGTAGAGAGCTCGCTCCGAGAGATATTGTTACACGCGCAATATTCAACGAAATGAAGAAAAACGGCGCTGATAATGTTTATCTGAATGCTTCATGTATTAATTCGAAAAAGCTTGCAAAACGATTTCCCAATATTTCTAAAAAATGTCTGGAAAACGGTATTGATATTGCACATGATTTTATCCCTGTAGCGCCTGCCGCTCACTATTATATGGGCGGTGTTAAAACAAATCTTAAAGGTGAAACATCTGTCGGCGGACTTTATGCTATAGGAGAAGTCGCATCGACAGGTCTTCACGGAGGGAACAGGCTTGCAAGCAATTCTTTGCTGGAATGTGTCGTATGTGCTTATTCCGTTGCCGAATATCTAAAAACTGTTCAGCTTAAAACTCCGAAACAGATTGATGAAAATATAAAATCAACCATTGACAGATACACGGATGAAGAAATTATTCTCGATGAACTTGATATCCCTCAGCTGAAAAAGAAACTGCAGGAAATTATGTGGAATGATGCAGGAATTTTCAGAGATGAGCATTCTCTGCTTAAAGCAATTACTGAATTGGATGTGCTTAAATCCGAATTTCCGCGTTCTGAGAAATGCGCAAGCAGGGAAGAATATGAATTTAGAAATATGCTGACGGTTGCAAAATTGATAGTAAATTCTGCTCTTATGAGAAAAGAATCCCGCGGAGCACATTGCCGCACGGATTTCCCCGATACTAACGAAGAGTGTGTTCACAGTATTATAACAAAAGATTATAAGGTTCCTGATTATGTTAAATAAGCTTTATGTAAAAGACCACGTAAAAAACGCAATTCTTGAAGATATCGGATACGGTGATATTACAACGGAAAATCTTGCAGATGAGAATAATTTTCTGGAGGGTGCGCTTAATACCAGAAGCAACGGTGTACTTTGCGGGTGTGATGTGTTTAGAACCGTATTTGAAACTCTTTCTGATAAAGTTGAAATTAAATTTTATTTTAAAGACGGCGATATAATCAAAAAAGGAGATAAAATTGCCGATATCTCAGGCCCTGCAAGAGATTTGCTTATGGGAGAACGTGTCGCATTGAATTATATTCAAAGAATGTCAGGAATTGCCACAGAGACACGTAAATATCAGGATGCAATAAATCCTTATCCTGCAAAAATTGTTGATACGCGCAAAACCACTCCGAATTTCAGAGCATTTGAAAAATATGCCGTAAAAACCGGCGGAGGGGCTCTGCACAGATTTAATTTGTCCGATTGCGCCATGATTAAAGATAATCATATTCGTCTTGCAGGCTCAATTACAAACGCTGTTAATAAATTGCGTAAAAATCTGTCCCACGCTCATAAGATAGAAGTTGAATGCGATACGCTTGAACAGGTAAAAGAAGCAGTGAATCTGAATGTTGATATAATTATGCTTGATAATATGCCTGTAAATGTTATGAAACAGGCAGTTGAAATAATTAATCACCGTGCAATTGTTGAAGCAAGCGGCAACGTTAATCTTCAAACAGTTAACGAAATTGCCTCAACAGGTGTCGATATAATTTCATCCAGTGCAATTGTTGCAAAAGCCCCGACACTGGATCTGGCACTGGATATGTAGTAATAGTTTTTCATGCACTACCCGAATGTGATGGTTAGGGTGGGGTACGATTCGGAAGATCAGAGGGCAAGAAGGCAGACTGATTGCAGAAGATATTTTTGTGCGCAGCACCGATAATAGCTTGACATCCGGATTTCTTGAACTCAGCCTTATAATGTGGGAACGCTTACGTTTATCCCGTCCTACGTACTTGATCCGGCTTTAGATATGTGATTTTATAAGGATTTTTTGTATTATTTCTATTTTTATAAAAAAATATGTAAAGTTTCTTAAATTATATAGCAAAAAATTTTTTCCTTTGTTTTAAAATAATTGTAGAAGACATTTAATTTATTTGGTGAAAAAATGAAAATAAACTCAGTACAACATGATATGACCCTCAAGCAGGGTAATCCGTGGCTCTCTTCGCATTCCCGAAGCATCAGGGAGAAGAATAAGGAGAGCATGTATGAAAACACAGGATATAGTACAAATTATTGCGGCAGTTTTACGGGAAAGAGTGAGACTGCCGCAACTGCTATTAAAAAGGGAGGAATCTTAACCAAAAACTGGTTCAATAAGTTTTTGGAACAGACTTACCACCACAACATAGCAACGAGCGCGCTCGTTGCATTAGGTCTGGCAGGTGTAATGAGACCAGCAACAATTATGGCGCTTCCCGGAAAAAAAGATAAAGAAGATAAAATTTATGCTTCAGGTCATTCTCTGGCATCGGCAATTTTAGGTTTTGTTGCTTCAACTATTATTACAAGCCCCCTTGATACAGGTATAAAAAAATTGTTTGAGGATCCGGAAAAATTCGGGAGCAAAAAACTAGCAAAAATAAAAAGAATTTCTGCAAGTCTTGAAAAACGTGCAGATATGAGAAATTCTGCAGGTGAAATAATCAACAGGAAATCAAGAGAATTGTTCAAGGCTATGAACAAACATAAAGCCAGTCTGGAAACTCTTGCCAAAAACCTCCCTGACTGGATTATAGCTGTTCCAAGATCGATTCTTACAATTGCCTTAATTCCTCCTATTTTGAAATACGTATTCGGTGTTGAAAAGAAAAAATCAGCACCACAGACCCCGCAAAAGGATAATGATAATATGAACTTAAAAATGGATTTTCTTGAAAAACCTGTTTTCCAGGAGTTTAAAGGAGGTGTTAAATAATGAACGTAACATTTAACACAAATTCTTTAAATTCAAATAAGCAAAATTATTATAATTTTAATCGTCAAAAAACGGCATTTACCGCAAATACGGCCTCCACACTTGCTGATGCCGCGGAAGAGGTCATAGAACGGGCTGCCAAAGATAAGTCAAGTTTCTTTGCACCGTTTTCTAAATTTTACGGTAATTTTACAGACGGTATCGCAAAATACTTCACATCAAAATTAGTTGACAGCAAACCGCTCGGGTATGTTGCGGATAAACTTAAAAACAGCAACAATCTATTCCAGCACTGTATGACGATAGGCTCAATGATTACCAGCGGTCTGTATATGCAAAAAACTTTGACAAATGACAAGCTGGAAAAGGATAGAAAAAATACTCTTGCGGTAAATCAGGGACTGACATTCTTAGTTTCTACCGCGGGTGCCTACACTCTTGATAAATATCTGAAAATCTGGTGGGATGATGTTACTGCTAAATATGTAGGGCTTCAGCTTCAGGATAAGAACTTTGAAAAAGATTATAAAGATATAAAAGCAGCAATTAATAAAGTAAACAAAGGGCTTAAAAATGATGTCAAAGCAGACGTAAACAAATTAGCCGAAACTGCCAAAAGCGAATTAAAATTGTCAGAAACGGCATCAACACTATTTGACAGAAACATTAAAAAGGCAGTTCAAAATAGCGATGGCCCTGTAAAATCAATACCTAAATTCCCGTTGGATAAATTCATTGACAGGCTGGTTAAAGATAAAAAAATCCCTGAATTGTCAAAAGAGTTGTCTTCGAGAATAAAAGGTATGGGACTTTTAAGATCAATGCTTGTATTCGGTTTTGTATACCGTTACTTTGTACCGGTTGTGGTAACAAAACCGGCAAACCTTCTTTGTGAAAAATATCTGGCTCACAAAAAATCAAAATCGGAAGAAAAAAACAAATCAGAAAAATTATCTTAATAGAAAAAACTTCATCTTGAAAATATAAGAAAAACAGGTTATAATAAATATAACCTGTTTTTTAATAAATAAGAAAGGAGCAAAGTATGAAGAGTTCATTAAGTTATATTAAGCCGGGGGGGGGGCGTTTGTAAGCTCCTTATCAATAATTGAAACTTGTCAAAATAAAAAAAACTGTTATAATAATGATATAATACATCACGATTATAAGGATTTTAATATGAAGAGATTAAAGGGTTTTACTCTTGCACAAGGAG
>CASDVM010000040.1 GCA_949284415.1 uncultured bacterium | reverse complement strand
GATCAGGACAGGCAGGAAGCTGTTATTGACGGTATTATTCTGACAGAAACAAAAAATGAAAAAAAATACTGGGAAATTTACGGTGAAACAGGAAATTACGACAGCAAAAACGGTGTTGCAATTTTGAATAACGTTATAGGAAATTTTTATGATGATGACAATCAGGTTTCAATGAGCTTTGAATCTTCCAAAGGTACTTATAACGAGAAAAAAGGGCAGATTATTTTATATGAAAATACATATATTGTATTAAAGGATTTTACCACTTTAAGAGCTAACAAACTTGTCTGGTCAGGCAAAGATATTCCGACTGTTGCGGAAGGTAATGTCAGAATTACAAGAAAAACGGATTTGCTTGCGACTGCAAGAAAGGTTGAAATAAGTCCTGATTACGAAAAATTTAAAATAATCGGTAATACTGTATCAAAAGTTTATAATGATAAGGAGAATAAGTGAAAAAGATACTCTTAATTTTAATAATTGCATTGTTTACGGCAGGTGTTCAGGCATCTGATTTAATCATTGAGTCAAAAACGCAGAGTTATAATGAACAGGAAAATAAGCTCAAATTTGAGGGCAATGTCAATGTTTCCGTAGATGATCTGCGCGTTGTCGGGGATTCAGCCGATGTTACAATGGACGAAAATCAAAAACTTGACACTGCAACTTTTTATAACAAACCATACGCTTACGAGGTTAAGAAAAATAAAAAGCGTGAAGTAAAAGCAAATATTTTAAAAATGTCTTTAATTACTAAAATTGTAAAAGCTCAGGGAGATACCCAGTCTATTGTTTTTGACGGCAAGGTTCCTATCGTTGTCATAAACGCTGATGAACAGGAGTATGATACAAAAACAGGTGTAATGACCGCAACCGGAACAGTTACGATTAAATACAAAGATTTGGACACTTTTTCTGACAGGGCAAAAGTCAGAACCGATAAAAACGGTGATTTAAAGGATATTGAACTTGTCGGCAATGCCAGAATAAAACAGCAGGGCAATGATTCATTTGCAGACAAATTTACGTATGATACAACAACAAAAGTTTTGATAGCCGTTGGAAATACGACCTCAAAAGCTGTTATGGATGACGGTGCTACTCTTGTTTTAAAATCTAACCGTCAGGAATATGCGCAGGATAAAGGAATATTTAATGCTTCCGGGAATGTAAGAGTATGGTATCAGGATTATTATGCGGAAGGTCCAAAGCTGACTTTATATCCAAATAAGGAAGGCAAGCCGAATGAAGCATATTTTACGGGTCGTTCAAGTATTACACAGGGCGTAAGAACTATTTATGCAGATAAAATTAAAATGACTATGAATCCGAAAGATTTCCATGCCGATGGCAATACGAGAACCGTTATAAAAAATATCGGTTCCGGCGACAACGGTGAAAATGAAAACGGCGGAATAGGATTGGGACTATAAATTATGAGTGAAAAAGAAAAAGTTGATAAAGCTTTAGAGGCTTATAAAAAAGGCGAATACAAAGAAGCTATTGATATATTCAGTTCGGTTCTTGAAACATGTCAGGATAATGCCGAGTTATATAACAATATTGCTCTTTGTTATGCAAATTTAGGCGATTATGACAAAGCAGAAAAGAATTATTTGAAAGCGCAGAGTTTAAACCCGAAACTGGTGCAGGTTTATATAAATCTTGCGGATATTTATTACCGCAGAAAAGATATGGGAAGCGGAATTGAGCTTGTTTCACGCGGATTGTCGGAAATTCCTGATAATCTTGTACTCCGTCATTACCTTGCAAGATTTTATATGGAAGATGCAAGACTCGATCTTGCAATTGATGAACTTGAATACATCTTAGATAAACAGCCCGAAAATTATGATGTTTATTATGATCTGGGCAGAGTGCATTTTGAACTCGGGGATTATGCAAGTGCGATTGAAAATTTTGAAAATGTATTAGAATTTAAGAGTGAAAATCCCTGGATTTATTATTATCTAGGTGAAGCTTACGAGGCAAACGATGAGATTGACAAAGCTCTTTCAAATTATCTGAAAGCAATAGCGCATAATGATTCATTTTCGCCCGCCTATAAAAAAGCAGGAATTCTCTTTTTTGCAAGAGGGGATTACGATGACGCTATTGAATACTTTGAAGACTATATAAATCTTGATATTCCTGAAGTTGAAGCAGGAAAAATCAGAGAGCTGATAGAGAGAATAAAGAAAAAACAAAATGAACAAAAATAAATATTGGATAGCTTTTTCATCAATAGAAGAAATTGACAGTTCTTTTATACAGAGGCTGTATAATTATTTTGGCGATATTGAAAAAGCATTTAATGCGGATGATTTGTCTTCAATAGACGGCTTAAGCGTAAAAAAGGCCGAAAACTTTTTGCGTCTAAGAGATAAGATTGATATTGATAAAGCTGTAAAAGAAGTCGAAAATCGCGGGATAAACTATTTGACTTTTGAGGAAGAAAGTTATCCTTTTATGTTGAAGAATATTTATAATCCGCCTTCTGTCCTTTATTATAAAGGAGATTTAGGAAGCTGCAATCTCTGTAAGACTCTCGCTGTTGTCGGTTCGCGCCGTGCTACAAGGTATGCAAAAGAAGCTCTTGAAAAAATTATTTCAGAATTTCAAAATACAGATATTTGTATAGTTTCAGGTCTTGCAACAGGAATTGATACAACAGCTCATGCTGCTGCGCTTGATAATAACTTAAAAACCGTAGGCGTTATCGCAAGCGGTTTTGATTATACATATCCTGCAGCGAATAAGGATTTGTATAAAAGGATAGAAAACGGATGCGGTGTTATTGTAAGTGAATACTACCCGACATTTCAGCCTTTAAAATTCAGATTCCCGCAGCGAAACAGGATTGTATCAGGGCTTTCATACGGAACGCTTGTCGCGGAAGCTTCGTTAAAAAGCGGAGCATTAATTACCGCAAATTTAACACTAGAGCAGGGACGTGAATTAATGTGTATTCCAGGGCTTATCACAAATCCGAATACAGAAGGCATTTATAAACTTTTGAAAAACGGTGCATCACTTGTTACATGTGCTGATGATATTCTGGAGGTTCTTGGCTGGGAGGTTAAGGTTGAACAGGAAAATCTTTTTAATCTTCCTGATTTAAGCGATGATGAAAAAATTATTTATGAAGCTCTGGAGATTGAAGAAAAATGTGTGGATGAACTTCAGGCATTTACAAAATTGAGTATAGATAATCTTCTGATGTACTTGACAACCATGGAGCTTAAAGGCATAATTAAACAGGTTGACGGGGACAGGTATAAGAGAGCGGTTAAGGTTTAAACGGAAATAAAAATGGCAAAAACAGCTGAAAAAAAAGAAAAGGCATTAGTAATAGTTGAGTCTCCCGCAAAATCAAAGACCATAAGAAAGATTTTGGGAGACGGATACCAGATTGAAGCAAGCTACGGGCATGTCAGGAATTTGCCGACAAAGGATCCTTCAACGGAAAATTTAGGGTTTGATATAAAAAATCATTTTCTGCCCAAGTTTGAAATTATTCCGGGCAAACAGGCTGTTGTAAAAAAATTAAATGATATGGCAAAAAAAGCCGATAAAGTTTACCTTGCCTCCGACCCTGACCGTGAGGGAGAAGCTATTGCATGGCATGTAAGACAGATTTTGAAAGTTCCCGATGATAAAATCTGCCGTATTGTATTTAACGAAATTACCCCGAAAGCCGTAAAACATTCTGTCGAAAATCCGCGCAGAATTGATATGGATATGGTTCAGGCACAGCAGACAAGGCAGATTCTTGACAAACTCGTAGGTTACAAGTTAAGTCCCGTTTTGTGGAAACAGATAGGTAACAGAAACCTTTCTGCAGGACGTGTGCAATCTGTAGCTTTACGTATGATTTGCGAAAGAGAAGAAGAGATTGAAGCATTTGTTCCGCAGGAATACTGGTCAATACATGCAAACCTTGATAAGGACGGCAAAACTTTTGAAGCCGAGCTTTCAAAAATAAAAGGTAAAGCAGTTGAAAAAACTGTTAAAAATAAAGATGAAGCTCAAAAAATTGTTGATTTTCTCACCTCTTACCCGTCAGAATTTGATGTTACAAAGGTTACGAAAAAATCTACAAAGAGAAAGCCTACAGCACCATTCATTACATCAACAATGCAAAGGGCAGCCAGTTCAAAACTAGGTTTCGGCGTTCAAAAAACAATGCAGGTAGCACAGAAACTCTATGAAGGGATTGAAATTGACGGAACTCCTGTCGGTTTAATCACCTATATGAGAACAGACAGTGTAAGAGTTTCCGATGATGCTCAAGGCATGGCGAAAGACTTTATTCTCGGAAACTATGGAGAAAAATACTATCCTGAAAAACCTAATATCTATGTTAAGGGCAAACAGAATGTTCAGGATGCGCACGAAGCAATCAGACCTTCATACCCTGAAAGGACTCCCGAAAGTATTAAAAAATACCTTGATAATGACCAGTATAAGCTTTATAAACTTATCTGGGAAAAATTTATGTCATCACAGATGACTCCTGCCGATATTGCAAATAAAACAGTAGAGATTACGGCAGGTGATTATACTTTGAAAGCAGGCACAAGCAAGGTTACTTTTGACGGATTTTTGAAAGTTTATAATGATGCGGATGAAGATGAACAGGAAGCCGAAGCTAAAATTCCCGATTTGAACGAAGGCGATAAGGTTAAATGTTTAAAAGTTGAACCAAAGCAGCATTTTACCCAGCCGCCGCCGAGATATAATGAAGCTTCTCTTGTAAAGGCTTTGGAAGAATACGGTATAGGACGTCCTTCTACTTACGCTACAATTATTACTGTTATTCAAACACGCAAATACGTTGAAAAGAAAGATAAAGCCCTTCATCCGACATTGTTGGGAAGAACGGTATGCAAACAGCTTGTAGGGCAGTTTGCGGATATTATGGATTACAAATTCACCGCAGGCATGGAAACCAAGTTAGATAAAATCGCCGAGAAAAAAGCTGTCTGGAATGATGTTTTGCAGGAATTTTACACTCCGTTTATTGATGAGGTTAATAAGGCTCTTCAAACAAGCGAGCGCGTAAAAATTGAGAGCAAAATTAAATGTCCGAACTGTGGAAAACCTATGGTTCTGCGTATAGGCAAAAACGGCTCGCAGTTTTTGGGGTGTTCGGGGTATCCTGATTGTAAGACAATGATGTCATTAAACGCGTTATCGGAAGATACAGGCGAAGAAACATCAAACGAACCCGAAAAATGCGAAGAAAAATGCGAAAAATGCGGTTCTGATATGATATTCAAAACAGGCCCTTACGGTAAATATATGGAATGTACAAATGCGGACTGCAAACACCGAAAACCTTATCGCAAGTCAACCGGTGTAAAATGCCCGAAATGCGGACAGGGAACAATAGTTGAGAGAAAATCCAAACGCGGTACGGTATTTTACGGCTGTGATAAATATCCTGACTGTGATTTCGTTCTCTGGAATGAACCCACCGGTGAAACCTGTCCCGATTGCGGCTCGCTTCTTGTGAAAAAAGTTTTGAAAAAAGGCGATGTAATTACTTGTTCAAATATTAAATGTCATTATAAGAAAGAACTAACAGGAGAAAGTGCTGATGAATCCGGAACTTTATGAACGTTATCTTGCAAAGAAAGCTAAAAAATTAGGAATTACTGTTGAGGAATTGAAAGCTCAAGGAACATCTTCACCTGTTAAAGAAGAGCAACATGCTCAAACGCAGACACAACCGTCTGTTGCTGCAGAACCGCAGTTTGTTCAACGTACAATTCAGGATCAGCTTGCATCAGAAAATTCAGAGCCTCTCTATAAACCTTATTCGGGTATGCAAAAAGAGACCGTAAAAACAGAAATCCCGTCTTATGTTTTCGGTCCTTCAAAAATGCAGGAAACACCGTCATATAGCAGTTCTCCTGTCAATGAATTTGAAAAACCTCAAATTCAAGACACAAGAGAGAATAAATTCGGGCTTATCGGTTATCCTCTCGGACATTCGCTTTCAAAAGTTATTCACGAAGCAGGGTTTAAGAGCCTCGGAATAAATGCAACTTACGATATTTTGGAAACTCCGCAGGATAGTCTTGTTGACAGAATAAAATGGCTTAAATCAAACGGATATAAAGGTTTTAATGTAACAATTCCTCTGAAACTTCCTGTTTCTCTGTTTGTAAATGAAGTTGATAAATATGCAGACCTCGCACGTGCGGTGAATACAGTATATATAGATGCCGATAAGTCTTTAAAAGCTTACAATACTGATGTTATAGGATTTAAAAGGGCAATCCCCGATGATATAGATTTATGCGGGAAAAAGGCGGCAATTTTGGGGACGGGCGGAGCCGCTCATGCAGCCTGTGTTGCTCTTACCGAATGCGGTGTTGAAGAAATTGCATTTTTTACAAGAAATATCCCGAATTCTATTGAATTAATGAATTATGTCAGACGTAAATTCCCTGCAGTGAATTTTAACGTTTACCAGATAGAGAATATAAGACATCTTGGTGAATATGCAATACTTGTAAATACAACGCCTATCGGAATGCTTGGAAAGGCTGCGGATATGATGCCTGTTGAACCGCATGCTCTTGAAACATTAAGTCATGATGCAATAGTGTACGATGTAATTT
This sequence comes from uncultured bacterium, assembly GCA_949284415.1. Classification (GTDB taxonomy): domain Bacteria; phylum Cyanobacteriota; class Vampirovibrionia; order Gastranaerophilales; family Gastranaerophilaceae; genus Stercorousia. The sequence goes on along the minus strand of CASDVM010000040.1, from coordinate 73,577 downwards.
ATAATCCTAAAAAAACATTATTGATAAAAGAGGCTGAAAAGTTGAATTTGAGAACAATTACGGGGCTTGATATGCTGATTTTTCAGGCAGCTGCCGCACAGGAAATCTGGTTTGGCACTGACAAAAAAACAGACTGGAAAGATATGAAAATCGCTGCACTGGAAGCTTTATAATGCTATTCATACCTCAATGCATCAATCGGATTTAAAAGTGAGGCTTTGTATGCGGGGTAATAGCCGAATAAAACTCCTATTGCACCTGAAAATCCTAGCGACAAAAGTATTGAAAACAGTGATATTGATACATTCATTACGCCTGTAATCTGAACAATTTGTGAGCCGATTACGCCTACTGCAACACCTATTAACCCTCCGATTACAGATAACAAAAAAGATTCTATTAAAAATTGAATTCTTATATCGGACGGTTTGGCGCCTATTGCCATTCTTATTCCGATTTCTTTTGTTCGTTCTGTTACTGAAACAAGCATAATGTTCATAATGCCGATACCACCGACAAGAAGAGATACAGATGCGATTGAAGCAAGTAAAATTGCAAATGTCTGAACTGTTGATTTCATTTTTTCCTGAAACTCGGCGGAATTTCTTATTTCAAAATCGTTTTCCTGATTTTTCCCTATTCTGTGGCGTGCAACGAGGAGTTCTTCAATATCCTGTTCGGCAAGCGAAACATCATCAGGATCAGAGCCTTTTACAACTATCATTGAGACAGTCCCCGGGAAAACAGTTCCGAAAACTTTTTTCTGCGCTGTTGTTATCGGAATAAATATCAAATCATCCTGATCCATAGGCCCCATACTGCCTTTTGATTTTAAAGTTCCGATTACTCTGAAAGGTATTCCGCCGACTCTTATAGTTCTGTCTATCGGATCTAAGTCGCCGAAAAGTTCTGCGGCAACGGTTGAACCGATTACCGTAACTTTTGCGGAATTTTTCAGGTCTTCACGGACAAATCCTCTGCCTGAATTTACTTCATAATTTTTTATATAAAAATATTCAGGATCTGTTCCGTAAACTGTTGTTGCCCAGTTCTGGTTTCCGTAGGTAAGCTGCTTGGATTCAGAACTGACAGAAGCTACTGCTGATACTCCTCTTGCGTTCTTCATAATTGCCTGCGCATCTTTTAATGTCAGAGTCGGTTTTGTTCCGGCTCCCATTCTGACGCCGCCTGATTTTGCGGAAGCCGAACGTATGGTCAGGATATTACTCCCCATAGATTCCATATCTTTCTGAACTCTTTCGCTTGCGCCTGTTCCTACTGCAAGCATAATAATTACCGCGCTTACACCAATAATTATACCGAGACTTGTCAGCATTGAGCGCATTTTGTTTATTTTCAGCGATACTACCGCCATTTTTACTAAAGATTTGAAATCTATCATGACCCCTCCTCGAAATCTTCTAAAAAGGCACGTTTCCATTTCATTTTTTGCCGACTTTTGAAGATTTCGGTCCTCCCTCAAGGGGAGGACATAGTTCTGTGTTAATATGGAATTGTTGTGTGTGTGTTTAATTCATCGGAAATAATGTTTCCGTCTTTAAATCTTACAACACGTTTGCAGTATTGTGCGATATCAGGTTCATGGGTTACGAGAACAATTGTTTTACCCGTTTCTTTATTGAGGTTTACGAAAAATTCCATAACCTCAATGCTGGTCTTTGTATCTAAGTTTCCTGTGGGTTCATCTGCCAGAATCAGCGGCGGATCATTTACTATTGCACGTGCGATGGCAACTCTTTGCTGCTGCCCGCCTGACATCTGGTTTGGCATGTGATCTTCCCGTTTTTCAAGACCTACAATTTTTAAGGCTTTTTTCGCCCTTATAACTCTTTCTTCTTCAGGAATTCCTTTGTAAATCATCGGAAGTTCCACATTTTCAAGCGCTGTTGTTCTTGATATCAGATTGAAACCCTGAAAAACAAATCCCATTTTCTCGTTTCGGACTTTTGCAAGGTTATCAGTGTCAAGAGAAAGCATGTCAATGCCGTCAAGGAAGTAGCTTCCGGAATTTGGCTTATCAAGAGTCCCGAGCATATTCATAAATGTTGATTTACCTGAACCCGATGCTCCCATTATTGCAACAAATTCGCCTTTTTCAACCGTTAGAGAAACGCAGTTCAGCGCATTGAAACTGTCTTCTCCGGTCTGATAAGTTTTTATTGCATCTTTTACTTCTATCAAACTCATCTGTTATAACCTCGGAACACGCATTCTGCCGTTATTTGTCTTAGAATTTTTACTTTTTATTGACATAATAACCTGAGTATCTTCATTTATTTTGTCAGAAATTATTTCTGTATTGGAGTCGTTATTTGCACCTGTTTTAATCTCTATACGTTTCGGTTTGCCTTTTTCAAGAACCCAGATGCCCTGATTTTTGTATTTCGGGCCGTTTATATCGGGAGTAAATTTAAGCGCCATATTCGGAACGCAAAGAACATTTTCGCTTCTGTCAGTGATAATTGAAACATTTGCTGTCATTCCGGGTTTGAGTTTCAAATCTTCGTTATTAACATCAACGATTACTGTATAAGTTACAACATTTGACTCTGTTGTCGGAGAAAGTCTGACCTGCGTAACTTTTCCTTTAAAATTCTGATCGGGATAACCGTCAATGGTGTAGGTTACATCCTGACCTTCTTCAACTTTCCCGATATCGGCTTCGGAGACGCTGACTTCAATCTGCATATTTGTTAAATCCTGAGCTATCGTAAATAATTCGGGAGCCTGAAAGCTTGCGGCTACAGGAGAACCGAGGTCTATTTCTCTTGAAATTACGGTTCCGTCAACAGGGGCAATAATTTTTGTATAGCCCAGGTTTGTCATTGCTGTTCTTAAAGATGCCTGATACTGGCTTATCTGTGCTTTTGCGGCATTAATCTGGGCAACATCCGATTTATATGTGCTGTATTTTTCATCAAGTTCGCTTTTGGCTACGAAGTTTTTTGCATAAAGATTTTTGTATCTTATATACTGCTGTCTGTCAAAATCTGCGATAGCCTGAAGTCTTGCGACATTTGCCTGTGCATTGTTTATCTGCGCCTGATTTTGCTGAACCGTTGCTTCAAAGTTTGCGGGGTCTATCTGCGCTAAAATCTGGCCTTTTTTTACAACATCGTTATAGTCAACGTAAATTTCTTTTATAAGACCTGATACTGTTGAACCTACGCTGACTGTGTTCACAGGGTTAATTGTTCCTGATGCTTCAACAACCTGAGTAATGGTGCAGCGTTTCACATGGCGTGTTTGATATTTTACCTGTTTGCTTCCGGCAAATCCGATTATGCCAAGAACAAGTACTGCTGCTATCGCACCTGAAGCAGCTATATGTCTTTTTTTTATCTGTAATTTTTTAAAATCTTCAAAATTTATCATTTGTCATCCTCAATTGATGTTGTTACATCCTGCGGCAGTGCAATCGCTTTTTCGAGATTTGCTCTTGCCACATTATAATTATACACTGTTTGAACGTAAGAAACCTGTGCGTTATTGTAATTTACTTTTGCATCCTGAAGCTGGATGTAGTCGCCTAACCCTACGGCATAACGGCCGTCTGCAAGTTCAAAGTTTTCAAGAGTCTGCTTAACTTTAACGGCAAGAAGCGGGATTTGTTTTTCCAGCTGCATCATGCTTATATAGAGATTTTGAACTTCAAAATAGATATCCTGTTTAGCCTGATCAATTTCTGTCTGTGCAAGGTCTACCTGAATTTTTGCGTTATCAATTCTGTGTTTCTGCCCTTTTATATTGACCGATGTTGAAAGGTTAACCCCGACATTAAATGAATTTGTATTATACTGGTCGCGGTAGCCGTAGCCTGCAGTTGCTGAAATTTCGGGAAGATATTCACGTTTAGCGTATTTTAAAGATTCTTTCATTGCCTTTAATGTCGCATCATAGGCTTTTAAATCAGGTCTGTTTTTATATGCGAGATTAACAGCTTCTTCAAAAGTATACGGGAAAGGCTGAAATTTGTAATTATCAAGTACATTTATTTTTTCAACATGTGATGTTAAAAAAGCATCGCCGACATCTTTGGGCGGTTTGCTCAAGTCTTTCTTTTCATCAATTTTTTCTAAATTTACCGGAACGTAATTGTTTTGGAAATTAAATGTTTCTGTATTTTCAATTTCGTATTCGGGTGCAAAAGCAATATACATAGAATTATTGAGTTTTACAAGCGCATTTTTATAGTTTTTTTCGGATTCGACAAGTGTAACTTTGGAATCGCTCAAATTTACTTCTGCATTAACAAGGTCAATTTTTGATCTTATCCCTTCATCAAAATAAGCTTTTGTTCTCTGGTAGTTGCGTTCGTTAATCTGGACATTTGCTCTGTTGACATCAAGTGTAGCTTTTGCTGCCAGCACTCCGTAATAATTTGTTTTTACTCCGAAAATCGTTTCCAATACAGTGTCTTCAAATTCGTATAATGCAGCCATTCTGTCAAAATTATACATTCTGATGTTTGCGTTTGTCTTTCCGAAGTTCCAGATTAGCTGGCTGATATTTGCTTCGGCAGAGTAAATATTGCTGTTGGTATTTCTTCTATCAGTTCTTGAATCTGTAATATTATAACCTGTGCCGATGCCGAGTGTCGGGAAATATTCAGACTTTGCAATTCCCAAATTTCCCTTGGCAAGTCCGTAATTGTAGCGGGATTTTTTGACAAGCGGACTGTTTTGAAGGGCAATTTCTATACAGTCTTTGATATTTAAGACAGCATTCTTTTCAACAGTCATCTGCTCAATTGCAAATGACGCAGTTATTGTAAAGCACAAACAAATTGTTAAGGCGGCTGCCTTTATATTGAATTTCAAGTTTAAATTCCTCGTTACAATATTATAACGATTTAAGCATAACTTTTGTTCATTTTAATCATTTATGGGGTTGAGATTTTTAAATTGTACCTGCTTAATTTATCTTGCAGACTGTTTGTTTTTTGTTTAAGGCAAGTAGTTTTTTGCCTGAGAATTCTGATAATGCTTTCAAGATAATAATATTTTTCAGACTCTATCGTACTCTTGTCAAATGAATTTTTTAAAGTTTTTGTAAGGTGTTCAATGTCAATGACAAGACATTCAAGATTGCTGAATTTTTCTATAATGGCGTTCAATTGTGTTTTCATATTAATTTCTCCTATAATTAAATTATTAATACATATTAAAATATTAATAATACATGTTATACTATTTAGAATTTATTTATGCAATAGTGTAGTATTAAAATATGAAGAAAAATGAAGATTTAATAAAAATGGGTGAAGCAATCAGGCTGGAACGTCTAAAACGTCATTTGTCGCAGGAAAAATTTGCAGAGCTGGCAGATATACCGACATTTCAGCATTTAGGTAAAATAGAGAAAGGTTTAGTTGATATACAGGTTACCACTCTTTTGAAAATTCTCCGTGCTTTGAAAGTTAAATTTGAGGATTTGATTGAGCTTTAATTTTTTTATAAATGCAATTTTTTGTGTTCAAAATACTTATATATAATATAAGTGTATTTTTGGAGGTTAGTTTATGAAAATTTCAGGGTTAGTTTCGGGGATAACAAAAAATACGAATAAAGAATTATTTTGTCATAAATACTGGACCTGGGCACAAAAGCAGGGAGCTGTCAGACAGACAAAAAAAGAATCAGTCTCGCTTCACGGGTATTTGAACGGCATAAATCACCATTTTATAAATAGCCCTTATCCAAAAACAATGGATGATAAATTTATCCAGACAAGTATGACTCCGCGGCAAATGATTTCTGTTACGGATTTTGATTTTAAGAAACTGAAACCTATAACCGAAAAACTTAATGTTTTCAGGTGTATCAGTAAAAAAACCGGAATTTTTCTCTGAATATCCGCTTTATCAAAAACGCTGCGCAATAAAAAAAGGCGACATAATAGATATGAAAGAATATGCTTATGCCACATCAGATATCAATTATTCTAAAGGCTATCTGCCGGATAACAAAGGCATAATGTATGAAATTGAAATTCCCAAAGGTGCACGCGTATCAAGAACTGGATTATTGGGAAGCAGCGATGAGATTGTTTTTCCAAGAAGTTCAAAATTTGAATGCACTGATGTGAAAAAAATTCAGGACGATAAAAATGATTATCTGCATGTAAAGCTCAGTTACATTCTCCCGAATGAAACTTGGCGTACAATTAGTTAATTATCTTTCAGCGACCAGAAATCCCGCTGCAGCATTACCATAAACGGAATTAATTCAAGACGTCCTACCAACATATTAAAAATCATTATACATTTGCTTGCGGGATGTATTCCGTTAAAACTTCCCATAGGCCCTGTAAGCTGTTCAAATCCGGGGCCGATGTTGCCGAGTGCCGTTATACTTCCAGCAAGACCTATTATGCTGTTGTGTTCAAGAATTGCAATTATTATTGATGTAATCCCGAAAATTATAAAGTAATAAAATACATAAACTACAATTTGTCTTGTAACTTCTGCCGGAACACTTTTGTTATCAACTTTAATATTAATAATTGCATTCGGGTGCAAAATTCTTAAAAGTTCGCTTTTCATTGCCTTGTAAACAATAAGCCAGCGCACCATTTTTATGCCGCCGCCTGCAGAACCCGAGCACGAGCCCATAAACATTACAATGAACAAAAGAACTTTTGAGACATAATCCCATTGTACAAAATCAACATTTGCACTTCCCGTTGATGTTGTAATGCTTACTACCTGATACAAAGCATCCGTAAATCCCTGAAATACTCCGTAATGAGTGTTTATAATAAGTGAAATTGTAATTAATACTGCCATTATCATTACAAGAGAGAAATACAGTTTAAACTCTTCGTTTTTAAAGAGAACTAAAGGATTTTTTTGAACTATTGCCTTATATTGAATATTAAAGCTTGCGCCGGCCAGAAACATAAAAATTATAGTTATCCAGTTAATCAGGTTTGAATGATAACCCATAATACTCTGCGGGTTAGGAGAAAAACCTGCTGCGGAAAGTGTTGAAAAAGAGTTGCATACCGCATCAAATTTCGGCATCCCTGCAATTACCAGAAATATAATATTTAATAATGTTAATCCTGCATAAACTTTCCATAATGCAGAAGCTGTATTTCTTATTCTTGGAGTAAATTTGTCTTCTGTAGGCCCGGGGGCTTCGGCAAAAAACATCTGCCTGCCGGCTACGGCAAACTGAGGAAGAATTGCAACGAACAAAACGATAATTCCCAAACCGCCCAGCCATTGTGTCAATGAGCGCCAGAAAAAAAATGTTTTGGGATAATCAAAGTCAGTTAAAATGGTTGCTCCTGTAGTAGTTATGCCTGATACCGATTCAAACATCGCATTTAGAGGAGATATTCCATAGAAAAGATAGGGAATTCCCGCTACTATACCGAAGATAACCCATGATACCGCTACTATAAAAAGAGCTTCTGCTTTTTTTATATCGTTTAAATTTTCAAGCTCTTCGGTGTTCGGTACAAGCTTCATAAAAAGCCAGCCGAAAAAAGCAGAAATTGTTCCTGCTATAACAAACGGAAGTATAGAATTAAAATCGTGGTAATATAAAGCCGTAATTATAGGTGTTAAAGTTACAACCCCTATATAAATCATGGTTAATCCTATTGCCTTTGCAAGATAATTTAAGCGCATATCACTTTACCTTAAAAAATTCTTTTATTTCCTGAGCATTTTCTGATGTCGTAAATATTATAAGAATATCGTCTGTGTATATTTGAGTTTCACCGTACGGAATAATGATATTGTTATTCCGCCTCAATATTACACCGATAATTGCGCGCGCAGGGAATTTTAATTCCATAACCTTTTTGCCGTTAAATTCGGGAAGAACTGATATTTCTAATACTTCTCCCTGTCCCTGTTCGACTGTCGCAAGGATATCGACATCATTTTCCTGTAAATCATTTTTAACTTCATTTATCGCAGAATTTTTTGGAGATACGGCAATATCAATACCTACTTTTTCAAAAAGCGGAATATTAACAACTTTTGCCACTCTTGCAATTACGCGTTTCACTCCTAACTGCTTTGCAAGAAGCGAGCAGAGAAGATTTTTTTCGTCATTATTTGTAACGCTTATCACTACATCGGCAGAGCCTATTTCCTCTTCGTCAAGAAGTTTGAGATTTGTTCCGTCTCCGTTTATAACAAGCGTATTAGAAAGCTCTTCTGCCAGAAATTTGCATCTGTCATAATCTTTTTCAATTACTTTTGTTTTAATTTTTAGTTTTTCAAGTGATCTGGCAAGCATCATGCCGACATTGCCGCCGCCGATTATTGCTGCGGATTTAACGATTTCTTTTTCATGGAAGAATGTTCCTGCTAATATGTCCAGAGAATGCGGTGTGCCCATAAATATAAGCTTATCACCCTCTTGAATTTCCGTATCGCCGTTGGGAATAAAAAGCTCGCACTCTCTTGTAAGACCGACCATAAGCGTATTTTTTGTAAATCCGCAGTCTTTAACCTTTTTGCCGACAATAGGGTGGAAGGATTTTACTTTGTATTCAAGGAGTCTTGCTCTGCCGTCCGCAAAATTTTCAACATCAAGAGCATGGGCAACGGTTACAATTCTGAAAATATCCTGAGTTAACAATTCTTCAGGCCAAATAATATAATCTATAAAGAAATCACAGAAATTTGCATTATTTTTTTCAAAATTTAAAGTTTTTTTGTATTCTTCTCTGCTAACAAAGCAGATAGTCCTGACACCGCCGAACTTTTTAGCGGAAAGGCAGGCAACAATATTTGCTTCATCAATTGCAGTGCAGGCGATAAATATATCAGCATTTTTTATATCTGCGCTGTTTAAAACATCAATGCTTGATGCATTGCCTTCAACAAAACTGATGTCCAGCTTGTCAAATTCATCAGATCTGTTTTCATCTTTATCAATTATTGTTATGTCATGGTCTTCGAAAAACTCTGTTGCAAGCAGACAACCGATTTCCGTAGCACCGTAAATCACCATTTTCATAATCCGAATTATATATTAAGTTAACTTTTTTTACAAGCTTTTTGATATTTTGTCAATTTTCAATATTCACATGCTTTATGGAAATTATGCTGAATAAAGTTCCGAAAATTAATTATGAAAAATGCTACCCATCGCGACTTAAAAGATTTTTTAAGGCAGATTACGGGTACAAAACCTATGATTCGTTTGTGCCGGATGCAAAATGTAAAATAGCAGGTAATCTCCCTCATGAAATAATTGAGCTTTGGGATGCTAAAGACAGAAAACGAAACATAAAGCTTTTTTATAAAGCAATGTCAAATATGACAAAATATTTACGAGCCTGCTATAAAGAATGTAAAAAAAATAATATTATTAATTATGATTTTAATGATCTTGAACCGAAAAATTTAAAATTATTGGAGAATGATTTTACAAAATTTTTTAATAAGCTTATGCAAGGCATACTGCCCGATAATATTAAAATTTCACTCTCTTATATTGATCGGGGCTGCTGGGGGAATGTTTATAAATTTATAATGTATGACAAACAAACTAAAACAAGAATTATGCATGATAAAGCGTTCAAAGTATTTCATAATATAAAATGTCCCTTGAAAGATTTGTCAAATTCGCAGGGTGTTTATGCAGAGGCAAACTTTTGGACTTATTTGAAAAATATTGCAGGTCATAAGCTTGACAAAACACAGTTTACAAGACATTATGTGTCAGATTTGGAGCACGGATATTCTCTAACGGAATTAGCCGACCAAAAAGCTCCAAAAACTACTGCACCGCTGGATCTGGACAATGTTTTCAAAATATTTTATACCGATACGACAAATGAGCCGATTAACGGTAAAATATACGATGTCGGAGGATGTATTAAATTCCCGGGTTTTATAAAAGATAAAGTTATTATGAAATATTTTAAAAAACTTGTCCATAGAAATTCCGAAAAAGATTTGAATGACTTAATTGAGAATCTTAATGCAAAAATAGCCAACCCCAAAACTCCGCACAGAGATAAAATAGAGATGGCTCTTACATTATTTCAAGTGCAAAAATATAAATCCGATCTTGAAGAAGCTGTAAAATTATTTGAACTGGAAAAGAACAAATATGATCAAATAATTTAGAATCTGTAAAACAATTACAGCAATGATAGGCGAAAAATCTAACCCTCCTATGGGCGGAACAAGCCTTCTGAATAAATTCAAATATAAGTCTGTTGCATCTTTTATCCCTTCAAACGGCTGTTTGTACCAGTTTATGCTGGGAATAAAACTTAAAAAACATCTTGCTAAAATCAGCAGGAAATATATTTGAAAAAAGCTGTTTGTTACAAAAATCAAATTATCTGTCATAATTCACCCGTTTTTTTATAGCTGTGAACTTTTTTTAGTATCAGCACATTTACAATTGTTTCTCTCTGAAGGAATATTTTCAATCATCTTGAAGAGCAGATTTTTCAAATTTGCGACATTTGAATTGAATACTTCAATAACTTCATGGTGAGAAACCGGCGGAACATCACCTACAAGTCCGGCATCATAATCAGTTATTAATGAAATATTCAACGGGCACATATCCATTTCTTTGACAAGATAAGCTTCAGGAAAAGCTGTCATATTGATAACTTCCCAGCCCTGATTTGTAAAGAATTTAGATTCTGCTTTTGTTGAAAATCTCGGACCGTTTATTACAACCACAGTTCCCTGCTCATGAACGGTTATGCCTAATTCTCTGCCTGTTTTTATTGCAAGCTGTCTGAGTTCAGGGCAGTAAGTTTCGGCTGCCGATGGGTGCGTAACAATCGGACCTTCAAAGAATGTGGTTTTTCTGCCGTCAGTCCAGTCAACAAACTGATCGCAGATTACAAAATCTCCCGGTTTTACGTGTTTTTGTAAACTTCCGGCAGCACAAGGAGATATTACTCTCTCGCAGCCTATATGTTTCATAGCCCATACGTTAGCTCTGTAATTTATTAAGTGAGGCAAAATAGTATGAGATCTTCCATGGCGGGGCATAAATGCAACTTTATGCTCTCCGACAGTACCTATAAACAGACTGTCGCTCGGCATCCCGTATGGTGTTTCAACCCTGACTTCTTCAATATTGTCAAGAAATTTGTAAAATCCAGAACCTCCAAATACACCGATATCTGCCAATTTTTTATTTTCCATAATATTTTGTCCTCTCGTTTTATTTCAAATAACCATTAAAATATTAGCATAAAAAAGAAAAAATATCCTGTGAAAAAATGAAAAAATTATAATCTTAACAATTGTTTGAAATACACTTTAAAGCCTGTAATATCAGTCGTTGAGCCGGTATTACTTTTGCAAATTTTTAATTCGGGGGTTGAAATTTTATTTTTTTGTAATATATTGTTTATATAATCATTCTTAAAAGTTTTTGATTTTGTTGAAGAAACAAATCGTTAGGGAATTTTTAAGGATTTCAATTTACAACGTAGAGGATTACATTTTGAAAAAATTGTTACTGTTAACTTTTGCACTGTTATGTGTGTTTTTTAATAATGCACAAAGTCAGGCAGCTGACGTAAACTCTGTAAAAGCCACAATAGTAAAACATGCTATTGAAATGGGTGTGGATCCTGCAATTGCATTGAGCATTGCGCGTACAGAATCAGGATTCCGCCACGAAGCAAGAAGTGCACACGGTGCGGTCGGTGTATTTCAGTTAATGCCTTCAACCGCAAGAAGAATGGGGTATAATCCTTATCTGCTTAACGAAAATATTAAAGCAGGGATTACATATTATAAAAAGATGTATAATATGTTCGGCTCTGTAGAACTGGCTCTGGCTGCTTACAATGCAGGACCCGGCAATGTGAAAAAGTACAATGCAGTCCCTCCATACGGAGAAACAAGACGCTTTGTAAGCAAAATTATGACCGATGTGAAAAGGCAGAAAACAAACCCTGATCCGGTAGTCGTAAAAGCAAAACAAGGTATTTATACGGCACAAAAACCAAAAGCCGTTGCACCTAAAGCATCAGTCGGAAAACCTGCATCAAAGGTAGTCGATACAAAAGATTTGCAGGTAGAAGTCTTGGAAGAAAAACCAATTCAGCTGAAATTAGAAACGCTTACTGTTGCAATTTAACACAAGAGAGTTTGTTAAAAAATCAAAAAGTCCGGTTAATTCAACCGGACTTTTTTGTTGCATATAAAAACCCTCTCTAAGATTTTTAAACTCACTGCGTTCATTAACAAATCTTTTCTCTCCTTAGGGGGAGAGAAAAGATTTACGGTTGAACTGAGTGAAGCTGTAAATATCAGAGAGTGGTTATGTAATATTTTGTTACAAAAAGTGTTTTTCATTAAAGAAATATATAAAATATGACGTTAAACCTATGCAGAAAGGATTAATGTATCAATTATGGGAATGTCAGCAGGACAGGCAAGATTATTAAGTATTACCTCAAGACTGAGTAATAATGAATTGCGTTCACAAACCATAACAAATTCCAAATTACGTCTGGCAACCGAATCCAAAGAGGCCAGTCAGGCTTATATGGAAGCATTAAATTCTACGCAGTTAATGTATGGTTCATACGCCGAGGATGGCACTTTGAGCTATCAAAATTTGACTGCAAATATATTGTTATCTTACGGCGATTTGAAAAATCAGTATTCTCTGGTAAATTCTTCAGGTCAGATTATGCTTAACGGTTCTGATATTAAAAAGTACGAAGCATCAAATTCTTTAACCGAATATTTATACAGCTATGGTATCGAAAAAACAGATAATCCGAAATATGCAGAGGTATTAAATGAGATTTTCGGTGATGAATATAAAAGTTTTATGGCAGATCAGGATAATGATGAAGCAGCTGATTACATAAACAATACATATATTAATAGTTTTACAAATCAAACAAGCGAGTGGATTGATAATATAGATCTGTCAAACAGCACTGCATATAATAATTGGTCTGATTTGGGGGTTGGTAATTCCGGCTTTATTGCGGATTATATTAATAATCTGGGCCAGTCTGGTAATATAGGCGGATTGTTAAATAATTATCTTACTATTGTTTCAAATCCTCCGGAGTGGGATTTTGGAGATAAACCACTTGTTGAAGTACCTGATTTTGCAACATTAGTTGCTGACTATAATGATAGCCAGTGTTATAATTCCGTATCTGCTACCACTGCAGGAATAGGGCATATGGAACATAACTTAGCAGCTTTAATATGGGGTAAAAATGGATTTGGAACTAATGAAGATACTGTAATAACAAATTCTGACGGTAGTATTACTATTGATAAAACAGGAAATAGTAATGACCTTGATTATGATTATATTTCTTTAACAAATTATAAGTTTCCGGATACCAATTCCTCCGAGAATCTGCTGGATGCTTTACAGTCTAATACTCAATATCAGGCTGTAAATGAGATGATCGAACGTATACAGGACTTATATTGTGATGTCATCAATTATTTAAACACGAATGCAATAGGTTCTAATACTACAGAATTAAACAATACCAGATATTCAATTGATTCAGCGGCTTCTGTTAAATCTGAAAGTGAGTTGTTCAGTGAATGGCAAGATATTTATACATCTTTGTCAACATTGCAAGAGAAAGTTAATGCAGAGAAACAATCACAAATTGATGCCTGGCAGGTAGAGTATGACTCTTTCATAAGAGAATTAGAGGGCTGGAAAAATGATTGTAAGACATCTTTGAAATATTTAACAGATGCAATAGGATCTATCCCTCAAAAAGAAATTCCTGATAAAAACGATTCGCGTTACCAGTGGTATGTCAACCTTTATTACCGCATGGGCGGAGGCAAAACCAATGATGACGGTACTAAAAACAGCAATAATTACAAAGAGTTGGATGAAAATCTTATTAATAATTCCGAATGGCTTCAATTTGCCTTAGAACACGGTATATTGACTATGGAGCAGGCATCATTTTCGGAAGAAGGCTCTGAAAAGTATCCTGAAATAGGTACTTATGACTGGGTTTCAATAATTTATACCAATGCAGCAGATTTGAAGTCTCAGGAAGATGAAACTGCCATTGCACTAGCCGAAGTCAAATACAAAAATACAATGACAGAAATAGAAAATAAAGATAAAAAATATGATCAGGATTTGAAAAAACTTGATACAGAGCATAATGCCCTGCAGACAGAATATGAATCTATCAAAAATACAATTGACAAAAATATTGAACGTTCTTTCAAAGCTTTTTCATAAGTAATGATTCTTATCGGTTCATGTTTTCGCGGAATTAGTAAGATCGCGCACCTGTTGCGCGATGACAGAATAATTTAATATTGTTGCGCTCCTTCCGGATAATAGGAATAAACATTCTATGACACAATATTTAATGTCATCGCTGTCCTGTCGGATAATAGGTATAAATAACGCGATGGTCAAAATATGTGTCATCGCGGATTTATTCCGCGATCTTTTAGATTACGCATTAAACGCTTTAAAAAGTTCTTTTAAAACTTCCTGCCCCTGGAGCATTGATTTGTAATCCAGATACTCATTTTTTGAATGCATATTGCAAACAGTTGCAAGACCTAACAAATAAGGTACAAATTTGTCATTATTCGCATTTGTTTCGTTTGCGTAAATATGAGTTTCCGCTCCTGCGTGGAATGATGTTATATCAGGTTCTACACCTGCTTTTCTTGCAGAAGCTTCAAAAAGTATCGGGATATAATCATCATCGGATTTTTCAAACGGAGGCAGATGCTCTTCAAATTCTATTGCGGCTTTTGCAATATCTTTATTTTTAATATTAAATTCATCAACCGTAAGCGTCATTTTATTTTTTAATTCTTCTTCTTTTTTTCTGCTTGAGCTTCTGATTGAGTAGCTGACTTCAGCATCAGTATTAATAATATTCGTAACGTTGATATCACCTGCAGAAATCCCGCCTAAGTTGCAGGAGGTTATAACGGTTCCTTCCTCTTCATAGAAAACACCCTGCGGAAGAGTTGATATTAAATCAGCAATAAGTTTTGCGGCATTTGCGCGGGTTTTGTCGCCGATATCAATGCCTGAATGACCGCCTTTAAAGCTGTGAACTTTTATTTTAGCTAAAGTATAGCTTGCTCCTGAAACTTCGCACTGGCCTAATGTGTCGCTGTCGAGCACCAGAACGTATTTTGATTTAAAGTTTTTAAGGTTTGCATTTCTTATACCTGAAAGCCCGTTTTCTTCATCGCGGGTAAACATAACTTCCAGACCGCCATGCATCATTGTTGATTTCGTAAGGTTTTTTGCAAAATAAAGCGCATTTGCAACCCCTGCTTTATCATCTCCGCCTAGAGTTCTGTCTATTGCGTGAATAAATCCGTTTTCATCAACATAGGTTTTAACGGGGCTGTCGTCCCCAATTACATCCATGTGGGCAGACAGCATCAGAGGTTCTTTTGAATTGTCTGTTGCAGGAATATTTATAATTACATTTTTAAAGTCATCAAATCTGCAGTCAATTCCTTCATTATCGCAGTAGTTTTTAATCCATTCGGCGACTTTTTCTTCATGCATTGAAGGCGAAGAAACTTCTGCAAGGCTGCAGAACAAATCAACAAGTTCATGTTCTTTTCTTATATCTTCAATCATTATCATAATTTTATCCTCTCTCTTACTGAATTTATTTTATCACTTTTTTACAATTTCGCAATACTTCCAAAATTAATAGCAATTTTTTTAGTAATAAATAGTTTATTTATATATCGGGGAAAATAAAAAAAGGAGAAAATTATGGTTTCTATAGGGCGCCTTATATTTAAGGCTACAGGTGTTATGTCTAACCGCGGTCTGGTTAAAAACTGCAGCAAAATCGGAACTGCTATTGCAGAAAAAATGCGGCAGTCAGGAGGAAAGATTGAAAGTGCCGATGTTCACAAAATAATTTCTGATACAATTGGGGAAGAAGCGTCCAGGAAAATAAAATTTCTTAATTCAAGAGAATCTGCTCAAGATTTCATGTTAAAACAAGGATTGAAACAAAAAGATATAAATCAGGCTTTTGATACCTGTGCAGCTCTTACAGCACCTGAAAAATATCGAAGGCATGCAAGAATATATATAAATGAACCTTATTTAAACTCTCTTGCAGAAGAAAATTCTGTATTGCCTGCTATAGTTGGTACAAATGCTCTCGCTCATGAAATACAGCATGCAATCAGCTTTACTTCAGGATATCTGAGTGTTCCAAAACTTATTGGGAAATTTAAATTTGGGCGTAAGATGATTGATAAAGCTAATGAAAAATCATTAAAATATGATTTGCAGGCTAAATATATGGATTTATACATCATGGGTGAGAAAAGACATAATGCGGGAATGTCTTTGAACGTTAAAGATATTAAAGAGCTGTTATATTCCAAAGGAATTCTAACACTTGGTAAAGATAAGGAAAATGCATATATTTTAAGATACTTAAAAAAAGTATATGCTGATGAAGTTCGTTCTTTTACTGTAGGTTTTGATGCTTCTGCAAAATATGCGGGCACTGAGGTTCCTGCTGAAGCGAAGAATGTGATATCATTATTTGATACTTTGTCTAAAGGTGCAGGAGAAGAGCTCAGACATGTAAGATTAAATCAGCTAAAGCGGACTTTGGGTATTAAACCGGATATGTCTCGGGAACAGAATATTATACGGCAATCCCAAGAACGTGAAAGATTAAATTCGGAGTTTTTGTCGAGGATTTCTTCTGAAAAAAACAAAAATCCAAAACCTTTATCATTCAATTAATATCAACCACACTCACACCGTCTCCGCCTTCAGTATCTTCTCCGGGTCTGAATTTTGCAACATAAGGAGAAGTTGAAAGGAAATCTCTGACTGCTGATTTTAAGGCCCCTGTTCCGTGTCCGTGAATAATTGTTACACAGGCAAGATTGGCAAGACTTGCTTTATCAAGATAAAATTCAAGGCTGTCCAGCGCATCTTCCACCTTGTAACCCCGTAGATCCAGTGTGCTTGAAATATTTGTTTTGCGTAGTTCAAATTTTTCAAGAGAACCAGGTCTGTATACATTTTCTTTTTTCTCAAAAGCGGAGTCGTAAGGCGCGAGTTTGTCGCATTTAATTTTTGTTTTAAAGTTGCCCATTTGAACGGTAATGTAATTATTTTTGTCAGGCAGAGAAAGTACGGTTACGGACTGATGAAGTTCTTTGAGAATTAATTTGTCGCCTGTTTTAACACTATTCCAGTCAATTTCGGCATACATCTGTTTTTCATCAAATTTTGAAAGTTCTCCGCGGAATTTTTGTTCTGTCTGCGCAAGTCTTGCATAAGATCTGCGGGCAATTTTTTCTGATTTTTCACGTCTGAGTTCATCAAGAATTTGTTTAATTTCGTCTTTTGCCTCAAGCAGCTCGCGGTCAAATTTGTCTTTGATAATTTTTACTGTTTTCTTTTTGTCTTTTTTAACCTGTTCGAGAGAATTTTCATATTCTTCTTTCAGACTTTGGGAAGTTTCTTTTAAATTTTCTGCTTCTTCAAGGTTATGAGCAAGTTTTGCCTGTGTCTCCTGTAACTTTTCAACGACAAGTATTGAAGGGTCTTTCGTTGAAACAACAATATTTTTTGCTTTGTCTGTTAATTCTTTATCAAGTCCTAAATTTGCGGCTATTGAAATAGCATTGCTCAATCCGGGGATGCCGATAAGCAGTTTGTAAGTCGGTTTAAGTGTTTCTGTATTAAATTCAACAGATGCATTTTTGAAATACGGGTTAAGATATTCAAGAGCTTTTAATTCGCCGTAGTGGGTTGTAATTGTTGATAAAACACCATTTTGTGCAAGCTTTTCCAGTATTACCTGTGCAAGAACAGCGCCTTCGACAGGATCGGTTCCCGCGCATATTTCGTCTAAAATTACAAAAGATTTTTCATTACTCTGTTTCAAAATCTCTATAATATTTGTCATGTGTGATGAAAAAGTTGAAAGATTCTGCAAAATACTCTGGTCATCTCCGATATCGGCATAAACATTTTCAAACGGATAAACTTTAGCATTTGTACATGGCAGAAACATTCCCGCTTTTGCCATAAGAATAAAAAGACCGATAGTCTTTATTGTAACAGTTTTCCCGCCTGTGTTTGAACCTGTTATGATAACTGATTTGTAATCTTTTCCGATTTCAAAGTTATTTGTTACCACATTTTCAACGTTATCAATCAATAGAGGATGCTTCATATTTTCAAATTCAAGAAATTTATGCGTAACAATTTCAGGCTCTGTTGCGTGAATTTTTACGGCATATCTGGCTTTTGCAAAGTGATAGTCAATTGTTGCAAGAATTTGTTCCGTTAACACAAGCTCCCTTATTTTCTCTTTAACAAGAGATGTCAGCCCTGTAAGAATTCTCACCATTTCGGAATGAATATTGGATTTAATCTCTCTGATTTTGTTATTTAAAGGAACTATCTGCTGGGGTTCTATATAAAATGTTTTGTTTGTAGCGGAAACATCATGGACAATCCCAGGAACCTTGCTTTTTGAAGATGCCATTACCTGAAAAACAATTCTGTCATCGCGTGTTGTGTAAATATTTTCCTGAAGGTGTTTTGAAAAGTCGGGAGAATTTAAAAGAGAATTTACTGTATTTTTCAAGTTTTTTTCATTGTCGCGTAAAGCAGAATAAAGTCCTTTAAGTTCGGGTGTTGCATCCTGTTTTATGTTCAAATTTTCATCAAAAGTTGAAAAAATTTTATCTTCCAGTTCTTTGTCAACGGTTAAATTAATAGATGCTATTCTGATTATCGCATCAGCAGGAAGATTTTCATAGAGAAATTTTTTGACAAGTCTTGATGTCCGCAAGGTTTTTGCAACGTCAATTAATTCTTCTTCAGAAAGATAAGTTGAGCCGATATTTTGCTTTATTTTTTCCATATCGGCAACAAATTCTATCGGAATATCTGACGGCATATCAAGGATAAATTTTGCTTCTCCTGTGCATTTGAGTTCGTTTTTGATTTTTATGATATCGTCAAACGGCAGAGTTTTCAAGCAGATTTCTCTGCTCTGTTTAGTTTTTGCATAGTTTGAGAGTTTTTCCGCTATTTTATCAAATTCGAGAGATGTTCGGCTTTTTTCAATGATGTCCATAATTATATTTAAAGATATAAACAGCTTAATTACAATGATTTATTAACTTTTTTTGATATTCTTGCATAAAAGATTTTTTGAAAGTAAAATATAATAAGATTCCGAAACAAGTTTGGAATGACGTTTTATTTGTAAGGGGAGAAAGATGGCAATAGAAAGACAACATGTAAAAGAACAGGATAAAATTGAAAGAAGACATAATTTTGAACCTGTTGAAAGCAATTTAACGGAAGAGCAGGTGAAACTGGAGGCATCAAGATGTCTGCATTGCAAAAATCCGAGATGTGTGGCAGGCTGTCCCGTTAATATTCAGATACCTGATTTTATAAAAGCTGTTAAAGACGGGGATTTGAATAAAGCAGGAGAAATTATCCGCCAAACAAGTATGCTCCCGTCAGTCTGCGGCCGCGTCTGCCCGCAGGAAAGACAATGCGAAGGTCAGTGCGTTTTGGGAATTAAGGGCGAACCTGTTGCAATCGGGGCATTGGAAAGATATGTAGGAGATAACACAAAAGCTGAAATGCCTGAAATTAAACCGTCAGGTAAAAACGTTGCTGTTGTCGGATCAGGCTGTGCAGGAATGACCGCTGCCTGTGATCTTAGAAAAGCAGGACATGATGTTGAAGTTTTCGAAGCCCTGCACGAACTAGGCGGGGTTTTGAGATACGGTATTCCGCCTTTCAGATTACCGCGTGTTGTGCTTGACAGAGAAATTGAAAACCTAAAAGCCATGGGTGTAAAATTCCATACAAATGTTGTTGTCGGAAAATCTATTACCTTGAAACAATTAAAGGAAGACGGTTTTGATGCAATATTTATCTGCTCGGGTGCAGGACTGCCCAAAATGCTTCACGTCCCCGGCGAAAATTTAAACGGTGTATTTTCCGCAAACGAATTTTTAACCAGAGTAAACCTTATGCATGCAGGTCAGCCTGACAGTCCGACACCTTTAAGAGTCGGCAAAAAAGCTGCAATATTCGGCGGCGGTAACGTTGCGATGGATGCTGCAAGAACTGCCGTTCGCGCAGGATTTGAAGAAGTTTATATCATTTACAGACGTACGGAAAAGGAACTTCCGGCACGTCTTGAAGAAATCAGGCACGCAAAAGAAGAAGGCATTGTATTCAAATTCCTGTATGCACCGAAAGAAATTATAGGTGAAGACGGATATGTAAAATCCGTTGAACTTGAAGTTATGGAGCTTGGCGAACCCGATGAATCGGGCAGACGCAAACCTGTTGCAACAGGCAAAACGGAAATTATGGAGCTTGATACGGTAATTGTAGCGCTCGGAACAGGGCCGAATCCTATTATTCAAAAGTCTGCTGAAGCTGACGGCATTGAAATAATCACCGATAAAAAAGGATACATAACAGTTGACGGAGAAACCCGCGCTACAAATATTCCGACCGTATATGCAGGCGGAGATGTGGCTCCTGTCGGTGAATCAAATGCTATCAACGCTATGGGAGCAGGTAAAAAAGCCGCTAAAGCGATTAATGAATTGTTGAGCAAGTGAAGAGTGAGGTGTGAAGAGTGAAGCGAGGGTTAATCAAAAATTCTTTTTGTTTAATCACAGTATTTTTGTTATTTATATCTCCTCTCTTTGCCCTTGAGCTGGACACTTCGATCGATGATGAAATCAGAAGGACTTATGACCCGTCAAAGTTAGAGCAGACGCTTCCTGATTTGCCGAAAACTTCTCCGACTCAGACTGCTTCACCTAAGCCTGTTCAAACTCTGCCTTCCGCTCCTCCCAAAACTCTGCCTGTTATACAGGAAGCAAAACCGCAAATCGGCGTTAAAAAATTTGATAATGAATACAAATACGATAAATCAACGGCGATAAGGATTAAAAAAGGTACAAAATTCAGGGTTAAATCAAATTCTGTAATCTCTGATTATTTAAGAGAAGGGGCAAAAGTTTCTTTTTCATCCATAAAACCTGTAACACAAAGATATATAACGGTTCCTGCAGGTACAAAATTTACGGCAGTCGTTGAAGATTCACATCGGCCACAGATGAGCGGAAACGGAGGGCTTGTTGTTCTGATGGTTGACAGCATAACTGTTAACGGACAGACAAGAAGCGTTCACGGTAAAATTACAAAAGCTAATATGAAAAAAATTTTCTTTAACAATATGAAAGGCAAACGCACCTACTGGAAAGGGGTAGCCAATCAAGTTGATAAAGGTGAAAATTTCTATAAAAAAACAAGGAGAACTTCATCTAAACTTGCAGACAACCCTGTAGGTATTTTAATTTCACCAATCCCTGTTCTGACCGGTATGGTTGTTTATGCTGTAAATTTTGCAGGCTCGCCTCTTCTGGCACTGTTTTCCAAAGGAGGAAGAATTTCGATTCCTGCAGGTAGTGAGTTTGAAATTAAACTGCTGGAAGACGTTTATTTGAGTTTTTAAAAGAAAAGGAAAGTTAAATGAACGGCGAATTTGATTACAAAGGATTTGCAAACCAGCTGAGGTTTCAGGTAAGAGGTCTAATACCTAAAAAATACAGTGACAGCGAAATTTACATCCGTGACTTGGTTTATAAGTACTCTGTTCTTGCCGGAGAGCGTGTAAGTTTGGAGGATTGCAAAGATAATGAATTACGCAGCATTTTTGTACAGGTTATAGCAGAATGGGTTTTTCATAAAACCATTGACCTTATTGCATCGGGGGTCCCTGAGGATTTGCATGAAACCGTTTTAAATAACCTGTATTCGGATTTGTATGACTTTGAACTGAAAAATTTAAAACAGACGGGAAAGCTGGAAGAATTCGGCCCGCAAAGAGAAAGGCACCTGATAAAAATAGAAAAATTAGTTGATAAAAGTTTTAAAAAAGCCCTAAATGCTTTGCTGGACAAAAATTTAATCGACAAAAAAAATTATAATAAAGCAATAAAACATTCAAACATGGAGGATTACCTGCAAGAACAGATAAAAAATGCTGAAATAATCAAGGTCTCAGTTTTTGGTGTCTTAAAAGGCAATATTTATTTTAGTATTGCATTTCCGCTTGCGCTTGTTGTATTTTATCTGATGACAGTTGCTACGTTTTTATCAGGGCAGATTGCATTCTGGTTTGTGATTCTTGCGTTTTTCGGCACGCTTCTCTGGCGGTTTTTGACGTATGAAAATTATATTGACGATAAAGGGGTATGGGTGCCGGTTTCAATATGGGATGTCATAAAACAACATCCTTTTGTTACTGTTGTTCATTTTCTGGTATTTCCTAAACTGTTCGCGTATATAATTTACTATTTTGATAAAGAAATTCTGTGCGGAGAAATTATTTCCAGTATGGCATTATTATTCCTTATCGCAAGTTTTTTGTCGATTAAAAGTGATATTTATTACAAACGGATTTTAGAACCTTAAAATAAGTATTCAAATATTGTTACAATGTTGTAATAATTTTTAGTTTGTTTTATAATATGTTTATTAGTTTATAGGTAGTAGGACAACTTATTTTAGTGAAGGAGAGATTATGATTAAAAAGTTGACTTCTCCAAAAGCATTGATGGCTCTTTTGGCTACTATGCTAATGGGTGTTTCGCCTGTTCTTGCAAGCGAAGCTGATTTAGTTGTTCCGAGTATCAAAAACATTAATGGCGATTTTTTTAACTATCTGTTAATAGGTATCGCGATTTCTGTTGTAGGTTTGATATTCGGATTTATTGAATTTTTCAGAATTAAAAAATTGGATGTTCACAAAGCTATGGCAGAAGTGGGCAATACAATTTTTGAGACATGCAAAACTTATCTTATTCAGCAGGGTAAATTTTTGCTTGTACTCGAAGTATTAATCGGTTTGTGTATCGCATTTTACTTCGGCTACTTGCAGCACATGCCTTTGAAAAATGTTTTGATTATTCTGGCATGGTCTGTAATCGGTATTTTGGGTTCTTATGCAGTTGCATGGTTCGGAATCAGAATGAATACTCTTGCTAACGCAAGAACTGCTTTTGTTTCTTTAAAAGGAAATCCTTTGAATATTTTGAATATTCCTTTAAAAGCAGGTATGTCAATCGGTGTTTGCCTAGTATCTGTTGAACTTATTTTAATGTTGACAATTTTATTATTTGTTCCCGGTGAAATTGCAGGAGCTTGCTTTATCGGCTTTGCAATCGGTGAATCATTAGGTGCTTCTGCACTCCGTGTAGCAGGCGGTATTTTTACAAAAATTGCTGATATCGGATCTGACCTGATGAAAATTCAATTCGGTATCAAAGAAGACGATCCGAGAAACCCTGGTGTTATTGCGGACTGTACGGGAGACAACGCGGGAGATTCTGTAGGACCTACGGCTGACGGATTTGAAACTTACGGTGTAACTGGTGTTGCTCTTGTTTCATTTATCTTGCTTGCTGTTGCAGGTCAGGAAAATCAGGTTCAATTGTTAACATGGATTTTCGTAATGAGATTCTTAATGATTGTAACATCTGTTGTTGCATACTGGATTAACGGTGTAGTTGACAAATTCTATGCTGCTAAAACAGAAAAATTTGACTTTGAAAAACCGTTAACTAACCTTGTTTGGTTAACTTCAATCCTTTCAATCGCTATGACTTTCGGCGTAAGCCACTGGTTACTGGCAGATATGGGTAATAACTTATGGTTAATTCTTTCTACAATCATTTCTTGCGGTACTTTAGGCGCAGCATTGATTCCTGAATTTACCAAAATATTTACATCACCTAAAGCTAAACATACTGAAGAAGTTGTTACTGCTTCACGTGAAGGCGGTGCTTCTTTAACAATCCTTTCAGGTATTGTTGCAGGTAACTTCTCGGCATTTTGGATTGGTATGGTAATTGTTCTGTTGATGGGACTTGCTTATGTTGCATCAATTCATATTCCGGAAGCCGTTATGATTTATCCGTCCGTATTTGCATTCGGTCTTGTAGCATTCGGTTTCTTGGGTATGGGACCTGTTACAATTGCCGTTGACTCTTACGGGCCTGTAACTGATAACGCTCAATCAGTTTATGAATTATCTTTAATCGAAGATATTCCGAATGTTGCTGAAGATATCGAAAAAGAATTCGGCTTCAAACCTGATTTTGATAACGCTAAGAAATACTTAGAAGAAAATGACGGTGCTGGAAATACATTCAAAGCAACTTCAAAACCTGTATTAATCGGTACAGCTGTTGTTGGTGCTACAACAATGATTTTCTCATTGATTCTTGTTATCAAAACAACTTTAGGTATTGAACCTGAAATGATTTTGAACGTATTAAATCCGTATACATTGCTCGGCTTCCTGTCAGGCGGTGCTGTTATTTACTGGTTCTCGGGCGCATCTATGCAGGCTGTAACAACAGGTGCATATTCAGCAACCGAATATATCAAAGATAACATCAAACTCGGCGATGCTGATTCAAAGAGTGCAAATGTTTCAAATTCAAAAGAAGTTGTAAAAATTTGTACTCAATATGCTCAAAAAGGTATGATTAATATCTTTATCGCATTGTTTGCATTTGCTCTTGCATTTGCATGTTTATCGGCACCAAGCTGCATGACATCAGCTCCAGTAGCATTCTTCGTAAGCTATCTGATTGCAATTGCCGTATTCGGTTTGTTCCAGGCTGTATTTATGGCAAACGCAGGCGGATGCTGGGATAATGCTAAGAAAATCGTTGAAGTTGATTTAGCGGAAAAAGGGACTCCGCTTCATGAAGCAACAGTTGTCGGCGACACGGTAGGCGATCCTTTCAAGGATACATCTTCGGTTGCTATGAACCCGATAATTAAATTTACTACATTATTCGGACTTCTTGCAATGGAAATTGCAATCTCTGAAAACTTCAGAAATGTTGCACCGATTGCAGGATGGGTATTCTTAATTGTTGCATTAGTGTTCGTTGTCCGTTCATTCTATGCAATGAGAATTCCTTCAAAATCTGCTAAATAGGCAAATTAACACATAAACAAGCAGCCCTGCTTGAAAAAGCGGGGTTGCTTTGTTATAATATATATGTAATTAAAACTGATAGGAGTAGAATTTATGAAAAGATTAAATTGTTCGAGAGCTTCGGGGGGGGGGCATTTCCAGCTGACCGAAGGGCATTAAGTCAAGTCTTATACATTAATGTCATTGCTCATTTATTGCGTAATCTAAAATTTGTAATAAAAAGATCGTGCACCATATGCGTGATGACAGGTCTTAATATTCAATTCCTTGCCGGTGATATTGTTCCCCTCTCCCCTTGGGGAGAGGGGGCCCGCAGAACAGGAGAGGGGTTTGTTGGAGGGCAAGAAGTCCGCATGGCAAGATGTCAGGCTTTTATTAGGATACTAAGATACTATGGCACTAAGGCAGTAGGAAGTATCGTAAAATTTTTATGCAAGACTAAGGTGTTGGATGGAACGGCTACGTTCCCCCTCTTCCGCAATGGGAGAGGAAAAGGTCCTTCATGTTTCACTCTTCACTCTTCACTAAAAAAACGCGCCGCATTCACTCTGGCTGAGGGTTCTACGCACGTAGCCCACTTTGGCGACATTCGTCAAGCCGCGTTTACTTTGGCAGAGGTGTTGATTACCTTAGGAATTATCGGCGTAGTAGCTGCAATGACTATGCCTGCATTGATTTCTAATTACCAAAAAACTGTTTATGTAAACCGGTTGAAAAAATCCGTTAGTGTAATTGAAAACGGTTTTAAGATGATACTGGCAGATGATGGTGTGGATAAGCTTACTGATACCGGTTTATTTTCAACTTTTTCTTTTATTGGCGGCGGGGCTGTAAATCTTAAATTTGCTGCTTATATGGACAAATATTTTAAAGTTATAGATAATAATACTGTTGATTTAAAAAATTATAAGTACCTGAATAGTGTGGGGCCCGGTTCTAATCCAAGATCAAATTTTATACTGGAAGATGGTTCATACTTTATGTTTAATTCATTATATAACACGCCGACTTCTCTGTCCGAAGAGAATTGTAAAAAAGTAAAAGAACTGGGCGGGAACTTTTGTGAATTTGCAATTGAACAGCTTTATATAGATGTTAACGGCTCTAAACGGCCTAATGAATTCGGGCGTGATTTGTTTCAATTCATGGTTTCAAATGATGGCAGGTTAATTCCTTATGGAAGTAAAGATGCCGCTTTGTTTGAAGAACAAGTTGAAATCTCGTCAAATTTGCATTATTGGCGGAATTCAGCCGCTGATTCTGGCTGTAATATGAAAAAACGAGGAACAGGTTCAGGATGTGCTGCACGTGTAATTGAAAACGGTTGGAAGATGGATTATTAAATATTTATGCTTTATAAATAACTCACCGTTTTAACTATAAGTTTTTTGTGTTAATATAAATTTATAGATTACATATAGAAGGAAGTATAAAACATGAGTTTAACAGTATATTTAGGGATAGACGTCGGATCAGTTACCACAAAATTAGCGTTAGTCGATGAAAAAGGTAAATATGTAGACAGTTACATGCTCAGAACTGCAGGAAAACCTGTTATGGCGGTGCAAAAGGGTTTGAATGAACTTTATGCAAAAAAGTTGACGGATTACGAGGTTATGGGTGTAGGAACAACAGGCTCGGGTCGTAACCTCGCAGGCGCATTAGTCGGAGCTGATATTATAAAAAATGAAATTACGGCGCATGCTGTTGCCGCAAGTATTAATGTCCCGGGCGTTCAGACAATTCTTGAAATCGGCGGTCAGGACAGCAAAATTATTATTTTAAGAGACGGTATTGTAACTGATTTTGCAATGAATACCGTATGTGCGGCAGGAACAGGAAGCTTTCTTGATCATCAGGCTCAAAGATTGAATGTCCCTATCGAAAAATTTGGCGAAACTGCTTTAAAATCTGAAAATCCTGCAAGAATTGCCGGCCGTTGCGGCGTCTTTGCGGAAAGTGATTTAATCCACAAACAACAGCTCGGTTATCCTGTAGAGGATTTGTTATACGGCCTTTGTCAGGCTCTTGTCCGCAATTATCTTGCAAATCTGGCTTTGGGCAAAGAATTGTTACCCGTATTTTCATTTCAGGGCGGCGTTGCAACAAATTCCGGTATGGTAAAGGCATTTGAAGAAGCTTTAGGGCATAAAGTTGTTGTTCCCGATCATCATCAGACAATGGGTGCAATCGGAGCTGCTCTTCTTGCTATGGAAAATCATCAGTATACTGATGCGCACACAACATTCAAGGGCTGGGAAGTCGGTGAAATGAATTTTCATTCAATAACCTGTGATTGTACAGGCTGTTCAAACAATTGCGAGGTTATCACAATTGTTGAAGGCGGGGAAGATATTCACCATGTTGATAAAATTAAAGATATAAAAGGAAATATTATTGCACGCTGGGGCGGCACATGCGGAAGATGGGATATTAGTTAACATTTATTTCTTTATATTTCGGAAAACGGATTATTAAAAATTCACAAAGTTCCCTTTTGCCCATTTATAAATGCTTTCAAGATCAGGAAATTCTTTTTTGAATTTTTTGTTATTCTCAAATGTCAAAATGAATTTGCCGTTATTTGATTGTGCATAACCTATTACTTTATCAGGTGCTTGTGTACTGTATCCGTAAATTATAGTTTTACCGCTGCTTTCTGTCCGCAGAGGCTTTTCATTCAATGTTAAATATGTCGTTCTATGAGTTGTTTGTTTGCCGTCTGCATAGTTTTTGATTGTTCTTTTGTAACCTGTAGGTATGTCTGCTGTTGTTGTCAATTCGGTTACAAAGCGCTGTCTTCTCGTTTCATTCCCGTTTTTATCCAAAAATAGTTTTTCGACAGTTTTTGTGTGTCCGTCATAAGTTTCTTTTTTTACTATTTTAAGTCCGTTTTTTTCTATAATTTTTTCAGATTTTTCTTCAAATTTATTAGCAAATTTTTGTTCTGCTGATTTCTTTGATGATATTTTTTGTCCTATTGCTTCGGATGCTCCTTTGCTCCCTCTTGAAAGATAGTAAACCGCAAGCAGACCGGCTCCTGCAACAGCAGTTCCGATAGCGAGTTTTAGAGTTGTGTTTGATTTTTCTTTAACGGTGTCTTTATAATTTTTGTCAGACCCGTTAAAATACAATTGAGGACCTATTGCAGAAATTTTCATATAAACCATCCTTTTTGTATACACATTTTAAATTGAAAAATAAAAATTTTTGTTATTTTTAGAAAAATTTTTACAATCCTTAAAAAATTCGTGTTATCATATATATATGACTGCTTTAAGGGATACAGTAAACAATATGAAAAAAATGTATCGGGAAATTTTTATGAAATCTTCCGATGCTGTAAAAGAGCGTGTTGATGCACTTAGACCCGAAGGTTTGGCAGGTGATATTTTTGATGAATATGAATCAGGTAGTCCGGGTGAAAATTGGCAGATTGCTGTCCTTGATATGTTTGAAAACGATATTTCGCATGAAATTTACCGCAAGTGGCAGGAAATTTTAAAATTACGAGAAAATTATTCCTGCAAGGGCTGCGCGACCTGCTGTAACCTTGCATGTTCCGAGTTTTCGTATGAGGAATTGAAAGAAAAAGCTAAAAACGGCGATAAGTTTGCCTTGCAGTTTGTCAGTATTTTCGTGCCTTATGAAAACAGGGAAGATGCAGAGAAAATTTATCCGCAATATCTGGAGCTTTTGGATAAAAATACTGACGGTGATGTTTATTTCTATCATTGTCCGAAACTAAATGAATGCAGTCTCTGTTCAGATTATGAAAACCGTCCTCAAATATGCAGGGATTTCCCTGATAATCCTTTGTGTATTTTGCCTGAATCATGCGGGTTTTATGAATGGAGAAAACTTGCAGAACCCGTTGCAATGATGCTTCATGCTATGGTTGAGATTATTGCTTATTATAAGCAGAAAATGCTGGTTGCGGAAGAACGGAGCTCAAGCGGTCAGGAAGGCAGGCTCTAATTTATATGATAGTACTTTCAGGATTAAATTTAAAAGAAATCGAAAAAATAACAGATGAAATGAAAGCGTCAAAGTTCAGAGCACGCCAGATTCACAACTGGATTTATTTAAAATCGGTTAAAAGTATTGATGAAATGACTGATTTGTCTGTAAAATTCAGAGAAGAATTAAAAAAATTTGCAACTGTTACCGATACAAAAATAAAGGTTAAACAGGAAAGTTCTGACGGAACTTTAAAATATCTTCTTGAATATCCTGACGGTGAGTGTGTTGAAACTGTTCTTATGCGGTTTGATAACCGTGCGAATTTAACGGCATGCGTAAGTTCTCAGGTCGGCTGTGCCGTTAACTGCTCGTTTTGCGCGACAGGCAAACGCGGATTTATCAGAAATCTTACCTATAAAGAAATTATTGAACAGGTTTTAACTATTCAGCGTGATACAGGTTTAAAAGTTACAAATGTCGTTTTTATGGGGCAGGGGGAACCGCTTTTGAATCTCGATAATGTATTAAAAGCAATGGAAATTTTTAATGAAAACTTCCAAATAGGTGCAAGACGTTTAACAGTTTCTACATCAGGTATAATTCCGGGTATTGAAAGGCTTGCAAATGAAGATATGCAGTCGACTCTTGCAATTTCTTTGCATGCATCAAATCATGAAACCCGCAAAAAATTAATGCGGATTGAAAATAAATATCCTATGCCGGAGCTTAAAAAAGCATTAAAGCATTACATTGAAAAAACGGGCAGAAGGATTACTGTTGAATATCTTTTGATAAAAGATTTGAACGATACGCTTCAAAGTGCAAAAGAGCTTGTAAGCTACCTTCATGATTTAAAATGTAATATAAATTTGATACCTTATAATCCTACAGAGAAAAATGATTATCAAAAACCGTCAGGGAATTCAATAATGCGTTTTAAATCTCTTTTGGAACAGTCAGGCAAAAAAGTTACGGTAAGACTTGAACGCGGAGCGGATATTGATGCTGCCTGCGGTCAGCTTAGAGGGAAAATTGATTAGAATATGAAAGCACTAATTCAAAGAGTAAAAAGAGCTTCAGTCAGCATATCAGGAGAATTATTCTCGTCTATATCCAAAGGCATACTTGTTTTTCTCGGAGTTGAAAAAGAGGATACAAAAGAAAATGCAGAAAAGTTGGCTGATAAAATTATAAAACTGCGCATTTTTGAAGATGAAAATGAAAAAATGAATTTGTCGGTTAATGATGCAGGTGGGGAAATCCTTGTGGTATCACAATTTACTTTATGTGCAGACTGTAAGAAAGGTACACGTCCTTCTTTTGACAATGCTTCAGAACCTCAAAAAGCTGTTGAATTGTATGAATATTTCGTAAAATATTTAAAAGAACATAATATGAAAGTTCAGACAGGAAAATTTCGTGCAATGATGGATGTGGAGCTTATTAATGACGGTCCTGTTACATTCTGGCTTGAAAAATAGATGACATGTTGCAAAATTTTTCAAAGCATGTTATAATATTGGTATTGATATAGAGTTAGAAATTTATTTTTTTACTGAGGAGAAATTCTTTACTTTATTATTAACCCGGAATTACGTTATTTTTTATAATTAAGAGGCTATCGTTATGTATGTAAACAAGTGTATCAAATGCGGTCGTGAGTTTGAAACAAAGAACCCCAAAAGAGTAATTTGTCCGGATTGTTTGTATCCTGACAAAAAAATGATGATATCACCTTCATCTGAACCTGATTCTCCGCAAACTGCACCGGCTCCGATTAAGGAAGAACCGTTAAACGGCTACAGTGCAGGAGGAACAGAGGAACCGCCCCGTTATTACAGCACAGGCGGCGATTCGGAACCGCAAAGATATAACAGACCCCAGAGATCATACAATAATCAGGGCGGATATAGCAGAAATAATTATAATAACAGACAAAATTATAACAGAAATCAAGGCGGTTATAACAGATCAGGTTATAACAGAAGCCAGGGCGGATACAATAACCGTAACCAGAGACCTTATAACAATCAGGGCGGATATAACAGACGGCCGCAGGGAGGCGGTTTTAACAGAAATAACTTTAAACGCCCGCAGAAAAAAGCTCCAAAACAGCTTCTGGTCAGCAAGGAACAGCTTGAACAGATAGAAAAGCTCTATAAAGCTATGCTTCCTTTGCCAAATCCTGACTGCCACGAAGTTATCGGGGAAAAAATCGGGCTTGAACCGAGAAAAGTTTTCTTTGGAATTAATCTGGTAAGACAAAAGATGATGCTTCCAAAATTGCCGTTCCCGAAACGTAAGCTCGCAATTTCTCCTGATCAGCTTTTCGCTATAAAGAATTTGTATGAGCCTTTATTGCCGCTTCCTCCGATAGGCTGCCATAAAATCATCGCATCTCAGTTGAAAATGGACGAGTGGAGGGTTCATGTCGGTATTGGTTTAATCCGTTCTCAAATGGGTTTGAGCAGATGGAATCAAGATAGGCCTGATCTGCCCGAAGAATTTAAAAAACAAAAAGAAGAAACTGAAAAAGCTGCATCAGAAGAAATTAAGACTGATGAGCAGAATACCGTTGAAGAAGTTAAGCCAAAAAGGGGCAGAAAACCTAAAAAGGCCGAAGAAACTCCGGAAGCTTAATATATTATGACAAAATTTGTTTCTGTCGGTAAAATTTTAAATTTTCATGGTATAAAAGGCGAAGCAAAAGTCGGTTTTACGAAAAATCAGGCTGAGTTTTTCTGTTCCCTGAATAAAGTGTTTGTAAAAATTGAGCATGAATACAGACCTTTAAACATTGAAACCGTAAGGCTTCACAAAAATATTGCCCTTGTTAAATTTGAAGGTATTAACTCAATTAATGATTTAATGGAATATAAAGGTGCTTTTTTGTATGTTGAGGAAGCAACAATCAGAGAAGCTCTTGATGAAGATGAATTTTTAATTGATGAGCTTGTCAGTCTTGAAGTTTTTGATGAAAAAGGAGTTAAGCAGGGCTTTGTTGTCGGGGTATCAAATAACGGCGCAAATGATCTTTTATCAGTTAAAACAAAATCTAAAAATATTGTTTTAGTACCGTTTGTAAAAGCTATTGTTACTGATGTGAATCTCAAAGAGCGGAAAATCATTATAAATAATATTGAGGGATTGATTGAATGATTTTTGATGTTCTTACTTTGTTTCCGGAAATGATTGAAAGTGCCTGCGGTTATAGTATTTTAAAACGTGCTGTTGATGCAGGTATAATACGAATTAATACTATAAACCCCAGAGATTACACGCTCAATAAGCATAAAAAAGTTGATGATACACCTTACGGAGGCGGAGCAGGAATGGTTCTGATGGTTCAGCCGTACGTTGATGCGTATGAAAGTGTTAAACATTCAGAAAATTCCGTAACAATAATGCTTTCTCCGCAGGGAAAACCGTTGACGGATAAAATTGTAAATGGGTTGGCTCAATATAATCAAATTATCTTGCTTTGCGGTCATTATGAAGGGTTCGATGAAAGAATAAGAGAGATTATAAAACCTGTGGAAATATCTATGGGAGATTTTGTATTAACCGGCGGAGAGCTGCCGGCATTGTGTCTTATAGATGCGGTAAGCAGAAAACTTGAAGGCACGCTTGGAAAAATCGAATCAGCCGAAGATGACAGTTTCGTAAACGGGCTTATTGAATATCCGCATTATACAAAACCGCGGGAATATAGAGGGTTGAAAGTTCCTGAAGTTCTTTTGAACGGGAATCACAAAGATATTAATGAATTCAGACTTCAAAAAAGCATTGAACGAACAAAAGCTAAACGTCCTGATTTGTACAGGGCTTATATGAAAAAATCAAAACAGACAGATTAATATTTTTTATTCAAATCGTTATAATGTCCGAAGCCTAATACGTCTTTAAATAATTTTACAACGCCGAAAATACCGAGGCCTATAGCTGAACCTTTTGCCCATTTGCCTTTACCCAGAAGGGCACCAAGCCCCAGACCTAACGGTATTACACTGTCAACAAGCATTGTCCCGAAGCCTTTAAAATACCCGATTGCAGAGTTAAAAAAGTGTCTGATATTGCTGTCAACTTCCCAGTTAAAAACGCCTTTTTTGAGTTTGGAAGCTGTTATACTCGGGCTTGTTAAATATTGAGAGTTGCTGAAAGCTTCCATACATGCATCAGCATCACCGGTCTTTGAATATACATCTGATTGAAGCTTGCCCAGAACATGTGCATCATAGCCTATGATACCGAGG
The DNA here is from genome assembly GCA_949284415.1 of uncultured bacterium. Lineage (GTDB taxonomy): Bacteria > Cyanobacteriota > Vampirovibrionia > Gastranaerophilales > Gastranaerophilaceae > Stercorousia. The sequence goes on along the minus strand of CASDVM010000040.1, from coordinate 40,326 downwards.
GCGGCAGCACCGGCGCCTTTGTATATATATTTCGGAATATTATTTTTTACTGATTTTAAAGCTGTGCTGATGCTCATTTTTCACCTATTTTGTTTCTGTACTTTTTGTTGAAGAAGTTGTTGTTGTCTGCGTCTTTTTATTATCTTTTACTTCAAATTCTTTTTCGACTTTTTTGCCTGACATTTTCAGAAGAATATTTGTTGCCTGCATTGCATCCTGACCGTATCCTGATGTTGAATTTTGCATTTGTTTTAAAAGTCCGACAGTATAATCATCTCCTGATACAACTCTTGAATCAAGAGCACCCAGTGCTAAAATTCTGACAGGTGTTGACGGGTCCTGAAGCATTTTGTTAATCAAGGCATTTAAAGCTTTGTCATCTTTTCTGGAATGATCTTCTTCAAGTCTTGCAATAACTTCTTTTGCTCCCATCAGACGGACTTCTTTGTCCTGACTGTTTAAATAGTTTTCGAGATTTCTTATATAATCATCTGTTAATTGAACAATTTCTCTTTTTTCAGTCTTTTTATCCGATGTTTTGTTTTCTGTTGTGTTTGTTGAACTTGTATTTTGTGAAGATAAATTATTTGTACCGTTTCCCCAGTTATTGGTATAATAACCTGACGGATAACAGCCTGAGGCAGGTGTCGTTCCGTAATTAGGGGCATTAACGTTATAAACCGGAGCAGTAGCGCCGGGAGTTTGTACTGACGGATTAAATATTTGAATATTTACGCCTGAATAGTTCGGCACCTGAACATTTTGACCTTGCTGCTGCAGCGGTACCGTCTGGTATTGTTGAACCTGCTGAGGCTGAGGAGAAATGTTTTGCTGTGATACATTTTGTACCTGCGGTTTTACCTGAGCCTGCTGTATATTTTGCTGTCCTACGGAACTTTGCATGAAAACTACCCTTTACTACTTACTTATATTTATAAAGTATTCTTTTTAGATTTTATTGCCTTTTTTTTAAGAAATGTTACATTATTTTTTTATTTTTTGCATGATAGTTATAATTTAGATATGGGGAATTATGAAGAAAATTATTTGGCAAAGCGTCCGCAGCACCTGTGTAATATGTGCGGGAAGTGTTGCCGTGTTGTAACAACTTCAATTTCTTATAAAAAACTGTTGGAAATGTCAGCAAAAGGCGATAAAGGGGCAAAAGATTTTTTGTCCCTCTTTCTTCCTTATGAATCAATAGAGGCAGCAAGAAAAGTTGATGCAGAGGTTGTTGATAATATAATAAACAGACTTATTGATGACGGTAATTACAGAGAAGATGAAATAACTTTTTACGGCTGTAAATACTTGCAGGATAATAATTTATGTTCAAGATACGAAAACCGTCTTGATTTATGCAGACACTGTCCGTCTTCTCCATGGTCAATTGTCCCGCCTGGCTGCGGTTTTGAAGGATGGCTTTTCTGGCAGAGAGAAGAAATAAAGCAGAAAATCAGGCGTTCAAAAGAAGAACTTTTGGAACTGAAGCTTCTTCGTATGCGTACGAAAGATGAAGAGACATTGAAAAGAATATCATCTGTAGAGCATAAAATTACGAAAAATATTGAAGCTTACAAAAAATACGGTTCTGAAAACTGGTAAAATGGTATTATTGCAATAAAATTTTATCCAGTTTTTTTCTGTAAAATTCAGTATTAATATTCAGATTTTCGCCGATATCAAGAAGCATTTCAACAAAACGTTTTGTCGGAGATTTTTTATTGCTCAACTCTCCTGAGTCAATAATATCGCCGATTCGATGATAAATTTTTGAGAAATAAGTATTTTGAGCTTCCGCGATATCAATTTGAAGTTCAAGTTTTCTGACATTATCAAAAATTTCCAGAACAACATCTGCCTGTTGAATTTCAAAACTGTGGACAAGTCTGTTAATATTTTGGAGAATTTTTTTGCCAAAAATTTTATTAGATGGTGATTTGTCCAGCTGAATATCAATTTTTTTCGCCTCGTAATTTATATCAACAGCCTGTTGAATAATATCATCATCCACAAATCCGCCTGAATGTATAACTATATCATTGAATTTGTGGCTCAATGCATAAGCTGCCGAAATTTTGAATTCGTCAGGAATTTTAAGGCCCAGTCCCTGCAGGTGATAAATTGAGCCTTTACCTTCATCGTACATTTCCTGATAAGTCTGGGAGAATTTTTCAAGTTTACCTTTAAGAAGTATTTGAAGAATTTTTCTTCTTTCTTCAATAAATATATCTTTAAGTGTAAAGTATTCTTTGCCAAAATATTCATCAAGAGCGCGGATGATTTCAGTCAGCGGATTCATGAGGAATGTTTTTATAAGTTCAGTTTTAATTCTGTTAAACTCGGTATCATCGGAGTATTTTTTGATAGAACAGTGGAAATCCCCGCCTGCATACTGCATCAGAGCAAACATAACATTCGATTTTTGAAGCGTTATTTTTGACTGTACCTCTATATGTCCGACTACAAATGTTGATAAGCCTTTCTGCACTTTTTTATAAGCATGTCTTCTGACAGTATAGCAGTAAACGCCTTCTTCATCCTCAAAATCTTCATAAAGAGAAGATAAAGCCCATAAACTTGCGATTTGTTTTGTTGTAACAATTGAAGGTTTTACAAAACGTTCAAAAATCTCTTTTCCTGTTCCGTGTTCGGGAATGTTGCTTTTCGCTTCTGCAAGTATATTCAGAAATTTTTCTTCCAGATTTTTATTCGTAAATTTTGATGCCAGCTGCATAGCTCTGGCAGCGTATTTCATAATTTGAACTGTTTCGATACCTGAGATTTCCGAGAAGAACCAGCCGCAGCTTGTATACATGAGCATAGCCTGACGTTGAATTTCCAGTAATTCCATGGCATGTACTTTTTCATCATCAGATAAATCAGGTTTAAAGTTTTCCTGCTGGAATTTTTTTACATTCATTTCGTTTCTGTCTAATATTACGTTGATGTAATTATTTCTGACATTCCAAACATCGTCAAAATATTTTTGTCCTTCGGTTTCAAACAGAACAACAAGTTCATCTCTTAAATAATCAAGTGCATCTCGTAAAGGCTTTCTCCATTTCTGATTCCATCCGGGGTGTCCTCCTGTAGAACATCCGCAGTCTTCTTTCCAGCGGCCGACCCCGTGGAAGCAGCTCCAGCTTGAAGCTTGTTTTATTTCAACTTCACAGTCGCTTCTGTATTTTTCAAGATATTCACCATAATTTGTAATAGTGAAGCCTTCATCTTTAGCCCTGATTTTAAGCACGTATGCAAGCGCCATATCGCCGAATTTTGTATGATGTCCGTAGCTTTCTCCGTCAGTTGCTATATGTACGAGCTGCGGATAATCACGGCATTCTGATACTCCTTCTTTAAGACGTTTAATAAATTTATTTCCGTCTTTAAGAAGTTCATCAAATGCAACAGAACGGGAGATTGCACCGTCATAAAAGAATAAATCGATAGACTTTCCGGGCGCTGATTTAATATTGTATTTATACGAACGGGCAGGATCAATATTTCCCCAGCTTACATCCGTCCATTCTTTGTCGCCTTTCTTTTTGAATTTTTCGGCCTGATAAGGTGAAAGTATAGTGAATTTAATTCCGTTAGCTTCCAGAAGTCTTAGAGTATCGTCATCTACAGCGGTTTCTGCAAGCCACATGCCCTCAGGTTTTCTGCCGAAGCGGTATTCAAAATCTCTTATACCCCATTTAATTTGAGTTTCTTTATCTTTTTCGTTTGCAAGAGGCATAATAATATGGTTATAAACTTGGGCTATGGCATTTCCGTGTCCGTTATGCTCAGCAATACTTTCAATATCGGCTTTTATAATTCTTTCATAAGTCAGGGGCGAAAAATGTTCCATCCATGATAAAAGTGTCGGGCCAAAGTTGAAACTCATGTGTTCATAGTTGTTTACAACATCAAGAATTCTGTTTCTGCTGTCAACAATTTTTGATACGGAGTTTGGGTTATAGCATTCTTTGTTTATACGCTCATTCCAGTCATGAAAAGGAAGTGCGCTGTCTTGAAGTTCTATAGCTTCAAGCCACGGATTTTCTCTGGGAGGCTGGTAAAAGTGCCCGTGTACTGTCAGAAATATTTCGTTTTTTTTATCGCTCATCTCTTAACTCCGTAATAATTTGTAAAAATGTTTTATTTTTCATCTTTCGGTTTTGTGCTGCTGATAACCGCAAATTTATCAACATCCATCCATGCATCTCCAAGTGCGTTTGAGAAAACTTTTCCGCTGAATTCTACAATATCGCCTGAATTAAGGTCGATATATTTTTCGGCTTCAGTTCTGTTTAAAAATATTTTTAATTCCGAAAGCGGAATGTTATGGTCTGTAACATCAGGGCGTTGGATTAAGAATGATATGTAGTCTTGAGAGCTTCTCATAGCAGGTTTGTAATCAAGTCCGAGAGTTGAAAATTTATCAAATTTAGCTTTAATCTTAACATTTTTGTTAAGGTAAAAATTCGGTCTTGCAACAATATCCAGAGGGTTTACCAAAGCATAAGCCTTTGAACTGCTTTGAGTCTGTACTCCGTTTGCATTAACAACCGTGTATCCTGATGTTGCCGCAAATACATTTATTCCTGCAATTACGGCAAGTATTAATATTAAAGTCTTAAATTTTTTTATATACATTAACTAAAATCCCCTTTTCTAAATTTCTTACAACAATATTCTATCACAATTTTAATTTTTTGTAACTACCCGAATTTATTATAAACTTAAAATACTCATAAAAATCAGAGAAATGTGATTGCTCCGGAAGCCGTTTTATGGTATTATTTTTTTTGAAAGTCGGAGGGTTGTGTATATGGCTACTATAGAATTTTTTTCAGACTCAGAACAGTTAAAAAGGCTGATGTCTTCTGCGCGTGCTACAATAATGGCGCCGTTTTTTGCAAATAATGTCGAAGAAGTTAAATCCGTATCGGAAGCTTATAAATTAGCTAAATGTAGCCCGGGGACTATTGAATTAACGGGTATGCCTGTTTATGAACCAGAAAAGTCAGGGCTTCCAAAAGGAACAAATCAGTTGTTATTTAACGATGGTGCAGTTGTCGGACGATGTGCGGCTGCACGAAAAATTGCGGGCGAATCGGGATGTGATCTTCCTGTTTTGCTTCCGATTATTCGCGAAGCTGTTTACGGAACCAGAGATAGATTGATGTATAAAGCGGAAGCTGTTATAGGACTTGATAAAGATTTTATGGTAAAAGCTCATCTGCTTATTCCGGAAGGATTTGAAAATATTATGTACAGCTGGATGCTGAATTTTCAATATATAAATGAAATTTATGCGGATATGTATGAAAATTCAAGAAAAATTGACGAAGGTGATATATTTGTATTTTCAGATCCTGACTGGTCGCATCCTGATTTCCCTTACGGATTGACTTTCTTTGACCCTGAGCATAATTGTGCGGCAATTCTCGGGATGCGTTATTTCGGAGAGCATAAAAAAGGTACATTAACTCTTGCATGGGGCTGTGCTTCACGTAACGGTTATGCATCATGTCATGGAGGAATGAAGCGCTATAACCTCGAAAATGGAAAATCATTCGGAACAGCTGTATTCGGGCTTTCAGGTTCCGGTAAATCAACAATTACACATGCAAAACACGACAATAAATATGATATTACCGTGCTGCATGATGATGCCTTTATCATAAATGTTGATAAGAAATATTCTATAGCTCTTGAACCTGCCTATTTTGATAAAACTGCCGATTACCCGATCGGGAGCGAAGATAATAAATTCATCTTAACACATCAGAATGCAGGCGCTGTTCAACTTGCAGACGGGAAGGTTGTTGCTGTAACAGAAGATATTCGAAATGGAAACGGCCGTGCGGTTAAGTCAAAATTGTGGGCACCGAACAGAGTTGACAGAATTGACGAACCTATCAACGCAATATTCTGGCTTATGAAAGACCCTACTATTCCGCCGGTATTAAAACTTTCGGGTGCTTCTTTAGGAGCAGCAATGGGGGCTACTCTTGCAACTAAAAGAACATCTGCCGAAAGACTTGCAAAAGGAGTTGATCCTGATGCTTTAGTTGTTGAACCTTATGCAAACCCTTTCAGAGTTTATCCTCTGGCTGTTGATTATCATCGCTTTAAAAAATTGATAGAAGACGGTGTTGAATGCTATATTCTTAATACCGGCGAGTTTATGGGACAAAAAATAAAAAAAGAAATTACTCTTTCGATTATAGAAGCTATTGTCGAAGGCAAGGCAAAATTTCATAAATGGGAAAATTTTTCTGATATTCAAATTATTGATGTTGAAGGTTTTGATACATCTTTTTGTAATAGAGAGTATGCACAACAATTTACAGCAAGAATGAATGACAGAGTAAATTTTATCAAATCAAGAGAAAACGAAAAAGCGGGTATTGATAAACTGCCTTCTGACGCATTAGATGCTTTGAATGCGGTTATTGCGGAAATTCCGGCTTAACAGAAATAAAAAAGGATGGTTTATGCAGAAAAAATATGCTATGTCAAATATGGGTTATGCTATTGTACTTGTAATTATTCTCGGAGTTTTTATGATTATAAGCGCTCCAATGATTATGGATAATTATAAAAATGATAATAAAAATACCCAAAATAACGAAAACAGTTATGAAAGCAGTCAAAATGACGATTATGATGAAAGAGAAGACAGGCACGGAAGAGATAGAAGGCATGAAGTTTATAATCGGTCAGAAATGGTTAATTTAATGGACGAAATAAGAAATTTAGAAAATCGTTTTGATTCCCGATTAAACGAATTGGAAGCCGGCCAGAGGGAAATTCGGGAAAATTCTTATAATTCTTCTGAAACCAATACTGTTTCTGACAAATTTGTGTGTTCTATAGAGGGAAGCGTAGATAGTGATGGGAATTTTGTTTCTCTCGATAACAGAGCCGCTGTGCAGGATATCAAAAAGCAAAAAATTGTTTTTGTCTGCGAATATAAAGAATAAACGATTAAAATAAGACCGAATAGCGCTGTTTTAAAATAAAAAAGACCCGTTTAAGGGTCTTTTTTATAATGTTTTTATACAACAAATTATTCAACTTCAATAGCTGATACAGGGCAGGATTCTGCAGCTTCTTTTACACAATCCATGTTATCAGCTACAGCTGATTCGTTAACCTGAGCAATACCGTCTACTGAAAATACTGCATCACAAATTGATTCGCAAGCTCCGCATCCGATACAAGAATCATTTACTTTTACTGTCATTTCTACTTTCTCCTTATATTTTAAATACAATGTGAATTTCTTCACTTATTGATTATAATATAAAACATTTTAAAATTCAATTATACATTTTAAATGTTAAGCCATTTTTTTATTCTGTCCGCTATATAATCAAACCCCTTAATCATTCCGAGATTTTCACCTTTAATATTTTTATTATAAATAAGAACGGGTACGTATTCTCTAGTGTGGTCGGTTCCCTCAACTGTCGGGTCGCATCCGTGATCTGCCGTAATAATAAGTAAATCATCTTCATTCATTGCGTCAATAATATCATCAACGTATGTGTCAATTTCTTCAATGGCTCTGCCGTAGCCTGCGGCATCGTTTCTGTGTCCGTAAAGCATATCAGTATCAACAAGATTTGTGAAAATAAATGTTTTGTCATTAAATGTTTTGTTATTAGACGGATACGCAATTTTTTCAAGATTCAGTTCATTTTTTACGGCTTTCAGGGTTAATTCGAGACCTTCTTTATTAGAGCCTGTATGAATAGCATGAGTGATACCTGATTTTGAAAAAATATCTTCAATCTTGCCTATTGCAATAACTTTTCCGCCTTTATCTTTAATTTCATTTAAAACTGTATGTGAAGGCACCATTGAATAGTCTCTTCTATCCTTGGATATTCTTGTCGGTTTGCCGTCAATAATTTTATAAGGTCTTGCAATTACTCTTGACACATTCCAGCCGCCATCATCAAGAATTTTTCTTGCGGTTTCGCACCATTCATATAATGTTTCAAGCGGGATTAAATCCGTATCAACCGCGATTTGAAAAACGCTGTCCGCGCTCGTATAAACAATCGGAAATTTGGTTTTATGGTGTTCTTCATTTAATTCTGCAATAATAGCCGTTCCGCTTGCAGGAATGTTGGCAAGAACACCTCCGCATTTTGTTTGTTTTATAAATTCTTCTATTAATTCATCGGGAAAGCCGTTCGGAAATGTTGCAAAAGGTTTTTGGGAAACTAATCCAGCCATTTCCCAGTGGCCCGTGGTTGTATCTTTACCTTTAGATTTTTCTTCCATTATACCGTATTCGGCAGTCGGATTATTAACTTTTTTTATTCCTTTGTAATCTTGAATATTACCTAGTCCCATTTTTTCCATATTTGGAACATTAAGCCCGTTATTAAATTCGCATACATGTTTTAATGTATTACACTGCGGTGTGTCGTTAAATTCTCTGCAATCTGGCATTGCGCCTGTGCCCATAGAATCTATTACCGTTACTATTACTCTTTTCATATTTTCCCCCTCTTATAACCAGATTTTAGCAATTTTAGTCTGCTGTGTCAATTACTGCGTACGCATTAAAATCAATACTGCCGTAAATAATCCGGACATGATAATCCCCATGCGGTAATAGTTTTACAAAGTTAATTGTCTGTTCGCCAAAATCATCATTTGTTTCTGTAGCCGGCAGTTTTGCTATCATGAAATGCGACTGGTAAAGTTTCAAATATGTTTTACCGTTCTCCCGTTCTCCTTTTACTTCATAGTGTCCGGGAGGGATTATTACATCTTCTCCGGCTTTCAAACTCAGCGGAATAAGTAATATTTGCGGCTCTTTAACGGTTGTTGTTAGTGATTCTGTTTCATTGCTCCTTGAAAAACTCTCTCCTTTGGGAATATTTTTATCTTTTTTCTTTTTCCCTTTTTTGCTTTCAAGAGCTTTTTGAAAATCTTGGTCGCTTACCGGTTTTTGACCGTAAACATTTTGATCCCCGAAATTATCCCATAAATCACCTTCCGCAAATGTGATGTTTCCTGCGGAAAAAATTATTATCAATAGTAATGTCAAAAATTTTTTCATACTTTTAATATTAATGATTTTGAAAAAAAAGTACACCTGTATTTATATGAAAATTACAAAAAAGGAAGCATTGATGCCTCCTTTTGAAATTTTTTATACAAATAAACACAAATGAATAAAATATACACACCTAATCAACGTACTGACCTAACACGGAGAATTTCATCTTTTTCAAAGCTCTTAATTCTGTCTGGCGTATGCATTCTTTTGTTACGCCGTAAATACTGCCGATTTCTTCGAGAGTTTTTTTATCGTCTCCATCCAGACCGTAGCGCATTTTGACAACCTGCTGTTCCCGCTCTTTCAGAGTTGAAATTACATTAAGAATATCGGTTTTCAAATCTTCTAATTCTGCATTTTCAGTGGCAGATGCTTTTTTATCTTCTATAATATCTGCGATATTCATTTCTTTGCCGTCATGGTTTTCTAAACTGCTTTCTATGGATATTGTTTTTGAGTATGCGTTCAGGAATAAATCAATTTTGTCGGACGGAATATTCATTTTTTTTGCAACTTCTTCATTTTGTACCTGACAGTTGTTTTCTCGTTCCATTTCGCGTTTTAGTTTAGAAAATCTCGATAAGGTTTCCTGTATATAAACAGGAATTTTCATACAGTGAGACTGTTCTGATATTGCCTTAAACATTGCCTGTTTAATCCACCAGCTTGCATAAGTTGCAAATTTATAGCCGAGTTTGTAATTGAATTTTTCTGCCGCAATCATAAGCCCAAGATTACCTTCCTGAATCAAGTCTATCATTGGAAGATTTGACATGTGAATTGCTTTTTTTGCGATTGTGATTACAAGTTTCAAATTAGCTTTGATTAATTGTTTTTTTGCCTCTTCATCTCCTGCTTTTGCTTTTTTTGCAAGCTCTTTTTCTTCTGACGGGGTAAGTGATTTGTAGTCGGAAATTTCTCTGACATAATTTGATAGTACGCTATCACCTGCACCGTCAAAAATTTCATTTTTGGCAGGGTTGGAAAGCCTGCCTGAAGATTTCATTTTGACGGGGGAATTTTTTTTCATACCTCTTTAAACTCCTTCTTTTTTCAGTAACACAAGACGATACATTTTGATTATTGTTATATACAAATCTAAATTAGTATATATTTAGTATATACCATAGTATATAATTTTTTAAACATTTTTGTTAAGTTATATTTCAAATTATAAAAATTTGTAAGATAAAAAGTTTGTAGTATAATGTGTATTGGAGGATATTATGAAAAAGAAACTACTTATTACTTTAGGAATTATTATAGCAATGGCAGTATCATCAGTTGTAGGCTTTGCAGTTGCCGCAATGAATGCTCCAAAGCATCCGTCTGATTACAAGATTGGAATTACTTATGATAAAGCGCTGGAATCTGACAAACCGATGTTAGCTTTATTTTACGTTGACTGGTGCGGTTATTGTATGAAGTTTATGCCGAAATTTAAAGCATTAAGCAGCATTTATAAAAATAAATATAATTTTGTTATGATTGATGTTGAAAATGAAAATAATAAAGCTCTTGTAGAAGATGTGGGTATTTCCGGATTCCCTACAGTTTATATTCTTGATCCAAAGTATGACAACAGAGTTTTAATGGCAAATAACTATTATCAAAATTTGAAGAAATTCAGAGTTGAATTGGACAGATATCTTAGAATAAGAAAGCTTTTGGACAAAGCCGTTTCAACGGAAGAAAAATAATTCTTAATATTTCTTCATAAATGAGAAAAAAATAGCAATTTTTTTGTAAGAGTGGGTTTTATATAAGTATAAAGCTCTCTCTTCTTATTTAAACGGATAGGCCTTGAAGAAATATATCAAGGTCTTTTTTTTATGCTAAAATAGTTTTATGAAGGATATACAGAACTTAAAAGATACAAGAAATGTAGATATTCAAAAGGTCGGAATTAAACATCTTGAACTTCCTTTGATAATTCAACGGAAAAACAGTTCTAACCAGATCGTATGTGCAAAAGCAAGGGTGAATGTATCGTTACCCAGAGATTACAAGGGAACGCACATGTCAAGGTTTGTAGAGGTTCTTGCGGAATGGAAAAACAAAAATCTTCTCGGCGTTGATATTAAAGGATGTTTAGAGAAAATTATTCATAATCTTGATGCTGAAAGCGGAGAACTTGAATTCAAATTTACATATTTTCTTGATAAAAAATCGCCGGTAACGGGTTTGTCTGCGCCTATGAGTTATGAATGCCTGTTTGAAGGACGGATTGAAAAAGGTGATTACAAATTTATTCTTGGAGTTGAAGTCCCTGTAACAACGCTCTGCCCGTGTTCAAAGGAAATTTCAGATAACGGCGCTCATAACCAGCGGGCATTTATCAGGGTAAAAGTTTCCTATGATGAAAATGAGCAGGTATGGCTTGAAGATTTAATCGAATTAATTGAAAGTTGTGCATCCTGTCCTGTATATCCTTTATTAAAGCGTGAAGATGAAAAATTTGTAACAGAGAAGGCCTGGGATAATCCCAAATTTGTAGAAGATGTATTGCGTGATGTTGTCGTTAAACTAAGAAATCATCCGATAATAAAAGAATTTCAGGTTGACTGCGAAGCATTTGAAAGTATACATAACCATTCGGCATGGGCTTTTCAACATGAAATAAAACATTGAAAAGTTAAAAAAATATGTTATAATAAGGTATATAGCAAGAGGAGTTTGAATTTATGAAAAGATTAAATTGTTCGAGAGCTTCGGGGGGGGGGCATTTCCAGCTGACCGAAGGGCATTAAGTCAAGTCTTATACATTAATGTCATTGCTCATTTATTGCGTAATCTAAAATTTGTTATAAAAAGATCGTGCACCATATGCGTGATGACAGGTCTTAATATTCAATTCCTTGCCGGTGATATTGTTTCCCTCTCCCGCAATGGGAGAGGGAAAGGTTCTTCACGTTTCACTCTTCACACTTCACTAAAAAAACACGCCGCATTGACTCTGGCTGAGGGTTCTACGTACGTAGCCCACTTTGGCGACATTCGTCAAGCCGCGTTTACTTTGGCAGAGGTGTTGATTACCTTAGGAATTATCGGTGTAGTCGCAGCTATGACGATGCAGACTCTTATATCAAGTTATCAGAAAAAACAGACAGTATCGCAGTTAAAGAAAGCTTATTCTTTATTATCTAATGTAATTTCTCAATCTACTGCTATGAATGAATCTCCTTTATACTGGGATTATAATGATGAAAATTCTTTTGCAAACCAATATATAATTCCGTATGTACAAGTTAGTAAAGATTGCGGGGTAGTGTCTAAGGCAATGTTTTGTTACAGCGGACAATCTAATGAAAAAAATAAACTTCATCAGCTTGATGGAGGTGAAATAACCGAGTCTATAAAATACAGAAGTTTTATATTATATAATGGTATGGGAGTTTTGATGCGTCTTGGTCATGGAAGTGCAGGTGCAACTTCTTATATAAAATTTTATGTTGATATCAATGGCGAGAGTGGTAAAACTGTTATAGGTAAAGATGTATTTGCTTTTTCAATGCGGCCTGATTGGGGAGATAAATATATATTTACTGCCGGTGTTAATGGGGCAAATGCTTCAGGTGTTCAAAATTCTTCTTATCTAAAAGACAGAAATTATTTAATGTCTGATGTAAGAGGTGGCTGTAGTAAAACTGCCCCTTCCGGTACAGGATATTTACAGGGGGATTTTTGTTCTTTATTAATTCAGGCAGATGGCTGGCAAATAGCTGATGATTATCCATGGTAATCATTTATATTTGAAATTAGATAAAAAAGACCGGATTTTATCCGGTCTTTTTTAGTTATTCTTTGAGCAGTTTTTCTGCCAGTTCCGATTCAGTTCTTCCGTTTAATGTTTTGTTGATTTTTTGGAGTTTTTGGGCGATAAGCTCCATATTATCAGTCCAGACAAAGTTATCAAGAACGTATTTTTCTGCTTTATTAAAGTCTCCTTCTATTTGAATTCTTACAATTTCCGCGAGCATTTCTTTAGCAATCGGAACAACTTTATCTATATTTACATGAATTTTGCCATTTATAATGTTATAAGCACCGCGTTCTGAGAAGTATTTGTTTTGCATTACGGTACGTACTCTATGGGCTTGACTTAATGTTGGTTTTGATTTTAAGAAATTATCTGCAACAGTTGTTACTATAATTTGTTTTCTTTGTTCTTCCGTGTACATCCCAAGCTCTGTTAAAAGATCTACAAAAGCAAGAGAACCCATATCTGCTTTATTTTCTTCAATAATATTTCTGTATTTGCCAAGAGTTTCGCAAGCCTTTTTAGGCCCGAGTGAATGTGCGTTTTCATGACCGATTGTAAACCAGTGGTCAGCTTCATCAAGATAATATTTATGCTGTTCTTTATCCAAAATTGCATCTAGTCTTTCCTGAAGCTTTTTCATGTCGCTAATGAAACGAATTTGTCTGTGGTAAACGTTTCTTCTTCCGCCGCCGATTGTAAGCGAGAGTTTGTCATCATTCGGCAGGTTTTCGGCAAGAGTAATTCCGCCTCTGTATGCGCCGACATCACCTGTTACAGCTACCAAATCAACATCAACCATTGTTTGCTTTAATTTTTCGTCTTTTTCAATAGGCGCAGTGTCAATTGTATCCGCAGGCTGAATATTTTGTTCATATTCATCAGCGTAGGGCATATTTTTTGCAAGTATCGGAAGATATTTTTTTATTGCCGTAAGAGCTTCCGTGCCTTTTTTATTGACAATCCCGACACGTCCGCCTAAAAAATCTTTCGGGATTGGTTTAATTTCGTGTTTTTCAAGAAGTTCTGACAATTCTTTATTTTCGACAATTGTGCCGGTCATTTCGTCTTCATAATTCTCTCTTGTTATCGTGAATTCAAGCGGTGTATCCTGCAGGGTTGCCCATTTTTTGTCCGCATAAGCATCAAGCATCGGATCAGCTGTTCTTAAAGCTTTTGCCTGAAGTTTTAAATATTCGGTAAAATCAGCGTTTGTTGAAGTCTTTGCAGCTTTATCGATTTCATCCGCCATTTTTTCAAAATCTTCTTTGAATTTGTCAATGTAATCAATGCCGATAAGTTCATTGCCGTTTCTTTCAACAACAGACCGCTGCGTAAGAATTTTTTTGACTTCTTCAATTTTGCCTTTATTAATCATTTTTGTCAGGATGCCGTGGAATTCCTCTTTTGAAAGATCTTCGGGATAAACGCCTTTGCCCGGGAATTCTTTTATTCCTTTTGCAAGATTGATTTTATTTGACATTGTATCAATTGCGTTCATGCCTTTCTGCGCATCAAAGAGAATTTTCGTAAGTTCTGCCTGTTTGTTTCCTTTTTCAATTTCTCTTTCAAGAAATTCTTTAAATTCAAGGTTGTGATGGCAGTCAATCTGCATGTTGATTTTTTCTAAAATGTATGCGGCTTTGACAAGATGTTTTAATGTTTCTTTATCGCCTTCTTGAAGTGCAAGGTATTCAGGCGCATCGCATTTCAACATTTTTTTTGTCATTAAGTAATCTTTATTTGTACGTTTTTCAAGTTCTTCCATAGAAAGATTAAATTCAAATTCTCTCATTATAATTTCTCCTTTTTACCGTTGGATTTATTATAACATCAGGCGAAAAACTTTATGTCGTCTATTTGTGGTAGGTTTCCCCTTTAATAATTTTGAAAGCTCTGTATATTTGTTCAATCAGGATAAGTCTGGCAAACTGATGCAGAAATGTCATTTTAGACATGCTTAATTTCAGATTTGCGCGCATCGATACTATTGGTGAAAGTCCGTAGGAAGAACCTATTACAAAGACAATTTCTGAAACACCGTCATTTGCCAGCTCCTCAATTTTTTGTGCAAATTCTTCCGATGAAAACATTTTGCCCTTTATTTCCAGAGTAATTACATAGGATTGGGGTTTTATGTGTGAAAGAATTTTTTCGCCTTCCTGCTCCAAAATCTTCTCTGTCAAATTCTCATCTTTAATCTCTATTGCGGGAATTTCTATAATTTCAACAGAAGCATAAGGCCTGAGCCGCTTCAAAAATTCATCAATACCTTCTTTTAGGAATTTTTCTTTAATTTTGCCCGGAGCAATAATTTTAATTTTCATCTTTCGCCATATAAACGGTAGTTGACGGGAATGCAAATTCAATACCTTCTTCGCGGAATCTTCTTATTGCTTCCAGTAAAACCTGTTCTTTAATTTTAAGATATTTGTTATAATTGTTAGTTTTTGTATAAGCGCTGACCTTAATATCAATGGAGCTTGATGACAGAGTCTCCAGATATACAATATAATCATCGCGGACATCATTATTTGCGTTTAAAATTTCTTCAAGGATTGTTATTGCGCGTTTAAGTTTTTCATCAGAAGTGTCATAAGTTACGCCGAATGTCTCGAAAATTCTTCTTTTTTCGCCGTTGGTAACATTTTTTATAACTGTTCCTGATACAACATCATTGGGCAGGATAATTAAAGAATTGTCGAGAGCTCTTATTTTGGTTGAACGCATATTAATTTCTTCAACATTGCCTTCAAATCCGTTTACACTGATATAGTCGCCAATCTGGTATGAGTGATCCGATAAAATTCCGAAAGTTCCGAAAACGTTTGCAATTGTTTTTTGAGCTGCAAAACCGACTGCAAGACCTGTAATCCCGAAACCTGCAATTAATGAAGACATTGAATAGCCGTGGCTTTGCAGGAATGATGCAAGAAGGAAAAATACAATAATGCCTTTAAAAATATTGCTCAATATCGGAACAAATCTTGTTAAAGGAGAATTATTTTTTTCTCTTAATCTGTCTTTCAGCTTAGCATCAAGCAGATCAATGAGCTTGAATAATAAAGTTCCGATAATTAAAATTACAATAATTTCGAAAATAAATTTTATGCGCAGAGCATTTAACAGTCTGTCAATTTTATCTGAAAATTCGGAAATTTCGTTAATCATGTTAACCCCCATTATTTCGGGTACAAAAATAGCGGAAGACGAGACTCGAACTCGCAACAGCCTGCTTGGAAGGCAGGTACTCTAGCCATTGAGTTACTTCCGCATATTTCTAATATAATATAAAAAAAAAATTTTGCAATAGTAAATGTTGAGGGAGTTATATACAAGTTATATTAAAAATTATCTAAAGTGTTACCTAAAACAATTAATTTATTGAAGGCTTCGTTTGAGAAGCTGAAATAAATTCAGTATGACTGATATTTCCCCGTCATTCCGAACTTGTTTCGGGATCTATATTCTAATTCTTAAGGATTAGTTCAAGTTTGTTAGTTTTAAATATAAAAAGTCATTCTTGCGAGTGGTGAAAACTATTGAAAAAAGCGTTATTATATATATGTAAGCTTGTTATATCCAGGCACTTTTTTCGGGGTTGCGACAAGATTTTTTCTTTAAGCGGTTTGGTTGAAAATATAATAAGCTTACTTCCCAAGATTTACAGACTCTATGTTTGATATGCATAACTTGCCCGATTTTATAATCGGGCAAGTCTTTTTTATGCTATAATTTTTTCGTGAAAATAACAAGGAGTCAAAAATGTTAAGAGAAGTTCGAGCAAGCCATATTCTGGTTAAAACTGAAGATGAGGCTAAAAATTTGTTAGATGAAATTAAAGAAGGAAAATCATTTGCCGATGCTGCAAAAGAAGTTTCACTCTGCCCTTCAGGACATGACGGCGGAGATTTAGGATTTTTCAAGCGGGGAGTTATGGTAAAACCGTTTGAAGATGCAGCTTTTGCATTAAAAAATATCGGTGATATTTCAGAACCTGTTCAGACACAATTTGGATGGCATTTAATTCAATTAACAGGCATGATTGATGATTAGTGCTGTTGAAAATATTCATGAATTTATGAAAGCGCAGGGTATTGAATACCTGCTTGTGAATTCTGCAAACAAATATCTGGAGGAATATACACCTTTAGACGAAAATTCAAGGTACAAACTGACGGATTTTTCAGGTTCGACAGGCGATGCGCTTGTTACTCCCGAAACTATTTTTCTGTTTGTTGACGGAAGATATCATATTCAGGCAGATTTAGAGGTTAATCATGATATTATTTCAGTAGTAAAACTTCGGACAGGACAGTCTTTTTTAGAAGAACTTGTAAAAAAAGTTCCTGATGGAAAAATTCTTGGTATTTTTTCAAAGAAAAATTCTCAAAATCGGGTAGAATATTTAAAATCTAAGGGAATTGAACTTAAATATTTTGAGACAGATCCGCTTGATAAAGAGAGTGTTTATGACAGCTCAAATGTTGTGAAAGTTGACGGAGTACCTGTTGAAGAGAAAATTAAAAATATAAATTATGACGGCGCGGTTTTGATTACGGATCCGGAGGAAGTCTCTTATCTTTTCAATTTAAGAGATTTTTCAAAGAATTATTCAAGTAAAATCCGCGGCAAGGCTGTGATTTTAGCGGGAAGAGCACGCCTGATTGATGATATTGATGATTTTGTCGAAAGTTATCAGGGAAATATTTTTGTTGATAAATCAACAATTAATGCTTATGATTTTACCTTAATCGGTGATAAGGTTAAAGTTCTTGATAACAGTCCGATTAAGCTTATGAAAGCAGTGAAAACAGATCATGAAATCAACCATTACAAAGATGCTTTCAGACGTACGGATTTGGCTGTAAAAGCAATAAGAGATTATATTGAAAATAACGACAATATTTCTGAATTCGATATTGCCCGGCAGCTTGAAAAGGAATTTAAACGTTTCGGTGCAAAGAGTTTAAGCTTTAAGTCAATTGTTGCAAAAGATAAAAATTCAGCTCTTGCTCATTATTCAAAATGTTCAAAAGATGAAATTTTAAAAGACGGAAGTCTTGTTTTGATTGACTGTGGTGCGTATTACGAACAGGGACTTGCAACGGACATTACAAGAGTATTTGTAAAAGGTACTCCGTCTGAACTTCAAAAACGCGTTTACACAACCGTTTTAAAAATGTTTTTGAATGCATATAACTTTTGCTTCCCTTGTAAAGAAAAAGGAACCGCAAGTGTGTTGGAGGGATTTAGCATTGACGCTCTCGCACGCAAAATTTATTCGGAAAATGAAATAGACGGATTTGTATTCAATCATGGGCTCGGGCATGGTATAGGTATCAGTGTACATGAGTATCCGCCGAATTTAAGCAAAAACGAGATGGCAAAAGTTGAAATTAAAGATAATATGTGTTTTACAATTGAGCCGGGGCTTTATAACGAAGATTATTTCGGCATAAGACTGGAAAATTCCTGCTATATGAAAGACGGGAAAATTCGTTCTTTTGTTCATATGAATTACGAAAAAAAACTTATTGATTTTTCGCTTTTGTCGGAACAAGAAAAAGAATGGCTTAAAGAATTTGAGGTTTTATAAAAATGCAGGGAATAACAAGCGTAAATAATAATCTGGTAAAAGAAACCGTAAAACTTCAACAGAAAAAATACCGCGATAAAGAAAATAAGTTTTTGCTTGAAGGTTTTAAATGTATTGAAGAAGCCTTTAATGCGGGAATTGAGATAGAATACGCATTTGTATCGGATGTGAAAAAATACGAATTTCTTGCAGATAAGGCTATTTTAACAACCGAACCTGTTTTGAAAAAAATTTCTACAACAGATACAGCACCTGATGCTGTTGCTGTTGCGATCAAAAAGAATTATACTGTAGATAATTTATCCGGTGCAAAAAAAGTTGTACTTCTTGAAAACATAAAAGATTTAGGTAATCTCGGCACTATTTTGAGAACTTCAACGGCATTCGGGACAGATGCGGTCGTTTTGTACGGAAAAGAATGCGCCGATTTATATAATCCCAAATGCGTGCGTTCATCGGTCGGGAATTTGTGGAAAATTCCTGTTGTGTATATTGAAAATTTTGATGAACTGCAGAAAATATTTGAAGGATTTGAACGAATTGCAACGCTTCCGCGCTCAAAAAATTATTTGAAAAGTTTTAAGGTAAATAACCCTGTTCTTGTAATGTTCGGTTCTGAAGCGGACGGGCTTTCGGATGAATTGATAAATTTTGCGACAAAAGATGTAAAAATTGAAATGGCATCTTCTGTTGAGTCTTTAAATCTTTCCGTTTCCTGCGCGGTTGTTTTGTATAAATTATTTATTTAATTTTTCGAATTTTATTGTATACCCCATATTTTTAATAAGCATTTCTGCTTCATTGTATTTCATTGTCTCATTCTGCAGTTTCCTGGATAGACTGTCAACGGTATATTGTTTCCCTGTCGTCTGGGACACAATCTTCGCAAGTTCTGTCAAAGTCATATTTTCCTGCAACAGCAGTGTTTTTATTGTTGTTCGTACAGACATAATCTAATTAAAATTATAGCTTTTAATTGGTTATAATTGACAAAAATTTGGGAATTTGTTATATTATTAGTAATTTATTTCTAATTTTAGAAATAAATTACTACAAAATTGATACAAAAAAGGAAAAATATCTATGCAAAAATTATATGGGTTTACTTTGGCAGAAGTTTTGATAACTCTCGGGATTATAGGTGTGGTTGCTGCTATTACAATGCCCGCCTTAGTTGCCGCTTACAATAATCATATAACTGAAGTTCGGTTAAAAAAGTTTTATTCTGTTTTCAATCAGGCAATTCAACGTTCTATAGCTGATAATGGTGATACTTCTACCTGGGATTACTGGTTTGAAGGTCAATATGATGATGACACCGGAGAAACTCTAGAGGATTATTCATCTATTTTAAACGGAAATTTTGAAAGATATTTAGCTCCTTATATGAACATTATTGATAAAAAAGATCTTAGAATGACTGCTTTTTCTCAAAAAGGTGCTGATTTTCGTTTATATTATTTGGCTGACGGCAGTGCATTTGGCTACCCGTTAATCCATAACAGAGAAATTTATTTTTATCCGAAAAATGCCGAGAAATGTCTTGAAAAATCAAGCGATGAGCTGAAATTACAAAATGCAATATGTACATTTATATTTGAATTTAATCCAAACAATGAATCCAGTGATTGGAAATATCTTTATAAAAAGGGGTTAGAACCATATCTTTACAGGTGGAGCGGTGATGAAAAAGAGCTATATACAGGAGCTCAATATTCTTGTGATAGTCTAAAAAATGATGGTTCTTACTGTGCGGCGATTATACAGTGTAATAACTGGAAAATTCCTAAAGATTTTCCTGTAAAGATAAAATATTGATTTTTCTTGTTGATTATTTTTATAGTAAAATTAAATTATGGATGAAAAAGAGATATGGAGTAAAGCAAAAGAGGAGCTTTCCGAGACTGTTCCGACATTTAAAATGTGGATTGAGCCTCTTGAACCTGTGTCATTTGACGGGAATGTTTTAACCTTAATCACTGCTCATGCGCTCGCACCCCAGGCAATTAAATCCCAGCATGATGCGAAAATTCTTGAAGCTTTAAAAAATGCGTCAGGGAAAAATATCAGCTATAACGTTTTGTATGATGAGGAGTTTGCTGAACGTTACCAAAAAGAAAAGAAAAAAGAGCTCCAAAAAGCAAAACGTGCTTTGCCTGAAACTGATGAAAGCAGGATTATGGATAATCTTGCACAGATGCAGTCTTCCGCAAATCTAAATTTGAAGTATAAATTTTCAAATTTTGTTGTCGGTGAAAACAGCCGTTTTGCTCACGCTGCCGCTCTTGCTGTTGCTCAGAACCCTGCTAAAAAATACAATCCCTTATTTATTTACGGTGCATCTGGACTCGGAAAAACGCACTTGATGCAGGCTATAGGGCATTACATTATTTTTAATAAACCTAAATTGAAAGTTAAATATATTAAAACAGAGGAATATGTTAATGAATTAATTAAAAATATTCAGTGCGGAGGCAACGACAGAAACGCACGTATGGATAAATTCCGGCAGAAATACAGAAATGTTGACGTGCTTTTGATTGATGATATACAGTTTCTGGAGAGCAAAACTTACACTATGGAAGAAATTTTCCATACCTTTGACAGTCTGCATAACAAAAATAAGCAGATTGTTATAACGTCAGACAGACTGCCTAAAGATATTCCGACACTTCCAGACAGGCTGAGAACACGTTTTGAAATGGGATTGATGGTTGATATTACACCTCCTGATTTTGAAACTCGTGTTGCAATTTTGAGAAATCTGGCGGAGCAGGCAAATGTTAAAGCCGATTTTGATGTCTTTGAATATATTGCCAAAAATTTTGTAAATAATGTCAGAGAGCTTGAAGGGGCTTTTAACAAAGTCAGCGCTTATGCGGATATTGAAAAAACAGAACTTACTCTTGATTATGCAAAAAAAGTTTTGAACTGCGAAGCGTCAAGAGAAGAACTTACAATTGAAAAAGTCGCAAGAGCTGCCGGTGAATATTACGGTGTATCTTTGAAAGATTTTTTAAGTTCTGCCAGAAACCAGCGTGTTTCTTCTGCCCGTCATGTCGCAGTTTATATGGCGCGCGAGCTTACTCAAAAAAGTTTTGAAAGTATTGCAGAATTCTTTCAGAAAAAACACACAACAATGCTCTATTCTTATGAAAAAATAAGAGATGAATTAAGAACAAACAAGGAACTTGAAAATGCTGTCTATACAATAAGACGAAGTTTGGAAAAATAAGATTTAATAACAGGAATTTATTATTATGTACGATTATATAAAAGGGATTTTAACAAACAAATCAAATACATCAAAGGGAACTTATGTAACTGTTGAAACATCGGGGATAGGTTATCTTCTTGAGGTTACGACAAGGGATTTTTCTCAAATGCCTGACGGTGATATAAAGATTTATACCGTTCTTTTGCATAGAGAAGACAAAATGAGTCTTTGCGGATTTTTGCACAAAGAAGACAGAGATATTTTCAATATTCTTACTTCTGTGTCAGGCGTAGGTTCTAAAATGGCACTTACACTGCTGGATGAATTTGAATCATCAGAACTTATCGGTTTTGTTATAGAAGGAAATTACAAGGAGCTTACACGTGCAAAAGGCGTGGGACCAAAGTTAGCACAGAAAATTATTCTTGAATTAAAAGACAAATTAATGAATTATCAAACCAAAGAACATATAAAAATAACATCAATTACTCCTGCAAAAATTGATGACAGGGCGGTTGAAGATGCTCAGATGGTTCTGGTATCACTCGGCTACGAGCGTAAAGAAATACAGGATGCAATTTCAAAGGCTGTAGCTTTGTTGAAGGAAAAGGCATCAGCAGAGGAGATTTTAAAAGAGGCGTTAAAGATACTATCGTTATAATTTGTTCATTTCTTTCTTTTTGTTGCGATGCAAAAAGAAAGAAACGTAACCAAAGAAAGAAAAACACGCTGACCGTTTATCTGCACTAAATTCAATCTTGTGCTTGCAAACTCCCTGCGGTCAAACAATGCTCGCTTTGTTACTATTTCATTAAGTGCAGATAATTTATTAAGTACACCTAAAATTTTATTAAGTGTGCTATATTGAACAAGAATTTTAAAATTGTTAAAATATTTTTTATAAATATTAAGGAGAATGTATGAAAGAACTCGAAGAAATGATTGACGATCTTAGTATGGCTATTTACGAAATTTCATCCATTAATAAGTGCATTAGAGATACACTTCAGTGCTATGTTAATACTCATGATGATTATTCTCATCTGCTGCCTATCGCAAATATTGCTTGCTCAAGATTAGAAAAGCTCACCGGTGATTACAGTGAGCTTGAAGCTGAAATATATCGAAAATGTTTTTTTTAGATGCTGAAACAAGTTCTGTATGACAATTTTAAAATAGCAGAGCAATAAATGCTGCAGCAACCATTGCAGGCCCAAACGGCATATATGTCCTGTTTTCGGGGTGTTCTCTGAGTCCCTTGAATATAAATATACATGCTGTAATTCCAAGAATTGCAAGTACAATTGCAAAGATAGAATATATTATAATATCTTCAACCGTTATTATTCTAAAGTGCTGTAATGTGTAAAAAGCAATTGCAAACAGTACAAAAACAGTGAATGTTATTAAAGTTTTCCAATCTTTATTTTTTACAAGTCCTTTTATAAAAATAGGGAGGAATAAAACTACTTGAATCAACACGGACATTGCAAGCACCACAAGCAGAGATTTCCAGCCAAAAAGCGCCCCGAGTCCTGCTGCGATAAATGTATCGCCTTCACCGAATGCTCTTGTTCCGACAAAAAAGTAGCCGGCTCTTGCGCAAATTTCAAGAATTGCTGCTCCTAAAAGCATTCCCATAAGTGATATGAATATCGGATTATTTAATACGAAATATTTTGTGAATTCCATCGGATTTCCCGCAAAGTGCATTTGGAAAAGCGATACTGCAGTTACAATTATTGCATATAATAAGCCTACTGCTATTAAAGTATATGTGTGAACATCATAAACAACTTTTTCTTTAATATCTGTTCCTGCTATTACAATAAGCAATGACGAAATTACCCACGCAAACAGTGTATCTACACTGACTCCAAATTTCATGAAAAGCAGAGTGAATATAATACCTGTTAAAAGTTCCACAATCGGATATTGAATGCTTATTTTTTCCTTACAAAATGCGCATTTCCCTCTCAGAAAAATATACGAAAGAACGGGAATATTATGCCACCATTTGAGAGGATGCTGGCATTTCGGGCATTTTGATGCCGGAAAAACAACAGATTCTTCGCTCAATGTTCTTAAAATTACAACATTTAAGAAACTGCCTATGCATAAGCCTATAATAAAAACAAATGTTAATATTGCTATTAATGCTCCCATTTTTTTATGTCTCCTTTTATTTTTCGTCTTTTGAAGTAATTATTTCATACATTTTACTTAGAGCTTTTTTCAATCTTCTTGAAACCTGCATCTGTGAAATATGAATTCTTTCAGAGATTTCACGCTGGTTCAAGTCCTGATAATAGCTCATTTCAATAATCTGCTGCAAATCTTGAGGCAGTTTTTTTATTGCTTCTGCCAGCATAAGTTTATTTTCGTATGAATTCATAAATTCCTGATAATCACCTGCCGGAATTTTGTCAATAAGCGTTAAATCATCATCATCAACGGAGGATATTGCCTGATCAAGAGAAAGAGTGCTTTTGCAAAGTTCGATTTCCATAACCTCATGTATTTTGTTTACAGGGATACCGACTATTTCAGCAATCTGTTCTTCTGCAGGTTCTTCAATCCCTTTTTCTTTAAGATTTTTTACGGCAGAGCTGATTTTAAAAACAAGTTCCTGCAGTTCTCTCGGGGCTTTAATCATCGAAGCTTTATCTCTCAGGTAATGTTTAATTTCTCCTCTTATAAAATATGATGCATAAGTTTTAAATCTTGTATTTTTGTCGGGTTTAAAAAATTCAATAGCTTTAATAAGCCCTATTGATCCTACCTGAATAAGATCTTCATTAGAAATACCTGACTGTGCAGAGATATTTCCGGCAATTTTTTTTACCAGAAGCATTCCGTTTTCTACAATATTGATATGAAGCATTCTTTTTTTCTTCTCGTCTTTGCAGTCTTTATAAGCGAGAATTTGTTTATCAAGATCTTCAATACTGTTTTTTTCTTTACTCTCCAACAAATTAATCTCCAATATCATTAGTATTATATCATAACTTTTTTATTTTAGAAATCATTAAATTTATGTAATAATTATGAAGCATGCAAATTTTTTGTGCTACTATGATAAAATAACGGAGTAGAGAAATGATTACGATTAAAGATGTAGAACATGTTGCAAAACTTGCAAGACTGGAATTAACGGAAGAAGAAAAAGAACTTTATACAAAACAGTTAGGAGATGTATTAAAATATGTTGATCAAATGAACGAAGTTGATACATCCGATGTTAAACCTATGTGTCAGGTTATTGATTTCTGCAACGTCATGAGAGAGGACAAAGTTGTTCAGGAGATCGGCAAAGAAGAATTAATGGCTAATGCGCCTGATGTAGAAAACGGTTTCTTTAAAGTTCCGAAAATTAATTAAATAAAAGCATATAAAGCAAAACAGAGGGGGTAAAGTTAATCAGGTTTAGCGAAACAAAACGAATTTTTCCCCCGATTGTATAATTATATCAAGTTTTTTGAATGTTGTGTTGAGGTGGTAAAATGACTAAATATATTTTTATAACAGGTGGTGTAGTGAGTTCTCTCGGGAAGGGGATTATCGCGGCGTCTTTAGGAAGGTTATTGCGTGCAAGAGGTTTTTCTGTTATAAATCAGAAATTTGACCCTTATATAAATGTCGATCCCGGAACTATGAGCCCCTTTCAGCATGGCGAGGTGTTTGTAACCGATGACGGTGCTGAAACTGATTTAGATTTAGGTCATTACGAAAGATTTACTGACACTTCTCTCGGAAAATATAACAACGTAACATCCGGCAGTGTTTATCAAACAGTTATTGAAAAAGAAAGACGCGGGGATTATCTTGGAGCAACCGTTCAGGTTATTCCGCATATTACAAATGAGATTAAATCGAGAATTATGGGGGCTACAAAACAGTTTAATCCTGATTTTCAATTAATAGAGATCGGCGGAACAATAGGTGATATTGAGAGTTTGCCGTTTATTGAAGCTATAAGACAGTTTAAGACTGAAGCAGGTATAGGAAATGCGATTTCTGTTCATACAACGCTGCTTCCGTATCTTCCGACTTCGGGGGAATTAAAGACAAAACCGTCTCAGCACAGTGTACATGTCTTAAGAAGTTACGGTATTCAGCCCGAAATTCTGGTATGTCGTACAACAAAACCTATTCCGAAAACAGAAAAAGAAAAACTGGCTCTTTTTTGTTCCGTTCCGAAAGAAGCTGTTATTGAATGTCGCGATATGAAAAGTATTTATGAAGTTCCGCTTGCGCTTGAACAACAGAATATGGCAGGTGTAATTCTTGATATGCTCAGAGTTGAAAACAGAAAAGCTGATTTAAAAGGCTGGGAAACGCTTGTTGAAAGAATTAAAAATCCGAAAGGAATGGTAAGAGTCGCAATTGCAGGGAAATATACCAAACTTTCGGATGCTTATATTTCGGTCGTAGAATCATTGAAACATGCAGGCTATGCCGATGATGTAAAAGTTGAAGTAAAATGGATAAATTCCGAAGACTGTCTTGATTACGCCTCATGCAAAGAGCTGATGAAAGATGTTCAGGCTGTTGTTGTTCCGGGAGGATTCGGCGTAAGAGGTATTGAAGGCAAACTTAATGTAATACGCTATGCAAGAGAACATAATGTTCCGTTTTTAGGCCTTTGTCTGGGTATGCAGTGTGCTGTTATTGAGTATGCACGAAATGTCGTAGGCATTAAAGATGCGAATTCAAAAGAATTCGATGAAAACGCACAAAACCCTGTAATAGATTTGATGCTTGAACAGAAAAATGTTCACGGATACGGCGGAACAATGAGACTGGGGGCTTATGACTGCGTATTGAAAAAAGGTTCAAAGGCATATAAAGCTTACGGTAAAGAAAAAATTTCCGAGCGCCACAGGCACAGATACGAAGTTAATAATGAATACTTAAAACAAATTGAAGATGCAGGGCTTGTATTTTCAGGCATGTCTCCTGACGGAATGCTTGCAGAAGTTGTGGAGCTTCCTAAACTTGACTGGTTTGTAGCCTGCCAGTTTCATCCGGAATTTAAGTCGCGTCCTGAAAAACCGCATCCGCTCTTTAAAGGTTTGATAGATGCGGCCGTGAAATAAATACAACTTTTATCTCCCTCTTACAAAATCGTGCCAGTAATCTTTACCAGAGTCTGCCGGGTGCTGATTAATCAGTGCGTAATTAGCACAGGAGTAAGAATCAGGTGTATTACCTGTATATTTACAACTATCAGGCGGAATAGTACAACTCCCGGCAACATTAGTACAATCCGGATTATCTTTATGCACCTGTCCCCACGGTATAACATATCCGTCAGTTGTAAACATGAAAACAAAATAATCAACGCCGTATCTGTTAGGAGCTTTTTCTCCGTTTATGTCAATACATACTTTAGGTCCGTTTTTGCCTGCTTGTGGTGTGTCATCAAACGAAATAGTCCTTCCTTGCGTATCCCAGATGAAACCGCTCCTGTCGCATGTAGATTTTACAAGCGTACTGCCATCTATAGTATATAAATCATAAGGGCTTGCAAGAATTGTATTTCCTTCGTCATCTTTTTGTCCTTCTGTTAAACTATTATAGTTCAATACAGTCTTAAATTCTTTTAGGAATGCTTTTAAAGCCTCTTGCGCTGAAACAGTTGCTGCATAATCACTCATAGACATGTCATTATGCACCTGAAACATTTTTGCTGCCTGATTAAGATCTGAATAAGCAGCTTTTAATTGATTTTCAAGCACCTTATATTTGTAATTTGAAATCAATGCTGGCATAGTCATAGCTGCAACAACACCAATGATGCCGAGAGTAATCAAGACTTCTGCCAGCGTAAACGCTGCGCGTTTACGAGGTGAATAAGTTCGTTTCGTGGAATTTGTGTCATGCTGAAGTAGTTTCAGCATCTCACAAGATCCCGAAACAAGTTCGGGTTGACGATTACTTTCCCTGATCAGGGAGGGTAGGGGTGAGTATTGATTGTTATTACCTATCCTCGTATCCTTCCCTAATAAGGGAAGGAAGAATTTAACAAAACTTCCTACTACCTTAGTATCATAGTAACTTAGTATATTCTTAAATCCTAAATCGCAATCCCTTGCTATATTTGACTTTTCGGGGGGGGGGGGATTCTCGGCTCTTCTCTATCCATAACTTTTGCCTCCTAAAATTTAAAAACCGTATATTTATTATTTCAGATTTTTTCTAAAAAGTCAATCTTAACCGAATTACTTGACTATAGGTTTTGTTCTTTGTATTTTATTATATACAGAGACTTTTTTGGGGAGATATTTGATGGAAGAAAATAATATTTTAAAGAAATTTACCACCGCTCAATTTTTAAATTTTGCACTCGGATTTTTCGGTCTGCAGTTTGCATGGCAGATGAGAATAATTTTATCAGGACCTGTAACAGAGAGTTTAGGAGCGTCTCCGTTTTTATACGGTTTAATATGGCTTGCTGGGCCTTTTACAGGTATGGTAGTTCAGCCGATTGTCGGGGCTTTAAGTGATAAAACGGTTTCTCCTTTCGGAAGAAGACGTCCTTATTTACTTGGAGGTGCTCTGCTTGCTTCCATTGCATTATGGATTTTCCCTAATTCAGAGACAGTTGCCGATTTTTTGCATAACTTTACGGGAATTAATTTACCGCCGTTGACTGCTCTTTTTATTGCGGCCATTATGATTTGGGTTATTGATGCCTGTGTCAATGTAGCTCAGGGACCTTACAGGGCTCTTGTTCCTGATGTTGTGCCCGAAGAACAGTATTCTATAGCCAATTCTTATATAAGTCTTGCTATAGGACTCGGTTCTGTTGTAGCTGCAGGTACGGCTCCGTTTTTAAAATGGGCTTTCGGTTATCAGATGTCTATTAACGCTCAATTTATTATGGCTGCTCTTGCATTTACTCTCGGTATGATCTGGACTTGCATAACTATAAAAGAGTACAATACTAAAAAAGAAATGATTAAAGATGTGGCAACTGCAGAGATAAAAGAGCCGAGTTTCTGGGATTCCTTAAAAAACTTTTTTGCGTTATCTCCTGAAGTCGGAAAAATTTGTACAATGCAGTTTTTTACATGGATAGGCACAATGTGTATGATGATATTTTTTACACAGTATGCTGTTCATACAATCTACTGCGTGCCTGATCTGACAACTGTTTCGGATTACACAAAAGAGCTTTATACTCAAGCGACTTTAAACGGGACAAATTTCTCTTCAGTATGTTTTGCAATATTTAATCTGGTATGTTTTCTTGTTGCAATTCCTATCGGTATCCTTTCCGCTAAATATACAAATAAAAAAGTGCATATAATTTCATTGATTTCAATGGTAATAGCATATCTTGGCATGGCTTTTACCAAAAATCCGAAAGCTGTTGCAATTTTAATGGGGCTTGCGGGTATCGGCTGGGCAAGTATTTGTGCGCTCCCTTTTGCAATGCTTTCGCAGTTTATTAAAAAAGGGACGGAAGGTTCTGTTATGGGAATTTTTAATATCTTTATAGCAGGTCCGCAGGTATTTGTATGCACACTGGTTGCATGGTTTATTTCTAAATGTTCCTTTGCAATGGGGTCTGATTACATAAATTATCATTGGGAGTATGCATTTATTGTTGGCGCAGTATGCCTTGCTATTGCCGCAATTATTACAAAAACAGTTAAGGAAAAATACTAATGAAAAAGAAAATTCTTTTAATTTATCCGCCATCTCCTGTCTTAAATAGGGAAGACAGATGCCAGCAGCCGACAAGAGACTTAATAGTTATTCCGCCTTTACCGCCGACTGATTTGATGTATCTTGCAGCTGTTGCGGAAAAAGCAGGTCTTGATGCAAAAATTCAGGATTACAGTCAGGGCGGAAATTTTGAACGGGATTTAAAAGAATTTAAACCTGATTACCTTGTTGTAAATATTGCAACTCCTACATTAGTTCATGATCTGGAAGCAGTGAAAAAAGCTAAAGAAATTTGTCCTGATATTGTAACGATTGCAAAAGGTGCAGCATTTTTGGCGCTTGCAGACCGCATAATGAAAGACCATGATGAACTTGATATAGGAATTCTGGGTGAAGCTGAAAACACATTGAGGGAAATTCTTGAAGGCATACCAAAAGAACATATTCTAGGAATTTACTATAAAGAGAATGGTGAAGTAAAATTCACAGGTGTGAGACCGTTTATTGAAGATTTGGATTCTCTGCCTTTTCCTGCACGTCATCTGGTTGATAATAATATTTACAGACGTCCTGATAACAATAAAGTTCAGGCGACTGTCAAAGTATCCCGCGGTTGTCCTTTCCACTGCTTTTTCTGCCTTGCAACGCCGGTATCGGGTTCTAAAGTAAGGCGAAGAAGTCCTGAAAATATTGTTGCAGAAATTAGAGAGTGCGTTGAAAAATACAATATACGCAATTTTCTGTTCTGGTCTGATATATTTAATCTTGATAAAGATTGGACAATGAAATTATGCCGCGCGATTATAGACAGCGGTTTAAAAATTACCTGGTCAGCGAATACAAGAGCTGATACTGCTGATCTTGAAATGGCTGAAATGATGTATAAATCAGGATGCCGTCTGGTCAGCATCGGTGTTGAAAGCGGTTCTCAGGAGATGCTTAATAAAATGGGCAAGCATATTACACTTGATGATGTCCGCAGAACGGTAAAAGTCTTTAAAAAAGCTAAAATAAGAATTTATAATTATTTTGTTATCGGTCTGCCCTGGGAAACCGAGGATACCGTTGAAGAGACAATTAAATTTGCAATAGAATTAGACAGCGATTTTATAAGTTTTTATACTGCAACTCCTTTACCCGGGTCAAGATTTTATGATTATGCAGAAGAACATGACCTTTTTGATAAAGAGACTTCTTTTGAAAATGCATATTACTATCCTGCCGTGAATACTCATCATTTAACACGCGAGAGAGTTTTTGAACTTCATAAATCCGCAATTAAAAGATTTTATCTCAGACCTTTGTATATTTTGAAAATGCTTTCAAGGATACGTTCATTGGAAGAAGTGAAAAATTATTTTACGGCCGGTATGAATGTGCTTTTGAGAAAATAATCATAAAAAAAGAACCATTAATATATATAATATAAAAAGCCCGTTAACTAAGTTACGGGCTTTTTATTATAAATTATAAAATTTTATTTTTTAGTTCAATATAAAACCGCCTTTATCTGCATTTTGGAGGTTTTCCCCTTCAATTTTGGCTCTGAGGTTTTTGATGTATTTGTATACATAATCTCTCGGCAAATCAAGCAGTGCAGCCAAATCTTTTGCATAAACTATTTTACCTCTGTTTTCGGCAAAGTAGTCAAAAACTTTTTGTTCTCTGTCAGTTAATGCTTTTTTGAAAACAATTCTGATTTCATCTCTCAAGTTTCGAGCCTTTGTGATTTCTGATTTTTTTGCACCTTTTGCAGAAGCTTTTTTTACTGTAGATTTCTTTTCTGTTTTAGTTTTTGAAGTTTTTGCAGGTGTTTCTTCATTATGGAATTTATGGACAGAAAACGGACTTGGTGCAATGTCTCTTTCTATATCATAGCTTCTTTCCGCTATGGAGCTTAGTCTTTCTGCATGAGTCTGTTTCCATTCATTTTCATTTGAAACAACGGGTTTTCCTTTAAGAACTATATCTATTAAATCGTTAGTAGGCTTAGCCTCTTCTATTTTTTTTCCTAATCTGGCAGCGTATTCTTCTAATGTAATTTTTTCTAATGAACTTCTCCATTGCTTAATCTCTTCCTTGCTCAGATATCCAGACATTCATTAATCTCCTATAAACTATAAATATTTGTCTCTTTACATTTTCTAATGTAGCATAAACCATGACTTGTGGCGCAAAATGTTTCATAACGTAAATTTTTATTTTAATAATTTAACATAAGGCAGATAAATAAGTTATACTATGGATATAAGAGTATATTTATTATTAAGGAGTAAGTAAATGAAAAATTTTCAGTGTTTCAAAAGTTTATTAGTTTACCAATGTGTCGGGTCAAGCGGCTACGCTTGCTTCGGGGGGGGGGCATTCGCCGGCTAACAAGTGGTGAAACGGCCGTAAGTCAAGTTGTTTACAGTAATGTCATTGCGCATTTATTGCGCAATCTGGAATATGTTATAAAAAGATCGCGCATCATGTGCGCTATGACAGGTCTTAATATTCAATCCCTTATCCTTTTAGGAGATGGTTTCATTAGATTGCATGTATTTATTCAGATATTAAGATACTATGGGATTAATGAAGAAGGTAGTTTTGTTAAATTTTTCCTTCCCTTATTAGGAAAGGATTCGAGTATGGGTAATAACAATCAATACCAGCCTCAACCCTCCATGATTAAGGAGGGAGTAAACCTAGGTCAATCTAACGTTCAGCATGAGATAGATTGTCATCCCGAACTTGTTTCGGGATCTCATAAGATGCTGAAACAAGTTCAGCATGACGAGAATAGCTTTCTGAAACGAACTTATTTACCTATTAACCTATTCACTTATTCTCCTCGTAAACGCTATGCGTTTACGTTAGCAGAAGTCTTAATAACCTTAGGTATTATCGGCGTGGTAGCTGCAATGACAATGCCTGCATTGATTGCTAATCATCAAAAAAAGGTCGCATCTGCAAAGCTTAAGAAATTTTATTCAACAATGCAAAATGTATTTAATCTAGCAACACTTGATTATGACGAAATGCGTTATTGGGAATTCCCAACCAAACAAAATGATGGTGCACAGATGTCAAAATTTGCCACTACTTATATTTTTCCATATCTTCAAGGGGTTAAACAGTGCAACGAGACTGAAAATTCCGAATGCTTTTTTTATGCAAACAAGATATTTGATCAAGGATTACCTGTTTTATATATATTTAATGACGGTAGCTGTTTCGGTATGAATATAGGCGGCGCAGGCATTGGTATGGGTGCTATACATATATACTATGACTATAATTGTATGCAAAACCCAAATAAGTATGGTAAAGATGTATTTGATTTTATAATTCGCTGGTTAGGTGATGAATACGTATTTAAAGCCGGAGGAGCCAGTACTTTAAATATGACAACACGCGAAGAATTACTAAATTTCTGTAAAAATGCTCAGGATCATGCCAGAGGAGAATGTGCATCTCTAATACAATTTGATAATTGGGAAATAAAAGATGATTACCCGTGGTATTAATATAGTACGCCTGAAGCCAGAATTTTCTGAACTTCTTTATTCATAATTGAGTGGATTTCGTCAATTGATTTTGTGCCGTCTATACTTATAAAATTGTATTCCGATTTCATTTTTTCATACTGTTCAAGGCATTTGTTTTGATAAATTTCAAAGCTTTTGTAAAAATCTGTTGAAAAACCGACATCCCGTCCGCTTTCATAGTAGTTCAAGCCTGTTGTTCCTATAATTCTTTTTAATAAAACATCAACAGGCATATCAAGATAAAAAATTAAATCAGGTTCAGGAGCGTAATCATAAAGATTTTTTACCCATTCAATATTTTGGCCTCTGACAACATCTCTTGCAAGTGCTGTGTAGTAATATCTGTCAAGAAGCACGATAAATCCTGATTTTAATGCCGGAATAATCTGGTTTTCCAGTCTGTCTGCAAAGTCTGCCGCGTATAAAAGACTGTATGTCGTAGCATTAAGCAGATTTCGTTCTTTTGCATCATCAATAACACCTGCAATAAGACGCGATGTTTTCCATTCTGAGACAATAACTCCGTATGATTTTGCCTGAATAGATTTTTTGAGAAGTTCAAGCTGGGTGGATTTCCCTGAACCGTCCGTTCCTTCTATAACAACAAGCAATCCTTCATATCCGTGTTTTGTTTTGAATTGTGCCATTATAAACTTACTCCTTTATCTTTCAGAACTTCTTCAAGCATTTTTCTTATTGCAACCTGTTTTGAGTGGATTGAATCCATCGCATCAAGTCTTACAAGCCCGAATTCATCTACCATTTTTTGATATTCTCTGATTACTCTCCCTTGAAAAATCATATAACTTTCATAAGGGTCGTTGCTCAGTTTCAGATCCATACCTGCTTCATAAAATTTCGGCGCGCGGTTTGCACAAATTCTTTCCATTGAATGTTTCGGATCAATGTCAAAATATATTGCAAGATCAGGTTTTATGGCAAAACTATAGACGCTTCTGACCCAGTTCGGATCAACACCTCTTGCAACATCCCTGGCAAAGGCAGTATAAGCGTATCTGTCCGCAAGTACTATAAATCCTGCTTTTAGAGCCGGATCGATAACCTGTTTAAATCTGTCCGCAAAATCAACTGCGTGCAATAACGAGAATGTACGAGGGGAAAGCATATTTTTTTTCTTTGCGAGTTTAGTTGTCTGGCTGATTAATTCCGATGAATTCCATTCCGTAAAAATTACATCGTGTCCGCTTGATTTCAGCCAGTCGCGCAGCAGCGCAAGCTGTGTGGATTTGCCTGAGCCGTCAATACCTTCAACACAAACAAGCGTTCCTTTATAATCATGTTTTTCCGTCAATTTTGACAAAGTTTTATACCCCTTTTTTTTCTAAAATGTGAACATTAATTTTTCCGAATTTTGCAGAAAGATTGTCAACCAGATGGATAAAATACAATTCCGGCTCAAGATCTTTTCCGTCAAGGTCAATAATTGCACCCCAGTCGCTTCTGCCATGGTGGGCTGCTATCATTTTTGCAATTTCTTTAAATCCGTTCATCATACACAAAGAAAAGCCGTACTGAGAATGTGTGAGCCATTCTTTTCTAAAGTTTTCATCGTAATCTATCAGACCTGTTTCTAAATCAACGGTGTATTCAAAGATTTTCCCGATGTCGTGTAAAATACAGGCCGCAAGTATATTATCACGGTTGAAATTGTATTCCGAAAGATCCATGTTAACTTCCGCATATTTAAGACATTCCAAAATATGAATCATAAGCCCGCCGATATAGTTGTGATGCATAAGCTTTGCAGCAGGCATAACTTTAATTTTGTCTTTGTGCTCGGTGAAAAATTTAACCAGAAATTGATTTAATTTTTCATTTTGAATTTTGTCAAAATACGAAATCAGCTCTGAGTAAACTTTTTCTCTTTCCTGTTCATCCAGTCCCATTTTTGCTTCTTTCACAACAGAAAGAGCTGAAACAAGACAGTTGTTATAT
The DNA here is from genome assembly GCA_949284415.1 of uncultured bacterium. Taxonomy (GTDB): domain Bacteria; phylum Cyanobacteriota; class Vampirovibrionia; order Gastranaerophilales; family Gastranaerophilaceae; genus Stercorousia. The sequence continues at coordinate 5,508 of CASDVM010000040.1, read as the reverse complement.
CTTTCGTTGAATGATGCCGAGACAATTCTTACTATATTTCCTGTTCTGAAGACTTTGCTGTCAAAACGATTCAATGTTTCTTCCCAGAGAATACAATTTAGGGTTGAGCCGTCTTCAAGATTTTTCAGCTGAAGTTTGCCCATTTTTGTTCCGGCTTTTGTATCGCCTATTGAAAATACTAATATTTCATAATCTGTATCTGTATTAAACATTTTTTTTACCATAGCTTACGATTGTTTATATTTCGCCTTTTTTTTAATATAACTGATTTTTATATTATAGTGCTATAGGATTTATATTATTAATGTACTCGGGTAATTTTGTCGCGTTTGACTGGTTTCGGCATCGTTTATCCCTCGCATCCGTTTTGCTTTATAAACCTTCGTAATTTCCTTTCTACTAATTCCTGTTTCTGTCTATAATTTTGTTGTCATTTCCCCAGACAAATGAGGAGCGGATTTCAGCGCCGACTTTTTCTATTAAGTGGTCAGCGTTTTGTTTTCTTAATTCATTAAATTTTTTGCATCCTGTCTGCATTTCATTTAAAAATTCATTTGCAAAAGCTCCGCTTTGAATGTCTTTCAATAATTCTTTCATTGCCTTGCGCGATTCTTCTCCGATAACTTTCGGACCGCGTGTCATATCTCCGTATTCGGCTGTATTTGAGATTGAGTATCTCATATCAGCAAGTCCGCCCTGATTTATCAAATCAACCAGAAGTTTCATTTCGTGAAGAACTTCAAAGTATGCCATATAAGGTGAATATCCGGCATCGACAAGAACTTCGAATCCTGCTTTTATCAATGCTGATACTCCTCCGCAGATTACTGCCTGTTCGCCGAACAAATCGGTTTCAGTTTCTTCTTTGAAGGTTGTTTCAAGAATACCTGCACGTCCGGCACCGATTGCGGATGCGTAAGATAGTGCAATATCTTTTGAATCACCTGACGGATCCTGATAAACTGCAATTAAAGAAGGAACTCCCCGCCCGATTGTGTATTCGCTTCTGACAGTGTGCCCGGGGCCTTTGGGGGCTACCATAATTACGTTTACATCTTCAGGTGCAACTATTCTTTTATAGTGAATATTAAATCCGTGAGAAAACATTAAATACTGGCCTTTTCTCATATATGGTTTGATTTGTTTTTCATAAACTTCAGCCTGAATTTCATCAGGAATAAGAATTTGAACAATATCGGCCGATTTAACGGCATCTTCTATCGCCATTGTTTTGAAGCCGTAATCTTTTGCTTTGATATCGGATTTTCCGCCCGAACGGAGACCTAATACTACATCACATCCGCTGTCTTTTAAATTCACAGACTGTCCGTACCCTTGTGAACCAAAGCCTATTACTGCTATTTTTTTTGTTTTGATCAAGTCTTTGTTAATATCTTTGTCAAGATAAATATGTAATTTACTCATATCCTGCCTCTTTTCTCTGTTTAATTCTATCACAAATAAAATTTTTGATTTACAATAAGTTACATAAAGTAAATTATTTAGTTTCACGTGTTTTAACAAAAATGATGATAAATTTATTAACTTTTAAAAATCCGATTATAAAATCAGTTTCTTTTCAAGGTGTAAGGACATTACCGCAAGGAAATCGTATTATTTACGGCCCTGACAGTTTTGAGAGGACTTATGATTTTGAAAAATATATATTTAACTATTGTCCGCCTGATGATGCAAAGCGAATTCTGCCTTATAAAGGTCCTTTAAATATGACATCGGGCATTTCAACCGAAGATCCCGATCTTGGCGGCGGGTGGCTGAAATCTGATATTAATACACCTTTGAGTACTACAGGTGTCAGAACTTGTGCTGTTTTAAATCTTGTAGATGAAGATACTAATATGCATACGCTTTATCATGTATTTCACGGTACGGATTCCGGCAGTATAAAAGAGTTTATCACAACTGAATTTCCGCATTTTACTCACGTTAATATAGTCGGCGGCAATCAGTATCAAACGGTTTATACTATGAGCAGAATTGTTGATGCCGTTAATGATGTTAATCCGGATGCTGAAAAAACATTTTACTATACGGTAACGGATAATCCCGAGCTTGTGGCATACAGGGGTGATATGTATTATATAAAGGGAAAATCAGGAAAGTTGTCTTTTGTACGCAATAAAGAAAATTACTGGTATTAGTTTGACGAAAATATACTGCCTTCCCCGAATTGGAAAATTTGTAAAACATTCTCAGGCTGGCGTATTTGTTTATAAAAATCTTTAACCAGTACACATTGTGTTTGTATACAGTTTAAGTTTCTTTCGTGCAGGTATTTTTCTAAAATATCCGCATTTTTTGTATATTGTCTGTGTTTTAAAAAAGCATAGAATGTTGTTTTTCTTCGTGCGATTTCAGATAGGGCGAAATTTAATATTTCGTCATAAGGTACATCGTAAGCGTCATTTAATGACATATCAATAATAAAATTAAGATTGTCGCTTGTGGTTATCGAAAGATAGGCAATAATACGGTGATTTGACGGTTCTTCAAGAACATATCTGTTTTTGTAAAAGTTTGTCAGTCCTGCAAAAACAGGATCTTTGTATTCGTCAGGAATTCTTTCAAGCGATGGCTTGTATAGATTATTCAATTCGTTGTTATAAAGGTGAGCTACCTGTTTAGCATCGGAATTCTGGCAATATCTGAAATTCGCTTTTACATCTGTCGCAGGTTTAAAGTTGTCAAGTTTCCATAAATTTTCATAACTGCACTGCCTGAAGCCGCATCCCTGCATAAAAAGATTCAGCAGTTCATCGTGGCATTGATCAACCGTAACAATAAATGATGATGCTCCTTTTGCTCCTAGTCTTGCGATTACAAATTCCACAAGTCTTTTGCCTACATCATACATATTCTGTTGAAAAATAAGTCTTGAAATATTAATTTTATATGGATTTCCTCTTGTAGGAAGCACCGTAATAAGTCCAAGAATTTCTTTCTGCTCCAGCAAAATATATGATGCCGGTAAAAATTTATACTTCAAAGGCAGTAAGTTATGCAAAACAAGCAGTGCATCTTTTGATAAGGCACGTGAAAATTTTTCCCCGTCCTCATTTGTCAGGTAGGAAATCATTTTTTTTATTTTAGGAGCATCAAAACAATTTAATCTTCTTATGACTGTCATATACATATTATATAATTTATTTTTTATCTTTTCAAGTTTGTGATAAAATTTTTTGTGCGAGGCGAAATATGAAAACAGCAGTTATAGAAAATAATAAAATTGTTCTTAAGAATGCTGAAGATGTAAAACTTGACGGAAGAAAGGGCGCGATTGTAAAAGTTTCGGGCTGTGGTCTGTGCGGTTCTGATATTGTGAAATTTGTTCATAAAATTGCAAAAGACGGAACTGTTTTAGGACACGAAATTGTCGCCGAAATTATTGATATAAATTCAGAAACAGAGTTTAAAAAAGGAGATGTAATTGTTACATCTCATCATATTCCCTGCGGAAAGTGCGTCTACTGCAGGCATGGCAATGTTTCCATGTGCGAGCATTTTAAATCGACCAATATCCGTCCCGGAGGATTTTCTGAACAGGTATACTTAAGCGAAGAACATCTTCAAAATGTAGCACATTTGAAACCTGAAAATCTGACTGATATAGAAGCTTCTTTTTATGAACCTTTAGGTTGTATTGTCAGAGCCGTCAAGCGTGCAAATCTGTTAGACGGTGATAATGTCCTTGTTGTTGGTTTAGGTTCTATCGGAATTTTGGCTTCTCAGGCATTAAGAGCATACGGTTATAATGTTACAGGATGCGATCTTATCGCAGAAAGAATTGAGTTTTTAAAATCTTTTGGCATAAAAGCTCTTGATGTTCGGAAATTGCCTGATGATTATATGGCTGATTGTATTTTTATGACATCAGGTGCTGACAGGGCTATTGATACCGCATTAAAATATGTTAGAAACGGCGGAAAAATTCTGGTATTTTCCAGCACTCCGCATGATGAATCGTCTTATCCAAATAATGAAATTTATTATAGAGAATTAACAGTTCTTGGCAGTTACTCTCCCTCACCTGCGGATTTGCAGGATTCTCTCGATTTGCTAAAAAGCAGCGGAGTAATTGTTAAAGATATTTCTACAGAATACAAATTTGATGAAATTCAAAAGGCTTTTGATGATACGATGTCTAATAAAATAATGAAAGCATATATAAAAGTAAAGAGTGATGATTGAAAAAGTGAAGGGTGATGCGAAAAAATTATGAGAGCAATTCAATACTATGGACCTCAGAATATAAAGTTAGAAGAAGTTATGGTAAAACCGCCTCAGGATGGTGAGGTTGTTGTAAAAGTTATCTCGGCTCTTACCTGCGGAACTGATGTGAAAACTTTCAGACGCGGACATCCCGTTCTTATTAAATCAATTCCGTCAGGCTTCGGACATGAGTTTGCGGGAATTGTTGAAAAAGTTGGAAATGGTGTTGAAAATGTTAAAGTCGGCGACAGGGTTGTTGCTGCAAATTCTGCTCCCTGCGGTCATTGTTTTTACTGCAGACGGGAAGAGTATAATTTATGCGAAAATCTTGATCTGCTAAACGGAGCTTACGCAGAATATATAACTGTTCCGGCACGTATTGTAAAAAAGAATATGCTTATTCTGCCGGATGATTTGAGTTTTGACAGAGCAGCTTTTTGTGAACCTTTAGCAAATGTTGTACATGGCGTTGAAAGAACAGAAATTAAACCCGGTCAGACTGTAGGAATTATAGGAATAGGACCTATAGGCTTGATGTTTGCGCGTCTTGCAAAGCTAAAGGGTGCAAGAGTAATTGTTGCAGGACGTAACCCGATAAAATTGAAAGCTGCAGATGAATTTGCTCACGCTGATGAAATTATTGATTTAACAAGGTATCAAAACCCTGAAAAAATCTTTCGAGAATACACCGAAGAGCGAAAGGGGCTTGATGTGGCTGTTGAATGTGTAGGACTGCCTGAAATATGGGAAAGAATATTTTCCTGCGTACGCCCCGGCGGAACAGTACACTTTTTTGGCGGATGTAAATCAGGTTCTACCGTAACTTTTGATACTACCAAAATGCATTACGGTGATATCAAGTTAATGAGTGTGTTTCATCATACGCCGAAATATTTCAGGATGGCGCTTGATTATATAGCATCGGGCGATGTTGAAGTTGAAAAACTGATAACAGATACTTTGCCTCTTGAAAAAGTAGAATGGGCTATGCAGCAGCACATCGAAGGTAAGGCAATAAAATTCCTTATAAAACCTTGGAATAATGCATAAATAACTTGAAAGAAATAATAAAATAGATTATAATAATACATATAATAAGATATTATAAGGAGATAGAGCATGGAAAGGATTGATATGTACGGATTTGAACCTGTCGGGGGGGGGCGCTCTAAGCTTCTTACTTCCATTTAAAACTTGTCAAAATAACAGAGCCTGTTATAATAGTGATATATCTAATCACAATAATAAGGAATTTAAAATGAAAAATTTGGGATGTTT
>CASDVM010000039.1 GCA_949284415.1 uncultured bacterium | reverse complement strand
TTTTTACACGGGAGACAATAATTCAAAAGATGCTCCAAATGTTATCGGCTGGGTAACTGACATTTGGAAGGCCGGTAGTTGGGGACATTGGCGTAATTGCCACAGGATAAGTATAGCTAATATGTTAAAAGCCTATTTGACCTATTTTGCAGATTATATGAACGGTATTTCCGCAAAAGATGCATACGGAAATGACAAGTATCATGTAGACAAGGGAAGTCTTTCATCCCAAAGCCTTGTAACAGATGATTCATCATACATATACACATGGGCTACTGGTACGGAAGTTTCAAGCGATGATCTTGCTCAGGCAACATTCTATGACACATTATTTAACCAGATTTGTATAAACGGCTGGACAGAGAATGATGAAGTAAAGGACAGCGGATATCTTCAGGAAATGCTTCAAAGCGGCATGCTTTATATATCAAAAGCAAAAGATGACGGCTATTATTACCAGGGCAACTACGCTACGGATCCATATATAAAGGAAATATCCGATGATACCCTTATAGCTGAGGCCGAGGCTAAATATACAACGGAAAAAGCAAAATTAAATTCTAAAGAAGAAACATTGGATATGAAGATGAAAAATCTTGATACTGAAATTTCATCACTTACAACGGAATACGATACCGTAAAAAATACAATATCCAAAAATGTAGAAAAATCATTCAAACGATATAATGCATAAACTTGCTTTACTTTTCTGTTTTTTATTATAATAAAAGAAAAAGGCAGGTATTATGAAAAAGATTGTTTTATTATTAGCTACTTTGTTTTTGTCTGCAGTATATTCTTTTGCAGTTGATTGGCAGTCTATAGAAACTGGCAGTGCTAATTTAAGCTTATATGTCGATATTGATTCGGTAAAAAATATTAATCCTGATGAATATGTTTATGCTATTAAATACCGTGTTGCATCCAAGCCTGAACAGGCTGCCTATATAAAATCAAATTTTGGCGATAATTATATGGGAATTATAAAATCAGGCATGTTTGATGAAAATGAGTATCGTCCTCAAGCGGTTTTTGCTAATCCGAGGGTGTTTATGAAGCCTGTAGTACAGGATTCATTTTTGAATATTGCGCACAGATACGTATTTGATTATACTCAAGGTGTGCAAAATGCAGGTATTTCCGATGTAAAAAAACAACCTGAGAAAGAGCTTGAAACACTACAAACTGTTGAGCCTGCGTCTGAAACTTCTGTTCAAAAACCGATATTGCGAGGTGAAGAAATTCAACCCGCAGTTACATCAGATCCTGCAGTGAAAAATATGAAAGAATATGTTGCCCTTACAGGTGAAAAACTCGCAAATAACTGGGAGCCTCCTAAATCTGGACGTAATACTCAGGCAATAGTAATTCTTGAAATCGGTGCTGACGGAAGTCTGCAAAATTACAAATTTGCAAAATCTTCGGGCGACAAGCTGACAGACAGATCAATAATGAGTGCAATTGAACTTTCTGCCCCGTTTGCAAGAATCCCGAAGATAAAAAGTACCGTAAAAACTACTGATATACAATTTGTTTTCGAATATAAATATTTCAGGAAATCAGTAATATAACAGATATAAAAATAACAAAAAATCCGGAAATTTAATTTCCGGATTTTTTATAATAAATTTGTTTTTACTCATAAGTTAAACGGCTTTTTGAACTTTTCCTGCTCTTAAGCATGAAGTGCAGACTTTTATTCTTTTAACGGTTCCGTTTACATTAACCTTAACAGATTGAAGGTTTGGTTCCTGAGTATGAACAATTTGTTTATGCGAGAAAGTTAATTTCGCTGCTTTAATCGGTGCTTTGCCGCATACATCACATTTTTTTGACATAATTCTTATTTCCTTTTCTAGCTGGTTTGTGTATTTTAATAATATATTAAAAATCTTAAAAATCAAGAAGCATGTTAAATTAAGTTAAGCCATTGTTCAAAACCGCTAATTGTAACAATTTTATAAGGACTTGAATTAAATTTTGCCTTATGCTATATTTCATTTATTAAGAACAATTTATTATTAGGGTATGGAAAAAATGAAGAGTTCAACTATCAGAAGATCAAATTTATCTAAGGAAAAAATGGCTGTATTAGAGGCTTTGTCCCAATACAGACGCGACCAGTACGACAATTCCCCCGGAATATACGTAAGACCTAATAAGGAAAAAGAATTAGATGTATTGTGGCAGAATTTTAAAGTTAACCAGAAAAATGATAAATCTCCGAGCATCTATCTTGCTGCAGGATTTATTGTCGGTGCTGTTGTAATGCTTATTTTGACGGTTATGATAAGTTTTTCTGCTAACGGGTTTAACTCTTTAAAAGAAAAAGTCGCATCATCTCCGGCTCCTGCCAAAAAAGAAAAATTAAGTTTAAATTTTATACCTTCTTCTGTTGAAAAATCACAGCCGGAAGCTGTAAATGAAACTTACACGGTTCAAAGCGGCGATACAATGGAAAGTATCTTAATCAGATTTTACGGCTCATACAGTAAGGAAAAAGAGTCGCTTGTTTTAAAAACAAATAATTTGACAAATCCTAATAAACTTTCTATAGGACAAAAATTAATAATTCCTGTGGAAGAAAAGCAGGCTGAATAAATTTAAAAAGACCGTTTCTAAAAAACGGTCTTTTTATTTATTATTTTGTATATTTTCGACCTGCAAGTTCATCAGGTAAAAATTGCTGTTTAACATCAGGTGCATCGTGGCTGTAAATATAACCTATTCCAAAGCCGTAATTTTTTGCATCTTTGTAATGTGCATCTCTGAGATGCATAGGGGGCGGAAAATCTTTTCCGGAATTAATATCATTTAGAGCCTGATCAATTGCCATGACTGTTTCATTAGATTTTGGCGCACGTGCAACATAAATTACAGCCTGTGCAAGCGGGATTCTTCCTTCGGGGAGTCCCAGAAGTTCAACTGCTTTATAGGCATTAAGTGCAACATTTAGTGCATTCGGATCTGCATTGCCGACATCTTCGGCGGAACATGTTATTAGTCTTCTTGCAATAAATCTGGGATCTTCACCTGCTGCAATCATTTTTGCAAGATAATAAACGGCGGCATCAGGATCTGACCCGCGCAGACTTTTTTGAAAAGCTGATGCACAGTCGTAATGCTCCTGTTGTGAATACCTTGTATTACGTTTCTGGCATATTTCTTCAATAATTTTTACCGTTAAATTACGCCTGCCGTCTTTTAAGTCGCTTGCAAAATATGCATTTTCAACAACATTCAGAGCATAGCGCGCGTCTCCTCTTGCAAGATTTATTATAAAATCAATTGCTCCGCTTTCGCAATCCATTGGAAGATAATTTTTTGCAAGGTAAGCAAATCCTTTTTTAATAATTTTATCCATGCTTTCATCGTCAATGGAATTGAGCCTTACTACCTGTACTCTTGATAAAAGTGCCGGTACAACCTGAAAAGAAGGATTTTCAGTTGTTGAACCTATTAAAAACAACGTTCCGTTTTCAAGATGTGGCAAAAGAGCGTCCTGCTGCGTTTTTGAATATCTGTGTATTTCATCTATAAAAAGAATTGTTTTATGCCCGCTCCTCAATGCTTCTTTAGCACTTTCAACCGCATCTTTAATATCTTTGACGCCCGATGTTACGGCGGAAATTTCAATAAAGTTTGCGCTGGTTCTTGTCGCAATAAGCCTTGCAAGTGTTGTTTTCCCGCATCCGGGTGTTCCCCAGAATATCATTGAAAAAAGCCTGTTAGTTTTCAAAAGATTGAGTATGGGGCTGTTTGGAGAAATAACGTTGCTTTGCCCCAAAAATTCTTCAATAGTTTTTGGACGCAGAAGTTCTGCCAGCGGTATCTGCTTATTTTGATTTTCCAGTTCCGTAAATAGATTATTCATAGTATAATTGTAACATGGTCAGGCAAAAGTGAGTGGTATAAAGTGAAAAGTTTTGTAATAAAAATATGTATTATTTTGTTTGTTATTTTTCTTGTTGGTATAACAATTCCTGTTCATAAAAAATCTTCTGATAATGAAGTTATTTTTTGGACATTGCAGATGAGCGATTTTTCGACTTATATGAATAAGGTTATAAAAGAATTTGAGGCACAAAATCCTGAAATAAAAATTAAATGGGTTGATGTACCGTTTTCAGAAGGTGAAAAACGTACTCTGGCCTCTGTTTTGAGTGATAATCCGCCTGATCTCATTAATCTGAATCCTGATTTTTCGGCACTTCTGGCTCAGCGTGGTGCACTTTATGAAATTGATGAAAATTATACGGGGCAATTTAATAAAAATATTATAAATTCTCTTAAATATAACGGAAAGTTGTATTCTCTTCCGTGGTATGCAACTTCTGCCGTAACTATTTACAATAAAAATCTTCTTTCAAAATCAGGTGCAGAACTGCCTGAAACTTTTGAAGATTTAGCAAGAATTGCTCCCCTGATAAAAGAAAAAACAGGTTCTTTTGTTTTGCTTCCGAATATTACGGAAAATGATACAATGCTCAGAATTTTGAATAAGTACGGCGTAACTGCATCAAATATAAATTCTGAGCAGTCTGTTGAAGTTTTTGATTATTTTAAAAATCTGTATGTAAACGCTTTAATTCCGAAAGAATCAGTTACTCAAACCCATAGAGAGGCGCTTGAAAAATATATGGCAGAACAAATAGTATTTTTTCAGGCCGGCGCTAATTTTTTAAATATGATTAAAGAAAACGCTCCGTCTGCTTATAAAAATACCGATGTAGCCCCGCAGATTACAGGCATGCTCGGTCAGAATGATTTTTCTCTTATGAATTTTGTAATTCCTCTGCGTGCAAAACATAAAAATGAAGCATTAAAGTTTGCTCTCTTTTTAACCAATTATGAAAATCAGCTTGAACTTGCAAAATTGACAAATGTTCTGGCCGTGAATGAAAAAACTTTGAAGGATGATTTTTATACTAATTACGATCAAGATGATTTGATGGCAAAAGCGCGTGTAATCAGTGCAAAACAGCTTAACAAAATAGAACCGTCATTTAAAACAATGAAAGACCAGAAAGAAATTAATACAATTGTAAATACGGCTGTTCAGCAGATTTTACTAAACAAAAACACCACCGAAAAAATTCTCGATGATGTTTCAGATAAAATAAATTTAATACTTGCCGATTAACACCAGAAACCGCGTACACCGAAGAAACTCGGTCCGCCGAACATAAATCCCGGTCCGCATCCGCAGCCTCCGAAAAATCCTCCGCCAAAAGGCCCGCAGCCATATATATTTGAAGTCATATAAGGATTAAATCCGCATCCGAAAATTCCGAAAGGCGAAGTTATCATTGACGCTCCTATAAGCCCCATTGTTCCTTGAGCGTTAGCAATCGGATTACCGTAACCTGCCGCAGAATTTACGGCGTATCCCAAATAACTTCCCGTATGTCTTCTTATATCTCTTGCTGCTTCATTTCTTATGGCTCCGTTCATAATGTTAAACCCAAAATCCATAAGAGCATCCCCGACAGGGACTCCGTTGTTTCTTGCATTGGCAAAACCTACGGTGCTTCCAAGAAGTGCGTTAACATTGCTGAGTGTATATAAAGTATTGTCTAAACCCATAATACCTCTCTCGGTTATATATTTGTATATATATAAAGTATATTCTTTTTTTAAAATTGCTATAATTTTATTTATTGTTAAGTATTGTTACGGTTTATATTTTAAACATTAAAGATTTTAGGCAAAAAAGCCGATAAATAATGTAAGGAAACAAAAAAAGGGATTTAAAGATATGGCAATTGGTCTTTTTAATGCACAGTATAAATTAGGGATTGATACAACAACTTTAAAACAGGTTTCAAATGAAATTTTGAAACGTGCTGCCGAAAAAAACAGTCAGTATAATACTGCATCAACAGGAACTGCATTCACGGCACGTACTCTTGATATTGATTTGTATAAAGGCAATGTTGATGTAAATATTGCCCGTCAGGTTGCCATGAACAATTCAGGTTTACAAATTCAATTAAATAATGACGTATTAAAATCTATCCAGTATTTGAACTCTCAGGCTGCTCAAAATATTCAAAAGAATGTTGAAGGAAAAATTACCGTAGCACTGAATGAAGGTGTCGGAAATTCTCAAAAAACGGAAACAGCTCCAAAATTCAACAGTATAGTAAGTTTGAGTACAGGTAAAGATAAAAACGGCTCAGCACCATCATACAAAGGCGAATTTTTGTTTATTAAAAAAGATAAAGAAAAAGAAGAAGCTGCTGCATAAGATTGCAGTCTATTAATTATCTTCTGTCAAGTTCAATATTATTTTCATACAAAAGTTGTCTTCTTTTGAGTCTGTAAAGATCATTTTTTTGATTTTCAATATTTCTCAATTCACTATAGCAAGATGCTTTTGCCGAATCATCAAGCGCGTTGCAGCTTTTCAGATAATTTTCAAAACTTACGCGGCGTTCAGCCCAGTAGTTCTTTTTTACTCTTTCTGATTTTACAAAGCTGAAAATATTAAATATATCATGCGAGTCTTTGTAAACGGCATTTTCATAGCCTATTTCGCAAAAATCAGTCCATTTCGGAGGTATATTTAAAGTTGTAACTTTTTCAGGCTGTTCAGGAGTTTCATTTTCCATAGGCTGATTAATTTTATTCTGTACGGCAGGCGGTACAGGAGCCTGTTGTTCCGTATCATCGCACATTACAGGGATTCCTGCCAGTAATAATAAAATAAGTAATAAAATCTTCTGCTTCATGATGTCTCCGTAAATTTTGTTAAAAATTATGCTGTTGCAAGTTCTTTGACCTCTTTGCGTTTTACTTTTCTTGTAGCAGTTCTCGGCAGAGGCTCTTTACTCACAATTATATTAACAGGTCTTTTGTAAGCAGTCAAATACAGGGATAATTTTTTTACCTCGGTTTTTACAAGTTTTTCAACGGCTTCCCAATCATGATTATTTATAATATCTTCCGCAGGGACAACAACGGCGGTAACTTCTTCTGCACCGTCTTTTGCCCCGAATGTTTTAGAAATTCCGAGTACGCACACTTCGCTGAAATAGGGGCTTTTTTCAAGAACGCTTTCTACTTCTTCGGGAAAAACTTTTTTCCCGCCTGAAAGAACAATCATATTTTTAATTCTGCCGGTAATATAAATATGTCCCTGTCCGCTTATTTTGGCGACATCACCGGTATGAAGCCAGCCGTCAGTATCTATAACTTCAGCAGTTAATTGAGGCTGGTTGTGATAGCCTTTCATGATTGACGGCCCTTTTAACAGTAATTCGCCGCTTTCAGGGTCTATTTTGGCCTCAATGCTTTTTAAAGGTTTTCCGACAGATGCTATATCTCCGGGTCTATCAACATTGACTGAGGCAACCGGACTTGCTTCTGATAGTCCGTAGCCCTGATATACTTTTATACCTATTCTTTCAAAAAATTTCCCGACAGCAACATCTAAAGGTGCACCGCCTGAGATACAGCCCGAAAAATGACCGCCGAATCTTCTGTGGATTTTTTTAAACATTAATTTTTTTACCCTGAATGAGGGTATAAATTTTGCAAGAGAAAACATTACTTTAAATAACAATTGAGTAGTTTGTGAGGAATTATTTAATTCTGATTCAATCCCGGTCTTTAATAATTTTAAAAATGCAGGAACGACAATCATAAATTCAATTTGTTTTTCTCTCATAATGCTTAAAACATCTTTTGGTTTTAAGCTTGGAGTGTAATATACAGAAAAACCGAAATTTAAAAATGTAGAAAATCCCACGGTCATTTCAAAAAGGTGATTCATCGGCAGGATTGACAGAATATTAACATGTTTATCAGGCAGAATTTGATCCAGTGCATATTTCAAATCATCCAGCTGTGCGAGCATATTTTCAAAAGTAATTTCAACCCCTTTGGGAGAACCTGTTGTGCCTGATGTGTATATTATAAATGCAGTGGATTTTGAGCTGCGCAGACTCCATTTATAATCGTAGTTATCTTCAAGCTGGTAGATACTTTTTTCGTTAACATTGTATGAAGGTTCATCCATTACAAGAATTTGTTTTAAAGATGGAATTTCATTTTTTAAATATTCTGCCATTTCTATATAATTTTTAGAAACAAGGATTACGGAAGGTTCGCAGTCCGTAAGAATTGATTTTAATTCATATTTCGTAAGCTTAATATCCAAAGGAACAGTAATCATTCCGGATATAACCGATGCGAAGACACACGCTCCGTATTCAGGTTTGGACTCTGAAAGAATTGCAAGCCTGTCGCCTTTTTTTACTTTTAATTCCGTTAATAAATAATAAGCAAGTTTTCGTGATAAAAGTCCGACACCTCTATAGGTAAATTCTTTCCAGCCGTATGGAGTTTTCATTCCGAGAGCAACTTTATCTGCAAATTTTTCTGTTCTTTCATGCAAAAGCGTTAGAACGTTTTTCTTTCCTAATCCCATATAATAAACACCTTTCAACCATTTTAATAAAACAATAATATTATATTCATTAAAAGTCAAGTATATTAAGTATTTTTGTATTATAATTTACATAGTGAATAATATAAATAGCGGGAAAATAAATGAAACAGGTATATATTGAAACCATGGGCTGCCAGATGAATAAATCGGATACTGAAAGAATGCTTGGCATGCTTTCACATCTGGGCTATGAAGAAACTAAAGATCCGGAAAAAGCTGATTTGTTAATGGTTAACACATGTTCAATCAGGCAGTTAAGCGAAGATAAAGCATTCAGCCAGCTCGGTGTCTGGGGAAAATGGAAGCAGGAGAAAATTTCATGTAAAAAAATAAAAATAGGCATCTGCGGGTGTGTTGCACAGCAGAAAGCGAATAAAATTTTTTCAAGAGCACCCTATGTGGACTTTGTACTCGGAACACATAAAATATACGCGCTCCCTGAAATTATAAAAAAGATTAATAACGGCGAAAGAGTTTGTGAATGTACGGAAACTAATGCTACAGAAGATAATATTGGTAAAGAATATGAGATTAAAAGAGTAAAAGGTGTAAATGCGTGGATTCCTATAACGGAAGGATGCAACAATTTCTGTACATACTGCATTGTACCTTATACAAGAGGGCGCGAACGTTCAAGACTGCCCGAAATTATTATTAAAGAAGCTAAAGATGCATTAAATTCAGGCTTTAAGGAAATTACGCTTCTCGGGCAGAATGTTGACAGCTATGGTAAAGATTTTCCATCCAAGCAGCCTGAACGTCAGGATCTTGCAAATTATCGTCTTGCACAGCTTCTGCAAGAACTCAATGCAATTGAAGGAAATTTCAGGATTCGTTTTGTAACATCTTATCCGACTGATATAACGGATGAACTTATAGATACTGTTGTAGAACTTGATAAGGTCTGTGAATATTTTCATATCCCAATGCAGTCAGGCAGTTCAGAAGTTTTGAAAGCAATGAACAGACGCTATGACAGAGAAACTTATGCAAAAATTGTTGAAAAAGTGCGTAAAATGGTCTCTGATGTTACAATAACGAGCGATTTTATAGCAGGTTTCCCCGGAGAAACAGAAGAACAGTTTGAACAGACTTTGACTGCAATTGACGAATTTGAACTGGATTACTGTAATGTCGCGGCGTATTCTCCGCGTGAAAAAACCGTTGCAGGGAAATGGATTGATAAATTTATCCCTGAAGATATAAAAAATGAAAGATTTCAGCGTTTGAACAAAAAAATTCAGGAAAACTGCCTTAAATCAAACCTTAAATATGCAGGACGGGAAATGGAAGTGCTTGTGGAAAGCTTTTACGAACACAAAGGACAGATGATTAATTCCGGAAAAACAAGAAATTTTAAAACGGTACACATACCCTGTGATAAGGATTTGACTGGACAGTTTGTAAATGTAAAAATAACAGGGGTTAAAACCTGGTATCTAAAAGGCGAATTAATATAATAAAGAGGATAAAAAATGAAAGCAGTAGTATTTGATGAAGGATTAAAACTCGTAAACGATTATAAGAAGCCTGTTCCGCAAAAAGGAGAAGCTCTTGTGCGCGTTACTCTTGCAGGAATTTGTAATACAGATTATGAAATTACAAAAGGCTATATGGGTTACAAAGGAATTCTCGGGCATGAAGCTGTCGGAGTTGTTGAAGAAATCAATGATGAAGATAAATCGCTTCTCGGAAAGCGTGTTGTTGCAGAAATAAGCTACGGCTGCAAAAAACCTGACTGTCCATATTGTGCACAAAAACTATACCGCCACTGTCCTGACCGTCATACATTGGGAATCTGGAGAAAAGACGGAGTTTTTGCGGAATATTTTACAATGCCTCTTGAAACACTTTTTGCAGTTCCTGATAACGTACCTGATGAGCAGGCAGTTTTTGTAGAACCTCTTGCTGCAGCATGCGAAATTACGGAACAATTACACATAAAACCTTTCGAAAAAGTTATAGTTCTCGGAGACGGCAAGCTCGGGCTTATTACCGCTTTAACATTAAATGCGCAGAATTTTGATGTTACTTTAGTCGGCAAACATCAAAATAAACTTGATATTGCTAAAGCTCAAGGTGTTAAAACAAAATTGCTTAATGATTTAAAAGTGGAAAAAATTTATGATGTCGTTGTAGAAGCAACAGGTTCCGTTTCAGGCTTTGAAACATCTCTTGCACTTACAAAACCTCGCGGAGTGCTTGTTTTAAAAAGCACCGTTGCAGCCTCAAAAGAATTTAATCTTGCACCTGTTGTAATTGATGAAATTACGGTGTTAGGCTCAAGATGCGGGCAATTCCCTGCTGCATTAAGACTTTTAAAATCAGGAAAAGTAAATTTTTCGCCTCTTATTTCAGCAAAATACAACGCAGATGATGCAATAGAAGCATTTGAAAAAAATAAGGAAAAAGAAACATTAAAAGTTTTGCTGGAATTTTAAAAAAATTTAAAAAAATAATATATAGCTTTATTATTCATAAGTATATGAAAGTGCCTGTAATTGCAGGCACTTTTTATAAGATACGGTTATATATTTCCCGAATGTTTTTCAAAAATTCTTCTTTGTTAAATATTTCATCAATTTCAACAGGTGTCAGGAGTTTTGTAATACTTTCATCATTCAACAGATTAACTCTAAAATCTCCGTCATTTTCGAATGCATCAATTGCATTTCTTTGAACCAGTCTGTAAGCATCCTCTCTTGACAGACCTTTTTCAATAAGTTTTAACAGAACTTTTTGAGAAAATATTATACCTCCGAATTTTTCTGTATTTTTCAGCATATTCTTATCATGTACAACAAGATTTTGTATAATATTTTTAAATCTGTTGAGCATAAAATCAACAAGCATTAAACTGTCCGGAAAAATTATTCTTTCTGCCGAACTATGCGAAATATCGCGTTCATGCCACAAAGGAATATTTTCAAGCGCCGCAATTGAATTAGCTCTGACCACACGTGCCAGCCCGCATAAATTTTCGGATAATACCGGATTTTTTTTATGTGGCATGGCAGATGAACCCTTTTGATTTTTCCCGAAACCTTCTTCAACTTCAAGAACTTCTGTACGCTGAAGATGTCTTATTTCTGTCGCAAATTGTTCAATAACGCTTGCAATAAGCGCCAGCGACTGCATAAAATAAGCATGGTAATCTCTTGCGATAATTTGTGTTGAAATCCTTGCAGGTTTGAGACCGAGATTTTTGCAGGCAATTTGTTCAACTTCCGGCGGGATATTGCTGTATGTCCCTACAGGGCCTGAAATCTGTCCGACTTTTATTTCATCAAGGGCATGAATAAAATTTGCTCTCTGGCGTTCAAGAATATCAATCCAATTGCAAATTTTTACCCCGAATGTCATAATTTCTGCATGTACACCGTGAGAACGTCCTATACAAATAGTGTTTTTGTGTTTTTGGGCAAGCTCCTTCATCGACTGAATTGTTTCATCCAAATCTTTTATAATAATTTTACCGCTGTCCTGAATTTGTAGTGCAAAAGCGGTGTCTATTACATCAGAACTTGTCATACCTACATGCATATATTTTGCGAGTTCGCCCAGATTTTCATTTACGCATGTTAAAAATGCAATTACATCATGTTTTACCTCTGCTTCGATTTCATCAATTCTGTTAAGGTCAAATCCGGCTTTACATTTTAATTTTTCTATATCACCCTGAGGGAAAATACCGAGTTCCGCGTAAGCTTCTGCTGCAGCAATTTCAACATTAAGATAATATTGGAATTTAGATTGTAAATTCCAAATTTTTGCCATTTCTTTACGTGTATATCTTTCTATCATATTTATATTTTACCATAAATAACATAAAGAAAGTTATAAAGATATTCCGTCTCTCAAGCCGGATTAATTCGTATTGGACTGCATTTACTTATAAAAATATACTTTACGTAAAAATATATTTCAATTATTATTAGAATAAAAAAAAGGAATTAATTATGACAGAATTTCATTCAAAAATAAAAACTATACAGTGGATTGATAATTATTCAAAAATGGTTGATCAAACTCTTTTGCCGTACGAATTTAAGTATATAAACATTACACATGGCAAGCAGATGTTTGATGCAATAAAAAATATGATTGTAAGAGGAGCTCCGGCAATAGGTGTTGCAGGCGCGCATGGTGTTGTTTTGTACGCACTGGAGCTTGAAAAAGAAAATCTTTCACGCGATGAATTTGTCAAAAAACTTATTGATAAAGCTGATTATATGGCGACCTCCCGTCCGACTGCCGTAAATTTGATGTGGGCTGTTGAAAAGCAAAAAGAGGTTATTAAAAATTCCGAATCTGATATAAAGGGAATTGTCGAAGAATTAAAACAAAATGCAATAAAGCTTGAGGATGAAGATATTGCAATTAATAAAAAAATCGGAGATTACGGAGCGGAGATTGTTCCAAAAGGAGCTGTAATACTGACGCATTGTAATGCCGGAGCACTGGCTACAGTAGGATACGGTACGGCTCTCGGTGTTGTCAGATCAGCTTTTGCAAATGATCCGACAGTTCAGGTTTTTGCGGATGAAACCCGTCCGCGCCAGCAAGGGGCAAGAATTACAACATTTGAACTTACTATGGACGGTATTCCTACAACTTTAATTACTGACGGTATGTGTTCATATTTTATGAAAAAAGGCATAATTGATATGGTAGTTGTAGGTGCCGACAGAATTGCCGCAAATGGAGATACTGCAAATAAAATAGGGACTTACACAGTTGCAATTTCCGCAAAATATCATAATATACCTTTTTATGTCGCAGCTCCTTTATCGACAATAGATAAAAGCATTAAAACAGGTGATGAAATTGTAATAGAAGAACGTTCGCATGATGAGGTTACACATATAAACGGGAAATTGATATGTGCTCCTGATGTTAATGTAATAAACCCAGGCTTTGATGTAACACCGCATGAATTGATTACCGGTATAATTACTGAAAAAGGAATTTTACGTCCTGATTATAATAAATCAATAGCGGAAGTTTTTGCTAAATAAACATTTTAGAGCGTATTTTTTTTAATTCGGCAATTATCTCAGGATAGCTGCCGTTTAATAGTCCGCCGATAGATTTATAAAGTTTTAAGATGCTGTGTTCTATATTTACGTGATTCATTGAAACCATATCACATGCCATTTCTTCATTAGATAACGCAAGTCTTGTCATATCTCGGAATCCGCCGGCTGCAATTTCCATTGCCAACGGATTATCTTTTGCGGCAAGCATTAAAGCCTGTGCAATTACCATTGGCATGTGAGAAATCAGTGCTGCAGCTTCATCATGTTTTTCCGGCGTTGTAAATACAGGTTTTGCTCCAAGATAGTTAATAATTTCAAGAAGCATTTCATTTTTGTCTCCTGTGATTACCCATTTTGCGCCTTTAAACAGACCTTCAAATGAATTTTCGTATCCTTTGTGTTCGGTGCCTGCCATTGGATGAGACGGAATGAAAGTATACGGTCTTTGTTTTTCTGATACGAATTTTTTAAGGCTGCAGACATCTGTAACAACTGTTTCAGGAGACAAAATACTTTCAAGTTCATCCAGAACATCCGGAGTTTTATTCATAGGAGTACATACAAAAATTAAATCTCTATCTTTTAAAGCATTGTAAGATTTGTATATTTTTTCTCCGTTTTGAGATTTTGAAACGGCAATTACATCGTAAGATTTTTTCAAATCTTTAAATAATGAGCCGCCGATGAGTCCTAAACCAATAATTCCTATTTTCATATATTTCACTTATGTAATTATAAATTAATATAAAATTTAAAACGGAGAGGGTGGGATTGTCTTGCTCACTCGCATTTAACGGGTCTGCGGTTGTCGTCTTCAATGGCTTCCCCATTTCGCCGTCAAACCTCCGCCCTCAGCTCGTTCGCGCTCGAACCTGACAAGGCGTTGCCTTGTGGTTCTCATCCCTGCATAAATTCTCTTCAATTTTCAATTAAAACGGAGAGGGTGGGATTCGAACCCACGGAGAGTGTTACCCCTCACAGACTTTCGAGATCCGCACCTTAAACCACTCGGACACCTCTCCGTGCTGCTCTTTTATTATAACAAAAAGACAAAGATTTATCAATTTTTGAAGATAAATACTCTCCGCTAAATTAAATCTCTGTGGTGGAAATTCTTTGTACCGTCAGCGTAATCTTTTACAATATTACCGTTACCGATAAGTTTGTATTTATAAATGGTTAAGCCGTCTAATCCCACAGGGCCTCTGGCATGGGTTTTGTTTGTGGAAATCCCGACTTCTGCACCGAAGCCGTAACGGAAGCCGTCAGCAAAGCGCGTTGAGGCATTAAAATATACCCCTGCGGAATCCACTTTATTCATAAATTTTTCTGCATTTTCTGTATTTTTTGTAATAATACTGTCAGTATGCCCCGAACCGTATGTATTTATATGCTCGATTGCTTCATCCACATTTTTTACCGTTTTGAAAGATAGAATTTTATCGCCATATTCATGCGACCAGCTTTCGGGGTTATTGATAAGCTGAATTTCAGACAATTGCAAGGCTGCAAGCAAATTATCAATATACGGGAATTTTTCATGGATTAAAAGGGTTTCTACCGAATTGCAGGCGCTCGGGTATTGAGTTTTTGCATCGGTTACAATTTTTATTGCCATATCAAGATCAGCCGCTTCATCGACAAATATATGGCAGATACCGTCAGCATGCCCCAGAACAGGAATTTTTGTATTTCCTTTTATAAATTTAACGAGTTTGTTTCCGCCTCTCGGTATAATCAAATTTATATATTTATCGCATTTAAGCATTTCTGCAACATCTTCATGCGTAAACACCTGCTGAATAACATTTTTAGGAAAGTTTTCAACCTTTCCGAGTGCTGAATTTATGACAGCAAGAATTTTTTTGTTTGTGTTAATGCTTTCTTTACCGCCTTTTAAGATTACGGCATTAGCTGATTTTATTGCAAGAGATGAAATTTGAGCAATAACATCAGGTCTTGCTTCAAAAATTATACCGAGAACCCCGATAGGACATGAAACTTTATACAAAGTCAAATCACTGTCAAGCTCCCGCACCAGAAGCTTTTTATTAACAGGATCTTCAAGTTTTGCAATATCTCTTATCCCTTGAACCATATCACGCATTTTGTTTTCATCAAGTTTTAGACGATTGAAAGTTGATTTATTGAGTTTACCTGTCTCTACAAGTTTTTCAGCTTCCGATAAATCTTTTTTATTTGCATCAAAAATTTCGTCTTTTGACGCTTCAATTTCATCGGCAATTTTGATTAGTGCATCGTTTTTTATTTCAGTTGATAAGTCAGCAATTTTTAAAGAAGCTTCTTTTGCGTTTTTTGCGATTTGTATAAAGTCCATTTGTATTTTACCCCTTATTCCAACTCTCTCCCACACGGAGGTCAGTCCGATGGGGCGAGGAAGGATTTGTTAAAGCAGTGTAATATTGTCGCGTGTAATTATTGCGTCATAGTTTTTAAAGCCGAGAATTTCCATAATATTATCCGAGTGGCATCCGATTACTTTACGGCAGGAATCCGAGCTGTAGTTTACTATTCCGCGGGCTATTTCGTTGTGTTTTTCGTCAAGGATTGAAACAACATCGCCCTTGTTGAATTCGTTTATAACCTCGCATACACCGATTGGCAGAAGACTTTTTTGTGCCTTTAATGCTTTTTTTGCGCCGTCATTTACCACAATTTGACCTATGATATTTGTGGCATAGCCAATCCAGCGTTTTTTATCTGGAAGGCTTTCGGTTTGAGGCAGAAACATTGTGCCGATTTCTTCACCTTCAAATATTTTTTTAATAACATAAGGAATTTTGCCGTTTCCGATTAAAACTTTACCGCCGAATCTTGTAACAATTTGTGCTGCTTTCAGCTTTGTTCTCATACCGCCTCTTCCGCCTTCTGAGGCGTCTGTTCCCAGTGCAAGGATATCTTCCGTTACTTCTTTAACCGTTCTGATAATTTTTGCATCGGAATTTGTTTTTGGATTTTTGTCAAACAGACCGTCAACGTCAGAAAGAATTACAAGCAAATCAGCGTCAAGCTCGCTTGCTACAAGAGCTGACAGTTTGTCATTATCGGAAAAACAAACCTGCATATGCTCAAACTGCGGATGAACTTCAACCGTTGATACGGTATCGTTCTGGTTAATAATCGGTACAACGCCAAGTTCAAGAAGTTTATTCAGAGTTGTTCTGAGACTCAAATATCTCTGTCTCAAAGAAAAATCGTCTTCTGTTAAAAGAATTTGAGAAGCAATAAGCCCGTAAGTATCAAATCCTGTTTCATAAATCGACATTAACTTACTCTGTCCTATTGCGGCGCATGCTTGTTTAAGTGCAACTCCTTCAGTGCTTTCAATACCTAATCTTTTTTTGCCTAAACCTACGGCTCCTGAGGTTATTACGATGACTTCTTTTCCCTGCCTTGCAAGACGTGCTAAATCTTCAATAAATGAAAATACGCGTGGAAGTGATACATAGCCGTCATCTCCCCTTAAAATATTTGTTCCGAATTTAAAAACGATACGTTTTGCTTTAATAAATTCCTGTCTGTCCATAACTAAATTATATTACAAAAAAGTAATTTGTTTAAATTTAAAAACATAAAAAATGTTATCGGAAGTGAATAGGTTAATAAGTGAATAAGACGATAAGTCATTACAGTGCACGAAGTGCACGTAACATTCAATAATCTGCACTTAATGAAACAGCAGCAAAGCGGATGCTGTTTGAGCGTTAAAAAAGATTCCGAAACAAGTTCGGAATGACAAAAATACAGCGAGTTCATCCGCTCTGGTTGAATTTAGTGCAGATTAAACGGTCAGCGTGTTTTTCTTTCTTTTCTTAATTTCTTTCTTTTTGCATCGCAACAAAAAGAAAGAAATTAAGTGCTGGGTGCGGGGACGCACAGTTCCCGCATAACAAAACCCTCTCCTTTTATCCCTCCCACAGGAGCAGGAAATATTACGATAACATTTTTTATGTTGTAAAATAATTGCTCCTTTGAAAATTTAGTTATATACTAAAGTTATTATGAAAAACGTAAGACAAACTAATATTAATATTCACAGAGACAGCTGGGTTGAGATTAATCTTGAAAATATCGCATATAATATGCGTTCAATCAGAAAAAATACCCCGAAAGACAAAAAGCTTTTGGCGGTTGTAAAGGCTGATGCTTACGGGCACGGGTCTGTTATGATTGCTCCTACTCTTCTTGCTTCGGGGGCTGATATGTTAGGCGTTGCCTCAATTGATGAGGGTGTTGATTTAAGACAGGCAAAGATAAATTGCGATATTCTCGTCCTGGGTGCGGTTCCTGTTTGGGCCGTTGAAAGTGCAGTAAATGCAGATTTGATAATTGCAATTTTTTCAGAAGAGCATCTGGCCGCGTGCAAGCAAGCTTTTGAGAGAACAGGGAAAAGACCTAAAGTTCATGTAAAGCTTGATACAGGCATGAACAGAATCGGTGTCGCAGCAGATATGGCAGCAGGTTTTATAAATGAGGTAAGGAAAGCTGATTATCTTGAATTCGGCGGTGTTTTTACCCATCTTGCCAATGCCGAAAACCGAGCGAAAACTCAAATTCAAATTGACAGATGGAACAGCGTAATTTCGCAAATTGATACAACGGGTCTGCTCCTTCACATATTGAATACAGCAGGTGCTATGTGTTATGATGTGCCGAATTCAAATATGTACAGAGCAGGCATCGGAATTTACGGGCTTTATCCTGATTTGCCGCAAGACGGTGAGATTCGCAGACCTGACTTAAAGCCTGTTATGTCTTTGAAAGCACGTATTGTTAATATCCATGAGGCTCATGACGGAGAAGGGATAAGTTACGGACATACATTCACCGCCCATGGTAACAGAAAGATTGCAACGGTTCCGCTCGGTTATGCTGACGGAGTTCCGCGCGGGCTATCAAACAAAATTTCAGGAAATTTAAATGGTAAGGATGTCCCTCAGGTTGGCAATATTACTATGGATCAAATGATGTTTGATATAACCGGTGTTGATGCAAAGCCAGGTGATATTATAACGTTATTAGATGAAAAGCATTCAATTGACAACTGGGCAAAAATTTTAGGTACTATAAATTACGAATTGACCTGCCGTTTGAAAGTAAGACTGCCCAGAGTTTATACAAGATAAATTGGACTCTCTCTTGTAAAGGTAGGTGAGACCGCGTAAGCGGTGGAGGGATTTTCTATGAAATTTGATTTAGGTATTATAGGTGCAGGACCTGCAGGTTATACAGCAGCATTTCATGCAAGAGCAAAAGGGTTGTCAGTTGTCCTTTTTGAAAAAGATAAAATAGGCGGGGTTTGTCTTAATAAAGGCTGTATTCCGACAAAAGCAATTTTGCATTCGGCAGAACTTTACGAGGAGATGAAGTGTTCTTCCGACTTGGGAATAAAATGTTCTGACCTTTCCGTTGATTATGAAAAAGTTGTTGAACGCAAGGACAAAATTGTTGAAAAATTAAGACGTTCTCTTGAACTTGCCCTGAAAAATTCAGGTGTTGTTGTGATTAATGCGGAGGCAGTTATTTATGGCAATAAGCATCATTGCGGGCTTCAGCTGCAATCTAACTATGATAAAAATGATTGTGAGATCCCGAAACAAGTTCGGGATGACATTATAGAAAAACAAGTGTGCAACTCTATTATTGCAAACGGAGAAGTTTATGAGTGCGAAAAAGTTATTACGGCAACCGGTTCGGCGCCGAGAGACTTTGAAAATTTAAGATTTGACCATGAATTTGTATTGAGTTCCGATGATATTTTGAATTTAAAAAAACTTCCTGAAAGTATTGTAATAATAGGTTCAGGGGCGATAGGCATCGAGTGGGCAAGGATTTTTTCAGCTTTTGAGGTTGATGTAACTATTGTTGAAATGGCCGAACATCTTTTACCTGTTGCAGACATTGAGGTTTCAAAGCGTGTTGAGCGTATTTTTAAAGCTAAGAAAATAAAAACTTATCTTTCAAACAGCGTAGAAAAAATTGAAAATAAGAAAGTTTATTTAGCGTCAGGTGATGTGCTTGAACCTGAACTTGTTCTTTTAGCCGCAGGACGTGTGCCGCAAAAGATTTCAGACAGTGTAACATGTATCGGGGATGCGTACGGTAAAATTCAGCTTGCACATTTTGCAATAAAGCAGGCTGCGTCAGAAGTTTCAGGGATTGAGTTCAATGAAGAACTTGTGCCTTCTGTAGTTTACGGCTGCCCTGAAATTGCGTGGGTCGGAAAACGCGAACAGGATATGGAAGAAGGAACATACAAAAAAGCAACTCTTTTGATTTCTGCTTTAGGTAAATCTCACTGTGATAACTGTACCGATGGATTTATAAAAATTCTGTCGCAGGATGGAAAAGTAATCGGCGTACACATTGTATCAAAGGAGGCATCAGCCTTAATTCAGCAAATGGTAATTGCTATGCAGAATAATTTAAGTATAGAAGATTTGAAACGTGTCTGCTTCGCGCATCCGACATATTCCGAGGGAATTTTTGAATGCTTATTTAAGTAGTTCAACTGCCTCGCGCTTCTTGCCCGGCGACATTAAACGAGCCTCCGTAATTTGCATTCGTGCATTCAGCACTTTGCAAATGTACTCCGCTCTCTGTCGCCTAGCGCTAAATAGTGCCTGTCCAGAACGGAACTTTACCGAAATTCCAGTATGTATTTGTCGGATTGAGGTCTCTGTGGCGCCAGATTTTTTTACGTTCAACTTTTGTTTCGGTTTGTTTTTTGTCGTTTTCATCCGGCTGAACCTGAACTTCTTCTTCTGTTGTTACCTGTGAACCCGGGACTTCATAAACTTCTGCGTAAGCGCATCCTGCAAAGCATAATAAACAAAATAATGTTATCAAATTTTTCATACAAATTCTCCTGATTGTACTTCCTTAATTATATTATAACGTTATAAGTCATGAAAATCAATATTTTTGCTATTAAAATTTATGCTTGCCGTCATGCTGAATTTAGTTCAGCATATCATAAGAGCCTGAAACAAGTTAATAGCCTGCCTTGAATTTATTTCAGATATGACATTTTTAACGGTAAGCATAAATTTTAATATAACCTTGCAAGGTTATATTTTTGGTATTACGATTAAAATATGCGAAACAGACTTCCGGATTATTTAAAAAGACCAATTATTGATACTGATAAAACGCGAACGGTCAGAAGAATTTTAAAATCAAAGTGTTTGAATACGGTTTGCGAAAACGCACGCTGTCCAAATAAAAATGAATGTTATACGAAAAATACGGCAACTTTTTTGATTATGGGAAATAACTGCACCCGTAATTGCCGTTATTGCAATATTACCTGTTCAAAGCCCGAACCGCTTGATGAAAATGAACCGCTGCATATTGCACAGGCTGTTAAAGATCTGGGGCTTAAATATGCGGTGATAACATCTGTTACGCGAGATGATCTGCCTGACGGCGGGGCTGAACATTTTGCAAATTGTATTTATGAAATCAGAAAAATTTCACCTGATATAAAAATTGAAATTTTGACTCCTGATTTTAAGGGGAGTAAAAATTCTCTTGATACAATAATTAAGGCTCATCCTGATGTTTTTAATCATAATATTGAAACGGTAAGAAAAATATTTAAAACAGCACGACCGCAGGGAGATTATGACTGCTCGCTTGATGTCTTAAAATATGTGAAAGATAACAGCGATATTATAACCAAATCAGGTTTGATGATAGGGTTGGGCGAAACTTTTGAAGATATAGAAGCAACTCTTGTTGATTTAAAATCCTCAGGCTGTGATATTGTAACAATAGGTCAGTATATTCAGCCTTCAAAAGTTCATCTTGAGGTTTCAAAATACTATACACCCGATGAATATGAAAAATTGAAAGCTATTGCCGAACAACTAGGGATAAAACATTATCAAATAGGCCCGCTTGTCAGAAGTTCTTATCGTGCATCTGAGTTGGTCTAAATTCTTTGCGGATAATCTTTGCTTATCTTCCAGCCGTCATATTGTATCAGCATCGTGCAGGCATGTCTGTTTTTTGGAGTAGAATTCGCGCAGCCTCTTATTAATACGTCTCTTGAAGAAGCTTGTGTTGTACAGTAGCCTGATGCCGCCATTTTCCCGTTCGGACATATAGCGAACAAAAATGCATCTATTCCGTTATATTTCTCCCATCCGTTAGTATCATCAAGACATCTGTCAAATCTCGGGCAGAAAAATATCCAGGCACGACCTGCACTATCCTCCGGTAAATAAGCTCTAAAACCGCTTCCGTCATTAAAAGCAACATCGTAATATTTGTCGTGTGCTTCTTTTTTGTAAATATTTTTGACGTATTTTGAAAGATATTCTTCCCACCATTCACCGAAATTTTCCGAGTTATAATCCGGCGCCCAGTATGTCATTTCACCGTAATCATTTTCAGCTAATTTTATTGCTTGATTCATTGTACTGTAAAATTTTGCAAGAGAAACTTCAACAGTTTTTTTTCTCTGATTTGCCAAAAGTGTCGGTATTGTAAGTGCGGCTACAACTCCGATAATGCCGAGCGTAATCAAAACCTCTGCAAGGGTAAAAGCAAATTTTCGAGAATTTATAATGTGATGAACTACATTACTATAAGCTATTTTTATCTTTTGGTAAAGTTTGATATTATGGAATGAATATACTAACCTTAAGCCCTTGAACCAAGCGGCCTTTGCGGGGGGGGGGCAATTCTAAGCTCTTTCATATTTTCCATTTTAAACTCCTTGATTTTTATCTTTCTTTTATTATAAAGCTTTTTTCAGAATTTTTCAAGTGTTGTTATTTTACTTATATTTCAATTGTTATTGCGCCCTGACGGAAAATTTTCGGTTCATCTGTGAATACTCCGCATACAGTTGATTCAAGTCCCTTGCATATATGACCGTAATCAGGAATTATTAAATCTGCAAGTCCTTGCATATTTTCCAGGGCCTGTTTATAAGTTTTTGCAGACGGCTGGTGGGAAAGGTTTGCACTTGTTGTTGCAAGAACATGACCAGGGGCAATTTCGCAAATTTCCTTGAAAACCTCGTTGTCAGGTACCCTTATCCCGACTGTTTCCATGTTTGAAGTCATATAATAAGGTGTTTTATCCGATTTTTCAACCACAAGGGTTAAGGCACCGGGAAAATATTTCTTTATCAAACGGCAGCCGATTTTTGGTATCGGTTTTACGTATTCAAGAAGATTATAGTTCTCATTTGACATTAAAATTAAAGGTTTTTGCGCCTCGCGTTTTTTTATTTCGTAAATCTTTTTTACGGCTTTTTCAGATGACGGCAGGCAGCCAAGTCCCCAGACCGTATCTGTTACATAAGCTATTACCCCGTCATTTTCAAGTACTTCTTTAATTTTTTCAATGTTTTGTATAATCATGGTTTAATTATAATTCAAACATAATATCCTGTAATGTTTAGTCATCCTGAATTTATTTCAGAATCTTATTGAGATCCCGAAATAAATTCGGGATGACGCTTTATGTATTACGTTTTATTTTATTAATCAATCTTGAACTTAATTCTTCAGCGTATTCCATTTTAAACAGAAGATTCAGTCCTGTGTAAATTACAACACAAATTATGCCTACTGATGTTATTTTGGTTATTTCAAATAACATCTTCGGCAGTTCTATGAATTTGTCAAAGCACACAGCAGTGCCGAAACATACTGCAATTGTTATAATCCCTGCAATGCACATTTTTAAAAGATTTGTAAACAAAGATTTGTAATCCATTCTCACCTTTTTATAAATCAACGCTCCTAAAACACAGGCATTGAACAGAGTTACAAGTGATGTTGACAGAGTAATTCCGCCTATACCCATTCCCATGTGTTTTATAAATATTACGTTCAGAAGATATTTTAATACAATCGAGGAAAAAGCTACAACAAAAGGGGTTTTAGAATCATTGAAAGAGTAATAAACTCTTGTTATTGAATCTCTGAAAACATAAGGCAGAATTGAAACAGACAAAAACCATAGTGCTTCGGTTACCATAAATGTCGCATTTTCGTCAAATGCTCCGCGTTCAAAAACAAGTCTGACAGCATCCGTTCCGACAGTCAATATTCCTATAATAATCGGAATTGCCGCGAAGAAAAGAACGCCGACACCTTTGTTAAAATAAGTTTTAATCCCCTCTAAATCTTTTTCCGCGACAAGCCTTGAGAAAATCGGGAATAATGGAACGAGAAACGCTGTAACAAGAATTCCCACAGGAAATTGAAAAACTCTGTTTGCATAACCTATTGCAGTCCATGCGCCTTCTGAAATTGATGATGTAAAAAACATGTCTACATAAATATGGATTTGTCCGACAGTTGAACTCAAAACAGCAGGGAATAAAAGTTCGGTTATTTCTTTGAAATTCGGATTATTTGTAAAATGAAAATCAGGCCTCCACTTAAACCCGAGTTTTCTCACATTCGGATACTGTATAACAAGCTGTAATATAGCACCTATTGTTGTTGCCCACGCAAGAGCGTATCCTTTGCTGTCATCGGGTACAGCCGTTACTACACCTATAATTGCCGCACTCATTATAATAGGCGACAAATTCGGGAGCATAAACTGTTTATATATAATCAATATGCCGTAGTAAATTCCGACAATTCCACCGATAATCAAAAGCGGGGTCATAATTTTTAAATGTTCCGCCGCAAGGCTAACCATATCCGCGGAGCCGTTTGAAATAATCAGTCCCATTATCTGGCGAGGAAATACAAACATTATGACGGACAGTATAAGAAAAAATATTGTGGTAGCTGTCATAAATGTTGAATATAATTTATTAACATCTTCTGCAGGTTTTTCTCTTAAATTAGGAATAAGTTTTGAAAATACCGCAACAGTTGCGCTGTGAAAAGGCCCTCCGACCCCCCCCAGTAAAATTAAAGAAAGAGACGGAATTTGATAAGCATAGTAATAAGCATCCGAAACTAAAGTTGCACCGTAATAGTTTGCGATAACAATATCTCTTATAAATCCTATAAGTTTGCTTATTATTGTAACTACAGCGATTATCCACGCAGCTTTTAAAACACTTGTTGTTTTTTCGATATTTTTATTACCAGCTGTATCCGTTGTCATGTTTTTCTACCAGTTCTACGTATAATCTTACACCCTTCCTTGCCGAACTTTCGAAAAATTCCGGAGATGTAAATGTAATTGTATTACGACCTTTTTTTATGTATTTGGAAATATCAATTTCCGAATACCTTTTGAATCCAAGCATTTCTTTGGGTAATTCATAATTTTGTTTGGTTCCGTTAATCTCTACTGTTAAATTATTTACCCCGAATTTGTTGTCAATGATGAGTTTTGCTTTTTTATCTTTTGCATAAAAATGCTGTGTTACGCTTTGCTGTCCGTTATCTGTTGAGACAATAACAGGTTTTGTAGAAAGAGTTATCCCTGTATAATAGTGCCGGAGAATTTTGTCATAAGGAATATGCATTTCTGAGCCCATAAAACCTGCACCGTACTGGCTCATACCGACTCCGTGCCCGAAGCCCCCGCCGTAAGCGTGAACCGTTATAAGGTTTCCGTATTCATCCTTAATATTGTCAAATACTACATTTGCACTCGGCAGAGCCTTGCCGTCTTTAGTTAAAAGACGTCTTACAACCAGTTCCTTAAATATTTTGTATTTTTGTGAGCGGGTTACAATTTCCATTTCGATTATTTTGCCTGAATCTCCGCGTTTTACAACATTTAATTCTGCAAGGTCATCTAGTTTGTCGCCTTTTTTAAACACAGGATGCACAAATCCCGTAGCGGATTGCGAAACAAGTGTAGTTTCAAGCGCATTTTTAAGCTCGTCTGCTGTCCATTCCCGCTCCCATCTGAAATAAGGTGAGCGGATATCGTAGGCATCAGGTTTGGATTTGTAGTAGTTTTGAGCATCTTCTTCCTTATTCAACGGTGCCTGTCCTATTATATCGGGACGCGCTTGCAGATAAGGTTTGTCATCAGACGGAAATTCTTTTGTCTTAGGATCTGAAAACGCGTTTGAAAAACTTTCGGTATATCCGCCTGCGGTTGATGAATACTGGGCAAGAATTAAATCCCAGTCATATATTGCAACAATTCCTTCTGTTTCTTCAACTGCTTGATTGGAAAGCGGTTTTTCGGTATTTGCGCCAAAGTAAACCTGACTTGCGACACTGTCTACAAGATCGTAATTCGGCGATGATTTAACACGCGGTGAAAGAGCGTAATTTCTTGCGGCAACACTCTGCGCTTTGAGGGCTTCAAGCCCGAAATGCACCGGCATTTCGTTCGGGACAACGCCTTTCAGATAATCTTCAACCTCTATCATATTAACAAGATTGAATGTTCCGTTGCTGTTGGGTGTAAGTTCAAATGCTCCGTGATAAAGAGCCTGCTTGCCCGCCCTTTTTAATCCTGCAACACCTAACAGCCCGAAATTACTTGTTATTTCTACAGGTCCGTCAACTCTGTCAGGGAACATATTACCTTCCGTATAAATATTAAATTTCCCGTTTGTATAAGAAATTTTTATTTCTTTATCGGGCGCATAATTGCCTATAAGTATTCTGTTATCGTAAATCTGTGTGTCGCCTGTGCCGAAGATCGTTATTTCTTTGTACTGGTAAGTGCCGAAGTTTTGTGTTCCTATGCCGACTCTGATAACCTCTGATGAAGGAATATTATCTGCGGTAACGGAAGCTTCGCGTGCAGCCTCAAGAGTTGACTGCGGAATCTGAGGTACAATCTGTGCCTGAGACGGTGTACAAAGCAATATAAAGCTCAAAATTGAAATTGAAGACAATAATTTTTTCATACAATTATTATATGACAAACCTGCAAAAAAGGTAAGGATTATTGTTTTTCTGTTTTAGGCTGTTCTTTTTCTTCTGTTTCATGGGCTTTTATTTCAGGTTTAATTTCAGCGGTTGACTCATCCAGCGGTTTATATCCTAAATTTTTTAATTCTTTTGTATATTTTAACATCGGATATAATATAGCACCTGCCAGAGCAATGCTCGCAGCGACCACACCGCCTAACGCACCGCCGATAGTTTTAAAAAATCTGCCTGTTTTTGATTTTGTTTTTATAAATGAAGCTGTTAAAGCTCCGCCTGCAATGGCTCCGCCCAGCGTTGCCAGATGTGCGGTATGTGCGAATTTTTTTTCGGGGTTTGTGTTATATTTCCCGTATTTTTTCTGAACTTCCTGAACTACTTTTTCAAATTTATCCTGATTTTCTTCAGGAATTGAAAATTTAGTTACTTTACCCGTTACAGTGTCTTTTGTTTCATATATAATTCTGCCGTCAGAAGTTTTACCTTTTGCAGCAGGCATAACAGGTATTATCGTATTTGTTGAAATATTTATATCTACCATACTCTCTATAAATTACGTCAAAATATTTTTTGCCTGTTTGTTAAGAAAAATTTACTTAACTTCCCACGTTGTGCCTTCTTTGGAATCTTTCAGGACAATATTAACTTCATCAAGCGCATTTCTGATTTTATCAGAGATATCCCAGTTTTTTGCATCACGTGCTTCTTTTCTGTAAGCTATTAATTCTTCCATTGAACTAAAGTCTTTGCCGAGTTTTTCCGAAACATGTTTAACCGCATTTTTCAATTCGTCTTCCGAAAGAGTTGTTTTTTCAAAGGTAAAGCCGAGTGCTGATGCTAATTTATAGAGAATTGTAAATGCATCTTTTTCGTCTTTATTTGCTTTGTTTGTAAGTTCAAACAATACTGCTAAAGCCTTTGACGTATTCAAGTCATCATCCATGGCATCCACAAATGCTTTATATTCATCCGTTCCTGTGATATCCAAGCCTTCATTTACTTTTGTACGCTTAGCGTTAAGCATTCTCTTAACTCCTGCCTGTGCGGATGACAATGCTTCATCCGAAAATTCAACAGGCATTCTGTAGTGGTTTGTCAGAATAAAAAATCTGATTGTATTGGAATCATATTTTTTCAAAAGTTCATCTATAGTTAAGAAATTGCCTAAAGATTTAGACATTTTTTCCTTATTAATGGTTACAAAACCGTTATGAAGCCAGTAATTTACGAATTTACAGCCGTTTGCGCATTCCGATTGTGCAATTTCGTTTTCATGATGAGGGAAAATCAAATCCGCACCGCCCGCGTGGATATCGATTGTTTTGCCTAAATATTTTCTGCTCATAGCGGAACATTCAATGTGCCAGCCCGGACGCCCGACTCCCCATGGTGATTTGTAGCCGAATTTTTCATCCTTTTTCCACAGTGCAAAATCAAGCGGATCTTCTTTATGTTCGCCAACCTCAATTCTTGCACCGCTTTCAAGCCGGTCAATCGGTTGTTTTGAGAGCGCGCCGTACTGCGGGAATTTTTTTACCCTGAAATAAACATCTCCGTCCGCTTCATAGGCAAAGCCTTTACTGATTAAATCCTTTACCATTCCTATCATTTCGCCTAAAGTTTTTGTGGCAAACGGTTCAATGTCAGGCTTTAAAGTATTTAGAGCCTTCATTGAATTTTCAAACTGTTTATACCAGTACTGTGAAACTTCTTCAGGAGTTTTTCCTTCTTTTTCCGCTTTTTTGAGAATTTTATCGTCAACGTCCGTTACGTTACGGCAATATGTTACTTCATAACCCTTAAACTTTAAGTATCTGTATAAGACATCCCAGGTTATATAGCATCTTGCATGCCCCAGATGCGCAAAATCATAAACCGTAGGTCCGCACACATACATTTTAACCTTGTTCCCGTCAACAGGTACAAATTCTTCCGTCTTGTTTGTATAAGAATTATGTAATTTCATATAAATATCCCTCTTTCAAGGATTATTTTACCATAAAAAGAGGGAATAAGTATGAATAAATTTTTTATTTTGACCTTACCTGATAAACGGGCTGGAATATATTTCTTGTAAACCACCCTGCAGGAGAATCAAGTTTAATTCTGTCTGCCGGCAGGTATATTGTATCGCCTTTTTTCATTTTTTTATTTGAATTGCTCAAAGGTTTGCCATCACCTGTGTACCCGGCATCGTAACCGTCAAAATAGTGAGGGTTATATTTTGTTATGGTTCCGTCATCAACCACTCCCAGAAAGTCAGATGCAAGAATACCGACTTTCTGACTTTCTTTTACGGTAACAGCAACGCCGAACTTGCCGTTATTTAATTTCGCAGGTCTGGTTGTATAATATTTGCCGTAGTCGCTTTGATTTGCGGCATCAGAAATTTCAGCACTGGTATAATAATCCGGTTTTAATTGCGTTCCGTCTTTGGCATAAAATTTAATAGTTGTTGTTTTTGCGTTATTGTCTGTTGTATTTGTTGTGATAGTGTAACGCCCTGTATAGTGTGAGCTTACTTTTTTAATAGGTTCGGTCATAACATCTCCATTTCTCGTGTATACATTTTATAAAAATTTTATCTGTTAATAATTGCCTGTTTGTAACGAAATGTAAAAATATAATAAAGAAAACGGAAATTTATATATCTGAAATACTTATTAAGTATATACGTAATAGTTATACAAGATATGAGGAGATATTGTAATGGTTGAACCTGTAAACAATGCAAAAAACGGAAATGTACCTGAAGGCTACACAAAAATTAAAATGTACGATGAAAAAGCCAAAAAGACCAAAACATTTTTGGTGCCTGTAGGTAAACAAATTGAAGTGAACGGTAAAACTTATGATCCGAGCAAGGGTAAAAATAATGAGTTTGTCTTTACACGCGGTAAAAATTTTAAAGAAGGGTATGACCTTATGGGGATTGCTCTTGAACGAATGGACGTAAATAATGACGGACGAATTGATAATAAGGATTCCAACGGAAATCTCGCACCAAAATTAAATAGAGATTTGCAGAAAAAAGGTCTGGGTAAATACTATGTTAAAGATGCAGGAATTTACTCGGATGGAGGCATAAACAAAGGCGAAGGCGGAGTTACGTTCAGTCATGAAGGTAATGATTTTAAATTTAGCATTTATCTGGATGATAAAGACAAATAAAAGCTAAAACATATTGCGAAAAAGGACGGTTTTTATAAGACCGTCCTTTTTAATTCTTCAAAAATTTTGTGAACGGGGTTTAATAAATCTTCTACAGGACAGGTTTCATCAAGTTCAAGGGTTATTGTCGGGATATTTCTCTCGACTCCGGCATAAGTCCCGAAACTTCCGGGGGTAGGGTAGCCTATGCTTGCTTCTGCAGGATAGTTTATAATTTTTGAAATCTTTTCTGCTATTTTTTTTGCAGGACCGTCATAGTTGACGACTTTGTACGGAGCGTGGAGAGTCAGTATTATTTCAGGCTTGAATTCATCAATAGTATCGATTAGAAACTGTGTTTCGATTTCACTTCCTGCCCTTTTCCCTCCGTAATAGCCTGAATTTTCATCATCACAGGTCGCATTATCTCCGAGATTTTGCCCCCAGTTTTTTGTCGGGAAATTTCTGTTCAAATCAACCCCGTTTGCATTAGTTCTTCTTTCAAGGCGTAACCCGTCAGGATTCAGGCATGGGATAAACAGCATCCCCCTTTTCGAAATCGCTTCGCCCGCACTTAAACTGATACGGCTGCACTCTGCATCCTCGGCGGGCTTGCAAGATTTCGAGGAGGGGGGAACAGTTTTCTTTAAATATTCTTCAATTAAGTATTTTCCCTGCGGTTCATCACCGTGAAATACACCGATAACAAGTGAAGAGTGAAGAGCGGAGTGTGAAGTGCCGATTAATTCAATCGGGTTTCCCAATTTTGTTACTACGTATTTTAAAACTTTATATTTTTCTTCACTTGCCACTCTTCACCTTTTACTCAAATAGCGCTTCAATAAATTCTGCAGAATTAAACTCTTTTAAGTCTTCCATTTTTTCACCGACTCCAACAAGTTTTACAGGCAGTTTTAATTCTTTTGCAACAGTAAGAACAATTGCGCCTTTGGCAGAACCATCGAGTTTTGTTAAGGCAACAGATGTAATATTAACGGCTTCCGTGAAAACTTTTGCCTGCTGGAGACCGTTTTGTCCTGTATTGGCATCAAGTACCAGAATGCATTCGCGCAAAGCTTCAGGAGCTTTTTTGTCAATCACTGATTTAATCTTTTTTAATTCTTCCATGAGGTTGAATTTATTTTGAAGTCTGCCGGCTGTGTCAACAAGAATTACGTCATAGGTTTCAGCTTTTGCTTTTTCGATTGCTTCATAAACAACAGATGCGGGATCTGCCTTATCGCGTCTTACAATTGATGCTCCGGCGCGTTTTGACCAGATGTCAAGCTGTTCTTCTGCAGCCGCACGAAAGGTATCGCCTGCGGCAATTAAAACTTTTTTGCCCTGCTGTTTAAATTTATATGCAAGTTTGCCTATGAGAGTTGTTTTGCCGGCTCCGTTTACACCTGTTATAAAATATATATTTAATTCGTTTTCTTTATAGTTTAAAGTGTTGTCTCCTGCTTCTTGCAGAACTTTTAAAAATTCATCTTTTAAGTATTTTTTTACCTCTGACGGTTTAATCTTTGTCTGGTTTCTGAGTTTGTCAACAAGTTCGGATGCGTATCCCGCGCCTAAATCAGCGCTTATCAGCATATCTTCCATATCATCAAGGACGAATTCGGAAAATTCTTCTTCATTTTCAACTGTTTTAACAACATTGCCGACAAGTGCCTGTGCGGTGTTAGAGACAGTTTCTTTCAGGTTGTTAAATTTATCTTTAAAAAATCCGAACATACAGGGATGATAACACAAAATTATTTAACTTTCATCCATTTGTGATGTATTTTTATTTGTCTTTTAAGTTCGAACAGTTTTTGTCTTATATTAGTTCGTGTTTTGATGATGTCAGCCAGAATATATACAATATAAACTATTTCTCCCCAGTATGTATCGGGCAGTATAATATCTTCTTTTTCGTCAAATTCATAAATAGTATTCATTGTTAAATATTGTTCGTTATTATATAGCATTGCTAATTATAAACTAACATTATTTTATCTTATTGTCAAGCAATAAAAAATAAAATTATACTAATATATTATGTTAGATATTAAAGAGGAACTTGAGATTTGTTTATTGAAACGTAGACTTTCTATGAGGAAAGTTATAGAAATTTTACGTGAGAAAGGTTACAATATTCCATGTTCGAGTAGTCTTTCTAGTGCCTTAAATAAAAAACGCGTGAGGTTTGAGACTGTTCAGGAAATCCTTGATTATCTCGGATTTGAACTTGTAGTACGCGAAAAGAGAAAATCTGAAAATTAGTCATAAAAACCGCTTTTAATTAAGCGGTTTTTATGACGGTTTATAATTTTTTTTATTCTAATTAATTCCGTAATCAACTATAACTTTAGCGAGAATACCGTTTATGAATGAAGCGCTGTCTTCTGTTGAATATTTTTTAGCAAGTTCGAGTGCTTCATCAACAACAACTTTCATCGGCGCATCTTTTATGTATAAAAGTTCCACAATTGCAATGCGTAAAATATCTTTATCCATTTTTACAAGACGTCCAAGATCCCAGTTTTTAGCGTATTTTTGAATAGTATCGTCAACGTCTTTATGATTTTTCTGGAAAAATTCGGCAATTTGTATTGCATAATTTTTTACATCATTCTGTGAGTCCAGCGTTGTAAATTCTGCAATTTCAAGCGCTAGAACCGCTTTTTCTGCTATATCAATCATTTCATTAATTCTTCCCGTCATATCTGATGTCATAGGGATAGGTACAGGAATGTTGGCGGCTCCTATCGGCCTTTTGAGATTTATTTCTGAATCTGCTTCATAATTTTCTATTTGATCACGCATCGCAATCAATGAACCCAGTGCTGTTTTCATTTCGTCTTCCGCACTGCTTGTTAAAATTCTGACTGATTTCAGGATTATATTTTGTAAATCTTCTCTTGAATAATTCGTTATTTTTTTATCAAACTGTGAAAATAATATAAATGCCAATTCTCTGGCTGCTCTGCGGGCTTGCATATTTTTACCTCTTTTTAATTAATATTTACAAGCCCTATGCTAACATGAAAAATTTTTATCTACAAGACAATTGCTTTTATTTGCGGAATTCTCCAAAACTGCGGTTTTTAATTTGGTTTCGCAAAAAATTTTTTCAATTATTAAACATAAATTCTGGCTATCCTGTATTTGAAAGTCTGAGTTTTCAAACAAAGTTAATTTAAGCAGTTTGATTAAAGTTTCAATTTTGTCCATACTGCATAAAACTTCACAAAGTTCATCCGAAATTTTTTCATTATTCATTTCAAACCTCCGGCATGCTTAATATTACCACTTTAAATCATGGCGGAAATTAGCCGTACGGTTAAATTTTAGCCTAAATAATTAATAAAATTCGAAAAAGTGATTTATTTTATCACTTTTTAAAAGTTATTCGGAATCTTGTTTATAAACTAAATTGAATTTTTATTTACAGATCTTCAAATGTGTATTCAGATTTTTGCGTTCCGAAATTTTATCTAACCTGTTTTTTATGAATTCAGCGTTATTTGAAAACGGCTCTTCTGATAAAAATTTTCTGTAATATCTCTGTGCATCAGCTTTTTTGCCTATTTTATCAAAACATACGCCTATCCCCGCATAAGCCTTATGATAATCAGGGTTTTCTTTTAAAATACTGTGCAAAACTCCTGATGCTTCTTTGTATTTGCCCAGTTTCATCAACAGTGTTGACTTGTGATCATAGGCTTTTATAAATTTTGGAGAATTTTCTATTAATTTCTGATAAATCATCAAAGCAAGGTCATATTCTTCGCATAATTCATGAGAAACACCGAGCTGTAAAATCGCTTCAGGATTGTCAGGATTAATCTGTATTGCACGTATAAAGTTTTTTATGGCACCGCAGGGAATGCCTTCTAAGAGGTGGCATATCCCTAGTTCAAAGTATATTTCGTAACTTTCCGGATTAAGTTCTGATGCTGCAGTAAGGTATTTTACGGCTTTTGCATATTGTTTTAAATTTTTATAGCATACCCCGAGTCCGTAATAGCTTTCAGCATTTTTTCTATCTATAAGTATGGCGTTTAGATAGTTTGAAACAGCTTCTTTATACATGTTTTCACGGCGAAGAGCGTCTGCTTTTTCGCAGAAGCTGTTTTTAGGGCTGTGTGTGTATGTTTTTACGGTGGAGTTCAATTTTTATTTCCTCTTTACTTTATTTATGATAATTTTTTTTGACTTCTTGAAGAACAATCATTTGATGTATAGTTTATCAATCATTGGATTTATTATTTTTCTTGTGGTATAAAATTGTTATGAAAAAGTATCTGATATGGCTGTTAATCTTAAGTTTTGCCGGAATTCCGGCATGGGCGGATGAGGTTTCGCTCGGCAAGGTGGAAGCGCAAAAAATTGAGCTTCCTAAAAACAGTATTAATACAAAACAATCGCTTCTGGTTAACGATGAACAGGTTTTGCAGGAACTTATAAGACTTCAGAAAGATAAAGATGTCGAAGATATTGAAAATCTCTGGAAAGGTACAGTTGAAAACAACCAGGTAATCGGTTTTGCACTGAAAAAGCTTGCTACACCCGAGAGCCAGAGAAGAATTCATTCATCTCTTATGGCAAAAACTCTTTCTGCCGTTGTTGCGGGAGCATCGCTTGCTCCTTCGCTTCTGGGAGCTGATTATATGATGCAGTCATCTGCGTTTGCTGCAGGAAGGCTTGCACAGAATTTAATTAACAGAAAAAATATGCCGACAGAAATTCCATTAACGGATACGGAGTTAATTGAACTGGCCGGTCTGGTGGAAACCCTGCAGGATAAGATTATTACAGCATATTATAATTACAAAAGTTCGCTTTCACAGTTAAAAGAAACCCGCCAGAGACTCCTTTTGTATAATAAAAATTACGCTAAGGCTCTGGATGAAGAAGATTTACTTGAAATTTCGATTTCATCTTCGCTTTACGACAATATGAGGGTGGAAGAATTTTATTATATGGAATGTGCAAAAAAATATCACCTTGAACTTCAGCGACTTGCAGGGAAAAAAGTTGTAGACAAATTGAATTTGTATCAGTTTAACTATAATTCAACACTTGTCGGAGAAAAGGCGGTGCAGAAATGAAGAAAATTTTGATATTTGCTTTAATAATGAATTTATCTCTGCCGTGTCTTTCAATTGAGTATAAAGATCTTAAAAATCCGAAACCTCCCGCTTACCGTACAGGGCTTTCGGATACGCCCGAAAAAGAATATATGGAAGCAAAAGCAAAAGAAGACAAAGTTCATCAGACATACGTAAAAAAAGATGCGGAACAATTTGATTCAACGGATTTAACTTTTGCGGATTTGAGTATCAAGCAGATTTCGCGTGAGGTTGCTGCAGATTTGGAGCTTGATCAGGAGGATATGGTAGGAGATCTTACGGTTTTATGGCAGGGTGCCGCTACCCAGAGCGATACGATAAACTTTGCTCTGTATAAGCTTGCAAACCCTGACGAAGATAAGCCTGATGAAAAATCCGTAAAAAAAGTATTAACAACTATTGCAAGTATGTCAACGCTTGTCGGTGCAAGTATGGGTAATCCTATTCTTGCAACAGGTTCAATTATTGGCGGTAATGTTCTCGGTATTATGTCTCAGGATACAAAGGCGCTTAACTATAAATATACAAAAGTTACTGATGCGGATATGATTATTCTTGTCAGAAAGATTGAAGATTTGCAGCAGAGGACTGTTGATTTGTATTACAATTATATGACCGCGCGCAAAAAGTTAAAAATGATAGAGGATATTGCCGTGGCAAGAAAGAAAAATTATGATTTGTCGCAGGAATTGTCAAAAGAAGTAATTTTGATAACTGATGCTTATTACAGAACTGCTCTTGATAATCTGATGAAAGCAAAGTCTGATTATTACGCAAAACGTGCAGCGCTTGAACAATTTGTCGGGAGCGATGTATTTTCTCAGTTTGAAAAAGATTTAACCAAAAGAGAAGCCAAAAACGAATGAAATTTATTCCGTATGATGTAAAAACTGGTGTTGAAAATATGCGGACAGATAATAATCTGCTTGAAAATGCCGTTAAGAATAATTTGCAAGAGCCAATTTTCAGACTTTACGGCTGGAAGCCCGCATGTGTGTCTTTAGGACGCAATCAGAAAAGCGATTTTATCGATGAAAATTTTTTGAAAAAAAATAATATTGATATTGTCCGCCGTTTGACAGGCGGAAGGGCTCTTTTCCATGATGATGAAATTACTTACAGCTTTATATGTCCGGAGTCTTATTTGAAAAACGGTTTTAATGTTGTCAATTCTTATAAGGAAATTTCGCGGATTTTGATAAATGCGTTTAAAAAAATAGACATAGAACTGGATTTTGGAGGAGTAAAAAAGCCGATGAAACATCCTGATTACTGCATGATGGTTTCAACAGGCGCTGATTTATGTTTTCATAACAGAAAACTTATAGGCTCGGCGCAATTCAGAAAAGAAGGTTATATTCTTCAACATGGTTCAATATTATATGATTATGATTTGAATTTACTGGAAAAGATATTTAAAGAAAATGTTGATACTTCTTCTGTTATTTCAATAAAAGAAATTAATCCTGAGATCTCAAAAGATGATATTATTGATTTGTTAAGTAATGTAAAGTTGGCTTAATCCTTTTTATTTACGGGCTTTTCATTTAATATTTTTAATAATTTTGTTAAACCGTGGCAATTTATATAAACAAAATTTGTTTATATAAATACGGGGAATTAAAAACTCAGGGGATTTAGGAAATGATGAATTTTGGATTTACAAGTTTATTTAATAATCAGTGGCCAAACTTAGCCGCTTACCAATCTCTTGGAAACAGATATTTTGTTACTGATTTTGGCGGACCCGGTGTAGGCTCGCCGCAGCATAATATTTATGCAGACGGATATTCTCCGTTGGTTTATGCATTGGCTCAGGGATTTGGTAATCCAAATCATATAAGCCAGTGGAATCCTTTGTTAATCGGCTTGGACTTAACTCAATCAATGAATACTAATCCAATGTTGAATATGCAGGGAAATATTGCAGCTTATAATATGGGGCTTTCTGATGCAATGAGAATAAAACTCAGTTCTCAATTGAGCAATCTTACGGGTCTTGAATATCAAATCGGTCAGATTTTGAAATCC
The DNA here is from genome assembly GCA_949284415.1 of uncultured bacterium. Classification (GTDB taxonomy): domain Bacteria; phylum Cyanobacteriota; class Vampirovibrionia; order Gastranaerophilales; family Gastranaerophilaceae; genus Stercorousia. The sequence continues at coordinate 15,781 of CASDVM010000039.1, read as the reverse complement.
GATAAGCTTGATGAATCTCAAAAACAAAGACTGCAGGACGTTCTTGATCAGGCAAAAGTATTAAAAGAAAAAGTTCAGAAAATGCTTGAACAAAAACAGATTAAATCAGAAGAAGCAGAAGCACTTCAGGGAGAAATCAAAGAATTAATAGAAAACGCATCAAAAACAGCTCAGGAAGTTCTTGAAGAAGTAAAAATCGCTGAGGATGCAGACGGAAACGGAGGAACAGAGGATGCAGGCGAAACTTCAGGTTACAGCAATGTAACTGAAGATCAAGGTGCAGGTTCGGTAGCTCCTGATTCTGAAATTGCTAAAAAACAAAAAGAAACTGAAAATCAGGCAGTTGATATTTGCCAGTATATATATGACGGAACAATGGGCTGCACGGGCACGGAATATGATACTATTAAAAAAGGAACGAACAGAATTAATAAAGATAACGTAACAACAGTTCTTAATATGTGGCAGCAGCAGTATCAGCCAAGCTCAGGTGATGCAAACATGATTGAAACTCTGTTTGATGAAGAAATGTTCTGGAATCCTTCTCTTAACAAGCCGAAAAACGGGCATGTAAAAATTGAAAATCCAAAAAATAATATGGATATTATCTGGAACATAGTTGTAGCTCTTGACGAACGTGCTCAGGAATTGGGAATTAAGAACAAACTCGCAGGTAATTTCTCTGTATGCTATGATGAACTTGATGATACATTTGTAGATCAGTCTGCTGTTCAAAATGCAGTTCAGAAAATCTGTGAGGAAGTTACTAAAGCTGAAGCGGCAAAAGCAATTGAAGATGCTAAAACAGAACAGGCGGATAAGGCAAAAGCTAAAGCAGAAGCTAAAAAAGCAGAAAAAGAGCAGAAAGAAACTCAAAAAGCTATAGAACAACAAGATCAATTCAGAAATGATATGAGAGAAATTTTAGGCGATGATAAGGCTGAAATTTCTACAGAAGTAAAATATGAGAACGGTAAATTTGTTCGTAGAATTAATGGTAAAAATTACTACGGCAAAGATTATCTGGAACTTTCAAATGCTATAGAAAAAGCAGGTTATGATCCGGTACAATACCTTAAACAAAAAGCTTTGGACAAAGCCGCATAAAAAAATTTGCATATAATGATTCCTCATATTTGGCAGAAAGAAAAACAGTAGAAAGAAAACAGTAGGTTAAGTGTGAAATTTTGCCCCCTGAACAGGGGGTTTCTTTTTGTAAAAATTTTAGTTATATAATCAATGATGGAAAAATTAAAAAATCGGGGTATAATACAATTATAGAATAGGATTAAAAATTATGAAATCAATAAAAGAAGTTTCACTCGAATCAAAAATATTAAAACGGTTACAAAGGAGCCCTATTTGTACGGATCTGGTTAACTATTTATTTGCTGATGAAGAATTGCAGGAAATGCAGGATTACGCAAATAACGTTTCTATAAAACGTCTGGGTTATAATGACCATGGTCCTGTTCACATGAGACAGGTGGCCGCTAATGCAATCAAAATGCTTAATTTATTGCAGGATTCCGGGATAAAAACTTCTCTTGAAAAAGAAGAAATAGGGACTTTTGAAGACAGTATGTGCGCAGTAATACTTGCAGGATTGATGCACGATTTAGGTATGATGATAGGAAGGCAGGGGCATGAGGATATGTCGGTTATTCTTGCTAAACCTATTATTGAAAGGACATTGATGCATGTTTTCCCTGACAATCTGCACCGTAGAACAATAATAAAATCGCTTGCTATCGAAGCGATTATCGGTCACATGTCATCAAGAAAAATTCATTCTGTAGAAGCAGGGATTATTCTGATTGCTGACGGATGCGATATGACAAAGGGCAGAGCACGTATTCCTATGGCAATTAATACAACTCCGAAAGTCGGTGATATTCATAAATATTCGGCAAATGCAATCGAAAGAATAGGTATTCACCACGGGGAGAAAAAACCGATAAGGATTGATGTGGAAATGTCAGGTGATGTCGGCTATTTTCAGATAGAAGAAGTGCTTTTAACAAAAATTGATTCCAGCCCCGCAAAACAATATGTGGAATTATATGCGGCAGTGCAGGGGCAGGAGCCAAAATGCTACTTGTAGAATAATTTTAATTTGTATTAGAATTTTTTGTTACATAAAGAAATGATTGTGAATATTTTTTCGAACCTTTTTTAAAGCATTTTCAAGTGCACTTATAACATCGTTAAAAAATACAAGTTCATTGTCGTTTGCTCTGTTGATAATGTCGATCAGTTTATCTTTGGTAGGATTGTTCACGGCTTCTGTGTCAAATCCAAATTCGCGTAAATCAATTTTGAGAATTTTTACTAACTGAAAGAATGTTGTTAATGAAGGCACGTAGCAGCCTCTTTCTATTCTTGAAAGATGCTGGTCGCTCAAATCAACCATTTCTGCAAGTTCGGCCTGAGTTAAATTCATCTTTTTACGGTAATATTTTATTCTTTCTGCTATATATTTCTTGTCGTCAAACTTCATCATAACAGCATCTCCAATATTAAAATATGATGTATACGAATAGTTTTTAAGAACATTAATGCATATATTCTTAAATATTTTGATGTACATGTATATAAAACTTAATAATTAGTTGTACACATATATTTATTCATGATTTAATAAACGCATGCATATAATTTTTAAGAGGAGAATATGAATAAGAATACGGCTGAAAAATTGCCTGTAAAATATATCATTATTGCATGCTGTACATATAAAAGACCTGACAAGCTTGAAAGACTTCTTAAAAATTTATGTACGATTAATTATCCTGAAAATATAAAGACAGAAATTCTTATTGTTGATAATGACAGAGATAAAAGTGCAGAAGGAGTAACTGAAAAATTTAAGAGTGTTTTACCGGTTTATTATGTAGTTGAAGAAGCAAAAGGACTTTCGAATGTTAGAAATAGGGCAGTAAAAGAGGCTATGCTGCTAGGTGCAGGCCACATGGCGTTTATAGATGATGATGAAACCGCAGATTTGGACTGGTTGCTAAATCATATAGATTTTTACAATAAATTTGAAGATATTTATATCAGCAGCGGACCTGTATATAAAAAATTTGAAAATAATTACCCTGATTACATAATTAATAATATCGTTTTTTCTGCATCCTCTTCCAAAAAATTAGGGGAATATAAACAAAACTGTGCAAGCGGTAATGTTTTTTTCCCTTTAAATATTATAAAAGAATCCGGGATATATTTTTCTGAGGATTTTAATTTGTCGGGAAGTGAAGATACCGATTTTTTCGGTCGGTTAAAAGATGCAGGTTATGTTATAGGATGGAATTATAATTCAGTCGTTTTTGAGTTGGTAAATGATGAACGCGCAAGTATTATTTGGATTTTGGAGCGTGCGTTTTATAACGGTTATTCTGTGGCGATTGTAAAATTTCTGCATAAAAAACGGTCATTAAAAAGATTAATATATATTATCAGAAAATTTTTGACAATATGTTTTGATTTATTAATAGCTGTGTGTTCTCTTCTTTTCGGTCTTACAAAATTTTTCAATTCTATGACGAGATTAACTAAAAATTTCGGCAAGCTTGCAGGAGCAATTATTTTAAAAAGTCATAAATATTACAGAGAACAATAAATCCAAAAATTTCTGTCATTATAAAGCTTAAAAATTATAATTTATGCAAAAATTTACAAAATACAACCGAATTAATAATAAAGCATTCGGAAGTAAATTTAAAAAGAATGCCTGATGCAAAACCTCTATAACTATGATTTATAATATTATTTGCTGCTAATATTTATTGATTTTATTTCTTCCATCAGCTCTTCATACTTATTCTTCAGCGGTGATTTTTTTGCGTAGCGCATCAGCCTGCGTTTTGCTATTTCTTTCAAATAATCAATTTTTTCGTGATTTCCGTTATTTACAAAGAAAAGCATTGCCTGTTTTCTGTTTTCAAATAATTCCTCTTCCGGCATTTTGGCAAGAACATCGCCAAAGGTTTGCGGGCGTGTCTTTCTGTCCCATTCATAAAACGGAGTTTTTAAAAAACAGAATTTATTAGCATAAGATAATATACATGGCGTCCAGGATACATCTTCGTATTTTAAAATTCCTAGCGGATGCTCTTTTACGATTGACGCTCTGTAAAGTTTGTTCCATATAGCGCAGTTGTAATATCCGGGAGTATACATAATTTCCAGATATTTATCGATATCAAGCGGAATATTTTCCATAAAAGGCAGATTGCAGTGTGTTGTGTACCCGTTATCGGTAATTCTGTAGAGCGGAGCCACAGCTACATCGCAATCATTTTTAATTATTGATTTGTAAAGTCTGCTTATCATATCAGGGCGTACAAGATCGTCATTGTCAAGAAATGCTATGTATTCACCTTTAGCCGCTGCAATTCCCTTGTTTCTTGCATCTGCAACACCGCCGTTTTCTTTTATTATGGAAACTATATTCGGATAATTTTTTACATACCAGTCAATAATTTTCTGTGTGTCATCCGTACAACCGTCATTTACAATTATTATTTCAAGGTTTGCAAAATCAGAAGCGAGTGCGCTGTCAACACTTCTTGCAATGTAATCTTTCGCGTTATAAGCAGGGATAATCAATGAAACATCAGGTTTTTTGTATTTCCTGAGACCGAGCGATACAGGCTCTGATTCGGCAATAATAACTCTGCCTTCAATAGTATTTACAAATGCTTTCACAATAAATTTCAGACTGCTTTTGTAATCATATAAAGGCAGATAATGCCTCAACCCGTCATTTGTTTCAAAAATAGGCTTTTCACCGTTCTGAGTATAAACAAGAAATCCGTCTGCATCGCCGTTGAAATTCCACGATAAAAACAGGTTATAATTGTAGGATTTATAAACAGTAAGCCCTTCGAATTTATTTTTAGTTATATCAACCGGTGAAGAAGATGCAAGGAAGTTCCTTTTTCCGTTTTCGTCTTTAACAAAAGGCTTGATTTTATAATCTGTTTCTTTTCCTTTTTTTACGGTTAAGAAATTTGTGTCGGAATTTTTATAACCGTTAAAACCTGATTCAATTTCATCTCTATATAGTCTGTAACCCTGTGCGCCTTCGTATTTGCTGCAGAAGAATTTAACTTCATCCGGATTTTCATGTCTGTAAATTAAATCAATTTCATCAAACTTAAATTGATGAATGCGTGATTTATCTGTTACAACGCCGTCTTTGACAGCCTCAACAAAACATTCGTTATCTCCATATGGAACAAGTGAAAATCTTATTGAATTGCTGTCATAGATCTTCGCACATTCACGGAATATTCCGTCATTTTTGCAGAAAACTCTATAATAATCTGCTCCTGACGGTACCCACGAAACAATTATTTTACTGCCTTTGATTTCTACATTCAAATCCATATTCTCAAATCCTCAGCCATATTATACCAGAAAACCCTGTATAAAAAATATTTTTCGCAAAAATTACACCATACGCGTGATTTTTTGCTATAATAAAAATATAAATGTATGGAGGAAATGTGTATGTTAAAAAAAGTTATTCTGGGTTTGTTATTTGTCTCTTTTGCAATACCTGTGTTTTCGGAAGAAATTAATTTAACTCCGAAAAATTCATTTTCAGGTTTTAATAATAACGGTGTGCGGTCTAAATATCCGCAATTCCGCCAGTCTGTTTCTGCAGCTGACATAGTTGAAGAGGAAAATGAAAACAGTTTTATGAAACCGAAATCTGTCAAACAGATGGGAAGTATAACTCCTTCAAATGACGGCAGAGCTCCAATGACATACAGCCAGTTTCCTCAAAATTATGACAGCTCAAACAGTATGATGATGATGCAGGGTGTACAGGGCGGAATGCAAAATATGTTTATGGGCTATTAATATCAGAAAAAGATTTTTATTTTTGAGTATCTTCTTTTACTTCGCGTGCGAGATTGTAGAATTCTTCTTCTAATTCTTTTTCTGCATGCTCTTGTTTTTGCTGATCTTTATCCGAATTATTTCCGGAATTTTTTTCCCGTTCTCTTTGTTCTTCAAGGGCTTTTTTACGGGCGTTGATAACATTTGCCACATTCATCATGGCGAGTGAATTGAGAGTAGCGCGAAGCTGGGCGCTTCTGTCTGTATATTTTTGACTGTCGTTAGATTCTTCATCTTCGGAATTTTTTTGTTGTGCAAAATATTCTCCGCCCTGTCCCATTTTGTCATCCTGAGTCTTGGCGGCTGTTCCTGAAATATCTCCGCTTTTAAAATTAAACGAACCTCCGATACCGAAGAATCCTGCTGACCTGTTATCGACCATACGTCTAACCCTCTGTTTATTTTATTTCAATCTCTTATAATCCTAACAGATTGAATGTTATATTAACTCATCTGAAAAGATTATTTTGCTAGCTGATTAATAAAAATTTACAAATATAACACATAAAATTTTTACAGATGCGTATCTGCAACTTTACAAGGTTAATATATTGAAAAAAAAGGCGAGATATGTTATTATAGAAATATATAATAGGATTACTGCAAAAAAGAGGAAGGATATTCATGAGAAGATTTAAGGGTTTTACGCTCACAGAACTAATGGTAGCTCTGGCTGTTATCGGTATTCTTGTTGCGGTTGTTACTCCCGCTATTATGAAGACAAGACCGAATAAAAATAAAATGATGGTTAAAAAGAGTTTTTATATTACTGAACAAATTGTAAGTTCTCTGATTAATGACGAAAGATTATACCCTGATATGCGCGATGCCTGCGGTGAAGGTATAGTTGCGGATGCTAATTATTACTGTGCTTACGGTTTTGATTACAAAAATAAAGTTACTTACGAAGGCGAAGATTATGAAGGTGATAAAAAATTCGCTGAATTATTTAAAAGTCGATTGAATGTTAAATCTGAAGTAAGTGGCAGTGATGGATTAAAATTTTATACAACTGACGGTGTTTACTGGGATTTAACAGGGCTTACAGGTGATACTGTTTTTAAAAGAGGCGAAGAACCAGGTAAATTTGAATATAATGAGAGCGATCCGCCGTCAAATGCAGGTATTATTCAGATTGACGTAGATACAAGCAATAATTCTCATTCAAGACAGAAAGATCAAGGTATTGGAGCAGACGGCTTTGATACATATAACATTCAAATTTTGTCAAACGGAAAGCTGCGAATAGATCCGGATGATAGCAGAGCTGTTGAGTATGCTACAATCAATACATCTATCAGAGATACTTCAACCTAATATATAAAGTAATCGAATAATCGCGCCTGATTTTCGGGTGAGGAAAGTCCGTGCATTCAAGGACAGGCAGCCGGGGAAATCCCGGACGGCGTGAGCCGGTGGATAGGACCACAGAAATGTAGACTGCCAATGGCTTTTGAATAAAGCACAGGCGATGGTGCAACGGTGAGTTAAGAGCTTCACCGGCGGTATCGAAAGGTATCGGCCAGGCAACCCCCTGCAGAATGCAAGATTAAATTGAAGGCTATAAAGGCTGTCCGCCAACTTCAGAAAAATCGCCAGAGATTGAAAGTAATTTCAATACCAGACAGATGATTATTTAGAAACAGAACACGGCTTACGAGTTACTTTATTTTTAAAAAAGTCTTCTTATAAAAAAGAAGACTTTTTTAATGCTTATGTTAACAAATGTAACAAAAATTCCTCCTTGTGAAATTTGATTATTTCAAAATACTTTACATGTGTAAGAAGAAATAAAAAGTATAAAAAGATATAAGGAGAGATGAGATGACATTTTTAGCACTTGATGCACAGAAAAATTTATTCACATTGCAGAAGAGCCAGCTGCAATTTGAACAGACGCTTGTTATGAGCCGTGCAAATTACATTACAAAACAAATGGGCTACAGAGCACAAGAATTGGAAGAGGCTGAAATTGACGTTGATGATGATCCGACCTACCTTACATTACAACAGGAGGAATCGTATCTTGAGACACGTCAGGATTCTTTAGATTCACAGATAAGCTTGATGGAGAATGAGATTTCGAGTTTGAAGAACCTTGTTAACAGTAATATTAAATCTTACTGTACGTTGAACTTAATAGGTCAATAGTAAAGCATAGATTTAAAGTTAACACTGATTCACAGATTTATTTCAAAAAGTTCAACCGTATTAAGCATCAAAGATGCTATGGTCATCGGGCCTACTCCGCCCGGTACAGGCGAAATGTATGCGGCGATTTTGGAGATATTTTCAAAATCCACATCGCCGCGGACTTTCCCGTTCTCATCTCTATAAATACCTACATCTACTACGACACAATTTGATTTTAACATTTTTTCCCCTATAACATTTTTCCCTACTGCTGACACAACAATATCAGCAGTTTTTGTTATATCAGGAAGATTTTTTGTATGACTGTGGCATATTGTAACTGTGGCATTTTTTCGTAAAAGCATTTGTGCAACAGGTTTGCCGACTAAATTTGAACGGCCAATAACTACGACATGTTTACCATCGGGATTTATACAGTATTCGTCCAGCAAAAGCAAAATTCCTTTAGGGGTGCAGGGGTATACATAAGGCTCTTCGCCGGCAAAAAGTTTACCGAGATTATAAGGTGTCAGCCCGTCCACATCTTTTTGAGGCAAGATTGCATCAATTACCTTAAATTTATTAATATGCTGCGGAAGCGGAAGCTGTACAAGAATTGCCGTAATATTTTTATCATTGTTTAATTCTTGAATTTTAGAAATTAATTGTGTTTCTGTAACATTTTGCGGATATTCGATCACTATAGAATTAATTCCTAAATTTTCAGCAGTTTTTTTCTTATTGCGGACATAAATTTGACTGGCCGGATCATCACCTGCAAGAATAACAGCAAGTGTAGGTTTTTCAGGCATTTTATCCAATTTTGCCTTTAAGTTTGAAAAAATTTTATCTCTTAACTTTTTGCCGTCTAAAATTTCTGCCATATTCCCTACTCTCTCAATTGAGGAAGATTCAATCTGAAATAGAACTGTTTAATTGCATCCTGAACTATACCGGAATCTTTATCCGTTGAATGCGATTTTAATTCTTCATCAACCGGAATTACACCCAGAACATCCAAATCATAACGCTTCAAAAAATCATATAAAGCATTCAAATCAGATCCGTCTGCTTTATTAATAACTACTCCGAGCTGATTTCCTGCAGCATATTTTGCGCTGAATTCTTCAATACGCTTTACAAGATGGGCGCTTTCATCTGTCGGATTTGCGACAATCAGCGTAGTGTCAATATCTGTATCTACAAGCTGATTTAAGTATTTCAGGTCAAATTCGCAGTCGAAAATTACAATATCATATCTGTCAATAAGCTTTAAAACAGCATCATTTATCTGTCCCGTAATAGGACATCTGCAGTCTTTTGATCCGACAAACCATGATACAATGATATCGACATTTTCATCGAGAGAAACAACAATATCTTCCATAGCCCATTCGACAAATTCTTGTTTAGACATACCTTCGGGAATTCCTGTTTTATATTCATGTTTCCCGCTTCGTATGCCGTAAATTGTATTTCTTATATCAAGTCCGAAGCTGTGTCCGAGTTCTCCTGTCAGGTCATTGTCAAACAAAAGAATTGATTTTTCCGCGAAATATTCCTGAAAAACTCTCAAAAATCCTTTAACAATTGTTGTTTTTCCGCTTCCGCTTTTACCTGTTACAGCTAATTTAAATGTCAAACTTTATACCTTTCTTTTACACTTTCTGAAAGCTGTTTAGTCAAATCCATAGCTTTTTCTGCCAGTTCTACACTCAACGCGCCTGCACCGCATGACGGCGTAATAATTGAATTTTCTATAATAATTTTCTCATTAATTCCTTTTTTCGTCAAATACTTAACAGCTTTTTCAAAAACAGAAATCATCTCATCCGGATTAGTTTTTTCAAGAATATCAGGACGGAGTGTCGGAACAATTCCCCACGCAATTTTTCTTCCGTGCTCCAGGTAAGTTTTTAAATCATTGCTGAAAAGACTCAAATTCTGAGCAAAAGTATAGGCATCAAAGTTAATAATATCAACACCTGCTTTGATAGGAACTCTCCAGTCGCATTTCCCGCAGCAGTGAATTGCGCTCATTGCGCCGTTTAATTTTATTAAGTCAGATATTTCTTTTATCATTTCAATGACTTCATCGTTAGAAATTGTTATATAAGCAGAAGTCCCGAGCTGTGATATAGAAGGTTCGTCAATAAAAATTATGGGTGTAGTTCCGGGGCTTGCGCATTTTATTTCTTTTATCTGCCATAGAGCCTTTAAGGTCAGCGTTTTTGTTATAATTTCTTTTAATGTTTCATCATAAAATGCGCATTTGCCTGATTTATCGACAAGTGTTGTAGCAAGTGTAAACGCTCCGACAATCTGCCCTTTGGCAAAAGCAGGTTTCGTATTTTTTACTATTTTTATAAATTCAGGAAACGTACAGGAACTATTTATTGCATATTTATTAATTTTATCGCAGTTAATATCGGCAGTAATTTCTTCATAATCTGCAAAAAACTGTTCCATATCCTCAAAGAATTTATCGCTTTCTGTTTCAAGGTATGACTTTCCTGAATTTTCATCAATAAAAAACGAAGGCATATTTTCCAAAAATTGAAAAATCATGTCTTCGTTTTTGTTAATTTTGCTTAATTGTGGCCAGAAAGGAATTTTGTCAAAATCTTTTTTAACAAGTTCCATAGCAGATTCTAAATCTTTATGAGGCAGAGAGCCTATAGCCAGAGCTTCCAGTGTCAATTTAGAATTTGCCGTCATCTGCCGCCTATTCTTCAGTTTCTTCTGCAGCTTCTTCAACAGATTCTTTAAGAACTTCAGAAGCTGTAACTACAACAGCCAATTCGCATTTAACTTTAGAAGTTAATTTGATAAGCATTGTATATTCGCCAATTTTGTTAATCGGAGCATTCAAAGAAACATTCTTTCTGTCAACTTCAATGCCTGATTTAGCTTTTAATTCTTCAGTAAGTTTTTTAGTTGTAATTGTACCGAATAATTTGCCTGATTCGCCTGCTTTTGCAGAAAGTTCAAGTTTTGCAAATTCTTCGATTTTCTTAGCAGTTTCCAGAGCTTCTGCGTGCAATTTTTCCTGTTTTGCTTTAATTCTTGCCAGATTTTTTTCTCTGTTTTCTAAAGCACCTTTAGTAGCTATTTCAGCTATTGATTGAGGGAGAAGGAAGTTTCTAGCGTAACCGTCTTTAACATTAACGATGTCGCCTGCTTCTCCGAGGTTTTGAACATCTTTTTTTAATATAACCTGCATTTTATATCTCCTTTTCTATTTATATCTCGCAAGTAAGCCTATCCTACAATAAACAAAACTTAATGTCGAGTATTTTTTTCGGATTGTAAAGCAGAAAATAATTATATATAAGGTTTTACTCTTACGAATTTTAACTCATAGCCTAAAATTTCGCCTATTAATTTTGCTTCTTCGTATTTTAGAGTCTGTCGCATAAGTTTTTGGGAAATATTTGACTGTGAATAATATTTCCCTGTTTTTTCACTTAATTTTTTTGCAAGGCTGGTTATAGAAATGTCGTTTTCAGCCAGCAGTGTTTTTATATCGGATCTTACGCTCATTTATGTCCTTTGATTATTATATTGACATATAATGAACAATATAGTAAACTTTATTATTATAAAGTAATAGTTATTCCATTATAATAATAAAAATTGAAATAATTTTTAATGAAAGGTGGCAGAATGTTTTTTTGTAAAAAAGGATTTACTCTGGCTGAAGTCTTAATCACACTTGGAATTGTCAGTGTTGTGGCAGCTTTAACAATACCTGCTATGATTGCAAAATATAATGAAATGGTAATGGTTAATAAGTTGAAACGAACTTATTCAGAGCTTGCTAATGCAATTGAACTTAGAAAAGCGGAACTCGGAACAGACAGTTATGCAGAACAATTTAATTCTGATTTGAGTGCAGCAGAACAATTGGAAGGTTTTTTAAAATATTTAAATGTAGTAGAAAGATGTTCAACTTCAGACAGTAAAGGCTGCGGCGGATATTATACAACATATCCTAAAAAAAAGACAAATGATGGTTCGGGAAATGTAAAAACAAGTAAAATGCAGAGGGAGAGAGCTGTATTAAATGATGGTACTATTGTAAGGTTGGAGAAAAGAAACTGGACAGGAAATTGTGAAACAATCTATGAAAAATACGAAACTGATGCAAACGGGAATTATACCAATGTTGTTGACGGCAAGCCGGTACCTTCTGGTTCTTACGTGGCAACACAGTGTGCTGAAATATTTTTTGATATAAACGGCCCTAAAAGAAGAAATCAATATGGCTATGATATGTTCAGTTTTAATGTAACACCGACAAAACTGGATCAGCATACAGGATACGGCGGGTTGTATGACACTATGCGGACAGGAAAACTCACTTATGAAAAATATTCAACGGGAAAGTTTTAAAACTATTTTATATCTGGGAAATAATATTTTACACCGTTATCTGAGCGCCATCTTACATAGCCTGTTTTCGGGGTTCTGTCAATATCCATGACACTTACAAGTGCCCAGTTTCCGCGTATAACATTCAGATTAATTTTTTGAGGCATATTAATTGTTGCAACAATTTGTGATTTGTCGTCAGTCGAAACATGGAGATCTTTTGCTTCTGCAGGTGCTTCTTTTAACAAATTCAAACCGTATTTTCTCCCGTACATATTATAAAACATTACCCAAGTAGAAAATCTGTAAGGATCATCTTTTTTTATCCAGCCTTTTGAACCTGCAGAATTATTATATATCACCTCAACCCAATCTTCTGTTTCATCGGTTACAGCAAGAAGTCCCAAATTTTTTGATGGAATAAATACAACAAACAAATTCTCTGCTTTCACGCTTTCAGGGAAAATTTTAGCGCCTATCCAGCTTATGCTGTGTACTATGTTTGAAGTTTCGGAAGGTTCTTTATAAAGGACAATTTCGCTCGGTGCCTGATAAAGCCCGAGTGTATTTGTATGCTCAATGCTTACATATTGAGGGACAATATTATCTGTACCCAAAGCATTTAAAGGCATCAACAGCATTAAAGCCAATATCAAGAAAAATTTTTTCATATTGCTCCTATTCGCGGAAACTGATTTCCGCATAAGTTTTTTGAAGTTTTGCACGGACATTATTCATCTGATGTTCTATAACTTCATCTGTTAATGTCGCATTTTCATCCTGCATTTTTATACGGAAGGCAAGACTTTTAAAGCCTTTTTCAATGTTATCGCCCTGATAAACGTCAAACACTTCACTGCCTTTGAAAATATTCTGCTGAACAGCACCTTTTATAACACGCTGAATATCTTCAAAACTTACTTCCTCGTTGATTACAAATGCGATATCACGGCGAACTTCAGGGTACTGAGGGAGTTTTTTATATCTTACAGTGTGTTCTTTAATAATTGCGATAATTTCATCAAGGTCAATTTCAAAAATGAATACATCCTGACCTTTGATTTTCATCTTATCTTTCAACAGCGGATGAATTTGTCCGAAATAACCTATATTTGTAAGATTTTTACCCAGAATATTAACTTTTGCGCTTCTGTAAGGGTGCATGTAATCCACATCTTCGCATGGAGTTAATTTAATTCGCTTTGTAACACCCAGTTCATCAAACAACTGTTCAATAATACCTTTAAGCGAATAAAAATCAGTATGGGATTTAACTTGCCATTTGGAGTTTTCAACCTCGCCGGTTAAAACTCCTGCAAGAATTCTTGTTTCTTTAACTCCTGTATTTTTTTCGTCAGAAGGAGCCGTAATCTTGTATGTTTTCCCGATTTCATAAGCCCAGAGAGTTTTCTGGCCGTTGTCGTAATTGTATTTCAGACAATTTAGAACACTCCCTGCCATATTTTGTCTGAGCATTGTGCTTTCATCGCTTGCGGAATTTAAAACTTTGACTGCTTTTGCATCATCATAAGCCTGCATATATTTATCCAGCAGTGGTTTGCCGATTAAAGATGTTGTTATAATTTCGTCCAAACCTGCTGAAAGCATCAGTTCATTCACTTTTTTAACAACTTTTTCTTCAAGAGAAATTTCAGGTGTGCTGTTTTTATTCGGCAACGTAGTGGTAATTTTATCATAGCCGTTAATTCTTGCAATTTCTTCAATCAAATCAATTTCTCTTGTAACATCACCTGCTCTGAAAGAAGGAACAAGAAATTTTGCAGCCAGCTCATTGCCGCCGAGTTTTTTAAATCCTAATTTTTCAAGGATAGAAATACATTTGTCGGGAGCTATTTCGCATCCCAAAATTCTTTTTATCTGTGCATATCTTAGAGTTATTTCGATTGGTTCAAGTTCATTTTTGCCGGCTTCTACAACTCCTTCGATTTCGGCATCCGCAAGTTCAGTGAAAAGCTGCATTGCACGCATTAAAGCAGGTTTAACAGCTTCGATATCAACACCGCGTTCAAATCTGGCAGAAGCTTCCGAGCGGTAGCCTACGCTTCTTGAAGATTTTCTTGTTGTTACGGAAGGGAAAAATGCAGCTTCCAGTGCAACATTTTTTGTATTTTCATCAATTTCAGAATTTTCACCGCCAAAAACGCCTGCAAGACACACTCCTTTTTCTTTATCGGCTATTAAAACGCTGTCATGTGTTAATTCTCGTTCTGTGCCGTCCAAAGTAACTATTTTTTCGCCTTCTTTGGCACGTCTTATGCAGATATACCCGTTTAGTTTGTCCATATCGAATGCGTGGAAAGGTGTTCCGTATTCCAGCATTACATAATTTGTAATATCAACGGCATTGTTTATTGCTCGAACCCCTGATGCAATAAGTCTTTTTTGCATCCAGTCAGGGGAAGGTTTAATTTTTATATTCTTTAAAATGCCGAGAGAATAGTATTTGCACACATCGTTATCAATAATTTCAACTTTAAATTCATCAGTTGACAAATCTCTTGTACATTCAAGAGGTGAAAATTTTAAAGGTTTATCGAAAATTGCACTCAATTCTCTTGCAATTCCGATAACAGACATTTGATCTCCTCTGTTTGCAGTGGGTGCGACATCAAGAATATAATCTTTATCGAAGCCGAGAACTTTTTCAACATCTTCACCGATTTTTACATCAGGGAAAATTCTGTTCAAAATCAAAATTCCGTCTTCTTCCTGATATCCGCGTTCAGAAACACCGAGTTCATCATCAGAACAGAGCATCCCCTGAGATTCCACTCCTCTGATAACTGCAGGTGTTAAAGTAAACATTTCACCTGTTTTCCTGTCAAGAACTTTAGAACCAACCGAAGCATAAGGAACAATCTGATCTTCTTTAATATTTTGTGCCCCGCAAACTACAGTTTTCAAACCTTCGCCCGTATTTACCGTAACTAGATGGAGATGATCGGAATTCGGGTGATTGTCTATTTTTTCGATTTTTACTGTTTTTATATTTGTAAATTTAGGTTTAACTTCTTCTACAGCTTCAACCTCCAAACCGCTCATAGTAAGTTCATGTGCGATCTGTTCAACTTCTATATCCGATAAATCAACAAATTCGTTTAACCAGTTTAATGATACCTGCATTTCTTTAATTCCCTCTCATTTTCATATTCTATACCTGAATAATACAACAAACCTGAATGAATTACAAACCTTTATTTATGTTATAATTCCGTTATGAAAAGAGCAGTAGTATTTGCACATTATGATAAAGATTCAATAATTGACGATTATGTTATCTACTATTTAAAGGAGTTAAAAAAAATTGCAGCTACAATAGTTTTCGTCTCCTGCTGTA
>CASDVM010000038.1 GCA_949284415.1 uncultured bacterium | reverse complement strand
CTCCTTGTGCAAGAGTAAAACCCTTTAATCTCTTCATATTAAAATCCTTATAATCGTGATGTATTATATCATTATTATAACAGTTTTTTTTATTTTGACAAGTTTCAATTATTGATAAGGAGCTTACAAACGCCCCC
This sequence comes from uncultured bacterium, assembly GCA_949284415.1. Classification (GTDB taxonomy): domain Bacteria; phylum Cyanobacteriota; class Vampirovibrionia; order Gastranaerophilales; family Gastranaerophilaceae; genus Stercorousia. Next base: position 51,550 of record CASDVM010000038.1, on the reverse strand, counting down.
CCCCGGCTTAATATAACTTAATGAACTCTTCATACTTTGCTCCTTTCTTATTTATAAAAAACAGGTTATATTTATTATAACCTGTTTCCATATCTTTTTCAAGTTTTTATATATGTTTTATGCTGCATCTTCATTGTCAGGACCTATAACCTGTATACCAAATTTGGTTCTGAATAAATGTTTTACGGTATCTCCCTGAATTTCGTACATCATTTTATTAAACAAGTCATAAGCTTCACGTTTATATTCAATCAACGGATCTTTTTGACCGTAAGCACGTAATCCGATACCGTCTCTTAACATATCTATATTATGAAGGTGATCAATCCATTTGTTATCAACAACTCGGAGCAGAATATCTTTTTCAAGATTTCTTATAACATTGTTATCACTGAATGCAACCTGCGGCTCGGCAGACGGATCATACTGAGTAATTACCTGATTATAAAAATTGATAACTTCTTCTTCGTGCTGTCTGTATGCGTCAATCGCAAGCGTTTTTAATTTATCGTAAATAGGTTCAAATCTCAAATTTTGCACATCTGAAACCTGAACAGATGACAATTGCGGTATGATTGAATGAAGTTCTTTTATCATTGTCTGCAAATCTTCATAAACATACTCTTCGGGATGAAGATCAGGCGCAATACAGCTTCTCAGTAATCTGTCAATTTCTTTTGCAATCATATAGTAAATATCTTCTGACAAATTCTTGCCTGCGAGAACTTTTCTTCTCTGTGCATAGAATTTTTCACGCTGAATATTCATAACATCATCATATTCAAGAACTGATTTTCTTATATCAAAGTGATATGTTTCGACTTTTTTCTGTGCAGATTGAATTTGTTTTGTAATAAGAGTATTTTCAATCGCCAGATCTTCTTCAACATTAAGCATATTCATCAGAGCGGTAATTTTATCCCCGCCGAAAATTCTCATCAAATTATCCTCAAGAGACAAGAAAAATCTTGTAGACCCAGGATCTCCCTGACGTGCCGCACGGCCTCTTAACTGATTGTCAATACGGCGTGATTCATGGCGTTCAGTACCTATTACGTGGAGTCCGCCTGCTTCAACAACTTTAGCATGCTCTGCTTCAGTAATAGCACGTGCCTCTTTCAAAGCCTTTTCCTTTTCTTCTTCATAATTCGAGTCTTCAGGAGTGATGCCTTTACCGTCAAGCATATCTTTTGCTAAAAATTCAGCATTACCGCCTAAAAGAATATCGGTCCCGCGCCCTGCCATATTTGTTGCAATTGTTACAGCACCGACACGGCCTGCCTGCGCAATAATATAGGCTTCTTTTTCATGGTGCTTGGCATTCAAAACGTGATGAGGAATACCTTTTTTCTTTAACAATGCTGAAACATATTCGGATTTTTCAATACTGATTGTACCGACAAGGACAGGACGTCCGATTTCGTGCATTTTTATAATATCATTAACAACTGCATTGAATTTTGCGCGTTCGGTTTTATAGATTACATCAGGATAGTTTATTCTGATATCGGGTTTATTAGTAGGAATAGTTGTAACTTCAAGGTTATAAATTTTGCCGAATTCTGCTTCTTCAGTCATAGCAGTACCGGTCATACCAGCTAATTTCGGATACAGTCTAAACAAATTCTGGAACGTAATACTTGCAAGCGTCTGAGTTTCATCCTGAATTTTTACGCCTTCCTTAGCTTCAATTGCCTGATGAAGTCCGTCAGACCAGCGTCTGCCTTCCATAAGACGTCCGGTGAATTCATCTACAATAACAACTTCACCATTTTTCACAACATAATCAGTATCTTTTACAAACAATTCTTTTGCTTTCAAAGCCTGCAAAAGATGATGAGCGTATTGAGTATTAATATCAAATAAATCTTTAACACCGATAATTTCTTGAGCTCTATCAATACCGTCTTCTGTCAAAATAATATTTTTATTTTTTTCATCAACTTCGTAATCTTTTACTTTTTCCAGCTGCGGGGCAACTTTTGCCATTAACCGATAAGTTTCTGCGGATTTTTCAAGGCGGCCGCTGATAATTAACGGAGTTCTTGCCTCATCAATCAAAATACTGTCAACTTCATCAATAATTGCGTAATTGTAAGGTCTTTGCACCAGCATATCAAGACTTGAAGCCATATTATCACGCAAATAATCAAAGCCGAATTCATTATTTGTTCCGTAAGTAATATCACAATCATAAGCAGCTTTTTTCGCCATAAAATCTTCAGCTGTTCTGCCGCCGGAAAGAATTACACCTACAGAAAGTCCTAAAAATTTATAAATTTTCCCCATCCACTCGCTGTCGCGCTTTGCAAGGTAATCGTTTACGGTAATTACATGAACTCCTTTGCCGGTTAATGCATTCAAATAAGCAGGCAAAGTTGCAACAAGAGTCTTACCTTCTCCGGTTCTCATTTCTGCGATATGACCGTTATGCAAGAAATATCCGCCGATTAACTGAACATCAAAATGACGCATATTTAAAACACGTTTTCCTGCCTCTCTGACGGTTGCAAAGGCTTCGGGTAAAATTTTATCCAGAGCTTCTTTTTCAAGTTTTCTGTCTGTTTTAAAATCATTTGATGTAGGACGTTTTGCAAGAATTTCTTTAAATTCATCAGTTTTAGCCCTCAATTCAGCATCTGTCATCTGCTCAAATTGAGGTTCAAGAGCATTAATATGGTCAATTATTCCCATTATACTTTTAACTTTTTTTTCGTTAGGATCGCCCAACATCTTCAATAAAAAACTTAACATTATAAAATTTTCCTCTCCGTTCTGGTAATTATTATAATTAATAGTAGCATAGACAAAATAAATTTGTTACTTCTTAAGGAAATATTTATATTTTACATAATAAATATTATGGGCATCATCTTCTCTTAAAGAGAAGATGATGCGAGGGCAAGAGGATAAAAAGGTAGGAAGGCAAGCTATTTTCGGTGCTCAAAGCGCACGAAATTATTTTCAACAATTACTGCTTAACGAAACAACAACAGAACGAGTGCTGTCTGAGCGGTAAAAAAGATTAGATTCTGAAACAAGTTCAAAAATGTCATATAGCGAGTTCACTCGTTTCAAGTTGAGTTTAGCAGTAATTAAACGGGCAGCGCGTTTTTCTTTCTTGTCTTGATTTCTTTCTTTTTGCGTTGCTCAAAAAGAAAGAAATCAAGTGCGGGGTGCGGGGACGCATAGTTCCCGAATAATAAAATCCTATCCCAGAAGAGGGATGGATGCTAATAATATTTATTATGTTTTGTAAACCAATACTTGATTAGTAAAAGCTTTTGTGATTACATAAAAAAGGAATAAGGCAATTCCTCTTAGCCTTGTTCAAGGATTTGTCAGCCAAAGCGGCGGCTGCGTTGGTTTTCAAATCCGCAAGTTACATAAAAAAATAAGGGAAAATCAAAATGTTAAAAATCAGATTAAAAAGAATGGGTGCAAAAAAGAACCCGTCATACAGAATTATCGTAATTAATTCAACTACAAAACGTGAAGGCAGACCTGTTCAGGAACTAGGCTACTATAATCCGAAGACTAAAGTTATGAAACTGGATAAAGTTTCAACTCTTGACTGGGTTAAAAAAGGTGCACAACCGACTGAAACTGTTGCTTACTTAATCAAAAACTGCAACGATGACGGTACACTAAATTACGTAAAAAAAGAAACAGTAAAACTTTCTAAAAAGGCTCAGGCTAAAGCTCAGGCAGAGGCCGAAGCAAAAGCAGCTGCAGAAGCTGAAGCTAAGGCTGCCGCTGAAGCAGGTGAAGAAGCCCCAGCAGAAGGAGCTGCAACAGAAGCGTAAACTAAATTTTATATAAAAAAGGACGGATTAAAAAATCCGTCCTTTTTGTTTATTACTTTTATTGCTTTATATTTAATTTATGTTTTGTTTCGTACGATTCTCCTTCAACTGTAAATCTATCTACTGTTTCAATAATTTGCTCAGGCAAAGCTATTTGATCTGCATTAATATTTTCTGGCTGCACTCCAATTTTATTATCTGAGTTATTTTTCTGTAGTGAAAAAATACTATCGGGTTTTCTCACTTCCGTATGTATTCCTTTTAACACTCCAGACTCATTTAACCCACCGGTTATACCTCCTAGTAGAGCAGCCTCCGAAATTTTGCCGTTAACATTGTTCATTGACATAATAAATCCTCCTTTTTTACTTTGTACATCTCTCGTGTTTATAGCACTCACTTATATATAAAACATTTTAATCGCAAAAATTGCATAAAAATAGATATTTAATCTCATATATCTTATATATGCTAATTATATCAATACGTTTAGAAATTTATATTTCTTAACAAATAGACAGCAGACTAGAGATTTCAAGGGGATATATATTTATTTTATACAGTTTAATCTCGTTTAGATATTTAAAGTTATCTTTTAGAATAAACTAGAGGTTAAATGTCATGAATATAAAAAAACAACTGGGAGCCAAAATAAAAAGATTAAGGCAAAAAAGAGGATATACCCAAGAACAATTTGCTGAAAAAATAGATATAGCTACACGCACACTCAGCGGTATTGAAACTGGAGAGAATTTTTTAACAGCAGATACACTTGAAAAAATTCTTGATGTACTTAATGTGTCAAGCTCGGAACTTTTTACCGTGGATCATATAAAACCGCAGGAAGATTTGGTTAATGAAATCATTACAGATGTCCAAAATCTCAAAGACAAACAAAAAATCGAAACTATTTATAAAATAGTTAAAGCAACAATAAATGAATAATGTCTATCTCTTGCTTTTTGCAGATGACCAGTCATTATCTTTATCTATTTGATTAAATTTGTAGTTAAAATATAAACCTGTTATCCCAAGAATAATAATTCCAGCTAAGGAAACAACATCATTTAATGTCATCTTTCATAACTCCTATATTTTTGATAATTTCTTTATTCATGTTCATAATATTACTTATAAATAATATTTCAAAATATATACCGAATATAAGTAAAAAAGTTTTTAAAATAGTATTAATTTAGAATTAATCATTATACTTGCTTATTTCAATAAAATAATTTTCTAATGCAAGGTAGCCTTTATAAATTTCGTTAGAAATGCTTGCATAACTTGTTGCAACAATAAATTTAAGCTCTTTTGTACGAATTTCAAGAATTTCATCAGAATCTTTTTTCAAAGTTTCATCAGCTGAAACTGCCCATTTTTGCAACAATGAAAGTTCTTCATACATTTGTTTTACGGTTGTATATTCAAGAGTATTAAAATCGTATTTTGCCAGAAGCGCTTTTTCGGCATTTGTAATTCTCGGCATAACAGCTTGAAACTTAAAGACCTTTTTTATAATAACGTAATTATCAGCAAATTTTCTGTGAGAATACGGAATTATATTTTTAGCAAGAAGCGCGGCATAAGATTTTGATGTAAAAACTTCATCATCTCTGGAAAAAGCACTTCTTGAAGTTAAGTCAAAATTTGATTTTTTTTCTATTAAATCTTCCGGCATTTCTACCCCCTGTTATGAAAATAATATAAAAAAACAGTTCGGCTGTCATGATATAAAGGCAAATTTTTTACATGATTTAACAAAAAAACTGATAAGGCATCTTCATAAAAAATTAGACCCTGAAACTAGTTCAGGGTGACACTTTATATAAACTTCTAAAAATTCTTCTTCAAAATTTTATTCAACAATCTGACTGGCGTGTAATGCGGCTGCGCTCCTTCTTTAGTTTAGACTACACAAGCTTTATACAAAACCTGTGTGGCGGGTGGAGCGGCTACGCTCCTAATCAGCGAATTGCTGCATAATTTCAAAAGGTTTTTCAGCAACTCTCAGGGTTTCTTCATCAATAATTCCTCTTTTTAATTCAGAGAAAGTTGCTTTTTTAGAATTAAATTTTTTCTTCAAAAATTCATAAGAAATTTTCGGATCGCATTTATCACCGCAGGTAAACAAATCTACGGCTGCATAACCCAATTCAGGCCATGTATGGATTGCGAGGTGGCTTTCCGAGATAATTACCACACCTGAAACTCCATAGGGGTTAAACATATGGAAACATTTTTGGACAATAGTAGCACCACATTCAAGGGCGGCATCCACCATGTACTTTTCGACCTTATCTAAACTGTTCAATGTGTTCGGATCACATTCAAAGAATTCTGCTAAAACGTGTTGTCCTAAGTGGATTTCTTTTTTCCCGTTTTCCTTAAATGCTGTAAATGGTGATGTTACTGCCAATTCATGTGCCTCCTATCTATAAATGTATACTTATAACTACTACAATTTGCATTACGCAATTAACATATTACAATAAAAACTAAAAAATTTGTAAAATTGACACTTAAAAAAATTTTTTTTACAAATCTTTTCAAATAAATATGTCTGAAAACTGGTTATAATGTATCATTCAAACGGGCTATTTTTATTAATATTTTTTAACAAAATTCTGTTGTATTTTTAGTATTTTACATATAAAATTCAGATATGAACAAAATTCTTGTAATAGATGATGATCAGGCAATAAATGAGCTGATAAAAGTTAATCTTGAACTTTGCGGATATAAAGTTATACAGGCTTTTGACGGAGTAAGGGGATTTGCGCTGTGTAAGCAGGAACTGCCGGCTCTTGTAATTCTTGATGTTATGATGCCAGAAGTGGACGGCTTTACTGTTGCGCAAAGGATAAGGAAAAACGATGATACAAAAAATATCCCAATATTGATGCTTACAGCACTTTCGCAGATTAATGATAAAGTTAACGGTTTCAACATAGGTGTTGATGATTATCTTGTAAAACCTTTTGAAATGGAAGAATTACAGGTAAGGGTAAGAGCTCTTTTGAAAAGAACACGTCAAATTCCTGAAAGTGCTTCTACACGCGAACTTTTAACACTTGGGGATATAACACTTCTCCCTGAGCTTTACAGTGTAAAAATAGGTGATAAACAGGCAAAATTAACCCCGATAGAATTTGAAATATTTAACCTGCTTTTCCAAAATCATGGCAATATGGTGTCATCGGCAAAGCTTTTAAAAGATGTCTGGGGCTATTCGCCTGATGATGATATAGAAACAATCAGGGTTCATATAAGACATCTGAGAAGCAAAATAGATAAAATTGCAAACGGGAAAAAATATATAGAGACCATATACGGCGGTGGTTATAAATTAAGTATTTAGTTATTTGTACATTTCTTTTTGAACTTTTTCAAGTTTTTCTAATATTATATGTGCCAGAGTAACATTATTATATGCAGAATAATTTTGGGCATTTGTAAGCATAAGCGCATCAGCCAAAGATTTAGATAAATTAGTAATCTCATCAATTTCATTAAAAATATCCATAGCTATACCTTTCTACATATCATTGCGTACATGTACATATTAATATGTACATGTATAACATATTATACACAATTTGTCAAATTAATTAGAATATGAATTATGAGTATTCGTGAAGACATAAAATCATTAATAGCCGGAGAAGCAAAAACAATGACTGATATAGCAGCAAAAATTTATAACAGTAAAGATAAACGAAAATCAGTCAATAAACTTTCTCAAAAACTAAGACTTAAAACGATTAAATTTGAAGAAGTCAGAAAAATTGCCGATATTCTCGGCTACGATATAAAATTTGAGAAAAGAAAATAAATTATTTTTCCTGTTCGTAACCGAATGCTTTCAAAGATTTTTGTTTTTTGCGCCAGTCTTTTTCCACTTTAACTTCCAGCCCTAAAAATACTTTTTTCTCCGTAATTTTTTCTAAATCCTTACGGGCTTCTGTACCGATTTTTTTCAGAAGACTTCCGCTTTTGCCTATCAAAATACCTTTCTGGCTTTTTGTTTCGCAGTAAATCGTTGCATAAATTCTGTCAATATCGTCATTTTCAATATAACTTTCAATTTTTACAGCAACGGAATGAGGGATTTCATCAGATGTGTTAAGAAGAATTTTTTCTCTGATAATTTCTTCTGTTACATCACGCATAGATTCTTCTGTTACAACATCTTCGGGGTACAAAAGTCCGCCTTCCGGAAGATTTTTATAGATATTTTTTAAAAGCGTATCGATATTCCTGCCAGTTTTCGCTGAAATTCTGACTACAGGATAATTTTTTTCAAACAGCAGTTTGTAACTTAACAGGTTTTCTTCAATTTTGTTCATATTCTTAAGTCTGTCAACTTTGTTCATAACAATAATCACGGGAATTTCAGTCTGCAGAATATTTTGCGCGATCCACTTATCTCCCTTGCCTGCAGGTTCAGAACCGTCAACAAGAAAAAGAATTAAATCAGCATCAGGAACAGCAATTTTTGCCTCATCCAGCAAAAATTCTCCGAGTTTGTTTAAAGGTTTATGAACACCCGGTGTATCAATAAATACAATCTGCCCTTCATCTGTAGTGTAAATACCTTTAATGCGTTTGCGCGTTGTCTGAGCTTTGTCCGTAGCTATTACAATTTTTTGCCCTAATATTTGATTTAAAAGGGTTGATTTTCCGACATTCGGTCTTCCGATAATACATGCGAATCCGCTTTTCATATGATATAATCCTTGAGTTTTATGTTATAATTTCTTCATAAATTGTAACATAAAAGAACAATTTTTTAATAAAGTGGCAAAAATTTTTATCTCAAAGTATTATATAATATAAGGGAAAATTTAGCGGTAGAAAATGGCAGTGAAAAAACATAACATAATAGGTATAGCATTATTAGCTGTTCTTGCATCAACTCCGGTTTCAAATGTTTTTGCAGACAACGGGAATAATCTTGTCCAGCTGGATTTAAAAAGAGCATCCGACAACTCCGTTAATGTTACGTTATTTACTTCAAACAGCTACAATGATAATGTTTTCGTAAGGAAAAAATCAGATAATAAATATGTAATTCTCATTCCTAAAGTTCAAAGTGCAGGTTACAGCAGTTCTAATTTGAACGGTGTGAGGGATTTAGTTTCCGATGTAAATGTAAAAACTGTTAATGATGCAAACGGCGGTTATACAAAAGTTACACTTATTACAACAAAACCGCTTGATATCAAAACATCTGCCAGAAAAAGCGCACCCGTTACCGAAGAACAAAAAGAATATAAAACTCTTATCGCTCAGGCCAATGCTGTTAAAAATAATATAGGAAAACAGGAACCGCAGCAAAAACAATCCGTAAATAAAACAGAAGTTACTGTTAATAAAGCTCCGGCTCAACAGCCTGCAAAAACAGAAAAAATTACCGTTAATAAAACCGAAAATATTAAACCTGCAGTAACAAAACAGGCTTCAAAAGCTCAAACAACAAAAGAAGTCAAAGTCGCCGTAAAAAAGCAATCTGAGGCGCCTAAGATAAAACTTACAGAGGTAAATCCCGATAATGTTGAAAGGCAAACCAGACGGGATCAGCTTGCACAGTTGATTAATGAAGTCAAACAGGAAAAATCCGCCGAAAAACCTCCCGAAACAAATATTGTACAGGAAACATCAACCGTTGCGGGCACTACATTTTCAGAACCCGTAAGAGATATTAAGGAACTGCCTGTTTCTGCCGCTCCGAATTTTATACAAAAATTAAAAAATACAGCAAAGAAAACAGCAAAAGGAGCAGGTTACACAATTTTATCACTGCTCGGTCTGATTATTATATCTAATATTTTAAGAGCAATATTTGGCAGTGTAAATTCCGGTAAAAAATCTTTCTCTGAAGGTTTTATTAACCGTCCGCCCGTTCTCAATTCCGTTAAATACAATAACATAGTAAATAACGATGAATTATCATGGCAGGAAAAATATCAGCGTTATCTTGATGCATCTGCAAAACCTGTTCCCAGAGCAAATAATAAAGGAACATATACATTTATTAAAACTCCGGCAGAGCCTGTCTCAACCCCCGTGGAAGACAAACGCAGAGAGCTTGAAAAAATGGTTTCGGAAGTATCTGAAAATCAAATTTCAAATATTAATATTGAACCTGAAATTATAGAGATTCAGAATGAAGAAGATGCTATACAAAAAACCATCAAATTTAAAGCATTTGATAATCATAAGCTAAATCTTGATACAACAAGCCGTGATAAGATTAAAAGCAGATTTAAAAAATATGAAAAAGAAATTCCTTTACATGAACAAAAAAATATTGAACTTGGTGATTCTATTTTACACGCTAATCCCAGACGGCTCAAAGATGCAAATCTCAGTGTGTCCGATGTAACAGGAGGAAGACGTATGAAATTTAAACCGTCAGAATATATTATGTCATCAGCAGATGAATTTTTCTCTATTCTTGATAAAGAACAGTCTGCAAAAGAAGAAGCAAAAAGAATTCTCAGCCCGTCCTCTATACAAGATATAAAAATTCCTGCTTCAAAAACCGTAAATATGTCAAATCCTGCAGGACAAACTAACCCTATTGCGAAATTACGCAATGAAACAAAAGCATCTTACATAAACGGACTGATTGTTAAATCAGGATTTAATATTGATGAAAATAAAGGCTTCTATATAGTAAATGTTGACGGTAAATCGGCTCTTGTCGGCAAAGTCAATGATGAAGTGTTTGTCCTGAAAAAATTTGATAATAATGTAACAAATCCTATTCAGGTAAGACATGACAATGCAAATGTTTATATGGTAAAAGCAGGTGATTTCAAATCTCTTGTTGAAGTAAACAACGACAAAATGGGCGTTTTGATTGAATTGTAACAGGTAAAAAATTGTGAGAGCATTTATTAAAACAGTATTGGCAATGTCGCTTTTTTGCAGTATTTTGTTATGCGGCTGCGTGAAAAAAGAAACAATAACAACCATAGAATTTGCAAGCTGGGGTTCAAAATCCGAAACAGATATATTAAAACCGATGCTTGCGGAATTTGAAAAAAACAACCCTGATATAAAAATAGAATTTATGCATATTCCGCAGAATTATTTTCAAAAAATCCACCTGCTTTTTGCATCAAATACGGCGCCTGATGTGATTTTTATAAATAATTTGTACCTCCCTGTTTATGCTAATGCAGGTATGCTTGAAGAAATGACACCTGTTAAAGGCTACTATCCGCAGTCTCTTGAAGCTCTTAGCCGGAAAGGTAAACTCTATGCAATCCCAAGAGATGTATCAAATCTTGTAATTTATTACAACAAGGATATGTTTGATAAAAAACACATTCCATATCCCAAAGAAAGCTGGACTTTTAATGACTTTTTGAAAACTGCTCAAAAATTAACAGATAAAAATACATTCGGTATAAGCTTTGAAGAAGATCCGCTGTTTTACCTGCCGTATCTTATGAGTAGCGGAGGCGGAATTCTCCCAGAAGAAATAAATAAAGCAGAAAGTCAAAAAGCTCTTCAATTCTATGCGGATTTACGAAAAAAACATCATGTCGCACCGTTAAAATCAGAAAGCGCAAGCGCCACAATGGCTCAAATGTTTTTACAAAAAAAGCTCGGGATGTATCTTTCTGGACGCTGGATGGTGCCGAAATTGCGGGAAGAAGCCGATTTTAACTGGGATATTGCGCCTTTCCCGAAAGGGGCAAAAGGAAGTATTGTTCAGCTTGATGCATCAGGCTGGGCTGTTTCAAAGTCTTCAAAACATAAAGAAGAAGCTAAAAAACTTGTGGAATTTTTATCATCAAAAGAGAATAGTGAAAAATTTGCGCAAAGCGGGCTTATTGTTCCGGCGCGTGAAGATTCAGCCAATTCAAAATATTTTCTGGACGGGCAAAAGCCAGAGAATGCACGGCTCTTCCTGCAAGTAATAAAAACTTCAAAACCTACGCCCGTAACAATAGATTACAGAGAGATTACTGACAAATTAAAAAAAGACACGGAGCAATTGTTTAACTGACAAAACATAATAAAAGTGAACAGGTGAATAGGTTAATAATATTTATCATGTTTAATATATAATAAAACCATGAAAGAATATGATTTTTACATAGTTCCGACACCTATCGGAAATTTAGGCGATATAACTCTCAGAGCAATAGAAATCTTGAAATCAGTTGATGTTATAGCCTGCGAAGACATAAGAGTTACGCAAAAACTGCTCAATCATTTTGATATTAAAACAAGATGCATTTCATATCACAAATTCAACGAAAAAGAACGTGTGGATTTTTTCCTGAAGATTTTGAAAGAAGGGGAAAAAATAGCACTTGTATCTGATGCAGGCACCCCGCTTTTTTGTGATCCCGGTGCTGTCATTGTTGAAGAATTGCGAAAAAATAATTTTACGGTAACATCACTCGCAGGCGCCAATGCCGTTGCCACGTTTCTTTCTCAAATCCCAAGAAAAGGAGAAGATTTTGTATTCGTAGGATTTTTGCCGAAAACAAAATCACAAATTGAAAACATTATAAAAAAATACAGTTCCGCTGATATGGTATTCTATGATTCTCCTAACAGAATTTTAAATACTCTTGAAATAATAAAAGAAATACGTCCTGATTCAAATGTTGCAATCGGAAGAGAATTAACAAAAATATTTGAAGAGATAGTGATAGATAATATAGAAAACGTCATTAAACATTTTAATAACTATCCGGTAAAAGGAGAAATTGCAGGACTCATCTTCCGCACGGAAATAAACGACAATGAAATAGATATTGATGAAAAAATTGCCCTTTTAAAATCAAAAAATTTTAAAGCAAAAGAAATTTCTATTATTTTATCGGAACTTTACAACTTCAATAAAAACGATATTTACAAAAGATGTTTAACTTAATTTACATGTTCCACTTTTTTTAATTTATGATATAATATTTTTAGGATAGTAATTGAAGTTTTTAAGGTAGAGATTTTTTGAACTTACAAAAAAATATATACATATCTTTAATAGCCCTGATGCTGGTTATAATGTGCCCTGTTCAGTGTGCTGCAAAAGGTAATTTTTGGGGAGATACGGTTGACACTGAAATTCATGACGTTCAACCGCAGTCTGATGTTCAAACAACTCCGCCTGAAACAGACTCATCCGCTTCAAATTCCGCATCCCCGGAAAAAGGCAAAAAAATAATTAAAAATATCGAAATTATCGGGAACAATATTATAGACAAATCTCTAATCCTTGAAAAAATGGAACTTCAGCAGGGTGATGCTTATAACAGAGATCTTGTTCGCCATGACCTTAAAGCTATCTATGAAATGGGTTATTTCACGGAAAAAATGAAAGCTGTTCCCGTTAACAATTCCGATGGAACCGTAACTTTAAAAATTATTGTTGAAGAAAATGCTCCCGTAACTGATTTTACAATAGAAGGTAATACAGTAATCTCTACCGATGAAATACTAACCTATCTTCTGCCTATGAAAGGCAAACCCCAAAATATTGCGGAAATCAATGAAGCTATTGCAAAAATTCAGGATTGTTACAGTTCAAAGGGCTATATTCTTGCAAGAATAGAATCCGTATCTGATGACCCTGACGGAACAGTCAATATCAGTATAAAAGAAGGCACTATTAACAGAATACTGATATCAGGAAATGAAAAAACAAAAGACTATGTTATAGAAAGGAATGTTTTAACAGAACCGGGTCAGGTCTATAACGAAAATCTTTTGAAAGAAGACCTTGTAAGACTTTATGCAACACAGGCATTCAAAGATGTTACAAGAGAAATCGAGCCGACAGAAGAGCCTGACAAATATGATATTACAATTAATATTGAAGAACAGAGAACCGCAAGCATTTCAGTAGGCGGTGGTATTGACTCTGTAACAGGTGTATTCGGATCTGTCGGAATTGCCGATAACAACTTTATGGGCAGAAATGAAAGGATTTCACTCAACGGTATTGCAGGTACCGGTGTAATTTTAAACGACTCATCCATCAAACGCAGAATGAATTTACAGGCAGAATTAAGCTACTTTAAACCTTATTTTTATAATGCGGATACATCACTGATGAGCAAAATATTCTACAGAGATTTCGGTTCATATCAGGTTCCTCTGGCAATTGAAAGACGTGTTGGAGCTGAGGCAACAGTTGCACACAGAATGAAGTGGAACAAACATGTAACAGGAACATTCTCACTCGGAGTTGAAAATATTGATGTATCTGAAGGTGATGGAAGAAAAATAAGCAACCTTTACTCGCAGTACAACATTCCGATATCCGAACGTGCGAAACAATTAGACGGCGGGCTTTTCTTATCTTTAAGCCCGGCATTACTATACGATACACGTGATAATGCAACCGTTACAAGAAAAGGTACAATGGCAAGTTTACGATTTGATGAAGAGTTCGGTCTCATTGACTTTGATAAAACCCACGGGAAGTTAACCGGTATGGTTAAACAATATATTCCTGTAGGTAAAAAATCATCTTTATCGTTCACTGCAAAAGGCGGCGGGAAAATTCACGGAGACAATATGCCTGAAGTAATGGCATACAGATTAGGCGGACCTTATACAATCAGAGGTTTCAAAATGAGCGGTGTAGGTACAGGTGATGCATTTATCATGGGCAGTGCCGAATTCGCGACTCCAATTCCGTTTCTTGACAGAACAAGAATTAACTTCTTAAACAACTTGAGATTTACTGTCTGGGCTGATGCCGGTAAAATATTCAATCCGTCAATTACAGACCAGATTTACGACAGACCGCTTTATGCAGTATCTGCAGGTATCGGTTTGAAACTTTACATTCCCGGAATGGGACCGTTATCAATTGATTACGGTATTCCGCTCACCAATCCGGGAGACAACGGAAACAGAGGCGGTTACTTTACGTTTGGTGTAGGCGACTTAATGTATTAATAAATTCCTTAGGAGGTAACAAATGAAAAAATTCAAATTATCAGCTCTTTTAATGACCGCAGGATTATTCCTTGCAATCGGCAATCAGGCTTATTCTGCAGGAATAGGCTATATTGACTATCAAAAAGTACAGGAAAATTTTCCGTATGCACAGCAGGCTGTAAAAGAAATTGATGCTAAAGCTCTTGAAATGCAGCAGTATATGGTTGACAAAGAAAAGCAGTATAAATCTTTAGATACACCGTTGAAAAAACAAAACTTTGAAGAACAAACAGCCCGTGAATTTAAGCTTAAACAGGACGCTTATATGAAATTAAAAGCTCAAAAAGAAGAAGAAGTATATAACAAAATTCAGGCTGCAACAAAACAGGTTCTTGTACAGCAAAAACTTGATGCAATAGTTGATTACAGAGTAATTTTTGTAGGCGGTGTTGATATTTCGGATCTTGTTATACAAAAATTAAAAAGCGGACAGTTCTAACGGAGTACGAATGTATCCGCTATGCTTTGCCTGAAAATTTACAAATACTCAAAGGAAAACCATGAAATATTCAATACACGGAGAACAGTACCATATCGGACTTACTAAAGGAGATGTCGGCGAATATGTAATATTACCCGGTGATCCAAAAAGATGTGAAAAAATAGCAGCATACTTTGATGATGCAAAACTTATTGCGGACAGACGAGAATTTACAACCTATACCGGTATTTTAAACGGAGTAAAGGTAAGCGTAACTTCTACCGGTATAGGCGGCCCGTCTGCATCTATTGCTCTGGAAGAACTTGTAAATGTCGGTGCAAAAACATTTATAAGAGTCGGTACCTGCGGCGGAATTGATACAAATGTAAAAGGCGGAGATATCGTAATTGCAACAGGCGCTGTGAGAATGGAAGGTACTTCAAAAGAATATGCACCCATAGAGTTTCCTGCGGTGGCTAATATTGATGTTGTAAATTCTCTGATACAGGCATCAAAAAATCTCGGCTATGAACATCATACAGGAATTGTCCAATGCAAAGATTCATTCTACGGTCAGCATAATCCTGAAAAAATGCCGGTTAGTTATGAGCTTCTAAATAAATGGGAAGCATGGAAAAAGCTTGGATGTCTCGCCTCAGAAATGGAATCGGCAGCACTCTTTGTTGTCGGCAGCTTTTTGAGAGTAAGAGTCGGCTCTGTTTTTCTGACAGTCGCAAATCAGGAGCGCGAAAAAACAGGACTGGAAAACCCTGTTGTCCATGATACGGACAGAGCCATAAAAACAGCAATAGAAGCTTTGAAAATTCTTATCCATACAGATAAAAACTAAGGAGATATCTTATGTATAACAAAAAGATGCAGTACGTTATCAAAACCTGCCCCAGCGACAATACTCAGGAGCTTCAAAACCTTCTGAACGAAATGTCTATGAATAACTGGGAATTATACAGCATGCAGGAAGTTGAAAATGATGACGGGCAAGTACTTTGCCACTGCATTTTTATGCGCGAAGCCGAAAATTCCGCAAACGATATTAATGCTGACACAATAAATATCTCCACTTTTAAAAGTCAGATGGAAAAGATGCTCTCACCTGAACTTTCTCCCTATGAAATCTGCCTTGACATCCAAAGTAAAATAAGAGATCAGAAAGCTAAAATTGCCAAAATAAAAAAAGAACTTGAAGGCGAAGCTCCTGCATCTGTAAGCAGGAAAAAACTTAATGACAGAATATCTGCAGGGCTGAAAGAACTTGACGACTTAAAACTCAAACTTGCAAAGGCAACATCTCCCGATGCAATGTACTCAAAATTAAAAGAAGAAAAATTATCAATACATCTAAGCGAAGAAATTTTGGGCTACATAGATCCTGACAGTGAAACACAGGAAGAAGAACTCGTTGCTGAAACTGTCAAATCACGTCTTAAGTTAACTGAAGAAACAGGCTATGTTATACCTAAAATTGTTTTTCAAGATGATGAGAGCTTAAATCCTTATGAATTTTCAATAAGAATTCGCGGGATTGATGTTTTCAAGGCATGTGTATATCCTCAGTTTTTAATGTATTTTTCAGATGAACTTCACCTTGAAAAGAAAATTAAAAATTCCGTAACTGATACCGATAAAATTACAGGACGTAAAATTGTATGGATAGAAAAGGAAAAAACAAAAGATTTCTGGCAAAAGGGCATGTCGGGAGCTGAATTTATTGCACGTGCTTTAGAATTTTGTGCCGTAAAATATGTTGATGAACTGCTTGATTATGAAGAGCTTGATAAATATATTAATGTTGTAAACGATATAAATGATTTTCTTATTTCAAACATAATACCTGATTTTATATCTTTATCTGATCTGCGTTTTATTTTAACAAGCCTGATAAGGGAACATGTTTCTATTAAAGATATTACATATATTTTTGAAAAAATAAATGATTTTGCGCAGGAAAGTACAAAATCTGATTTAATAAAAAAAATCAGACTTTCTCTATCAAGACAAATCTGCAAAGCTAACGAAAATGCAGACGGAGTTATTTCGGCCTTTGAAATTTCCGAGAAAACACTCGATAAATTCATGCCGAACTTTGACGAAAGTGATGATTCTATTATTCGTATTGATGCAGGATTTGCAGAAAAGCTTGCCGACAAACTCTTAAAAAAATCCGCTCAAATGAATATCCAATCGCCAAAACTTTTAGTTCCGCTGGAATTCAGACATCTGATCTTCACTCTGTTAAGCAACTATATGAACGCTATAACAGTTCTCTCAAGAGAAGAAATAGGGTGCAATTCTCAGATTGAAGTTATTGCAGAAATTTAATAATACGTTACAAACAGTCAAAAAAAAGTTTTGTTGGATTTAATATAAATGTATGCGTGTATTAGGGATAAATAATTATCAATTATCATTTCAGAGGCGTCCGACAAAAGAAGAAGAACCGGGCTTAAAAGATACAATAGACAAAACCTATAAAGCTCTCGGGACAAAAGAACGTATTATAATAACGCACGGCTCATGCTTTCCTGCATCGGAACTCGAAAGAAATACAAATATCGGCACTCCATACGGTCAATCAGCAAAAGATTGGGCTAAATTTTTAATGCTTTACGGTTTTAACGGTAATCAGCTCGGCCCCGGCGGACAGCTTGAATTTAAAGACGGGAAAATAAAACCTTCCCCTTATAACGCATCTGCTTTTGCGAAAAACAAACTTTTTATAAATCTGCATGATTTAACTACAGATAAATACGGCAGAATATTGTCAGAAGAAACATTCAACAGCGTAACCAAACCGCCTGAAATTACGGATAAAGATTACGAATTTACAGACTTTGACGAAGCCGTAAAAACTTACGATAAAGCACTTTCAGAAAGCTGGAACAATTTTAAAGCAAATATCGCAAAAGGTCAGCCTGAAGCTCTCGCGCTGAATAAAGAATTTAAAATGTTTTTACAAAAACATAATGAACGACTTACAGAAGAAGGTGTATTCCAAGTTTTAGCGAAACATTACAACACCGATGAAACAGACGACTGGCATAATGAAACCGATGAAAATCTTATAGTTGATGTTAAAAACGGTGATGTAAAAGCAATTAAACATTATAACGAACTTGTCAAAGATAACAAAAATGAAATTAACAAACATAAATTTGAGCAGTTTATTGCAACAAAACAAATAAAAGAAAATAAAGAATGGCGGGATAAATACGGGTTTAAATATTATAATGACCTGCTTGTTGGCTGTTCTAAAATGGACAAATGGCGTTTTAAAGATGCATTCCTGAAAGACTGGGAAATGGGAGCCAGAGAAGCCGGCGGAATTTCACAAAGATGGTATATCCCTGTAATAGATCCGAAAAAGATATTTAAAAATGACAAATACGAACTCAATATCGGCGGGAAATTTTTAAAAGAAAAAATAGATTTTGCACTTGAATTTAACGAAAATATAAGAATTGACCATGCAATGGGGCTGATTGAACCGTATTTACTTTCTAAACATGCCGATAAAAAAGAATTTGTAAACGGTCCTCAAAAAAATGAAAATGTTGAAAAATATATTTCACAGCTCAAAGATTCAAATGGCGGAGAATATGACAGATACTGGGATTACCCGAAACTTGTAGAAAAACTTGTATTACCCGAATTGAAAAAATACGATATAACTCCTGACATGCCTGTATGGGAAGATTTATGCAGTTATCCTTCAAGATTTGTTGATATTTATGAAAACAAACTTCATCTCCCCAAAATCATAAATCTCGATTGGGTAAAAGCTCAAAAGGCTCTAGAAAATTCAAGAAACGGCGACTGGTATCTTATGGGGTCGCATGACAATATTCCTGCAATGACATATTTAGAGCGTATCGGGGATATGAAAGACGGCAGTAAAGGCGAATATACACGCGAACAAGAACCATGGGAACCGCCTTATCTTGCAGGATATCTTAATATGGATGACGGACGAGAAAATATAGGAACTATAAGAAAAGAACTGCAAGAACTTTATGAAAACAATGATAGAGAACGTGTCAGAGCTAAATTTGCGGAATTAATGACAACACCGAAATTCCAAATTTCATTTGCAGATCTTCTCGGAATTACAGATGTAAGCTATAATATCGGCGGAACAACAAGAGAAGAAAACTGGAAAGAAAGAATTTCACCTGATTATCTCGATAAATATTACAAAAATCTTGCAAGTGAAAATCCGACAGCCCTCAATATTCCAGAATTGCTGAAAAAAGCTCTTCAGGCAAAAATTGACATGCAGGTTATGAACAGCAGTGATAGGGATAAAACAAGAGCAGAGCTTAGTGAAAAATACAAACCTCTTCTGGATGATTTGCAAAAATACGCCGATATTTTAAAAGAACCTGAAGAGTAATAAATTAAATGAGATATATACAACTTTTCCATTCATCTAAAATAATTTTTGGCTGACTTTATACTTTTTTCAAAACATTTACCTTTAACAGATGCTGAAACGAGTACAGCAGACAATATCAATCCGTATTGCCACCCCCCCCCCTGAAATTTTATTCTTCTCTGTGTGTACCGGTTTTTACTCCTGGAACGCATAAAAATAACGGTACAGTTCTCTGGACAAACGAAACAAACGGAGATTTTTCTGCCATAAGTGATAAAGCAACTCCCAGATCATCTACGTGAGGAGCAAAATCTGATCCTTTTATTTCTCTTTTAACTTTTTTATGAAATATTTTTTCATTCAAAACATTTGAAACTCTGTTTCCCGTAAAAATCCCTATCCCTAAAGATGCAAGTGTTGCAACAGAAAACGGAATTGCTTTTAAAGCTTTGTTAAATACTGCGGCAGTTTTTCCGCTATTCTTTATTTGCGGCACAAAACTCAAAATCTTATCTTTATTCTTTTTATATAAAACAGAAACAGCGCCTACACAGGCAATCGGAACAAGTACATTTCCAAGAAGCTGATTTACGGATTCTCTCAATTTAGATTTAAAATGTTTTTTATCATCAAATATTGCACCGCCTGCTAATCCGCCTGCAACAGAAGCAGCAGCAATTTCTATAATATCTAACGGCTCATCAAGATCAAGAATTTTCTTTTCGGGATGTTTTTTGCTGTAAAGCGAGAATATTGCCCAGTCTTTTACTGGCGTATTTTTAATTACCGAAGGAGATAAAGAAAAACCCTGTCTTTTTGCGACATGCGCAAGTGCAGAAGCAACTCCCAGTGCGGACATTGCAGTAACTCCCGCTTTTATTTTCAAATCTTTTTTCTTATCAGTATTTGTTTCAGTCCGGTTTAAATTATTATTAATAGGATTAACTTGCATTTTGCACACCTTCTGCTTCCATTGTATCAAAAACACTGAAGAAAAAACATTGTTATTTTTTTAAATAATTTTAACAAAACTTAATTAGTGCAAAGAATACACTTATAGTGTAACAAAATTTTAACAACAGGATGTAATAAAGCAAAAATAAATCTTGAGGATTATTAAAATATTCGGGAAAATTTTCTTATGAATAATATAAAAGTTACTCCAAACCAGACATTAAAAGATTTCAGCTACGGAAGAAAGTTTGTAAAAGGACTTGCCAGCCGTTCCATTGCCCCCGTAATTTTGCTGGAAGCATGTGTAGAAACAGGGAGAACTTATCAGGCATACAAAAGAGGCGGCTACACGGAAGCCAGAGAACGTTTAACGGAAGAAATGCTCGGTGCGGCTTTTTGGTTCAGCGGAGTACCTTTATTTAACAGCCTTATTGACAAATTTGTAGGCAAAAAGATTTACAAACTGCCTGAAACAAACTTTGATACAGGCAAAGATTCCGTCAGAAATCCGTTTGCAAATTACATGAAAAAATTTGCAAATGAGATGAAAATTGATCCTAAAAAAGCTGAAAAAATAATTGCCAACTATAAATTCGGCAAAGTAATGACAAGTATCATTCTTGCAAACTGTCTTGTCGGATTTGTCCTGCCAAAAACAAATCAGGCAATAACAAAACATCTGCTGAAAAAAGAGAAAAATAAACAGGAACAGCCAAAAGCAACTAATGAACCTAAGCAGCAGTATTCAATGGATAAATTTCTGAATAACAGCAAAGATGTATCATTCGGTGCGATTTCTCCCCAGACATTAATGTCTCTGGCTTACAGCTTTGAGAATAATCCCAAATACGGACTTTTATCCACTGATATGGGAGTTTGGATAGGCAGAGGCGTATGTGCAAGAAACAACCATGAACGTACCGAAGTATTATTCAGAGATATTTCATCAAGTTACTTCTATATGTTCAATATGCCGGTTATTGCATATCTTTTGAACAAAATTCAAGACGGAAAAGGAACAAGACTTGACCCTGTTGCAGCAAAACAAACTACAGATTTGATGCAGTCAGTGCTTGACGCTAACGGCGGGAAAATGAGTGCGGATAAATTCAGAACGGCGGTTTTAGGCAACCCTGACAATAAAGCTTACTTAACAAAAGACATCGTAAAAGCCATTAGAGAAGGTAACGGCACAATAGAAATAAATAAATTTGTTGAATTTCTACAGGGTGTAAAAGCAAAATATCCTGATATTGATATTGCTAAAATTGAAACTAATGCAAGAAAAATGGCAAAATTACAGCCTACATTAGCAGGAAAAGAAATTATTACGGAAAGACAAATTCTGAACGTGTTTAAAGATGGCGCAGTAAACATACCGGAGTTTTTGAAAAACGTATTTACCTGTTCAACCTCGGATCAGAACCTCTTTACAGGTAAAATATCGGAACCTGTCTTTGACAAACCGTTAAGCTTCATATCAAACGAAACATTTATCAAAAAACAAAACGAAATAGAAAGCTATGTAGAATCGGTCATCAAAAAAGCCAAAAACGGAGAAATTACAAAAGAACTTCTCAACAAAGCATGCAGAACAAACTATGCGAAAAACGCCTTCAACTGGGGCTTAGGCTTTGTAATATCCGCGGCATTCCTCTCAACCTTTATCCCGAAAATCCAGTACTGGATAACAAGAAAGGTTACAGGTTCTAACGCATTCCCTGGCACTGCCGATTATTCTAATGAAAAAAAATAAATATATTAATCTAAAGATGTATGCCCGGATTTTACAACTAACTCAAATATTGCCTTTCTCCATTCATCCGCGGGTATATCTCTATGAAGATAATCCATATTACCCGTAGCAATTACCCATAAAGCACATCCGCCGCCCGAATACCAACCATTTTGAGTTTTTGTGGAACAATAAACACCATCATACATCCACCATTTTGAAAATCCAGTAACAACAGGATAGCCGCTTTTATCATTAAAACTAAAATAAAATAAGTCTTTACCTAATTGATTAGGAAGTTTAAAACCGTTAATATCAACTTTTAGCAAAGGTGATGCTATATCTCCCGAATATCCAAGAGAAATAATAGTTCCATCATTTAAAGAAAAATTATATGAAGTTGTTGAAAAAATATCATTAGGATTCATTTTACGTCCATTCAAATCACGATATTCCCTGGATAGTTTTTGTAATGCAGCAGGTCTATTTTGTCCCCAAACCTCACAAACGTTCAAATAAGGAGAGAGAATATTATAAATTTGTACCGGCTCAGTACCCCATTCTCGTGCAATCCCATTATCACGATATGCACTGATATAAACCTGAGATAAAATTGAATAAGTTTTGTTAAATGCTGTAAGCCAAGCCTTTTCCTGATATTTAGAGACAAGTGCGGGCATTGTCATGGCGGCAACTATGCCGATAATTCCTAATGTTATTAAGACTTCAGCTAACGTAAACGCGCATTTTTTGAAAAGTGAATAAGAGAATAAGTGAACAGGTGAATAAGTTCGTTTCCGCAGCGTAGCCGCTGCACCCGCAACATCAGTTTTGCTTGAACTTTCTATGTCATAACGAGACTCTTTTGAGTCATTAAACAAGGACATCCTTCTTTGTAACAAGCCCATCCCCTGTCCTTCTGACACTCTCTTCCAAAGGGCGAGGAATTGAATATTAAGACACATTATCGCGCACATAGTGCACGATCTTTTTATGAAAAATTCCGTATTGCGCAATAAATGTGCAATGACATTACTGTATAAGACTTGACTTACAGCCTTCTCGCCACAAGTCAGCTGAGAATGCCCCCCCCCCGATTAATACTTCTTAACAAATCTATCATAAAGCACTCCTTTCATACTTCATTAAGTATAACAGACAGCTTCTTCGATTGCAACATGACTTAATCGACATTAACGGAAAGACAGGTCTTTTCATAATGCAGCCTGTTATTAAATTGGTTGATTCTGCCCATAACTTCCTTAAACATAGGAATAGGAAGACTCTGCTTTCCGTCTGATAAAGCATTTTCGGGGTCATGATGAACTTCTATCATAATACCGTCAGCACCCACAACCAATCCTGCCTTTGCCATAGGCTCAATTAAGTAACGCTGGCCTGTACCATGGCTCGGGTCTACAATTATCGGAAGATGTGAATATTTTTTGATAACAGGAATTGATGCTATATCCATCACGTTACGGGTAAATGCACTGTCAAAACTTCTTATCCCTCGTTCGCAAAGAATAACGTTTGGATTTCCGTTATACATAATATGTTCGGCCGCAAGCAAAAATTCTCTTATCGTACTTGCAAGACCGCGTTTTAAAATGACGGGTTTTCTGCATCTGCCGACAGCATGGAGCAATTTAAAATTCTGTACGTTTCTTGCACCGATCTGCAAAACGTCAACATATTCACACATCATATCAAGATCTGATGCGTCCATAACCTCTGAAACAGTTAACAGGCCTGTTTCTTTGCTTGCTCTTTTTAAGTATTTTAAAGCTTTTTCGCCGTACCCTTGAAAATCATAAGGAGAAGTTCTGGGCTTAAATGCTCCGCCTCTTAAAAATTCGCATCCCATTTCTTTTGCCGCTAATGCAACTTTTATAAGTCCGTCATAATCCTCTTCAACGGAACACGGTCCAACCATTGAAACCGGTTTGTTATTTCCGCCTATTTTCACCCCGTTTGCAAATTCAATAACCGTATCATCGGGCTTTCTGTCTCGAGATGCAAGCCTGAAAGGTTCCCGTATTATTTTAACTTCTTTAACACCGTCAAACGCCGAAACTCTGCCCGGCGTAACAGTTGTTTTATCACCTATTGCGTCTATTACACTGTGTATCTGCCCCTGATTAAATCTAATATCAAAGCCGTTATCTTTCAAAAAATCAATAACTCTTTGTATCTGAACTTTGGTAGCATTACGCTCCATAATTATAATCATAGTGTTTTCTCCTGTAGTAAGTATTCGGCAAAAATTAGTGTAACACGAACAATATCGGGGAACAATTTATATTACGGTATTCTTAATCTTTTTTAGCAAATTTACGGCAGGGAAGTAACCCGGCAATACATAAAGACAATCTTTTAAAGCTTTTTCCGCGTCATTTATCTTATTTGATTTGTAATATATATATGCCAACAGATAATGCAGTTCCGGATCATGAAAAAAATAACTTTTAGCTTTTTCAAGAAAATACATACATTGTTCGGGATAATCGTTATTATAAAATACGCGTCCGATAAATTTGTGCACCTCAGGGTTAATCGTAAACATAAAATCCGCATATCTTACAATATTCTGAACATAATCACCTTTATAATAATGCATTAAAATATTCAAATCTATCTCAAGAAAATTTCTCAATTCAAAATAAGAAGGATATTCCCTGATATCCGAATTAATCATCGATATCATAAATGATGCCCAGTGCGCCCTAATGTCATTATCTTTGACTGCGTCAAACAATATCTTTGCTTTTTCAATATTATCTGACAAAAGTTCGTAATAGGCATTCTCAAGAATATACCCTTTTTTTACAAAAAATTGCTGACAGTCTTTATCCAAATCCGTCAACAATTTTTCCTTTGCTTTTTTATAATCCGAATTCATAAAAATTAGTATCTGTTGTTGTCATTATTAAAAGTAAAATCAGGAATCATAGAATTCATCATTACAGCCTGCATAACTCTGGGATCTATATTTTGACCTTTTTGAGCCTGAGACATAAGCATAGGAAGCATATTCATCATGCTGTTTGCGCCGTTATTGTTATTATTTCCGAGAAGCATACTCATCTCAGCCATTTTAGGATCCTGATACTGAACCATCTGCGCATAAGGATTTTCCGATTGAACCGTAAGATTTAAGCCTGCGTCTTTAAGAGTTTTTATAGCCTTTAAAACTTCTTCATCGCTGACCTGTGCAATTTTATCGCCGGTTACCGCTTCTGATTTAGAATCGGAATTTTTCTTATCAAAATCTTTAATCTTTTGAATATCTTTATGTTCCAGCTCTTCTTTCTGGTTAATTGTTTCTTTGATATTTACAAGCTGTTTCTGTTTAACCTCTTCATTCAATTCAGGAGATAAACCGTTGCCGTACGGGGCGTTAATAAATTTATCAAGGTCAGACATTTCTTCCTCAACTGCTTGTTCAGTTTTGCATGCCGGTCCGTCTGTCAAACAATCTCTGCCTTTCGTTGCATAATCAACAAGATATTCATTCGGATTTAAGGCAATTACTCTTTCATAAGCAGCTACAGCTTCATCTTTCAAATTAATATGAGTGTATGCCATTGCCATATAATAATAAGCTAGCGCATTTGAAGGATCTTTTTTTACTAAAGAAAACAATTCCTGCAGACAGCCTGTATAATTTCCTGCTTTATATTTTGCTGCAACACTTTTAATATTGGCATTCGGATAGTATACTTTATTCATATTAAGTGCTTCGGGTGAAACGGACACAGATGATGCGGGATCAGCTCCTGAAGATCCGTCAAGAGGCTGCAAGTCGTTAATATTTTTTGCATACACACATGAACTCAATGCAAAAAATAAAGATAATGCCAAAACTATTTTTTTATTCATAGGTACGTCCTTTTTCTCTCTTCTTAATAATATTTTTATAAAAATCAAGCTTTTATCTTATTATATACTATTTTTTTAAATAATCATAGTGTAAATATATGATTTATCGTAAACTAAATTTACAACCGCAGTAATTCTGTCTGTATAACCCTAAATCACGGGAAATTTTATTTGTTTTCAAAAATCCGTCTTTCTTTTTAAAGTCTATTGCCATATAATTTAACCCGTAATTTTTTGCAATTTCTTCTCCGATTATAGTTAATTTTTGAAAACTTTTATGCGGACTTATGACAATAGATGTTGTAAAATTATTTATTCCCTGTGATTTAGCGAATTCAGCAGTTTTTATAAGACGTAACTCAAAACATTTATCACATCTTCGACCTTTTTCCGGTTCGTTTTCAAGACCCGCTGCTGCATTGTAATATCTTTCCGTTTCATATTCCGCTTCTATAAGCTCACATCCAAGATTTGCGCATAATATTCTTTCAGCATCTAAACGCCTTTGATATTCTTCCGGAGGATAAATATTCGGATTGTAAAAATAGCAATAAACCTGATATCCCGCATCTTGTAAATAAGATACAGGATATCCCGAACAAATTGCGCAACATGTATGCAAAACTACTTTATCTTTTTTCTGCTCCAAGTTTTTCCACCCATTCTTTGAACTCTTTATATGATTTTACTCCTATATAAACATCTTTCCCTATCATAGTAGTAGGTGTTCCGTTTATTCCATGTTTATAAGCAAAATCAATATCATTCCTCAATTTTTCTGTTGTTGCAGCACTGTTTGCATCCTGCTGAAGTTTCTGCAGATCAAAACCCAGAGGCTTAGCAAGTCTCAAAATTTCAGCTTCAGTCTGCGGTTTGTTTTCAAACAAGATATTATTCATATCCCATAATTTTCCCTGTTCTTCGGCTGCAATTGCATATCTTGCATCAACACATGAACCGTAATGGAAAGGAGATTGCAGATAAGGGTTGCATTCCGTATCAAGAGGAAGGTTTCTGTGAATTATCTGGATACCTTTCATTTCTTTTGCAAGCTTATGCATCATAACGTTATGCACAGGGCATATAGGACACTGATAATCCGAGAATATATAAATTTGAATTTTAGCACCTGCATCACCGAGAATATTCCCTTTTACCGCATACCGGTTTTTCTTATGTGAAAATTCTCTGAATTCCAGCTGTCTTTTTACCTGCGGTGTAAATTTATATGTTGTACCCGTATAAGTCAAAAATCCGACACCCGCAAGGATTACAATGATAAACGCAATTAAATAGCTTTTAACCTTTACGGCATCAAGAAAATCTCTGAAACTCTGTTTTATAGAATGAATAAATCCGCCGTTTTTGAAATCTGTTGCAATACATGCAATTAAAAGATCAAGGATATACGTAAATGCACAAAGTACACATAATTTTTTAATTTCAAACAAGCTTATGCAAAGCAAAGACATAGATATAATAAAAGAAAGCAAACCGAGAGATGCTATATAATCTAAAGGATTTTTAAAAACTTCCAAAAACTTCAAAAGCTTAAAGTTTTTCAACTTAGGCGCACAAAGAAGCATAAGTATAAATGAATATAAAAATAATCCCCAGTATGCAAGAGGAATTCCAAAAAACTGTGATTCAATAGTTCTTGCAATCCCATCGCAGTCAATAAACTCGTTAACAGAACAAAAACTCGACAGCGCATAAGGATTAAAATTAGCATTATAATAAATAATTGCAAGCTTGATTGTAGTAATAATCCCGATAACAGATATTACAGCAATTGAAATCTTTTTCTTCATCTCTTTTTCCATAAATAAAAAGTCTCCTATAAATAAAATCTAATTCCATAATACAATTTTTGTTACCATAAATCAATAGCACAAAGCAGAAGAAATAAATCCTGCATTCGGGTAATATTTTTAGACAAAATTAAAACAGATTATGAACTTGAATAAATATTTAATATATGTTATAATAAAAAATACGAGGAAGTTATATATTTTTGAGAGGTTGATTTGAAAAAGAACATTTTTGATTTATTTCTTGAAAAAATTTTGAATGTACCCCTATGGATTAAACAGGCAATCTATCTCAGACTTGCAAAAGAAATGCAGGAATATGAATGCGAAGAATTTTTAAGAAACAATCCAAATGATACTTATTCTACATTTGTGCCGACATTGACATTTAAAGGCAAAACAGAGTTGATGGAAAGAAAATGCGGTCTGGATAACAATATATATAATTTTCTTCAGGCCTGCGCCAACGAATACAGTATGCTTGAGATTTCCATTAATACATTTCTTTCAATGGAAGAAGTTTCAAAATACTATGAACTCTGCCTTGAACAGAATTTTATTAAAGTTCCCGATTCAAAAGAAATTCACGCTATGGCAGGCTACATAGCAGGAAAATTTAGAATAGGCGAATACTTTAAACAGAAAGGTGCGCTCACAGTAGATCAGTTACAGCAGGCAATACTTGCCAATAGAGATGCGGCAGAAAAAGGACAGCCGAAAAAATTCGGAGAAATTCTTATTGAACTGGGATATATAAAAGAAAATGATTTGAAAGCTGTTCTGATTTTGAAAGAAGAAGCAAAAAAACGCTTCATTCTGGATTATAACACTGTACCAAAGCCGGAAACAACATACACAAATGACAGCCAGAAATTTGAAGAAGAAATAGCAAATCTTAAAGATGAAAATACAAAATTAAAACGTAAATTACTTCAACTTCTGGAATTGGTAAAGAGAAATGCCCCGCAGTAGAACACAGCCGGAATTACTTTTAGAATGCGTAAGAGACGGGCTCTGCGATGAAGAGCATTACGGCTTTATTGTGCTGGCGGACAAAAACAGAGCATTTGACTTTACCGGAGATTCAAAAAATTATCCGTTTTATCTGAGATCCTGCGCTAAACCTTTGCAGGCAAGCTTAATTATCGATTACGGGATGGATCAATTTTATGATATGACTGAGGATGAAATTGCAATTTGCGGTGCCTCTCATGCAGGTGAAGAAATACACGTAAACACTGCCCGCAGACTTCTTAATAAAATCGGACTTGATGAAAGTTTTTTGAAATGCGGACTGCATAAACCGCTTTCTAAAACGGAACAGGCAAAAATGCTTTTAAACGAAACGCCCGTAAACATTTTGCAAAACAACTGCTCAGGCAAACATATTATGATGCTCGGTTTGTCAAAAATGAAAAATTGGGATTTAGAAACTTATTATTTGCCTGACCATCCGCTTCAAAAAGCCATTAAAGAAAAAATATACGATTTATGCAGGATACAAAAAGAATATCCCGCAACTACTGACGGATGCGGTGTTCCTATTATGTCTATGCCTTTGACAAATATGCTCCAAGGATATTTAAACATTTTTTGTAATCCAAAATATGAAAAAATTAAAAATGCATTCCTTAATCACCCTTATCTTATAGGCGGAGAAGACAGAACTGATACCAAAATTATAGAAAATTCCGAAGGCATCATTGCCAAAGTCGGAGCAGGCGGATTATGTATTGTACTCAACACCAAAACAGAAGAAGCATTTGTTGTAAAAATTTCAGACTGTGATATGAAAGCCCGCGAACTTGTAGTAATACAGGTTCTAAAAAATCTTCACTGGGCAGATATAGAAGCTGATACCGATATAAAAACAATTAACGGCAAAGTAGTCGGTAAGATTAAAATATTGATATAAGCATCCCGTGAAAATAATTTTAAAAACTCAACGGATAATCATCAGGTATTTCAAAATTATTTTGCATTATTAAGAAAGTGCATACATCCGGACGTAGCCAATCTGTTTTTATCGGATGCGCATTTGGACTTACACAGCCCTCAATTAACTTATCTCTTGAACTATCAAGCGGTTGAGAAATATAGAAAGCTCCTCTATCTCTTGAAAGCCTGAAGGCAAAAACATCCCTGCCGTCTATTTTATTTTTCTTATCAGGCTTTAAGTAAACAATAAATTGTCCCCTATTTCCGCCTTTCGGAAAAAACATAATGCAATTCCGTTAGCAAGCTGAACACACTTTGCATAATTTGTTTCATCAGTTGCGGTACTATTTTTGGCAAATCCTTTGGAAATAAAAATTTCATTGTTTTTCGGATAATCTTTAATAATTTTAAAATATTTTCTAAAATATGTATTGAATACAGCTTCGCTTTGCTCAAAAGAATTATTATTTACATCATTTTCAAATTTACCTCCGACACTGAACTCAAAGCCTTCTCCATTTTCAGTTTCAGCCATTTTGACAGCATTTGATATCTGAGAATACACTGTCTTCAATTGATTTTCGACAACATTTTTTCTGTAATTTGAAATTAAAGCAGGCAGTGTCATTCCGGCAACAATACCTATTATTCCGAGCGTAATTAACACTTCTGCCAGAGTGAACGCGCACTTTTTACAAAGTGAATAAGTTCTTTTAAAACAAATATCACTGTGATCAAACTTATTTGCTGTAGAAATTTTAAACATAAACCTCCTTCTTATATTTTTTCGGCTTCAAAAAATTGCATATATATAAATTATCAGCAATTTACAAACTTGATTTAAGAGTATCAAAATTCACCCTTAATGTCAACTATTAGTATATTTATATAACTCTACTTGTAAACTTTAATTAAATACAATATGTTTACCGGAAGTTTACAGGAGTTAACCATGATTGAATTCGGTAAAAGACTAAAAAAATTAAGAAAACAAAAATCGCTGACACAGGATCAGCTTGCCAAACGTTTATGGGTAACAAAGTCAATTATCAGCGCATACGAATCAGGTATTAAGTACCCCTCACTTGATATGCTGATTAAACTTTCTTATATTTTTAACGTATCAACGGATTATTTACTCGGCATAAGCAAAAAACAATATCTTGATATAACAGGATTGCAGGATAATCAAATTAATATATTAAAAAATTTAGTAGAAGAATTTAATAATAAAAAAAACTATTGATATAATCTTGAATATGGTATAATATTATTATAAGAATTTGAGGAAGTTTATGGCAAAAATAAAAATTACTGTTTGTATGGGAAGTTCCTGCTTTGCACGCGGGAATCAACAGAATCTTGCGTTTATAGAAGCATTCATAAAAACTCACGATCTGGAAGCAGAAATTGATCTTGCCGGTGCACGCTGTGAAAACAAATGTGCTATGGGGCCAAATGTGGTAATAAACGGAGTTGAATACAACAGTGTTGATGAAAAAAAATTGGAAGAAATTCTTACAAAATTAATAAATTAAAGTTAAGCATCTTAAAAACGGAGAATATAAAATATGGATAGTCATTATCCGGTCTATACATTAATAAATGAATGTCATGACTGTTACAAATGTATAAGGGAGTGTCCCGTAAAAGCTATTAAAATAGAAAACGGACACGCTTCTGTCATACCTGAAAAATGTATTGCATGCGGCAACTGCGTTAAAACCTGTCCATCCAATGCTAAACGAGTAAGAAATGATATTGCTCAGGCAAAAAATTTAATTCTGGCAAAAAAACAAGTATTTGTATCTCTTGCACCTTCCTGGAGCGGTGTTTTCGATTATTCTCCTAAAAAGATGATTTCAATACTGAAAAAACTCGGGTTTAGTGAAGTATCGGAAACTGCTCTCGGCGCTCAGGAGGTTTCTATTAAAACTGCAGAAATTTTAAATAATTCCGAAAAAGGACTTTTTATATCAAGCGCATGCCCTGTAATTGTTGATTATATAAGACATTACAGACCGGAATTTCTAAACTGCATAACTCCTATCGGCTCTCCTGCCATGACGCATGCAAAAATTTTGAGAGAAAAATACGGCAATGATATTTCAATAGTATTTATAGGTCCATGTATCGGCAAAAAAAATGAAGCCTCTTATACCGATTTAATTGATGTTGCACTTACCTTTGACGAACTTAAAATCTGGATTCATGATGAAGCGCTTGATATTTCGGGAATTGTTTCCGATGACAAAAACATGTTTGTTCCATATTCTGCATTTGAAGGGAGCCTGTACCCGATAGACGGCGGAATGAACGAAACATTAAGAAAAATCGGTGTTAAAGACGACATTCAATTAATAGATGTATGCGGACTCCATGCTTTTGAAAAGGCATTGAATAATCTTGACCCAAAATCAATTCAAAAAACAATCTTCCTGGAAGCTCTCGCCTGCGAAGGCGGATGTATCGGCGGACCTTGTATTTCTACTAAAAAAGCCAGCCTTTCTATTGTATCGGATGTTTTATCAAAAGTAAAAAACAGAGACTGCATCCCCCAAAAACCTTCAACAGTTGTTGATTATGAAATGAAACCATGCAAAGTGGTTACAAAAGAATATCCGCTTGAAGATATTCTGGCAACACTTAAAAGAATAGGTAAACACACCGTAGATGATGAACTCAACTGCGGCGGCTGCGGTTATGCAACATGCAGAGATCTTGCCAAAGCTCTCCTTGACGGTGATGCAGAGCCGTCAATGTGTGTTTCATACATGAGAAAAATAGCTGTCAGAAAAGCGGCTGCTATGATAAGATGTATGCCGGCAGCAGTTGTTATGGTAGATAACAATATGAATATCATGGAAGCAAATGACAGCTTTATGAAAATGTTTACAGGCGATATGTATGATGTATTCAAAACCCGCCCTGACGGACTTGCAGGTGCTGCTATCGACAGAATCGTTGATTTTGCCGATATATTCAAAACAATTCTTAAAACCGGAAAAGATATTCATAAAGAACGCTATCACGTTAAAAACAGACTTTATGACATATCTGCGTTTACAATTGAAGAAAATGAAATTGTCGGTGCGGTAATTACGGATGTAACATCCGCGGAAACAAACAGAGAAAAAATCTCACAAAAAGCACATGAAGTTATCTCCAAAAATATCTCTATAGTTCAAGAAATAGCCTGCCTCTTAGGAGAACACATGGTAGAAACAGAAACACTTCTGAGTTCAATTGCGGAAGACTACGAAGATAAAGATGAAGCTGACAATGAGGGTAAAAGTTAGTGTTCATAGATATAGATTGCAACCAGATGAAAAAATATAACCAGAATGCTTACGGGGATTACTTTATATCTAAAAGATATCCTGATGAAGCAAAGCTTATTGCAGTCCTTTCAGACGGTCTCGGAAGCGGAATTAAGGCAAATATACTATCATGCATGACTTCAACAATGCTCTTAAAATTTATTGAAGGCGATCAGATACCGATAAGCAAAGCTGCGGAAATTATAATGAATTCGCTTCCTGTCTGTCAGGTAAGAAAAATAAGCTACTCAACATTTTCCGCAATAGAAGTTAATGACGATGGGGATGCAAAAATCGTTGAAGAAGGAAATCCGGAATTTATATGGATCAGAGAAAATGAAGTGATGAAACCGGAATTCCGTTCAATACCATCTAAAACCTTTAAAAACAGATGTTTAAAAGTTTATAAAATAAATCTGAAACTCGGAGACAGACTGATTTTTTGCTCTGACGGAGTAACACAGTCCGGCTTAGGGGGCGGACGCTTGAAACTCGGTTTGAGAAGGGAAGGTTTGATTACTATTTTGCAGGATAAATTAACAGAACAGCCTGATATCTCAAGCACTGAACTTTCACAGTACATTGTCAATCAAGCCAGAAATATCGAAACCGACAGACTTCCCAAAGACGATATCTCTGCCTGCGTGTTATATTTTAGAGAGCCTAGAGAAGCGCTGGTATTCACAGGTCCTCCTTATCATCAGGAAAAAGATTCGGAATATGCAAAAATGTTTGCTAATTTTAAAGGCAAAAAAGCAATAGCCGGAGGAACAACAGCGAATTTAATTTCAAGGGAATTAAACCGTCCTATAACAATGGATACAACAATAAGTATCGGCAAACTTCCCGCATGCTCTTATATGGAGGGGGTTGATCTGGTAACAGAAGGAATTTTAACGCTTACAAAAACTCTTGAATATTTGGAAGCAAATACTCCTGATATTGACAACGCGGCAGGGAAGCTGGTAAAATTTTTATTAGATAGTGATTGCATTACGTTCATGGTGGGTGCAAAACTGAATCAGGCACATTATGATCCTGCTCTTCCCATAGAAATCGAAATCAGGAAAAATATAATCAAAAAAATGGCAAGCGTGCTTCAAGATAAATATTTCAAAAAGGTTAATATTCAATATATGTAGGAAATCGTAAAAATCAACAGAGAGGATAAAAAAATGAGTGAAAAAGTTAGTGTTAAAGTATGTTTGGGAACAACATGTTTTGTGATGGGTTCATCAAATTTGCAGGAATTAATTGAAACAGTTCCTAAAAAATACGGGGACAAAGTAGAAGTATCAGGTGTTCCCTGCTTAGGATTATGCTCAATTGACTGGGAATTTTCAAAAGCACCTTATGTAAAAGTTAATGATGATGTAATTAAAGAAGCTACTGTTGAAAAAGTTCTAAAAGCGATTGACGAAAAATTAAAATAATCAGTCTTAAAATAATTTGTTAAAAAGCTATTTTATTATGTAATTCTGAATTCGTTTCAGAATCTCAATATAAAATGGCTTTTTAAATATAGTTAACAAAAATTTTTTGAAAAATTTCATGTTCATGCCATAATAAATAATATATGGAATAGTAAAGAGGTATTAAGTATATGGCTATGAACAGCAACACTCCAAAACAAACTTCACATTTAAAAAGAGAAATTCTGGTTAGATTAATAAAAGCTTATTTAAGTGATAATTTTGAAGAAAATACAAGATTAATTCCTTATGCAATGCGACCAAAAAATAGCGATGTTCCGAATTACAGATGCTGCATTTTTAAAGAACGTGCTATTTTAAGAGACAGAGCGATTGCAGGTCTCGGTTTTTCCATTGAAGAAACCGATGACAGCGTTTTGCTTTCAGACCTGGCCGAAAAAGCAGAAAAAAGAGTAGTTCCGGAAGAACATCCTTTGACTGTTTTAACAACTGCGTGCAAGGGGTGTGTTCCTTCCAGAATTTATGTAACAGATTTATGTCAGGGATGTGTTGCACGACCATGCGTAAATACCTGTAAATTTGGCGCTATTTCAATCCAAAACGGCAAATCCGTAATTGACCCTGAAAAATGTAAAAATTGCGGGATGTGCGTTCAGGTCTGCCCCTATCAGGCAATACAAAAAATTATCGTACCATGTGAAAGCGCTTGCCCTGTCGGAGCCATTGCAAAAGATGAAAACGGTCATGCAAAAATTGATTTTGATAAATGTATTTCCTGTGGGAAATGCGCATCTGCCTGTCCTTTCGGAGCAGTACATGAAAAAAGCCAGATTATAGATGTGTTAAAACAGATAAAAAATAAAAAGAAAGTAATTGCAATGGTTGCTCCTGCAATGTTCGGTCAGCTTCCTTGTAAACCTCAGCAGTTAAAAGAAGCAATTATAAAACTCGGATTTACAGATGTTTATGAAGTTGCACAGGGAGCTGATATTACTACTAAAAATGAGGCACATGAATTTGTAGAAAGACTTGAGAGCGGAGAAGAGTTTATGACAACCTCATGCTGTGCCGGATACAATGAACTTGTAGACAAACATATTCCGGAAATGAAACCTTTCCGTTCAGACACAAAAACCCCGATGTATTATACTGCAGAAATCGTAAAACGTGAAAATCCGGATGCTGTTACGGTATTTTTCAGTCCATGTGTTGCAAAAAAACGTGAAGCTTTAAACAATCCAAACGTTGACTATGTTTTAAACTATGAAGAAATCGGCGCCTGGATGATTGCATTAGGTATTCAGGTAGCAGAATGTTCAGAAAGCAAATTTAAAACAGAAGCATCAGCAGAAGGTAGAAACTACTGTGTAACAGGCGGTGTAGCAAAAGCTGTTGAGACCTTACTTCCTGAAGAAATTCCCGCTCACCCTGTAATCATTGATGGTTTAACTAAGCAGTCCGTAAAAGATTTGAAAAAATACGCTAAAAACGGAATGTGTGATTTAGGTAACTTAATTGAAGTTATGGCTTGTACAGGTGGCTGCTTAGGCGGTAATTCAACCGTAAATGCAATGAAACCTGCCTTGAAACAGGTTAATGCCTACGTCAGTGAAAGCAAATCAATTAAAGAACAGGTTGAAGTTGAATAAACTTATTCAACCTTTGTTTTGTCTTTAACGGTCATTCTGAACTTGTTTCAGAATCTTAATGAGATGTTGAAATAAATTTAACATGACAAAACAGCGTTTTTTTATTTATATTATAATAAAAGTTATGGTTACGGTAAATAAGAAGAGAAAAATAAGTATAATAGGTTCCACAGGCTCAATAGGCCGTCAAGCACTTGAAGTTATTGAAAAACTTCAAGACAAATTTGAAATTATTGCACTTGCAGGCGGTCATAACAAAAATCTTCTTGAAAACCAGGCTGAAAAATTTAAGCCCAAATACACCTGTCTTGGGGAAGAAGGGTTGGAAAAAATTTGCTCAGACAAAGAAAACGATATTATTCTGGTAGCTTGTTCGGGGAAAATCGGACTTCGTCCGACTTTAACAGCGATAAAAAACGGTATTAATATTGCACTTGCCAATAAAGAAACACTTGTAATGGCAGGTGATATTGTAATGAGAGAAGCAAAAAAACACGGAGTAAAAATTATTCCTGTAGATAGTGAGCATTGCGCAATTCATCAATGTATTAAAGATATAAATCAGGTTGATAAACTTATCATTACAGCATCCGGAGGCCCATTCCTTCACAAATCAATTGAAGATATGAAAAATGCCACTGTTGAACAAGCTCTTGCACACCCTAGATGGAATATGGGTAAAAAAATTACTGTTGACAGCGCAACTTTAATGAATAAAGGACTGGAAATAATTGAGGCTCATCATTTATTCGGCTTTGACTATGACAACATAGATGTTGTTGTTCATCCGCAGAGCATTGTCCATTCTGCCATAGAATACGTTGACGGAAGCATAATTGCACAGCTGGGATTGCCCAGTATGCATATTCCTATTCAATATGCAATCACTTATCCTGAAAGATTTGAAGGAATTAAATCAAAAAGTTTCAGCTTTGCGGATATTGCAAGACTGGATTTTGAAAAACCTGATTACGAAAAATTTCCTACGGTAAAACTTGCTTATGAAATGGGAAAAACAGGCGGAACTGCAACTGTATGCATGAATGCAGCGAATGAAGAAGCTGTATTTGCATTTTTGGACGGAAAGATAAAACTCTATAACATCTATGAAATTACAAAAAAAATGTGTGATGAACATAAAGTTCTTGAAAACCCGTCAATAGATGAAATTTTTGCGGTTGATGAGAATATCAGAAAGAAAACAAAAGAATATATATTAAAGATGATATAATAAATTATAAACAAAAAACCGGCGTTTCTGCCGGTTTTTTGCTGTAAAATATATGATAATATGAAAATTATCTTTTTGAGAATTGGAAACGTTTTCTTGCACGTTTGCGACCGTATTTTTTACGTTCTTTAACACGCGGATCGCGGGTTAAAAGTCCTTCTAAACGTAATACGTTTCTGTATTCTTCATTTGCTTTAACTAATGCTCTTGAAATACCATGTCTGATAGCTCCGCACTGGGCAACAACACCGCCGCCTACTGCTTTTACTTTTACATCATATTTTTCCTGATTATCAGTTAAAACCAAAGGTCTGTATACTAACATTTCAATTGCAGGTCTGTTGCCGATATAATTTTTTAATGTTTTACCGTTAACAAAAATTCTGCCTTTGCCTTTTACAAGTTTTACAACCGCAATAGAGGTTTTTCTGCGGCCTGTTGCCATAATTTCTTTATCTGCCATTATTTAGCCTCCTTTTCAAGCACAATCGGTTTTTGTGCTGCGTGCGGATGATCAGGTCCGTTGTATACTTTCAATTTTGTAAATTGTGTATCACCTAAAGTGTTGTGCTGAAGCATTCCTTTAACTGCTTTTTCAATTAAAAGTCTTGCGTCTTTTTCACGTAATTCTTTTACGCTTGCACTTTTTAAGCCGCCCGGGTAACCGGTATGATGATAATAGATTTTATCTGTTTCTTTTTTACCTGAAACCAGAACTTTGTCAGCATTGATTACGATTACGAAATCACCTGTGTCAACGTTTGGTGTATATTCAGGTTTATTTTTTCCTCTTAAAATATTTGCCACTCTGGTAGCCAATCTGCCGAGGATTTCTCCTTCAGCATCGATTAAATACCATTTTCTTTCTACTTCAAGAGGTTTTGCTGAATATGTTTTCATGCTTAGTCTCCGTTGTTTATCCTGTTTTATCAGGGTTAATATGTTACTTCAATTAAAGTCAATCCGTAGGGACTGACGGTTTGTCCAGCTTTACGTCTGTCGCAGGCATTGAGAACCTGTTTCATGTGTTCCGCAGGAAGATTATGCCCCTCTATTTCAAGAAGGGTTCCGGTGATTGTTCTTACCATATTGTAGAGAAATCTGTTCCCTTTAATATCGATAATCACTTTATCACCGTCTTTTTTACATTCGGCTTTTTTAATAAAACAGACTGTGCTCGGGTTTAGCGTACCGGAACTTTTGAAACTCGAGAAATCATGCTCACCCAAAAGGTAATTTAAGGCCTTTTGCATTCTTTCAATGTTGATGTCAAATTTTATTCTCATTAAATCACCGTCAAATGCATTTTTGCATTTACGATTAATAAAAACATACCTGTAAAATCTGCATTTAGCTGATTTTTGAGCATGAAAACCGTCATCAACAAGTCTCAAATTACTGACAGAGATGTCTTTCGGGAGAATTTCGTTCAGTTGATAGACAAACTTTGAAGCAACAATCGGTTTATCTGTATCAAAGTGAACTGTCTGTCCTATTGAATTGACGCCTCTGTCAGTTCTTCCGGAAAAGACTGTTTTAAATCGCCGATTATTATTTTCGGTATCACCGAATATCAATGTACTGATTGCTTTTTCAAGTTCGCCCTGTATAGTCGGAGTTTCTATTTCTTTGCCGTTTCTAAATTGTATCTGGCTTCCGGCATAGTTTTTACCTATATACTGAACTTGAATTGCGTAACGCATGACGGCTTATACCAGTTGGATTAAAGCCATTTCGGAAGCGTCTCCGCGTCTCGGCGGCAATCTGAATATTCTTGTATATCCGCCTTGACGGTCTGAATATTTTTTGCCGATTACTACAAAAAGTTTTCTAAGAACTGTTTCTTCCGCTAATTTTTTGTCGGCAGAAGGAGCTTCAAAAACTTCTCCTGTTGCTAAATCCATATATTTACCTGTTTCTTTGTCAAAAATGAATTTAGCAGCTTGACGGCGTGCGTGAAGGTCGCCTCTTTTTGCAAGGGTGATAATTTCTTCAGCATACGGCTTTAAAGCTTTTGCTCTTGCCATAGTCGTTTTGATTTCACCGTGTACAAAAAGTTCGGTTGCTAAAGAGCGCAACAATGCATCTCTTTGGTCCTTTGCTTTACCGAGCGTATGTTTTTTAGTTTGGTGTCTCATTTTTTGTATCCTTTATTTTTTGTAATTAGTTTTTTTATTTTGAAGTTTGGATGAACAGAGGTCAGGTGGTCAGGCTATTTACCGTAAATTGCTTGCCTTCTTGCCCTCCGGTCTCCCTGCCTTCAGATTATCCTACTTCTTCTTCGGTTTCGGGATTTGGAGCCAAATCCAGCCCGAAGTGGTGAAGTCTTTCTATTACTTCATCAGAAGATTTCTTTCCGAAGTTTTTTATATTTAATAAATCATGTTCTGATTTTTTCAATAATTCAGCCATAGAATTAATGCTTGCGCGTTTCAAGCAGTTGTAAGCTCTAACTGAAAGTTCCAATTCTTCAATAGTCATTGTAGGAGCATTTGAATCATCTTCAACTTTTTCTTCAACAACCATTGAAGGAGCAACTACAGGCTGGCCTGTAATCGATGCAATCTGCATAAAGTGGTCAATCAACAGATTTGAAGCCTGACTTAAAGCATTTGTTACATCAATTGAACCGTTAGACCAGATTTCCAGAGTCAGTTTATCGAAATCGATTGAATCTCCGACACGTGTGCTTTCAA
Source organism: uncultured bacterium (assembly GCA_949284415.1). Classification (GTDB taxonomy): domain Bacteria; phylum Cyanobacteriota; class Vampirovibrionia; order Gastranaerophilales; family Gastranaerophilaceae; genus Stercorousia. The sequence continues at coordinate 11,301 of CASDVM010000038.1, read as the reverse complement.
CATTATAGCTTACACGTTTGATAGGCATAAATGTTGCATCTATCGGAAGTACATCGATTGAAACTCCTTTAGAATCTCTCGGTACATCATGTGCAACATATCCTTTACCTGTTTCAACAACTATATCTGCATGGAAGCTTCCGCCGTCTGCTACCGTGCAGATTAACCAGTCAGGGTTAACTACCTTAACACCTGCAGGAAGCTGAATATCACTTGCGAGTACTGCACCCGGACGATCAACATCAATTCTTAAATGCTGAGGATCTTTGGAATCAGTTTTTACAACCAATCCTTTAAGGTTAAGCATTACATCGATAACATCTTCCAAAACACCTGGAATTGCAGTGTATTCGTGAGTAATACCTTCAATTCTTGCTGAAGTAACAGCTGTTCCTTCAAGGCTTGAAAGAAGCACGCGTCTTAAAGAGTTACCGATTGTTGTACCAAACCCTTTTTCTAACGGCTCAATTACGAATTTCCCGTATTGTGATCCGTCAGAACTTGTTGTTGTATTAACACATTTAATTTTTAATTCCATATTTTTAAATCTCCTAGTTGTTGCTAACTATTTGTTCTTTAGATGGTCAGATGAACAGAGGTCAGGAGGTCAGGCTATTTACAGTAAATTACTTGCCTTCCTGCCTTCCGAACTTCTTGCCTTCTACTTAGAGTAGTACTCGATTACAAGTTGTTCTTTAAAGTCAGGGTCTAATTCTTCTCTTTCAGGAATTCTGTCGAAAGTGATTTTTAGAGCTTCTTTATCAATTGTCATCCAAGCGGGAGCACATGCCATATCAATCATTTCAGTAACGCCTTTTAAAAATGCATTGCTTTTTGATCTGATTGTAATGACATCACCTGCTTTTACAAGGTAAGACGGTATATCAACCTTTTTGTCATTAACAAGAACATGTCCGTGGTTAACGATTTGTCTTGTTTGTTTACGTGTAATACCTAAACCTGCTCTGTACAGAACATTGTCTAATCTTGATTCAAGAAGCTGCAAAAGAATTGTGCCCGTTACGCCTTTTCTTCTGGCTGCTTCTTTGTAATATCTTGCAAATTGTTTTTCGCTTACCAGATATGTAAATCTGATTTTTTGTTTTTCTGCCAAATGAATTGCATATTCAGAAAGTTTTTTTCTTACAGCGCCATGCTGGCCTGATGCAGTTTGTCTCATAGAAGAAGTTAACTTTCTGTTAGACAAATCTTTAACTTTCTTATTTCTGAATAATTTGTTTGATGGTCCTGTGTATCTAGCCATTTTGTTATTTTCTCCTTTACTTTTGCAGGGCGTCTATGGTTTACTTTTTGGCTTATAAAGCAAGCCCCTGCTGTTACTATGAGGTCAGGATGTCCAAAGGTCAAGATGTCAGGCTAATTTCCGTTAAAGAATGTCTTGCCTTCCTGTCATCCGGCCATCCTGCCTTCTGCTATACTCTGCGTTTTTTAGGCGGGCGGCATCCGTTGTGCGGAATAGGAGTTACATCTTTAATCAATGTAATTTCCAAACCTGCAGCCTGAATTGCACGGATTGCAGTTTCTCTGCCCGAACCCGGTCCTTTGATGTGAACTTCAACTTTTTTCATACCCTGGTCGATTGATTTCTTAGCTACAAGTTCTGCTGCAGATTGAGCTGCAAACGGTGTGCCTTTTCTTGCACCTTTGAAACCTGTTGCACCTGCTGTTGCCCAGGCAATAGCATTACCCTGAGTATCTGTTGAAGTTACGATTGTATTGTTAAATGTTGACTGAATGTGTACAACACCCTGCAATACGTTCTTTTTTTCTTTTTTCTTAGTTTTTACTGGTCTTGCCATTTTCTACTTTCCTTTATTTTTTGTTATTTTGAATTTTCATTTTGTCTTGGATTATTGGCAACTCGAAACTTTTCATTCCACTCCATAAATTTTACAAATTTATTCCGTTACATTAAGTTTCTCGTTAGGACGTGCCGGGTTCGCTTTGTTGTCGCTCGCTGTTGAAATTATACCAATTTAATTCGTATTTAACGGCTCGCTTAAGCTCACGCGGCGCACTTACCAAAATCCGCTATACTGTTTTCTTCTTAGTGATTGCCAAACCTTTTTTACCGCGTCTGGTTCTTGCGTTTGTTTTAGTTCTCTGACCGCGGCAGGGAAGGTTGCGTTTGTGTCTCAAACCTCTGTAAGAACCGATTTCCTGAAGACGTTTGATGTGTAATGCAACTTCGCGGCGCAAATCACCTTCAATATGATAATTTGCAAGTTCGTTTCTTAATAATTTGATATCTTCATCTGTTAAATCGTCTGTTCTCAAATCCGGTGAGATTTTAGTAGCTTCAAGAATTTTTTTTGCTCTGGTCGGTCCTATGCCGTAGATGTATGTTAATGCTACTTCCATTCTTTTGTTACGGGGTAAATCGACCCCTGAAATTCTTGCCATTTTAATTTTTCTCCTTTTCTTGGCTTTTGGTGCGGGCAGGGAGTTTCACTATAACTTGACATTTTTTTCTATGGTGCTTCAAGTTTTTCGCGGGTTCCCTTATTTCCGCTCACTTGTTGTTAGATTTTTTTTGATATGAGGCTTAAATACTTCCTCACCATTGACCGCTTAAGTCCGTCAATTCAACTTGTTTTGTAAATTTTATCAGTTTATTCGGCTATCCTGCTACTACTTTTCGCTTTATAAATTCATAAGAATTTGTAGTCGCTCTATCTGAGCTGCGGATGTGACGGGTTTGGTTCGTTTCGCTCACCAGCACCCTACCGAAAAACTAACCTTGTCTTTGTTTATGTTTAGGGTTTTCACAAATTATTGCGATTCTGCCTTTTCTTTTGATACATTTGCATTTATCGCACATTGGTTTTACTGATGATCTGACTTTCATTTTTTCTTTCCTTATATTTTGTGTACGTAATTATTTTAGTCTGAATGTAATTCTGCCGCGGCTCAAATCGTATGGAGTCATTTCAACTTTTACTTTATCACCCGGCAAAATTCTTATGAAATTTTTTCTGATTTTGCCTGAAATGTGGGCTAAAATTTCGTGGTCATTTTCGAGTTTGACGCGAAACATTGCGTTAGGCATTGCCTCCAAAATGGTACCTTCTAATTCTATAACGTCTTTTGACATATATTCCTTTCAAATTCGGCTGTTCAGTATACACCTGTTCAGGCGTTACCATAATCATACTTGGAAAATATTCAATTGCAAGGGGTTTGACATGTTTAAAAAGAAAAGAATTTATAAATATTATTTTATTGTTTTTCTAAAAACGGCACACTAACAATATTTGCTTGCATCTTAAAAAATCTTTATTCAAGCAACTTTTCGCTAATTTGTAAATTTTTCTTAATATTTTTAAAACACTTAATTTTTAATTAAACATTTTATCTGCATCTTAATTTCTTATCCCAGCCCAATCCGTCACAATGCAGATAATCCATATTTTCATTGTAAATTACCCAGGCTGTACAGCCATAGCCATTGTATGCACCTGATGCTCCATGCACACAGCTTGTATCAAACGGACGCGAAGTATCTCCTTTATAACCTAATGGTTTTATCCCATTTTTTGTAATTTCAAAAAAGAAAATATCATGTCCTACTGCATTCGGACCTTTATCACCGTTTAAATCAACTGATAAATCTCCGCATTTATTATTATCAGAACAAGATGTATTTGCATTTGTCTGCAGCCATGTGGATCTGATCACAGTACCATCATTAAACCACCAAAAACTTTTCAATGTATTACTTAAAACAGATTTTTTATCCATTCCATATACTGTACGTGGTTGTCCATATTTCTGTCTTGAAGACATACCGATAAATTCGCCGTACCTAGACCAAAAAGTATTAACACTTTTTGTTTTTTTGTCAATTTCTTCTTGAGTTGAAGAATCATCTTCTACAAAAGAATTTGACAGTCCCCATGTGTCTACGGTTCCATATTCTTCTTCAACAAGTCTTCCGGCATTTTCCATAACGGCATAAAACTTTTTCAGTTTTGTTGGGTATTCTTTTTCTCTGAATTTTTGTATTAAAGAAGGCAATGTCATTGCAGCAACCACGCCAATAATTCCAAGAGTTATTAAGACTTCAGCGAGAGTAAAGGCATTATTACGGTCGTTGTTCGTCTTAGTTACATCCGTGGTACATTCTGCCAGTGTAAATTCTTTTTTCATACAAAGCTCTCCTTTATAAAGTGATGCATTACTTCTCTCTTATAAATTATATTTTCATTTTTTACGAGTAGAAAAATTTTAATTTGTGAACAATACTGTTATTATATGAGTTATATCACATATATTAACAGTATAACTCATTTTATTAAATAGTCAATCCCTTAGAATTAAACTATTATGAAAAATATAAAGTTATTGGAACTTGGTAACAAAATCAGGCTAGAACGTATGAAAAGGGATATTTCACAGGAAAAACTTGCCGAAATGGCAAATGTTTCAATTCGTACAATAAGTGATATAGAACGGGGAATTACTGATATAAGATATACAAATCTTTTACAGATTGCTGAGGCTTTTGACTTAACATTACCTGAATTGTTGAATTTTAAATACAATTGTTAACTTTTTTTACAAATAAAATATTTTCTGAAATAGAACGGGAATAATATACTTAATATATATAGCGATGTATATTAAGGAGATGTCCTATGGCAATAAGAGTTGACGGTATAGAATCAGAAGATGAACTAAGAAAAGCCCAAGCTGCGGCTCAGGCGCAGGGGACATCTATTACAAATTATAACGAATGGGCGCAGATTTTGCAGGAGTTTCAGGATAACGGCATTGAATCAACAGGTTCCTATGCGGGCGATAAGGCTCTTATGCAGGAAATTCAAGCAACAATGGAGCAGTATGCCGAGCAGATTCAAGAGCAGGAAAAAATTCAGCAAAATGCACCTAAAAATAAAGAAACAGAAAAAGTTCAGGAGGCAACCGCAACAGATAAAGACCAAACTATAAAAGCTAATGTTGCCAATGCTACAAGTTCTGCAATTATGGCAGATTATATGAAGTATTATCACATGCTGATGTAGCCAATGCTTATTTATCTGAAAATTTTGTCTATACGTCATTATGAATTTGTTGCTTTCAAAGTTTAAAAGATGCTGAAACAAGTTCAGCATGACGTTTTTCTCATATTTATTGTTATAAGTCCCTTATTTAAATATTTTTACCCTGTTGAAAGGCCAGAAAAGTATAACTGCACGCCCTATAAATCTGTCTTCAGGCAAAAATCCCCACCATCTGCCGTCAAATGAGTTACCTCTGTTATCCCCCATCATCAAATATTGATGCTCTGGAATTATTACAGGTCCGCAGAGCATATCCTGAGTACAGGGTTTATCATAGTATTCGCTTCTTATATAAGGTTCATCAAGCGGTTTATCATTAATATAAACAGTGCTTCTTCCCTGTTTATCGGTTTTTATCTCAAATTTATCTCCCGGAACTCCGATTACACGCTTAATATATGCAACATCTTTGCAGAAAAAGCCCGTAAGACGTGAAAATACTTTCCAGGGGGTATTTTTTAATTTTTCAAACGGCGGGTAAAATACCATAATATCTCCGCGTTCAGGGGTTCTGTAAAATCTGGAAAATCTTTCAACAATAATTCTGTCGCCTTCTATTAATGTCGGACGCATTGATGCTGACGGAATCCAGCGGATTTCTCCTATGAAAAATCTTATAATTATAACCATTACGACAACAAAGACAACAGTTTCAATAATTTCCCTGGTCATAGGGTTGATTTTGAGATAATTTTCTTTGATTTTTTTTATTAATTCTTTTATTTTATTCATCTGCAATAAGTTCCAAAAGCTCTTTTAATGCTCTACTATACTTATTATCTTCTAAAGTTTTTATTTCAAGTAAAGCTTTTTCAATGTAATTATTTAACAAAATACGCGTTTTTTCAATACCGTTTTCGCAACTTTCTACACTGCCTGCAAAAATTACAGGAGCAGTATAAATCCCTTCATTTATATCTGATTTTGTTGTTTTGATATTAACAATGTCATCTCTGATTTGAAAAGCTATACCAAAGTTTCGGGCAAATTCACAACCGTTTTTAGTCGAATTTGCAATTAATAAACTCCCGCAAAGAGCTGTTTCGAATAGTTTTGCCGTTTTTTGCTCTGTTTTTTCAATGTAATCTTTAAGTGCAGGAATTTGAAATTTATTCAACCGTTGTTTGATTTCCCCTCTTGTCATAGAATCCAGAGTAACGGAAAACATTGCAACAAGCACAGCAGAGTTAAGGTTTGCAAGAATATTTAATGCTTTGGAAAGCAGATAATCTCCTGTAATTACAGCGAGTTTATTATCAAATTCATTATTAATTGTTTTTACGTTTCTTCTTTCCAAACTTTCATCAATCACATCATCATGGATTAATGACGCGTTATGCACAAGTTCAACTGCGGTTTGGAGTAAAATTTGTTTTTCATCAATTTTTAAGCCTGATGCTTTAAGGTATAAAAAAGAAAGAAGCGGTCTTATATGCTTTGATGGGGCATTTAATAAGCCCAAAAGCTTTGATCTTAAAGGTTCCTGTATTTCGATATTTGAAGTTAAACCTGCCGTAACCTGCTCAATCTCTTCTTTTACAATATTAAGAATTTTGGTATATTTTTTACTAAAACTCATATATAAATAATATTAACATAAAAGAACCATATAATAAAAAAAAACGACAAACTTTGTGCTTGTCGTTGGAAAATCAATAGGAAAAAGGGAAAGGAAAAATTTTTTATAAAGTCTTTTTGTACTTTTGTGTATGGAGCGGCTGTGCTCCTTTTTTTAGTTTTGTTATTAAAGTCTTGCCGAACTTTAATGTGGCTGGTGGAGCGGCTGTGCTCCTTTTTTTTAGTTTTGTTATTAAAGTCTTGCCGAACTTTAATGTGGCTGGTGGAGCGGCTACGCTCCTTCTTTAGTTTTGTTATTAAAGTCTTGCCGAGCTTTAATGTGATGGGTGGAGCGGCTACGCTCCCTAACCGAATGTTTTGAATGTTGATTCCGTGTTCTTTTCAATAACTTTTTGAACAGCATCCATTTCGGTCGAAATTGCATCCTGTTCGGTGTCAAGTTGTTTTAACCTTAATTCAAGGTTTTTATCCTGAGCCTGAACAATTTCAATTTTTGCGTTAATTTCTTGAATTGCCTGATCGTACTCATATTTTTCATATTCATACTGATTCATTGCATCTTCATAGGCATCCTGATCAGTTGCCGTTGAAGTCGTCAATGAATAAGTAATACCTGTATCTTCAATAGGATTGCCTGCATCATCGTACTGCGGAATAGTTATATTTATATAACGTCCCGAGCTGTCTTTTTCGATTGTGCATCCGGCAGCAGCTTTAACTTCTTCTGTTTTAGTTTCGCTGCCTATTGTGTAACAGTTAATGTTGGATTGTGAATTACCGTTAGGATCATAATTCGCATTTTCCAAATCTGTTAATTTATAGAAATACGGTTCATATTCTTCAGTAGTAGAATTTTTAACATATCTGACAAGATAGTCGCCGGCCCCGTATTTTTGGTTCAGTAACTCAATATATTGTTCTTCTTCTTTTTGTAATTGTGCAACCTGGTCTGCGGATAAAGATTTTAAATATTCATCATCACTGTTAATTGCAATTGTTTTACCTTCAGTATCAAGTGCATTGCCCGTAAAATCAGGGTTTGCGTAATATTTCTTATCCGCATAATTATAATATGCGGTTGTACCATCTATATCATAAGTAATCTCATCACTCATATTTCTGAGAGTTGTGGCTCCTACTTTGAATACGCTTCTGTTGTCATCCGCATTAACAATACTTGTAGACGCACCGACTACAGAAAAATCATCGGTCCATTGTCTCAAATAGCTTACGGTATAAGTTCCGTCATTTTGAGCAATCATAGCGGTAATCTGGTTTGTTAAAGCCCCGTCTTCGAAAGTATACACCGTTTTAGTGTAATCATCGACAGACGGCGGAACAGGTACTGACATACCCAACAAATCGTTGTAGTAGTTAGCAGACTGGTTAGACAATGTTGTTCTTTGCTGGTTAATCTGCTGGCCCTCAAATTCAACATTGGTTTTTCTGGCTGTCAGTCCAAGAAATCTAGCTTGTGATGCTGCCATTCCCATTGCTGTCGATCTTCCTTTCGTTTACTTAGTATCCGGTATTCATGTTATCGACACATGAGAATGAAAACTTTAATCATGCAGCGAATCATGTTAAGATTTTGTAACATGTTATTTTTGCGGCTGATTTCTGAAACGGTCTGAAATGTAGGAAAGAATTGCTCCTCCGATTTCTTCATTAGGGTCAAAATTAGAAGTTTGCGGACGTAAAGAATTTTGTATAAGCATTTTAACAAGCGGACCGAAAGCATCAGGAACTTGAGTTTTTCTGTAAATTCCTGCAAGATATGTTTGAATATTCGGCGATGTAGTATTGTTGAAACGTGATAGAACAGGGTACATTTTATCTATGCCTTTTACACCGTTATCCAGCATTTCATTGACAATAAAAAGCGTTTCAACTATTTGAGCTTCATTATTTGAATGCTCAAGAATATCGGAAAGATACGGAATAGCAGCTTCTTTCCGTGAAACAAAGCTGTCTGCTTTGTTACGGTCAACAATTGTGTAATTTCTGTTGCCCTGCGGTAATAAACAAGGTTGATATTTGTGCATATTATTATATATTGGTTGTTGTAGCGAAATACAATTATACATTTTCACCTCTATGAATATACAAACGGCGGACCGTTTTTAATTTCAAATAATATATTATCCGCAATAACTTTTAATTCTTCTTTAGGTTTTCCGTTACATGCCTGCTTGTAGAATTCATCAACAAGAGGCTGAATTGCGGCTTCTTTTTTTGATTTAAAGTTTCTCAATTCCGTTGATACAAGGCGGTTTTGTAAATTTACTTCCGTCTGCGCATTCATTTTTTTTACCTGAACTTCTTTTATTGCATCGCCTGTAAGTTTTCCGCCATAACTTAAAGCCGTAAGTCCGGTAATTCCGAAAAACAGCTGCTTAAATTGTTTGTTATCCGTATCAAGAAGCCAATTATAGAAAAATGCCCTGTAATCATCAACATGCGAATAAAATGTTGGTTTTGGAGTTCCGTCCCCGCCTATCGTTTCGTTTACCTTTGTGGTTGATATTTTAGCTTTTTTGATTAATCTTTGAGTAAACTCATTAATATCCGTTTTATCCCATTTCAAATCTTTAAGATATTTATTTATGGTACTTTCGTCAGCGTCAATCGACTGAAAATAAGCTTCCAGAAGTTTTTTGTCGTTTTCTTCAGTTTCAGCAGTCGAATTTTTTACGATATTTTTTATCAAATTTTTCCTGTTATTGACATAATTTTCAAGTAAATTCTTGCTTTTGCTGAGATTTTTAAGTGACAAAAATCCCAATCCTATAATAGCTCCTACAGTTCCTGCTCCGAGGAGAAAGTATGCAAAGCTGTTATTTTCTGTTTTTCCGCTGTTTTTACCCGTAAAGTTAAGGTGCCTGCCGAAATTGGGGAGAATTTTTTCCTTGTCATCCGATAAATATTTGCTGAATTCTTGAGCTTTTTCGGATAGCATACTTCTAGTTATCTGAATTTTACCTGCAAAAGATTGAGTTTCAATGTTAATAAGTTGTTCCTGCATATTTTTTTGAATATCAGCTTCGCGTTTTTTTACCCAGACATCTTTAAATCCGTCAAAAAAAGTTTTACCCATAAACGCCATGGCACTGAGAGTTAACACGCCTATACCTGCATGAATTGTTTTTCTTGTAGGACTTTGAATCATCTGGTATAATGCCTGATGCGTTTCTTCGTTCAGAGCGACATTTCTTGTAGTTGCAGGAAGACGCTTTTCATCCGTTATTTTAAGATTTATGCGCGTATTTCTTTTCACAAAAGCAGACAGCAGCGCTATTATACCCATAACTCCTATTGCAATTGCACTTATAGGAATAATACTTTTCTCAGGCGGATTATTTCCTTCATAAAGTCTTGACGGCATCGCGGAGCTTTTTGAGATAACAAGAGTATCGCATGTATCTTCAAGGTTAACCTTATCGGTGTTTATAAAATTATTAACCAGAACACCTTCTCGTGTTTCGGTATTTGCACGCTTCTGCGTTGTTGTCAAATTCTTCTGCTGTCTTAAAGTTTCACTGTCTCTAAGCGGGCTGATTGTCATTTTCTTCTAAATCCTTTTCGTCTTGAGTAAGTTTTTTATATAAATCATGTATAAATGTTCTTAATTCAAAAGCTTTTTTGGTTTCATCAATTTGTTTGTCATCGTTATCAGCGTCCATCGGCTGAAATATAGAGAAAAGAGACTTCACTTTCTTTTTCAAATCTTTGAAAGCTTCCGATATTTTTTTCTCGACAGACGCTTTAAATTCACCGAGCATTGCCGTTAATTTATCCGATATATCGGCTAATTTCTGCTGAATATTCCGGAAAGTCCGCGAAATAACTGACGGGATACTTGCTGTTGTTCTTAAAATCCCGCCGATAACGGTATTTAGCAGAAAATTTACGGGTTTTGCAATTATAGCGGGTGTATTGTTAGAAAAAAACTGCGCGATATTTGCAAGTTTCAGGCTTGAATTCATCAAAGCATTTTGAAAAGCCTGAACATTCAGCGCGAAATTTTGAGCATCCTGTGCGCGCTGAAGTTTTGCCTGCTGTTGTGCTTTAAGGAAAGCTCCTATAGCAGCACATTCATTCCAGCTCATTTCACCCGGTTTGGCGGAAAAATCCGCTTTTTTCATTCCTCCTCCGCCCATACCGTTACATATCGGGCATGCTCCAAGAGGAAGTCCGTGCGGACAGGTTCCGACTCTTGAACTGTTTGTTTGCACCGCTCCGAGCGACATTAAAAAATCCTCCAGCTTTTACACATAAGAGGACAATCGAAAAAAATATATTTTACTTACCATGCTCGCAGTAAATAAATTTTTTCCGAGTGTTCCGGCTTTTACGGCTGCGGCACAGCTGGAGATCTCCACTCCATTTCCTCTTAATTTTTAGATTATGATAATAATAAACTTAAGTCAATTTTTTATTTATTAATATTAATATATATAAAGTTTTAAATGCTTGAAAAAATTTTAAAAATACTTTATAATAAAATAAACACAAGGAGTGAAAGTATGAAAAATTTAGTATGGAAATCGGGCGCAAATGCGCCTGAATCGGGGATGAATATTGTTAACCAGAAGGGCTTTACGCTTGCTGAAATGATGGTCGTAATGTTAATCATGAG
>CASDVM010000037.1 GCA_949284415.1 uncultured bacterium | reverse complement strand
GTTCACTCTGTCTGAGGTCTTGATAACCTTAGGAATTATAGGTGTAGTAGCTGCAATGACAATGCCTTCATTAATTCAAAATGTTCGAAATCGTCAATTGGAATCTGCATTGAAAAAGAATGCATCAGTAATTGCTCAGGCGTTTGATATGTACAGGGCTGAAAACGGTGTACATATCAGTTCTGATATTGCTGAGAGAGAATTAAAAGCTGCTATAATTAAATATTTTAATGTTTTGCAGGATTGCGGCATGGGGTATGGTGATGACAGTGCTTGTATAAAAAATTCTGATGATACTGATAAACAATCTAATATTTATAAAAATTTTACAGGTAACAATTCAATAACTCTGGGATATTTTGATGATGGACAATTTGTATTAACTGATGGTAGTCTTATTTTGATAAACAATTTGGCGTGGCATCCTGATGAATTATTTATATCAGTTGATGTAAATGGTTATAACAAGCGTCCGAACAGGTTAGGACAGGACTTGTTTATGTTTCAGATTAATGAAGTAGGTAAATTACTTCCTATGGGAGCAAAAGGAACAAAATTTTATAGTGAAAATGATATTTACTGTTCTAAAGCGTCAAGTGATAAGAATAATGGGGCAGGATGTACTTATAAAGCCCTATCGGATCCAACTTTCTGGAAAAGTTTACCTTAATGTTGAGTAAACTTAATTATACTGATTTTGCGCCTTTTGAATACCATTTGTAAGATAATACTCAATCGCTTCATCGGCATGTTTTAGAACTTCTTTTAATTGTTCAAGCTGATTTTCGCGGAAGTTTTGCAGAACGTAATTTTCTGACGGAATATTTGGCTGCGGGCCTATGCCGATTTTTAGTCTGTCGAAGTCTTTTGTTCTGACATGCTTAATTATTGATTTAATTCCGTTATGACCGCCGTCAGAACCGTTTGCACGAAATCTTATACGACCTAAATCAAGTGCAATATCATCGTATACAATTAAGATATCTTTAACTTCAATTTTGTAATAATCCATTACGGCGCGTATAGCTTCTCCCGACAGGTTCATAAAAGTTGTTGGTTTTATGAGAATATTTTCTCCCGTTTTTGCGATAAAACATTTTAATTTTTTATCTTCTTTAAAAGAAATATTGTTATCCGTTGCCCATTTGTCAAGTACCATAAAACCTGCATTATGGCGCGTAAATAAGTACTTTTCTCCGATATTTCCCAGTCCTGCGATTAATTTCATTTTTTATCCTTTTTTCAAAATTTTTTGATATTTAAAAAAGTTTTTGTCAGGCACAACGCTTACGGTATTAATTTTATCACATGCCGAAATCATGTCCAAACGCTTGTTCCCGCATTTCCCTTTATATTTCTAATTTTAACGTAAATAAATATTAGCATACCTGTTTGCCGTATTTACGCTTAACAAAAAGATAAAAAACTCGTATTTTGATAATGCTAAAAGATGAGGATATGAGTTATGAAAAATAAACCTATAGTTCAAGAAAAAAGTTCAGAAAAAGTCGCAAAGTTTCTGGAGAAAAATTCGCTGCACAAAAAAGACTTTGCAGAGATGATAGGGGTAACGCTTTCATACGTTTACAACCTTATTGATGATTCTATTCCGTTTTCTACCCGCACGACAACATTGGAGCGAATTGCAACGGTTATGGAAATTGAACCTGAAGAATTTGAAGAGTATAAAATTCCGCAAGAACCTGTATTAATTGATGATTCTGTAGAATTCTTCAAAGATGTTATGAAAGAAAAAGGCATGTCGGTTATTAATTTTTTAAAAGCATTTCCGCGTAAAAAACGGCTTGATGTTGTAGATATGCTGAGGGGGACGCTTCCCATACCGATTGATTTTAAAGAATTAACAATGCTTGCGCAGGTATTGGATTTGAGTAAAGACGACATATACTCAATGTGGGAAAAGCGGATGAAACAGGTGCTGGAGTCGAACGGAATGAATATTTATTCCAACGCGGCATTGGTAAATTCAATGTTTGATTGCGCCAAGAAGTATATACATTTAAAATAATATCGGAAAGAAAAAATTACGATTATGGAAATCGTAATTTTTTTTTGAAAAAGCAGTTGACATTAAAAATTGTTCTTGCTAAGATAAACTCACTGACGAAATGAATAGCGTTAATTTAATATGCGCTTGTAGCTCAGCAGGTAGAGCACTCCCCTTTTAAGGGATAGGTCGCGCGTTCGAATCGCGCCAAGCGCATATTTTTATGCCTTTATGTTGTCAATTGCTCACAAATTGCTCACAGTTTTTTCAAGAATATTAACAGCATGTTCATTTACATCTTTAACTAATTTTGAAT
>CASDVM010000036.1 GCA_949284415.1 uncultured bacterium | reverse complement strand
TTTTTATGATAAATTTTGGATTGAGCAATAAATGCGCAATGACATTACCGTATAAGACTTGACTTAATGCCCCTCTGTCAGCTAAAAATGCCCCCCCCCCGAAATTCTCAAATAATCTGATCTTTTCATAGTTATTGCTCCCTTAAATTTATTAACTACTTATTAAATTTATTATAACATACGTTTTTAAATATTTCAATTTAATTGAAATACTTTTTCTTCACTCTATCCTTGAAAGATGATTTTGCGAACTCAATTGCATCGATTTCAGAAAAATAAATTCCGTTCTCTTCTATCTGTTCGGTAATTTTATACTGTTTAAGCTGCTCTAAAACATTCTCATTATTAATTACCATTAGTATTTTTATATGCTGTGATTTAAGTCTCAAAATTATATCTTCTAAAGCAAAAACAGCAGAAATATCCAGTAAATCATCGCTGTCGTAAACAAGAATTAAGTAACGCGTTCCGAGAAATTCATCAAACTGGGATATTAACTGGGTTGCCGAGCCGAAGAAAAACGCTCCGCTTATGTGAACAACCCTTATTTTATGCCTGTAATCCTTTTCCAGAACTTTTTCAAGCTTCATAATTTCTTTATCATAAACTTCTTTATTAACAAGTTTTGCTTTATCTGCCGCACGTTTTGCATATAAAAGCGCAGCAAGAGTAATCCCTGCTCCGACAGCAACTATCAGATTATAAAATACGGTAAGCAGAAATACCAGAATAAGAACATACAAATCGTCTTTAGGCGCAAGATTTATTACCTTTAAAAATTTTGTATCAACAATATCATAGCCTATTTTTATCAATATACCCGCAAGAACGGCAAGCGGAATTTCTGCAACAAATCCTGAAAATTTATAAATTAAAAGAACAAGAACTAAAGCCGTTACAACCGCTGAAATCCTTGTAGATGCTCCGCTTTTTATAGCCGCAACAGTTCTCATAGTTGCAGCAGAACCCGGCAAAGTTCCCGTTAAAGCACAGCAGATATTTCCTAAACCTTGAGCAGACAGAAGTCTTTTGGGCGGAAGCTGAACTTTTGTTATGGAAGTACACACAAGCCCTGTCAAAAGACTTTCCGCAGAAAGAATTACCGCAAGCATTACAGCATAATGCAAATAAGTAATCAAATCATGCAAAGTTGTATGTGGCATATTTATTGCCGGCATTGAAACGGAAATTTGAGAAATTTTTGATACATTCAACCCCATCTTTATTGAAATTATTGTACAGATAATTAATGCAAGAATCTGTGAAGGAATATATTTATTCCATCTTTTTGGAAAGCCGAATACAATAAGAAGAGTTAAAGCGCCTATTGCAAAAGCCTCTACATTCAAAGAAGAAATAGATTTGAAAACAGTTTCAAGGCTCTCTATCGTATTTGAACAAGGTTCAAGACCTAAAAGCGGATTTAACTGCATAATTATAATAATTACGCCGACGCCGTTCATGAATCCCGAAATTACAGGATACGGTACATATTTAACAACTTCGGGGAGTTTCGTCAAAGACAGGATAATCTGCAAAATTCCTGCAAGAAATACAATAAAAATCACAGAGCTTAAATCTTTGTTCAAAGCATGCATTATTGATGCCGTTACAATGGCCACAGGCCCTGTAACACCTGATATCATAGGAATTTTTGTACCGAAAACTCCTGCGATAACCGTTAAAATTATTGCGCCCCATATCCCTGCGCTTGCTCCGAAACCTGTGGCAACACCAAATGCCAGAGCCTGAGGCAGAGTTATTATTGAAGCGTTCAAACCTCCTAAAATATCACCGACAAAAATCTGCAGTTTGTTTTTTAAATCCATGCAATTATTATAAATAATCTTTATGCTATAATCAACCTATGAAGTTGAGAGAAATTTATTCAACAGACAAAACAGTAATTTCTTTTGAAGTTTTCCCGCCTAAATCCGAACCTGAAAAACTGCTGAAAGAAACAGCGATTCTTGCGAACCACAACCCTGCATTCATTTCGTTAACTTATGGAGCAGGAGGTAACGAAAACAAATCTTTCAATCTTCTCAAAAATATTAAAGACGCAGGAATTAATGTAATGCCTCATTTTACCTGCATTACAAGTACTAAAGAAAATATTGAAAAAGATATAAAAAAACTCTCACAACTGGGGGTTGAAAATATTCTTGCACTGAGAGGGGACATTCCGCAGGACAAATCGTTAATGAAGCATGATTTTCACTATGCAAATGAACTTGTAAGCTTTATTAAAGAAAAAACTAATTTATCGTCAGGAGTCGCAGGCTACCCTGAAGGTCATATAGAAAGCCCTGATTTAAAAACAGATATTGACAATTTAAAAAGAAAAGTTGATGCGGGAGCGGATGCAATTTTTACACAGTTGTTTTTTGAAAACGAATTTTTCTTTGATTACGTAAACCGTGTAAGAGATGCGGGAATAACTATTCCCGTTATTGCCGGAATCATGCCTGTAATAAGCAGAAAACAGGTACATAAAATGACTTCAATGGCAAATATATCTGTTCCGAAAAAATTAAAAGAAGCTCTTGAAAAATATCAGGATAATGCTTTACTTGATTTCGGCATAGAATTTGCTTCCGAACAGTGCAGAGGGCTGATTAAAGAAAATGTAAAAGGGCTTCACTTTTATACACTGAATAAATCATATTCAACCGATAAGATTTTAAATAACATTAAGGAGTAAATATGGAAAATTTAAACAAACACATTGAACACACACTATTAAAACAGGATGCAAAACTGGAAGACTTTTTAAAATTATTTGAAGAAGCTAAAAAATATGAATTTCTGGGTGTATGCATAAATCCTTTATACGTAAAACTTGCAAAAGAAAACCTCAATGGCTCAAATGTAAAAGTCGTTACGGTTGTCGGATTTCCGCTCGGGGCAAACAAGACTGAAATTAAAGCTTTTGAAACAGAAAAAGCACTTGATGACGGCGCTGATGAAATTGATATGGTAATCAATGTTTCAAAATTAAAAGACAAAGATTATGATTTTGTAATTAATGACATCAAAACAGTAAAATCTGCCTGCAAAGATAAACCATTGAAAGTTATTCTTGAAACAGATCTTTTAACAAAAGATGAAATAAAAAAAGCCTGTGAATTATGCATAGAAGCAAAAGCTGATTTTGTAAAAACTTCAACAGGTTTTGTAAAAAACGGTGTCGGAGCAAAAGCCGAAG
Organism: uncultured bacterium; assembly: GCA_949284415.1. Lineage (GTDB taxonomy): Bacteria > Cyanobacteriota > Vampirovibrionia > Gastranaerophilales > Gastranaerophilaceae > Stercorousia. Next base: position 10,342 of record CASDVM010000036.1, on the reverse strand, counting down.
ATGTAAAACTTATGTATGAAACCGTATCCCCATACGGTCTGAAAGTAAAAGCATCAGGCGGGATCAGAGATAAAGAAACAGCCTTGAAAATGCTTGACGCGGGAGCCGAAAGATTAGGCACCAGTTCAGGCGTAAAAATCGTATCAGACTAGCAAAAAAATTTTTGTCCTGTTTTTCAAATTAAAAAAGGGGAAAATTTACATGAATATAACTAAACTCAATCCAATCGGATATAATGCACAGACATCTGACGGAAAAACTTACAAAAAATCCAATATAGGCAAATCCGCGGCTCTGGCAGGCATGGCAGGTGTTGAGATTTTCTTGAATAACAGTAAATACGGTAAACCGTTCCGACTTGAAAATGTACTTAAAAATGATTTGAATATTAATATCCCGAAAAAATATTCCACTCCGCTTCAAGTATTTGGGATAGCACTTGATTTGTCCTGTGCTTACGGTATTGGTGCATGGATAGATAAACAAATTAATAAACATAGAGTAAATAAATTATACTAAAATATTACGAAATAATATCAAGCCTTGACCATGCTATAATATTCATTAAAGGAATAGTATATGGGAGATGAAGACAAGCAATTTGATGCCACCCCGAGAAAACTCGAACAGGCAAGAAAAGAAGGTCAGGTTGTTAAATCAAAAGATTTTTCAACCGCATTATCTTTGCTTATACTATTTTCCGTAATCTTTGGACTTGCACCTTTTGTCTGGGATCAAATCGTACAGCTTTATACACTTCTTTATGAACAAATTCCGAACGGACACCTGTCTGAGATAGGAATGACGTATATACTTACAATAACAATAAAATGCTCGGCATTAATTATAGGCCCGATACTTTTTGTTGCGTGGTTTGTCGCAATTATGGCAGATTTTATTCAGGTAGGCCCGTTAGTTGCAACAGCACCTCTAATGCCGAAGCTAGATAAACTTAACCCTACAAAATATTTCAAAAATATTATGTCTATAAAAACGCTTTTTGAATTGTTTAAAAATATTCTGAAAGTTGCTTTGCTCGGATATATTGGCTGGAGTGTTTATATGGAGCATATTGAAAATATCTTGATGCTCGCGGCCATTGATAATAATTTTGCGGTAATGATAGAGTTCGGCAAACTTGTTACAGACTTTATTTTTAAAGCCTGTATCGCCTTTCTTGTAATATCCGCCGCCGACTACGGTGTTACTAAATGGAAATTTTTGAAAGATCAAAAAATGTCTTTTAAAGAAATTAAAGATGAATACAAAAACACCGAAGGCGATCCGAATGTAAAAGCCGCTCTGAGACAACGCAGAATGCAAATGTTACAAAGAGGCATGATGGATGCCGTTCCTGATGCCGATTTTGTAGTAACAAATCCGACACACATTGCCTGCGCCCTCAAATATAAAGCCGAAGAAATGGCATCTCCTATGCTTATAGCCAAAGGAACAGAATTAATTGCAAAAAAAATTATAAATATTGCGCGTGAACATGGAGTTCCGGTAATTGAAAATGCTCCGGTTGCCCGCGCACTGTATAAAATGGTAGATTTAAACCAGCAAATTCCGCCGGAGCTTTATAAAGCAATTGCAGAAATCTTACTTTTTGTATACAAATTGAAAAATACAACAAATAAAGGTACAATAAAGTAAATTCTATGATATTATAAGTTTGTAATCATGGTTATGCAGAATAAAAACAAATTACAGGAATATATAGATATAGTTCAAAAAGTTGCCAAGGTTGAACACAGAAGAGTCCCCCAGCACATGGTGGATTATGAAGAGTTAGTATCAATCGGAATTTTAGCTGTACAGGTTTTAATTAAAAATAAGACTCCGGAACAGCTCGAAAAATACAATTCAGCATATATAGCAACTGCAGTAAGATGGGCTATCAGAAACGAATTAAGAATAAGATATAAATGGTACTCGCTAAAACATAAACCTGACGATGAATACGATGAAGAAGAAGCAGTTGAAGGGATGGATATGCAAAAAGCAAAAGTCCGTGAAGCTGTTTATGAAACAATTCTGTCAATTGACGGTTTAGCTGCCGCAGCAAGCGATAACGATTCTCCGTTTGACTTTCTTAAAGACCCGCATGCTCTTCCTGATGAAAATGCCGAAATTACGGAAATGGGCAGAATGATTAGAGAAGCAATAGCAAAACTTCCGGCAAAAGAAAGGACTGTTGTTGAATATCGTTTTTACAGAAACATGCAGGTAAAAGATATTGCACGTCAGGTCGGGCTGTCGCCTTCAAGAGTTACGAGGATTGTACAGTCATCATTAAATACTGTTAAAGAATATTTGAATTCAAAAGAACAGTACGGCTATTAGGATTTAATTATTTTTATTCTGTCGTCTTCTTTTATTTCTATTGGTCCGTTGTGATTTTTAATATAATTTGCCGTATAAACATTTTTATCAACGTCAAATTTTTTCACAACATAATCAGGATTTGGATTAACGGGTAAATAATTATCCCCGCCGTAAGCAAGAAAATCATCACAGGCTACACTATATTTTTTAGTTGTACTTGGATTATTTATGTCAATAGGAATTTTATTTCCCTGTTTATCAATAAATGCAAGCTCTTTTAACTCGCCTTTATCAGTAACGGTATATTGTAAACCTGACACCAGAAGAATTCCCGGTTTATGTCCCTGATGAACAAATGACTGTGCACCTGTTTTAATTGCATCAACAATTTGTTTTTCCGAGAGAGAACAAATCATCATTTTATCTTCAAAAGGAGTAACATCGTTAATTCTCCTTGAATCAACTTCACCTTCAGGGAAATATCCGCGGAGATTTCCCGCATTTAAAAGCGCGATATCAGTTCCAAGCTCATTGCGCATAGCATCCACAATCAAATTTCCATGAGGATTATTGGAAATCAATCTGTCTTCAGGAGAAGGCGGAGCCGATTTAATAGTTCCGAGAACTTCAGGTTTTCCGATAATGGATTCTACCGCGGTTTTAAACGGTAATTTTCTTGTAAAAGCTCCTGTTCTCATAACATTATTTTGAACTTTTGTTATAACACCGTCTTTATCAAAAACGGTATTCAAAACACCAATATATTCCCCGTCTTTGCCTATCTGAGTAAGAACAACCGGTTCACCTGATTTTGAATACAAGAGGTTTTCACCTTCTTTTACACCTTTATACAAATCATGAGTATGCCCGCCCAAAATTATATCAATACCGTCTGTTTCCTGTGCAAGACGCTTATCAGCGTCCTTCCCGAGGTGAGAAGTTATCACTATAATGTTTACATTTTGTGCCTTTAGCTTATTAACTTCATCTTGTACTTTTTTAATTGTTGTATCTATATCATCAATTTTAATATCATTAAGAGACTCTCTTGTCCCGACTCTTTCCAGAGCATCTGATGGAGCAGTACCTATTATTCCGATTTTTTTACCATTATATTCTTCAATAATGGATTTTTTAATTTTGCCTGCCATAGGACTATCAGGTCTAACCGTTACGTTTGCGGCAAGAAGATTAAAGTTTGCATCTTTTAATGCCTCTGCCAGAGCTGCAGGGGTAGCATCAAGCTCATGGTTCCCCAGAGCATTATCTTTAACACCAATCCAGTTTAAGAAACTACTTGCCACTTTATTTGTCATAGGATTTGAGCCTAAAAGTATATCTCCTGATGCCAGCTTCAATTTTGCCTCAGCAGTTGTATTTGCATCAAATAATCTTGCCATTTCACATATTCTTTCCATATTTGTCATTTTTCCATGCAAATCCGAAATATAGAAAATACTAGTTGTTGTATAATCCCCGGAAGAATATTTTGGAGCTACTGTTTTGGATAATGAAGAATATTCAGACGCCGGCAATTCCTTTTTATCAGATTTTTCAAAAGTATCATAACTTGCCTTTGGTAAAGACGCAGGCGTATTTGCCTGTTGAGCCGGTAAGGACGCAGCTTTAAATGAAACTTTCGGTAAACCATTAATTATTATATTCATATTTTTTCACCTTTTAAACTAATTAAACACTGTCAATATTTTTTTTGCTAAAATTCAGGCTCAATGTTAAATAACATTAAGCCGCCATTTGAATTTGAGGCTGAATATTCATTGGAGGCTGCGAACTCATTTGCGACTGTTTTTTTAGTTCTTTATAAGTTTTCAAACCTTCAACCCAGTTTTCAACAAGATTAACATCATTTGCAACTACAACCTGAGGCAGAGCTGCGTGATGAATTTTCGGTAAAAGATAATCTTCGGAATACTCTACGGGGAATGAAGAATTGTCGTCAGTATCGTTACAGATAAATATCATTTTGCCGTTTTTATCGTTTTTCACTCCGGTAATCGTTATTTCATGCCCGTTGATTATCGTATTTGTATTATCTACCTGAGTATAACCTATAATTACATTTTCACCAAGATTTAAAGCATCAGTTATCTGCTTTTTCATAGTGTCAAAACTTGTTTCATACCCGGTAAGTCTTGCATTTTCATCAACAGTCTGGTAAGTAACAGAAATTTTATTTTTATCTTCTACCACAGATTCAGTAAAAGTCTTTTCAAATTCAATCAGACCTTTATCGTTCTGATTAAATTTTCCTGCCCTTTTATCCGTGAGACTGTCATAAGACTGCTGGGATCCGACCTGCATAAATGTTGACTGCATTAATACATCAAGCGGAGTTCTTTCAAGCTTATCTTTATCAACAGTCTGTATAAAAGCCCGCATTATTGCATTTTTATCCGGAGCAAATGTCAGAGTTGCTTCATTAAAATTATGAGCTTCATAAGGTATTTCAAATGCATTCAAAAGCCATATTGCATCCAGAGTGTTATCAGCAAGATTACTCATTTTTATTGTTTTTTTAACCGATAAACCCGGTGAACTCAGCCCTTCCGCAAATCTTGCAAACTCTGCAGGATATTTCTGCGCCAGATTAAATTCGATGCTTGAAGCAACACATGTCCCTGAATGTTCAACATTTATATCGGCAGGGTTATCACCTGATGCCTGAATAACCTGCTGCTGGTATTTCGCAGGAATATTGCCGAACTGCTGGGTTATAATATACGGATCCGCAAGGGTATTGACTGTATCTTTCAGCATAACCGCATTATTTAAACCTTGAGCTCTCGGGGTTGTCGCGATTTTATATAAATTATCAAGAGTTGTAGAATTGTCATTGGATGATGAATTCAGCAAAATTCCTGATTTTAAAAGAGCATTCAATTGTTTTTTTGTTTCTTTATCGGCAAGTTTAGTTAATTCATTGTATTTATTTTTTTCATCTTTTGATGAAAGCTCAGTTCTGAATCTTGAAGCTGTAAAAGCAGGAGTGTATAAAGAAACGGCAGGATTTGATGCAAATACCTGCTTAGACGGTTTATTTTCATCTTTATTTTTGTCAACAATTATGTTACTGCCAGCCTGAACTGTGTTATAATAACTATATGGACGGGTATTTACGTTTAATGAATACACAATAACACTCCACTACTTATTATAATAAAAAAAGAAAACAGAAAAAATTTGCTAAATTCATTAAATTTTAATTAACAAATGTAACAATTAAGGATAAACAATTTGAAAATAAAACCGCTTACAAAAGAACAATTAATAATATCCGCAGACAGGCTTACCCGTTTTAAAGATACGGAAACTAAGTATCTCAGAGTATTCAAAGACATTATAAATTCTAATCTTATAGAGCCTAAACTCAAAAAACAGGATCTTGATAATATTGATTATGAAGAATTAAAAAATCTTGCGGAAAAAATTATTAATTCTTCATTTGATGCAAAAAATGACGACTGCCTTATAAACCAAAGGCTTTATGATTATGAAAAATCCCTGTTTAACCTGAATTCTAAAACAGAAAAACTCATCAAAAATAAAATTAATTACAAAGCCATATTAAACATACTGCCCGATGATATCCCGAATAACCTTAAATGGTTTAAAACTCTGGGCGGAACAACTCCTGACAACAATTCATACGGTTTTCCTGTAAAAAAAATTTTATTGTGCGAAGGCATAACAGAAGAAACTCTTCTGCCGGAGTTTTCTAAAATCTGCGGTTATGATTTTGATAAAAACGGAATACACATAATATCAGCCGGCGGAAAAAATCAGGTAGTCAAATATTTTTATAACTTTGCGGAAACTCTTAAAATACCGGTATTTATTCTTCTTGATAATGATGCGGAAGCTAATCTGGAAGAAATCAAACCAAAATTACGTGAGTTTGATAAAATTCATTTGCTTAAAAGCGGAGAATTTGAAGATTTGCTGCCAGAAAGCCTTATTATAAAAACACTTAACTATACCACAGAAAATATATCGCTTGTACCTGTTGAAGATATGCATAAAAACAGTTCCACAGTTGAATTTCTGGAAGAATTTTTTAAACACAGAGGGCTGCATGAATTTAAAAAAGCAGATTTTGCACAATCTGTCAAGCAAAATATATCGGGAACAGAAGATATATCGGATGAAATTAAAGATATAATAAATGAACTTGCATCTTTAAAAGAGCCTGCATTCACACCTTAACAAATTCAAAAAATTTGCTATAATATTTTTATGGAAAATAAAGATTACGAAGATTTTATATCAACGATAAGCCATGAACTGCGTACACCTTTAACCTCAATCAGAGGCTTTTCGCAGACAATGCTCTCTTCATGGGACAAAATTGACGATGACAGCAAAAAAAAATTTCTTAATATTATTGTGGATCAGTCAAACAGGCTTATTAATCTTGTTGAAAATATGCTCGCGGTTACTAAGCTGCAAAATACAAAAGATAACCTTATCTATAGAGAATTTGCCGTAAAACCTGTAATAGAAACTACAACAGCGATTGTTAAAAACCAGTACAAAGATAAAATTTTTGAAATCAGGCAGGACAATCAGGTTACTCCGGTTCTTGCAGACAAAGACAAATTTCAGCAGATTATGACAAATTTGATTGAAAATGCAGCCAAATACGGCGATGAAAATTCAACAATTAAAATAGAAATAAGAAATAAAAACGACCAAGTATCTGTAAAAGTCATTAACCACGGGCCGGAAATTCCTGAAGACTGTTATGAAAAAATATTCAATAAATTTTCAAGAATTGACAGTCCGTTAACAAGAAAAGTTCAGGGGAGCGGTCTTGGCTTATATATAACAAAAAATTTGACGGAAAAAATGGGCGGAACAATCTCCGTGAAATCAGGGAATAACATTACGACATTTGAACTATGCCTGCCCTGCGCAAACATAGAGAAACAAGCGAGGGATAAATGCAGACAGTAACACTAATTATTGACAAAAGACGCGAACTTTCCACAAAATACAAAAAACTTCTCGAAAGCAAAAGCAACAAAGTTCATATTACAAAAAACTTAATATCGGCTATGAAACTAATTCAGGATAAAGAACCTGATTTAATAATCATTTCGGACAGTATTGACAGTGATTTATCGGACTACTGTAAAAAAATCCGCGCGCTGACATACAACATGCGTCCCGTCATAATAGCGACATCAAAATCCGCGGAACTTCAGGACAAAATCTCCGTTCTGGAAAGCGGTGCTGATGATTTTATACCTGAACCCGTTAATCCAGAAGAATTTGTAATCAGAATAAAAGCCCACCTGAGACGCGAGCTTGAATCAAATATGGACACCAAACACCTTCTTCCCGGTAAAAATTATTCTTTAAGAGCTCTGAAAAGAATTGCAAATGAAAATACCCCGTGGGCTGTAATGCTCATAAGCATAGAAAACTTTAACAACTATAAAGAAACATACACCGAACTTGCATCTGATAAACTTGCGCAAACTTTCTGCGCAATTATAAATTCCGCACTCACCGAAAATGATTATCTCGGAACGTTTACGGATAACAGTTTTATACTAATTACAGACTGCATGAAAGCTGAAAAAATAGCAAATTACCTGATATTTGCCTTTGATTCAGTTGCCTCAAAATTTTATTCGACTCAGGATAACAGGCGCGGATTTATGCTCATGCAGGGTGATGAATTTGCAGGAAGGCGTTCAAACTTTGTACACACTACAATAGGAATTGTTACAAATGAATTTATACAATATAAAGATGCATCACAATTACTTGGAGCTTTGCTTAGAATTCATAAGCTTGCTAATCTGCCGTCTAAATCAAACTATTTAATGGAAAGACCGGGGATAACTGCGGAAAACTCTGTCGAAGATGAAATTAACAATAAAATATTTATCATGGAAAATGACGAGGCTATGAATGTTTTACTGACAACAATTCTTAATCTTCAAGGATACGAGGTTAAAGTAATACATGATATTAAAGAAGAAAAGCAAATTCCGGCATTATTAATTCTTGATGCAGGAGATCTTGAAACAATGAACGGACTTAAAGTATGCAAAAAATTACGAAAAAATTCCGCCTACGACAACACAAAACTCATAGTTACATCAATTCTTCACGATAAAGAACTAATACTAACCGCCGGTGCAGATTTATATATACCCAAACCTTATGAGATTTCAAATCTTATAAAATGGGTAGAAAAACTTTTGAAAACCTAACCGAGAAGAGATTCCAGAGTCTTTGCATCATCTTCCGATTTTTGAGGATTTTTCACATTAATCCTTCTCATATAAGTGCGCAGAGCTTCTCTTATAAGTTCGCTTCTGCTTCTTTGCTCATTTGATGCCACACCGTCAATTTTATGTAAAAAATCGTCAGGCATTGTAACCAGTATCTTAGCCATAATATAGTACCCCTTCTATAACACTCATATATATAATAACATATATTTTTTGATATTTCAATACTAATAGCTCTACGGGGTAATTTACTTTGGGAAATTAATTTTTATACTAAAATAAAATCGAAAGAAAGGAGTTTTATAATGGAAGATAACAACTACAGACACGAAGACTTTGACAATTGTTTTTTATGCAAACATCCGGTGTTGAAACATATTTTGACCGGTTTACTGGTATTTTTAGGGGCATTTGCAGCATTTTATGTTGTAACCGACTGGCATTTCAAAAGAATGATGGATCCTGTGTCTCAGATGAGACGAATTGACAAAGCAATTATGCAAAGAGAAAAAAGCTTTGACAAAATGGAAAGACGCGCGCTTAAAGCTCAGGAAAGATATGACAGAAAAGCATTTAATGCTCAGGAAAGAATGGAAAGAACAGTATCAGGCTTTGCACATGTTGAAAAAACACCTGACAGCTACAAAATTGTAATTAATCTGAGACCGTTTGATAATGATGAAAAAAATGTAGAAGTTAAAACAGACGGAAATACTGTTGTTATAAATGCTGCAGGCGAAAAAAACAAACACAACAAAAAAGAAATTATAAGATTTTCTCAAGCCTTTAACTTCGGAGAAGATATCGATACAGACAATATAACAAAAATTCGTCAGGGAGATGACTACATAATTAATGTGCCGATTGACTAAATTTTCAGATATATTATAAAAAGCCGCTTTAACATAGCGGCTTTTTTGATATAATAATTTTATGAAAAAAAGAGTTTTAATAGTTGATGATTCTTCAAAGTGGATTCTCTATCACAAAGACGCCGTAAGACAAATATTTAAAGACAATATAGAAATAGAAACTGCAAATTCTGCACAAGAAGGAGTTGAAAGATTAATGGCGTCAATTGACGCACCCTATGACTTTATACTGACTGATATGCAGATGGAACCTGATTTTCTTCCTCTTTATGCAGGCGAATGGCTTATAAAACAAATTCGATTTTTTAAAGAATATAAAAATACAAAAATTATAATAATTTCCGCAACGGGCAATATCAGGCAAATAGCTGAAAATTATCAGACTGATTATATCCCCAAATACAGATGCAATGACTTAAACGAATATTGTAACAAATTATTAAACAACTAATCAAATTACTAAAGTTCTTCTTCTGAAATGCCGTTATAAAAAATGTTGACAGGTTAGGCAAAAAGGAGATCTGAATTATGTTTGGTTACATAACTTGGCCGGGTGTATACAGTTTTAAAGAAGAAATCAGTCTTTTCCTTGAATATTTAAAAGAGGAAATAGATGATGTTATGAAAAAGATTGAAGAAACAGAAGATATAGTTGCGAAATAAAGCACTAAAGCGTAGTTGATGATTAAGGATATGTAAAGCCGGTATTTATTAATACCGGCTTTTTGTCAGAATAAGAAAACTCCCGCCTTATAAGACGGGAGAAGGAATGAAAGTAAGCGTTACCGCTCAACCCGATACAATTAAATATTGTGCGAATTTTACGGTGTGCGCTTATTTTTAGTATGAAATTCCGTATAAATTTTCCTTGTACTA
>CASDVM010000035.1 GCA_949284415.1 uncultured bacterium | reverse complement strand
TTTTTACACGGGAGACAATAATTCAAAAGATGCTCCAAATGTTATCGGCTGGGTAACTGACATTTGGAAGGCCGGTAGTTGGGGACATTGGCGTAATTGCCACAGGATAAGTATAGCTAATATGTTAAAAGCCTATTTGACTTATTTTGCTGATTATATGAACGGTATTTCCGCAAAAGATGCTTCCGGAAATGATAAGTATCATGTAGATAAGGGAAAACTTTCATCCCAAAGTCTCGTAACAGATGATTCATCATACATATACACTTGGGCTACAGGTACGGAAGTCTCAAGCGATGATCTTGCTCAGGCAACATTCTATGACACATTATTTAACCAGATTTGTATAAACGGCTGGACAGAAAACGATAATATAGAAGATACCGAATATCTTCAGGAAATGCTTCAAAGCGGCATGCTTTATATATCAAAAGCAAAAGATGACGGCTATTATTATCAGGGCAACTATGCAACCGATACATATATAAAAGAAATTACTGATGATACTATGGTCGCACAGGCTGAGGCTAAATATACAACGGAAAAAGCAAAATTAAATTCTAAAGAAGAAACACTGGATATGAAGATGAAAAATCTTGATACTGAAATTTCATCACTTACAACGGAATATGATACCGTAAAGAACACAATATCCAAAAATATAGAAAAATCATTTAAAAGATATAATGCATAGCAATGCGGATATATAAACAGATCGTGCTTCCGTTCTGTTTATACCCCTGCTACAGGCGGTAAATCAATACTTTTCAGCCGCTGTTCAATTCTTCTGTACCATTTTAGATGCTGTTTGAATAAAATATTATATTTTGTAATATCTCCCTGAGACATTTCTTTAAACTGATTATCGCAGGTTTCTTCCAGCGCCCGTTCAAGATAATGAGTAAGCTCTTTTCTTGATAATTTATCAAGTTCATTGCCTTTAACCATTTCTATACGTTTGCCGAATTCAACAATAACTTCCGGTCTGTTGTCTCTAAAAAATGCATAGTCAATTGCCATAGGGATAAGATTAACTTTGCCGTATCTTTTTACGGCATTTTCTGCAATATAAGCAAGTCCTGTCTGGAATTCAATAGGTCTGTAGTGCGGCGGTCTGATAATACCCTGCGGGAAAATGCAGAGCATATTTCTTATATCGCCTACAACGTCTACAGAATATTGTAAAGCTTTCATCGCTGATTGAGGCGATTTTTTATTTACAGAATACGCACCACCGCGTCTTAAAAGCGGAAATCTGTTCAATTCTTCAACCATCAGACGGATTTCTTTATGGAAAATCCTGTGAGTAGTGTTATAAAGAACAATACCGTCCCACCAGTTGCAATGCGGGGCAAAAAGAATTGTCGGGACATTTGTATCACCGTCAAAATAATTTTCTTCTCCTCTGTATCTGAAAGCAAAGAAACGATTTTGAAGCATGTTAAAGAAAAACATGCTGGCAACCCACAACCAGAATATGTTTGTTTTAGCGGGTTTAAATTTTTCCTCCTTGTTCCTAAGCTTTGTAGGGGGGATGTCAGAATATAATTGTTCTTCAACTACCATATATCAATTGTACTCCATTAAATTAAATATAGCAAATGACTAATGAAAAATTTTAAGAAAAATTAATAAATCCAAAATAGTCATTCTGAGAGTAAAGACCGAAAAATACGGTTTATGACAGCCGACAGAGGGCAGGAAGGCAGGCTTTTATTGAGATACCAAGATACTGTGGCATTAAAACAGTAGGAAATATCATAAAAATTTCCCCTCTCTCTTTGTGAGATGCGGGAGAGGGTTGAATTTAATTGTCAATGTTTTGATTGTTACCCGCCCCTTGCCCCCTCCCTAATCAGGGAGGGGGAGTTGATCTACTTAATTTTTGCTTCCAATCTTTCGATACGGTCTTTAAGTTCCTGATTTTCTTTTTCAAGAGCTGTTACACGGGAGTCAAGTTCTTTTATTGCATTGATTACCGCATAGAACATATCTTCCATTCGGATTGTTAAAAAGCCGTCTACGCCTTTTTCTACCGCATCAGGGAATACCTTTTGCAAATCCTGCGCGATTACACCTACATGAGGGGTTTTCTTTTCGTCTTTTTTAAAGGTGTAATTGAATACTTTTAGCTGACGGATT
>CASDVM010000034.1 GCA_949284415.1 uncultured bacterium | reverse complement strand
CTGAGCTTTTTCATTAAGCATAGCAACAACATCATCATGCTGTTGAATATTTGATTTTACAGGAGCAGGATTAAGACTTGCAAGTCTGTCGTCTATTGCTTTTCTCAGTCTGTTGTAATTTGCTGTTACACCGCCGTAAGTATATTCTTTTTCAGTTAATTTTTCTCTTAAATCTTTCAAAACATCTGGATCATCAGTGTTTTTAATATATTCATTCATAACACGTGTATCGCCGTCATTTAACACGCTGTGTTTTTCAAAGATATGATCAACATTGTTCTGAGCATTGGCTCTGTTTGCGGCATCAAATGATGCGCGTTCCTGAGGAGAAAGATTTTCAGCAGCTTTATCAACTTTTTTCTGAACATCTCTGCGTACGTCTCTGTTTGAAATTCCGTCTGCTTGGTGTCTTATATGTGCAAGATCTTCTCCTGAGATATCAGGATTTGAAACAGCTTGACTTACTTCCTGTTGAATCTTTCTACCTTTTTCTTCACCGACCCGAACAGTGGAATGTGGAACATCACCGTTTGAGGATGCTCGATTGAGTACGGGAGTATCACTTGTTTTAGGAAGCACAGAATTGATTCCTGTTTTATCTGCCTTAGCTCCGAGAGATTTAACACCAACAGAATTACCTGCTGCAGACACTAATAGATTGGATAATAAACTCTCTTTTGAAACACTTCCTGTTGATACATATTCTGCTCCAACACCTGTTGCAGTATCAGCTGTAACAGTAGCTGCTAATCTTATGCCTGTTCTTGTTGTTGTTCCCATATTGTTTGCAAGCTTATAAATATATTTCATCTGACCTGCACCAATACCTGCTGTTAAACCGGTAACTAAACTGTCTTTTGCATTCTGTTCACGTGCTTCTACAGTATCGCCAGTATGTGAAGTTGTTGCTTCGAGCTCATTTAAACCGAATGTAACAACAGTTGCTGTTATACCAGCACCAATAGCTGTCCCTCCAAATGCTGAAGTTGCTAAAGCTACAGGAAGAGTAATAGCAGCTCCCTTACCATAAGCAATTGACGTCTTATACTTACTGTTTAGATTTTCAAGAGAATCTAGTTTACCTGATGACTCTTTCACAAGTGTTTGAAAAGAAATAACTTTACCGTTGCTATCGCGTAATCTGCCCTGAGCAGCTGCTTCAAGCTGTTGAAGCCTTATCTTAGCATTAGTATATTCTGTTTTAACATCGCCTCTGTCTGTTCCTATTCCGGACATCATTACTAAAAAATTACCGGAATCAGAAAGAAGACCTTCTGTATCAACACCTTTTTTGAATTCTCTTTCTAACTCAGCTACATGCAAACGCATACCATTGAGATACTGCATATTGGAAGCTTTGATTTCTTCTATCCGAGCAGAATCAGTAATCTGTTTACCGTTTTCATCATAGAATATCTCTTCTTTAGCCACACCTCTCAACTCTTCAAGAAACTTAAGATGTGATTCTTTCGTAGATACTGTATTTGGGAGAGCACCCACTTTTTCATTAGACTTTGAATCAAGAATTGTATATGAAAAATCTTCTTGGTGTACACGAGCTTTAACCGCACTCATAATCTGCGGATTATATAGTAATATTGCCCGTAATTGCTCCTTTTGAAGATTCGCAATATTTGTATGATGTTCATTATTCCAAGATGACTCTGCATCACCGGTATGTGTATCAATGGAATGCATCAATCCTATACATAAATTAGTAATTTCTTTATCCGTAAAATCAACTTGACCTGAAATGATTGCACCCACCATAATCTTTGTTTTATCATTAGGAAGTATTTCACTACTATTAATGGCTTTTTTATAAAGGTCATTCATATTTTTGACGCCTTTAACATCACCCTTTGCAATCAGCTCAGCCATAGCAGAGTAAATTTGTGGTTCCATACTGTTAAAAGACTCGCTATAATCACCGTTTTTTGCATTATATAGAGCTTCTTCGGCTTGAATTCTCGGCGGTTTTTCACCTTTAAACAAAATAGTGTTGCTTGCAGACACGTTGCCGACATCTACTTTACCTGTCTCGGCATCTGAATGAAATCCTGCAAGATAACGCTGAATATTATCCTGATTTGTAAATCTTGATTGATATTTTCCTTTTGGATCTTTGGCAACTTCTTCGCCTGCTCGTTTGTCCAGATATTGATAATCAAAACTGTTCGGATCGTCATTGACAACTTCCAAACCCTTGTTCAACGCTTCTTTATCCTGATAATCAAAAACAAGTCTGCCTATAACACCATTTCTATGTGCCTGATCTCCTTCATCAATCATTATGATCGGCCGACCGTTTTTATCAACTGCTATATTGCCGTTTTCATCGACTTGATAAACATATCTTGCTTCTGCATAAGCACCGGTTTTAACCCAGTTTGCATCAAACTGGTCAACTTCCTGCGCAGAAAAACCGTCTCCGGCTAAATATGAACGGACTAAAGATCCTTCATTTTCCTTCAACTCCGGATGATCTTTTTTAAATTGTGCTTCTACTTCCAGCCTTACATCACGATTGTTAACAAGCTGCATAACTTCATTAACATCTTCTGTATAGGTAATACCTAAACCTCCGTGAACTTCATGCTCAAGTTCACGTTTAAAAGTATGAGCCTGTTCTTCTATTGTCATGGTACCACTGTCAATAAGTGTCTTTAATAAAGGACGGGCAGAACCGTGGCTTTTTTCAGCCAAAATCAATGCTTCTACAGGCATAGTTTGTTTATCGCCTTTATAACCCCGAGCTTTGAGCCTGTTATTTACACCGACCAAAATATCACGTGAATAGATATTGTTAACTCCTTCTTCAAGAAGCTTATTATCAGTGCCAATACCATCTGCGGCTTTATGCAGTTTGTTTGCGACATAATCTGATTCTTTGTTTACTATGTCTCTATAACCGTCTTTAACAATCGCTCTTCCTGTTTTGTCGTTAAAGTACCAGACTTTTCCGTTAGAATCTTTTACGTAAGTTACGTCTTTTTGACCTGAAACCGTATTATTATGTTCTGATTTCGGTTTATTTACATAAGCTTTATGGGCTTCAAGATAATCTTCTCGCAGAATCTTGTTATCGTGCGACATAACACGGGTATTACCGCTTGCATCAATAACATCAGTTCTTGCGTATCCGTCAGCATTTTTACCTTCTACAGCGTACCATCTGTTGCCTGATTTAACGGTTTTTCTGTGGGCGCTGATTTCAACCCATGAATCTTTTAAAATAACTCCGTTATGTGCTACAACATAAATTTTGCCCTGTTTATCTCTTGCAATAGTACGTCCGTGTGTTGCATTACCGATTTTGGTAAGTTGTACGGAACTTGTCTTTTTATTATTTTTCCAATAATCTCCGGTAACTTTTTCGCCTGCACCTTTGTAATTAACCAGACCGAGTTTTCTATAAGCCGCATCGCGTTCTCTTGCTGCAGCTCTTTTCTGCTGTCTTATCTGTTCATCTCTTGCAAATTCGGCTTTTGCTTCTTCGGCAGATTTTCTGCCCTGAAGAGCCTTAGCATCAGCATCTAGTTCACGTGGAATTTTTATTTCATCACCTACGCTGAAATATTTATTGTTTTTACCTTTAAGTTTGTCCTGATTTGCTTCCATCAAATCTTTTGCGGACACTCCGAATTTTTTTGCTATTGATGAAATACTTTCGCCGTTCTGTACGATAATTCCTTCCGTATTACCTTCACCATCATATTTTACGGCATATTGTTTACCGTTAACAAGTTTAGCTTGTTCAAGACGTTTTCCTGTTTCGGAATTATAAATTGTAGCGGTTTTATTTTCACCCTCTGTAACAAGTTCCTGAGTTGTATTATCATCTTTATAAAGGCGTTCTGTTTTCTTGTCGCCTTCCGTTATAACTTCCGAAAGAAGCTTGCCGTCTTTTAACTGCTGAACGGTACTTTTCCCGGGTTCTGTAATATTGGTCGTTACGGTGCCGTCTTCGTTATAGGTGTAATCTGTAGTTCTTGCGACATCATTTCCAAGATCTTCAATTTTTTGAGTCAATACGGGTTTACCGTCAACATAGGTATAATCAGATTTAACAGAACCTTCCGTAACACTCTGTTTAATCTCCGCACCGTCTTCATAATTTATTACGGCAGTTTTTGAACCGTTATTTGTTACTATTGTTTTTTGAACAGGCAGGTCGTTTTCTATATCAGTTGTTTCCGTATCACCGTTTTCCTGAACAATCTGCTCTTTTGTAAGTTTTCTGTTTTCATCAAAAAATTTTGTTGTAACAGCATTATTTTGGTCGGTTGACATAATTTGAGATGTTTTATCAGGATTAATTGTCTCCTGCGAACCGTCTTTATAGGTAACAAGAATTGTCTTTTGCCCGTTCTGTTCAACAACTTTGGATTCCGCAATATTTTCACTGCTCTGCGAAAGTTCGTTTACAAACTTAAACAATTCTTTTTTATCAACATCTTTTAAATTCCGACTTTTTAAAAACTTTTTGGCTTCACGTTTTGAAAGTTTCTCATTACCTGCAGCATCCTGAAGTTGTTCAGTAAACTGCTGCATTTCATTTGCATCCAAAACCCCGTTTTTATCAGTATCCGCTGCATCAAAAATGGATTTTTGTTCTTCTGTTTTTAACTGCTCGCGTCTGATACCGCCTTTTAACTGCTCGGTATTAACTACGCCGTAATTTTTTGAACCTTTTCCTAATTGAATTTCAGACATTTTTTGTGTTTTAAATCCTTTTTTACTGCACTATAAGTTCAGCTACGGCAATATACGAAACAATCTTTAGAGACTTTTCCCCTCCCTATCCTATCCTATCCTATCCTATGAGACATTATAGCAGGGTTTCAGCCGTTTTAAAATTCAAATTTACATTTCGTAATATTCAACACATATTATCTCTTGTATTAAGTATTGTTACGGAATTATTTAAAAAAAAATGTTTTTAAAGTATGCTGGGCGTGTGTGCATGTGTACACTTAATAAAGAAAGGGAAATTATGCCAAAATTTAATCTGATGTCATATATTATGCCCCCCGAAGATAAAATGTTTTTTACATATTTTCAGGACAGCGCGGAAATCTGCCAGAAAACCGCAAGACTCTATGACAAAATTATGCATGACCATTTAAACGATGAATATAAAGAAAAAGCTCTTAAGTATAAGAAAAAAGGAAAATTATCCTATAAAGCGGTATTAAAACAGTTGAACAAAAGTTTTATAACGCCTATTGAGAGAGAAGACATTCAAACAATTGCGGTTCAATTAAATAAAATTACAAAAAAAATTGTCAAAGCCTGTTTAAATTTGGAAGTGTACAGATTAAATAATTACACTGACGAAATGAAAGAACAGGCTTTAACTTTGGTTCAGGCAACGGATAAGCTCGCTGAAATTATTAAATTATTCAAAAAAGTTTCCGATGTTGAGAAAATTACAAAACTCAACATTGAAATGAAAGAAATTGAATCACACGGAGATGAAATTCACCGCCGTGCAATGGGCAATCTGTTTTCAGGTAAATATGAAGCTCTTGAAGTTATTAAATTAAGAGACATGTATAAAGAAATTGAAAATGCATTTGATGCCTGTTTTTATGTATCGGACACAATTCTGAATGTAGTATTGAAACAGTCCTAGGGAATTAAGAATATGACAATAACCATTTTACTTTTAATAGCCGTAGTTCTCGTGGCACTGGCATTTGAATTTATAAACGGATTTCATGACTGCGCAAACGCAATTGCAACAGTCGTATCAACAAAAGTTTTATCCCCGAAGCAGGCTGTACTTTTCGGTGCAACTCTTGAATTTGCAGGAGCACTGACAGGAACTCACGTTGCAAAAACGATAGGTGCGGGAATTGTTAACGCCGATATGATTACTTTGACGGTAATTTTCTGCGCACTTTTAGCAGCCGTCATCTGGAATTTGTTTACATGGTGGTTAGGGCTTCCTTCAAGTTCATCGCATGCACTCATCGGAGGACTTTTGGGAGCTGCAATAGTAAAAGCAGGTCCGGGCGTTGTTCATCTGAGCACTTTGATGGACAAAGTTATAATCCCTATGTTTACATCTCCCGTTCTGGGGTTCTGTGTAGGATTTACTCTTATGCTTTTAATTGCGTGGGTTATCCTTATTTTGAGAGAAAACCCGCAAACCGTTAACAAACAGTTCAGAAAATTACAGCTTATTTCTTCAGGCTTAATGGCTCTTAGCCACGGTTCAAACGATGCGCAAAAAACAATGGGTATAATAACTCTTGCACTTTTAGCAGGCGGAGTGCTGCATAAAAGCCCGTCAGGAGAATTTGAAATCCCGTTGTTCGTCATTATTGCCTGCGCAATCACAATGGCAGCAGGAACTATGAACGGCGGATGGAAAATTATTAAAACAATGGGGCATAAAATTATAAAATTAAAACCCATACACGGATTTGCCGCTGAAACTTCTGCAGCAGGCTTAATTTTGACAGCTTCGCATTTCGGTATACCTTTAAGTACCACACACGTTATTTCAACGGCAATTATGGGTGTAGGCTCAACATTCCACGCACACGCGGTTAAATGGAGAATTGTAGGAAATATAGTTATTGCCTGGGTTTTGACTATACCTGCGTGTATGATTATTTCATCTGTAATATATTATTTAATTTACAAAATAATATAGAAGAAGTAAAAATTTCCCCTTTTTACTAATGAAGAAATTATTAATATATGTTTTTATCTTCATGAAAAGGAGGAAATTTTTATGTCTGATAAAAATAATGAAAAAATTTTTGAAGCAGAAATTTGCGAAGTGTGCCGGTTGAAAAAAACGAAAAAAATTCTCATGGTTGTAACTCAAGCCGATCACTTTGAAGACATACACCACACAAAAACCGGTCTGTGGTTAGAAGAATTTGCCGTTCCGTATCTTGCATTTACAGAAAATGGCTATGAAGTAACAACGGCAACACCTTCCGGCGGTAAGACTCCGCTTGATCCCGAAAGTGAAAATTTATCTGAAGATATTAAATGGCATAAAGCTAAAGAAGCTCTCGGAGATACACAATCGCTTAATACAATTGATTTTATAAGTTATGACGCACTTGTACTGCCTGGCGGACACGGGCCAATGTTTGACTTATATAAAGATGAAACACTAGGGCAGATAATAAATGATTTTGAAGAAAGAAAAAAACTTATTGCAGCGGTATGTCATGGTCCTGCAGGCCTGCTCAGTGCGAAAAAAAACGGCATACCATTTGTAAACGGAAAAAAATTGACTTGCTTTACAAATGAAGAAGAATATTATTATAAAAAAGAAAATCTGACCCCGTTTTTTCTTGAAGATGCTTTAAAAGATGCAGGAGCCGAATTTGTCAAAAAAGGTACGGGTGAAATTAATATTATTGAAGACGACAATTTGATAACCGGACAAAATTTTCAATCAAGCAAAGCATTTGCAAATGCAATAATCGATTATTTAAACCGCTGCTAGCGGTCTTTTTTTTGACTTTAAAAATAAAATCTGCTAGTATTAATTTGTTATTTAGTTACTAAAAGATACTGAGGAAATCGGATGGAACTTAAAGAGCTTCCAAAATGTCCCGTTGAAACAACATTAAAACTTATCGGCGAAAAGTGGAAAATTCTTATCATAAGAGATTTGCTTAACGGCACAAAACGCTTCGGAGAATTAAAAAAAGCCTGCAGCGGAATATCACAGAAAGTGCTGACAACAAATCTCCGCTCAATGGAAGATGACGGTCTTGTAAAAAGAGAGGTTTTTGCGGAAGTTCCACCCAGAGTTGAATACACACTGACAGATGTCGGATACAGTCTTGCGCCTGTTTTAAATTCCATGGCGAGCTGGGGAACAGATTACAAAACTTTCTTGAAACTTCTTAAAAAAAGAGGTTAATATATTAGTGTGCCCGACAGGGTAATATTTTACAAAATTTAATTGTGTATAATACTTTACATAAAATAGTAAAAATTATTTTATCATGTATTATATATGTAGGAGAAATTTATATGAAGTTATTAACAGCTATTCATCAAGCGTTTCCTGAAAAAAAAGAAGATTCTCACTTGAAACTTCTTTATTCCAATATGAGTCCTAAAACAAGGGAAGAAATAATTTATCGCAAAAACGGCAAGTCCATAGATAGAGTAATTGAAATTGACATTGCCACAGGCTCAAGAGTGAAAACCACTCATTATGATTATTTTAACGATAAAAAAATTCGTTCCGTTGACGAATATGACAGAAATTCAGGCAAGAAAATAAGAACCGTTAATTATGTTTTATATAAATCAATTGATGAATATGATTTAAACACAGGCAAAAAACTCCGTACAATAAATTTTAATATAAAAGATGATACAAAAATTTCATCAATACAGGAATATGATCCGGAAACAGGTAATATTGTTACAATTTCTATCTACAAACGAGATGGCAAAACCGTAAGCATAATAAAAAAAATTGACCCCGAAACTCAGAAAGTTACAAGCTGGGTAAATAATAAAAATATTGATTACAAACCTGTTGAACCTGCCAGAATAATGACCAGATCGTATGATAATATCAAACTTACAGAACCGAAAAATAAAGAAGATATTGCAAAGTTAATTGATAATCTGTACAAAAATCAATTAAAATTTGAAAATATAAGATAATTAACTAAAAAAATACAGCTTATAAAAAAACATCCGCTTTCAATATAAAAAAATGAAAGCGGATATTTTTTTATTATCTAATTTTTACTCAAAATTTTTTCTTTTTGTTCTTTCAGCCTTTGTTTAAACAAAACTTTCTGGAAAAGATTGTACATCTTATCGCTGTTTACAACGGTAATCTGTGTCTTTTTGTTAACAAAATCAATATTAACATAAGGTTTCCGGCTGAATATATTATTCTCAATATTAACAAGTTGAAACAGCCCTTCAGTTAATACACTGATGGGCTCTCTCAAAAATATTTCAAATGTTTTTCGAATATCGAATTTTTTTTTCATGTCCGGTTTATATTATTTTGCTTTAGTCTTAAATTTTTCGATTTTCTTATCAATTTCAGCTTTATCAGAAGCATTAGGGTTCATGGCTAAATACTGTTGATAGTATTTAATTGCGCCTCTGTAATTTAATTCTTTTTCATAAGACATAGCTTTCAGCTTTGCGATCTGCGGACTGTTATGATAGAAGTCTATTGCACGGTTGCAGTATTCAATAGCTGTAGCATAGTTGTTCTGCTGATATTCTCTCTGTGCAATGTCAAAGAATTCATTTGATTTTGTTTCACAAAGATTGATATAAGCTATACCGTTTTTGGCTATGATATTATCGGGATCTTTTGTTAGAGCTTTTTGCAGAGCAAGTCTTGCTGTTCTGAACTGTTTGTTATGAACAAGAATTTCTGCAAGATAAAGGTCATCGTCAACCGAATTTGAAAAATTAATCGCATTTTCAAATGTATAAACAGCATCTTTTTCCCTGCCCATTGCAAGATAAGCTTCACCTTTAATTACGCTGTCCATAAGATTGTTGCCGGCAGCCTGAATAATGTAATTCAAACTGTCTCTTGACAGAGGTTCCTGATGAACAAGTCTTGCAAGTTTTAATTTTGCAAGGTGGAGTTTCAAATCTTCAGGACATTTTTCAATTGCCTGATTTATATAGTCATAAGCAAGGTAAACTTCTTTGTTAGTTGTAATACCTTCGTTATTACCGCGTTCTTTTGACATTTCATAGTAAGTATTTGCAAGACCGACAATTGCTTCATCATTGTAGTTTGAATCGCCTACAAGCTTTGAATAATAATCAAGCGCCTGATCATATTTTTTAATATGCAAAGCCATATTTGCAATCCTCAACTTGCCTTCCTGATAATTAGGATTAATTGCAATTGCGGTTTTCAATTGCTCCATAGCAAATTCTTCATCAGCGCGGTTTTCATAAATTGTTGCGAGGTTCAAATACGGTCTTGAATTTTCGGGTTTTACAATCTGAGCTTTTTTAAAAGAATTAATAGCAGCAGCCTGATTGCCCTGTTTCAAATATAATTCGCCCTGCAGAGTCAAAGCCGGAGAAGAATTCGGGTTAACATGCACAGAGTGGTTAACCCATGTTAAAGCTTTTGAATAATTTCCTCTGCGTGTTTCAACCTGAGCCATGTGATACCATGCTGTCGGGTTGTGAGTATTATATTTCATGGCTTTCATAAAATAATTTTCCGCAGAATCAAGATTTCCGTTCATCATTTCAACAATACCAATATTATCATATGCTGTTGCGAATGACGGATTAATTTTAAGAGCCGTGTTGAATAAATCTACTGCATCATTTTTATTGCCGAGTTTTAATGTTGCAACACCCATAGCGTTATAAGCTTCATAGTATTTGCTGTTCAGATTAACGGCATTAACAAATTCTTTAATGGAATTGTTAATCAAACCTCTTGTATTTTTGATATAAGCAACATCGGAAGAAGTTGTTCTCTGGAGATATACAAGCCCCTGTGCATAGTGAAGCACCGGATTTTTGGGGTATTGTTTCAACAATTTGTCAAGTTCTTTTTGCGCAGGATCAAGCTTATGCTGCTTTGCCATTGAAACTGTTCTCAAAGCAAGAAGATTAACATCATTAGGTTTCAAATTCAGAAGCTGTCTGATTTTTTCATCAGCTTCAGCGCAATGATTATATTCTATAAGTCTTGATATTTCAGGGTATGCCTGTGTAGAATATTGAACAGGTGCAGATTTAACGGTTTTAGCACTGTTTGCGGTATTTTTTTGCACCTGAGCCTGCAATTCCTTTGCATACACCTGTGTTGAAAGGGCAGCCATAACGACAATAGACGATATAAGTAATTTTTTATAATTCATAATTTCTCCTGCAGGATTTAATAATTAATTATTTTAATTCTTCCAAAAATATTGTATAATACTCATTATAAAAAAGCAATAATATAAACGTAGTATAAAAAGATATATAAGGGCATCAAAAATTTTATGAGTATAGATGACAAATCAAAACAGGATCTGGAGGATTTTAAATCATACATTATAGCTGAAAAAAACTTTTCCGAACACACCGCAAAAGCTTACTGTTCTGATATATTAAGCTTTCTTGTCTGGATGGACGGAGAATCCTGCGAAGAAGTTAATTTCCAAAAAGTAAGAGAGTATCTGCATTTTATCCAGAAATTTAATTACAAAAAAACAACAATTGCGCGTAAAATTGCTTCATTAAGAACTTTTTACAAATATTTATACAGGGAGCGCAGAGTTGAAACAAATCCCGCAATTAATCTTAATGCTCCGAAGCGCCCGAAATCACTGCCAAAATTTTTGACACCTGACGAAGTGGAACAAATTTTAAATAACACTAAAATTGAAACTCCCGCAGGTTACAGAAACAGAACTATTCTGGAACTTTTGTGGGCGACAGGTATGAGAATATCGGAACTTTCAGGGCTAAACTTTGGAGATTTAAACCTTGAACACAATGAGATAAGAGTTTTTGGAAAAGGATCCAAAGAAAGAATTATTTTAGTAACGGACAGGGCAAAAAATTTTCTCGAACGTTACATAGAAACTGCAAGAACACTAATACCTAAAGGATTTCCCGTACCCGATACGGGTGAAGATTCCCCGGTTTTTATAAACAACACAGGCTACAGGCTTCAAACCAGAACCATAAGAAATGTTATAAATGATGTGGTTGAAAAGATTAACCTGCCTAAACACGTAACACCTCACGTCTTCCGCCACAGTTTTGCAACGCATTTAATAGAAAACGGTGCTGATTTAAGAGTTGTTCAGGAGCTTTTAGGCCATGCCAGCATCTCAAACACACAAATATACACACACGTTTCAACACAACACTTGAAAGAAGTTTATAACGAAGCCCACCCGAGAGCTTAGCCGCCTTGAACAGCTCGTTCTCTGCAATGACATAAACATTCAAGCAAAACAGATACGAGGAATAAGACGATTCTGAAACAAGTTCAAAATGACAGGAGTACCCGAGTGCATTGAATGAATAAAGCGGTATAAATATTTCGATAAAATTATGTTTGACATTGTAAAAAGCGAATTATGCATAATCATAAGCCAGGTTAGGCAAAGCGGCTCCTTGCCTTTTCACAATGGAGTAAACTTTTCAAGCAAAACAGGTGCGAGGGATAAGAAGATTCTGAAACAAGTTCAAAATGACAGGAGTACCCGAGTGCGTTCAATGAATAGAGCGATATAAATATTTTCGTTAAAATTATATTTAACATCGTAAAAAGCGGATTATACATAGTCGTAAGCCATGGTGGATGGAGCGTCACGCTCCTTCTTTAGTGTAGACTGTATAAGTTTATGTAAAATCTGATTGGCGGGTGGAGCGGCACGCTCCCCTCTTGCCCAAAATCAAAAAATCGGATAAACTCATCTTATGGACGAAATTATCGAAAAATTAAAAGCAATCGGGCTTAATGAATACCAGTCAAAAGTTTATATTGCACTTTTGAAAAAATTTCCGGCAACCGGATATGAAATTGCAAAACTTTCAAATATCCCTCAATCACGCGCTTATGACACATTAAAAACGCTTGAAAATATGCATATTGCAGTCCCTTCAAATACAAAACCGGTAACCTATACTCCGATAAAACCCAAAGAACTCACTAAACGCTATAAACGAAAAATTGATTCTACTATCAATTTTCTTGAAAAAAAACTTCCTGATATAAAAGAAGATAACTACATTGAACCGGTCTTGTCTATAAACGGCAGAACAAAAGTTATTGAAAAAATTGAAGAAATAATAAAAAGCGCTCAAAAAAACATATTTATAGCCCTGTTTTCACAGGATTTTAAATATCTTGAGACTCATCTTCTGGACGCTTACAACAGGGGGCTAGACGTAAAAATAGTCAAATATGATAATTTTATATGCAATTTCGGCAAATCATTTCAGCATTCGGGAATAAGAATGCTCGAACATTATTTCAACGGTAAATTTGTATTTCTTTCCGCGGATAATTCTGAAGGCTTATTCGGAATTACACAGCCTTTAAAAAACGATACCCCTGAAGTAATATGGACTAAAAACCCTGAAATAGTATTTCTGATAAAAGCATTCACCGTACACGATATGTATATGATTGATATTCAGGAAAATTTCCCTGAACAGTTAAGATATTTCTACGGAGCAGGATTGAAAAAATTGCGGGACAAAATTTTACATTAATTTACTTTTCAAATTTTTATCAAAGTTGTATAATTAATTGTATTAAAGACAATAGTAATTTTGGGAAGATAGTATACAGATTATGGATTTTGGATATTCGTTTGAATTAATAACCGGGCCTATGAGCTGCGGAAAGACAGAAGAACTTTTGAGACGCGTAAGACGTTCTATCATTGCAAAAAGGAAAGTTAAAGTAATTTCTCCTGACATTGATACACGTTCAAAGGGTGATTATATCGAGTCAAGAAACGGTTTATGGCTTGATGCGATAAAAGTAAAACATTCCATTCAGATTATGAGCATCGTAAAACCCGAAGATGAAGTTATTGCAATTGATGAGCTTCAATTCTTTGACAGCAATATTGTAAAAGTCATTTCCAAATTGATGGACGAAGGCAAAAAAGTTATAGGAACAGGTTTGGAACTCGATTTTAAAGCTGAACCTTTCGGGAGCATGCCGCAATTAATGTGTATTGCGACAAAAGTTGATAAACTGCATGCAGTTTGTATGAAATGCGGTTGCGAAAATGCCACACGTACACAAAGGCTTATTGACGGCAAACCTGCAGATAAAAATTCTCCTCTGATTATGATAGGCGGAGATGAAACTTATGAAGCAAGATGCATTAAATGCTACGAGCTTCCTGACATAGAACTTGAAAAGAAAAAACGCGGGTTTAAAGTTTTGAATTTTGTAAAATAAAATGTTTTTCCGCCCTGTGTTGTAACTTGCCTGTGTTTCTAATATAATAAAAATTATGAAATACAGAGATAATGTAAGAAATTTTTGTATAATTGCCCACATTGACCACGGAAAATCAACACTTGCCGACAGACTGCTTGAAAAAACAGGCACGGTTGCCGAACGTGATATGCAGAATCAGATTATGGATTCTATGGATATCGAACGCGAACGCGGTATTACGATTAAATTAAATTCTGCAAGAATGAATTATAAAGCGAAAAACGGCAAAGATTATATCTTAAACCTCATAGATACACCGGGACATGTTGATTTTTCTTACGAAGTTTCACGCTCACTTGCAGCATGCGAAGGCGCTCTGCTTATTGTTGATGCTACTCAGGGCGTTGAAGCTCAAACTTTAGCCAATGTTTATCTTGCAATTGAACAGAATTTGGAAATTATCCCCGTAATTAATAAAATAGATCTTCCATCGGCAGATGTTGAACGTGTGAAAGAAGAAATAGAAGAAGTTCTTGGAATTGATGCATCTTTAGCAATTCCTGTAAGTGCAAAGGCGGGAATTGGTATTGATGAAGTTCTCGAGGCTGTAGTTGATTTAATTCCGCCGCCAGCGGACAATTCCGACAAACCTTTAAGAGCACTTGTGTTTGACAGTGCTTATGACCAGTATTTAGGCACTCTTTGCTTTTTCAAAATTATGGACGGCAAAATTAAACTCGGCGACAAAGTTAAATTTATGGCATCAGGCAAAGAATATGACGTTGTAGAACTCGGTTATCAGACACCTTCAAGAATTCAGGTGAACGAACTTGTATGCGGTGATGTAGGATATTTTGCAGGCTCGATAAAAGAATTGACGCGGTTTGTGGGTGATACCCTGACATCTGTTGATGCCCCTGCCAAAGAACCCTTGCCGGGTTACAAAGAAGCTCTGCCTATGGTATTTTCTGGTCTTTATCCCGTTGACAACGATGATTACGGTGATCTTAAAGAGGCTCTTGAAAAATTAAAACTTAATGACAGCAGTATAACTTTTGAACCCGAAACATCAACGGCACTCGGCTTTGGTTTCAGATGCGGATTTTTAGGTATGCTGCACATGGAAATCGCACAGGAGCGTCTGGAACGTGAATACGGACTTTCCATTGTTACAACCGCACCATCAGTTGTTTATCATGTTTATAAAACTAACGGTGAAATGGTAGAAATTGACAACCCTGCAAACCTTCCGCCGGCTCAAGTTCGAGATTACATTGAAGAACCCTATGTAAAAGTTCAAATTATAGCCCCGAATGATTATGTCGGCACTTTGATGGATCTGGCGCAGACCAAACGCGGAATTTTCAAAAACATGTCATATATTGATAAGGTGCGTGCCTCGCTTGAATATGAAATACCTCTGAGTGAAGTTATAACTGACTTTTATGACCAGCTTAAATCACGTACAAAAGGCTATGCAAGCATGGATTACGAATTTAAAGACTACAAACGTTCAAAACTGGTAAAACTTGATATAATGCTTGCAGGTGAAGTTGTAGATGCTCTGTCGGTCATCTGCCACGAAGACAGCGCTTTTTACATAGGCCAGAAATTAACCGCAAAATTAAAAGATATTATCCCGCGCCAGTTATTTGAGGTTCCTATACAGGCTGCAATAGGCGGACGTGTTATTGCAAGAACAAACATCAAAGCTCTGCGCAAAAACGTTCTGGACAAGTGTTACGGCGGAGATATTTCGCGTAAGAGAAAGCTTTTAGAAAAACAAAAGAAGGGCAAAAAGCGTATGAAATCTGTAGGACGTGTAGAAGTTCCGCAGGAAGCCTTTATGGCTGTTCTTAGTCTTGAGGAGGAATAATATTTTCGTCCTTCGCTTTAATGGCTGCTGCTGTTCTGTTGGTAACCCCGAGTTTTTTATATATTTGGGTTAGATGAGCCTTTACAGTGTGATTTGTAATAAACAATTTCTTACCGATTTCTTTATTGCTGTATCCAAGAATAACTAATTGTAAAACTTCAATCTCTCTCTCAGTTAATTCCAATGTCTTTGTTTTCATATTTCCAGAATAATTATTTTTTGTTAAATTGCTTTCTCACTTACTATTATATTAACAAAACGATATATTTTTTCCACTAGCCAAAAGTATATATTTCAGCAATACTGCATAAATACTTAAATATGTTATTATTTTTATAATGTAAAGAATTGTAACATAATATGTAAAGAATATATATTGAATACGCAATTTTTAAATACAAAATTACTTTATATAAATATGGAAATCAATTAAAAGGAAAACTTAAGAGATTAGAGTATTGTTAAAATATGTTACAAATATCTGTAAAATGTGATTTTTAATTAAAGATTATTAAAACACATGACGATATAGATATTGTGAGTAAATTATAACCTGTAACGGGTTAACAAAGGAGAAAACGGAAATGACAAAAGTTAACGGAAACGGCGGCGACAAACAAAATTTGGAAGCATTAAAAGCTTACTATGAAGCTATTAATGCAAAAAAAGCAGGTAAAGAAGAAAAAACCGAAAGTGCTAAACCTGTTATTAATTTTAAAGGCACTGAAGGAATTCAGGCAAGCGCTTTAGATGCAACGGCTGCGCAAATTTGGGGAGTACAGTTATCTAAAGTTGATAAATCGGAAGCTGCAACTCAAAGAAGAATTGAACAGTATTTTAATATGCCATTTATGGCATCATTAGATGAAATGCAGGGTATTGAACCTGATTTTACAAGTTATGCAATGGCAAATATTAAAGGGGTTGATCCCGACAAACTCGCAAAATATATGGATAAACCTTTAGGTGAAGAAACTGCCGCAGGTGTTACTGAATATTTGGATGCACTGGTTTAACGTTTAACTTATAAATATACAAATTTACTCACACTACTTTAAAGACTGATAAAAACATCAGTCTTTTTATTTTGCATACAAACAATCAAAAAAATCCCTGCTTTAAAAAGCAGGGATTTTTATAAAATAATCTATGATTCCACATATTCTCTTAAGCGTTTGCTTCTGTTGGGATGGCGCAGTTTTCTTAAAGCTTTCGCCTCGATTTGTCTGATACGTTCACGCGTAACCCCGAAGAGCTGTCCGACTTCTTCAAGAGTTCTCTGACGTCCGTCATCCATACCGAAACGAAGTCTCAAAACATCACGTTCGCGCGGCGAGAGGGTGCATAAAACCTCTGCAAGATCTTCCCTCAAAAGTTCCGATGCAACTGTTTTGATAGGCGCGTCTGCTTCTTTATCCTCAATAAAATCACCCAGACGGGAATCTTCTTCTTTACCGATAGGAGTTTCAAGAGATAAAGGTTCCTGAGCTATTTTAATAATTTCACGCAATTTCGGAATTGAAACATTCATTTCAATAGCTAATTCATCTTCGGTCGGTTTTCTTGAAAGTTCCTGCGCAAGACGTCTTGTAACTTTTTTCAATTTATTAATTGTTTCAACCATGTGAACAGGAATACGAATAGTTCTTGCCTGATCGGCAATCGCTCTTGTAATAGCCTGTCTTATCCACCATGTAGCATAAGTTGAAAATTTAAAACCTCTTTCATGATCAAACTTTTCGGCAGCACGTATAAGACCCAAATTTCCTTCCTGGATTAAGTCAAGAAAAAGCATTCCGCGTCCGACATATTTTTTGGCAATACTTACAACCAGACGCAAATTTGCTTGAACAAGTTTTCTTTTTGCTATAGCTCCAGGGGTGCCGCCTTCCAGAATTTTTCTTGCAAGCTCAATTTCTTCATTGGCTGAAAGTAGTTTGATTCTGCCGATTTCTCTCAAATACAGTCTTACAGGATCGTCAACAGCTATTCCTTTCGGGACTTCAAAATCTGTTTCAGACGTATCGCTGTGGCTGTTCATCATATAAATATCTTCAAGATTGGCTTTATTTTCCATCTTTTCGGTAACAATATCTTCTATGTTATCGGTGCTGATATCCATATTCATATAATTTACGCCGTCTGCATCGGCAGACAAACCGTTTTCATCTTCAATATCATGCAAGTCCAGATTTTCTTCATCCATAATACTTACAATAGAGGAGCTGCTTTGTCTTTTTTTACTCATTCAATTTTCTCCAATTTTAATCTGTTGTTTATCTTATCTCTTAGCTGCATTTGAATTTTCAGGGCTTCTGTATCATTATCATTTGCGCTTTTATATAAATTTCTGATTTTTTCCTGTTCTTTTTTTGTTTGACATTCTTTGATTTTGCTAATATTTTCTCTGATTGCCATTACAAAATCGTCATCGTCAAGGTTCTGGAATGTTTCCGAGATGCTTATCAAATCTGTAATAAGTTTAATAATATCCGGATGGTCAGCGTATGCTGTATATAATTTTTCAATTAATTCTTTCACATTATTTACGGTACAGGTTAATTTGTCAATTGTAGATTTTACATTTATTAACGTTTCATCCGTAAACTCCGCGCTGTCTACCATTTGCCTGATTTGTTCAAATGAGAAGTGGTTATCGGTTACAAGAAAAACGCTCAATAAATTTTTTTGCGCTTTTTCCGAAATTGGTATATTTTTCTTAACAATTCTCTCAACATCAGGTTTTTTAAGCTCTTCAGACATTTGTACCGACTTTAATTCGCTCATAAGTGCATTTTCATCTATCTGAAGGGTATCTGCTATCATTTTTACATATTCTGCCTGAATAATTTTATTTTGAATTTCTATCAAAATAGGAATAATTTCTTTAACCGTTTTTGTTTTTTCAACAGGTGTTGCAGGTTTTTCTTTCAGAATGGCATTGAGTTGAAAATCCAGAAGAAGCGGAGCATGATTCATGTATTCTTTATAACTTTCAGCGCCGACCGAACGTATAAATTCATCGGGATCTTTTCCTTCAGGCGGTGCAATAACGCGTATTTCGCAGGAATATTTATCATCAGCGGTTGAAATATAGCTTTCATCAAACTGTTTTATATTGCCAAGCCCTGCGAATGCTTCTTTAATCAGCTCTGCATTTCTTTTTGTGGCTTTTTGCCCTGCGGAATCCGTATCGAAAGAAAGATAAATCTTTCTTGACGGCGTGTACCTTGAAAGGAGCTTAATATGGTCAGCCGTTAACGAAGTTCCGCAGGAAGCCACAGCGTTTCCAATCCCGTGCGCCTGTGCAGAGATTACATCAAAATAACCTTCCATCAAAATTACACTGTCGTTTTCTTTTATAGCCTCCTTTGCGGTATAAAGACCATAAAGCAGTTTACTTTTATTATAAATCAGTGAATCAGATGAGTTCAAATATTTTGGAGTCTGATCTTTTTCTATAGCTCTCGCACCGAATGCGACATATTCACCGAACTCGTTCTGTATAGGAATAATTACGCGGTTTCTAAATCTGTCAATATATTCATCTCCTTCGCGTGTTTTAACAATTAATCCGGCTTTTTCCATAACTTCTGCGGAAAATTCATTTCGAAATTTTTTATAAAACATTGCGAAAGCTTTCGGTGCAAGCCCGAGGCGGTATTTTTCAATAATATCTTTTGTAATTCCGCGCCCGCTCAAATATTCCAGAACACGTGTTGTCTCAGGCTCTTTATCTTTCAAAAGACGCAGATTATAAAACTCAACAGCCTTGGTGCATGCTTTTAGCATTTCTTCTTTAAGTTCTTTTGATTCTGACTTATGAAAATTTTTCGGCATCTCCAGCCCGAACCGGTCGGCAAGCTCGCGGACTACTTCTATAAACTCCTTATTCTGGGTTTTCATTATAAAAGTTAAAGCATCTCCGCCTTCTCCGCATCCGAAGCATTTATAAATACCCATATTCGGATTTACCGAGAAAGAAGGCGTTTTTTCTTTATGAAAAGGGCATAATCCCCAGTAATGAGAACCGTTTTTCTTTAATATTACACGCTCCTGAACAACATCAACAATATCAAGGCGGTCTTTTATCTGTGTTACCAATTCTTCAATAGTGCTTGCCATAATTTCAGTTTATCATTAACACAAACATAAATCAAAAATATAGCTCATCAGGTAATTGATTCGAAAAATTCCTTAATTATATTTATTATTATGAAAAATCTGTTATCCTCTCCGGGGAATAAAGATATCGTTTTTGCAAGCAATGTCAAGGAGCTTATAAATTTAAAAGGTCTGAAGGATAAAAAACTCTGTATTATAAAAACCGACTTCAAAGATTTAGACGAAATTCAAAACTTTTGCAAAGCAAATTCCAATATAGAAGTCTGGCTTGCATCAAGAGAAATATCAAGACAAAATGTAATAAATGCAAATATGTTCGGCATAAAAAATGTTATCGAATACCCGCTCCGCAAAGAAATCATAAAAGATTTTATCAATAAAAATAATAAAACCGGCGGATCCGAATTAATTTCTTCAAACAAAAAATACGAAAACTTAAAGGGATTGAAGGTCATGATTGTGGACGACAATCCCTTTAACTGTGATTTGCTCAAAGAAATGCTCAAATCTCTCGAGCTGAATATTTATATTTATCTAAAACCAAAAGAAGCAGTACAGGCTGTTGAACATGAAAAATTTGATCTGTTCCTCCTTGATATTATGATGCCTGAAATGTCAGGATATGAACTTGCCCAGATTATTCAAAAAAGCAAAACTAATAATGATACTCCAATAATTTTCATATCCGCGCTTTCCGATCCGGAAAACAAAATTAAAGGCTTCAATCTCGGTTCCTATATTTATATTGAAAAACCGTTTAATGTAAAAGTTGTAAAATCTCAAATCTGCAGTTTGCTTAAAGCATACAGGGAGAATGCACAACGTACAAAAGAAACAGACACTTATCTTGCAATGGTTACGCATGATATGAAAGGCCCCGTTCATGCCGAACACTCCGCAATAAAACTGCTCCTTAAAAATCAGAGCAAAAATATGAATGAAGACCAGATTGAAATTCTTCAAAATATGCTAAATTCCAATGAGTACCTTGAAGATCTTGTAGTTAATATTTTAAATAAATATAAATATGAAAACGGCAGGATAAAACTTAATAAACAAATTAACTCCATAAAAAAACTTGTAACCGAATGCTGTGAACAGGTTAAGTACTCGGCGGGCGAAAGAAATATCGGTATAAAAATTTCTTATAAAACAAAAATTGATAATATTCTATGCGATTACAACGAAATTAAAAGGGTTATGCATAATCTTTTGACAAATGCCGTAAAATACAGTTTTAAAAACACAAATATACTTGTTACTATTCAAAATATTAAAAAGAATTTAATAATTACAGTAAAAAATTCAGGCATAGGGGTAAAATTACAAAATACAGATGACATATTCGATAAATTTATATCTTTTGCCGAACAAAATAAAAGTGTAAATATAGGTCTCGGTTTGTATATATCAAAACAAATTATTTCGGCACATGGAGGAACAATAAAATTCGAAAGCAAACCGGATAAATATACAACAGTAACCTTCACCCTTCCGGCGAACTAAGTTTTGCATGGCAAAACTTCATGAGCTATTATATTATTAACAATATTTTAATTATATTTCCTGATTTACAAAATATAGACTTTCGGCTATAATATTTGTACAGTTGATAATGAAAAAGATGACAATAATACTTATTATAATACTATCTATAATTATTTTCTCCGCTGTTTGGGCGGTGTTTATCGAACCTTACACCCTGACAGTTAACAGAGTTAATATTGATGACAATTCGCTCAAAGGTCTGAAAATTGTCTTTGCCAGCGATTTTCACATTAAACCTTACGAAATGTTCAGACTTAAACGAATTGTAACAGCAATCAACAAACAGAATGCGGATATTATTTTGTTAGGCGGTGATTACGTCAACGGACACAAAAAGGGCAGGTCTATGACTATCGCCAAAATAGCAGAAGAATTATCAGATATTCAATCAAAATACGGAACTTATGCTGTCATAGGCAACCATGACGGCTGGCAGGGCAAAAAAGAATGTATCACGGAACTTGAAAAACATAATATTAAAGTGCTGTTTAATGAAAATAAATGTTTTGAAAAGTTTTGTATTGCAGGCGTTGACGACTTACAGACAGGCGTTCCCGATATTGGCAAAGCTCTTTCAAATATCGCAAAACCCGTAATTCTAGTTACACATACGCCAGACATTATGCCTGATGTGCCTTACAGTGTAAATTTAACGCTTGCAGGACACCTTCACGGCGGACAAATAAGGCTTAATCAGGCAATTATCACTCCCTCAATATACGGCAACAAATACGCAAACGGCTACTTAAACGACAAAGGCAAAAAAATATACACAACAAAAGGACTGGGAACAAGCATTCTTCCTGTCAGGTTCAACTGTCCGCCGGAGATTGCCGTAATCACGTTCAACTAATCAAAATCCAGAAGCTCTTTGAGATTTACCCCCAGAACATCTGCAATAATTTTTAATTTTGAAAGAGTAATATCTGTTTTTGCGGTCTCAACCATAGCTATTGTCGAGCGCGAAATTCCCTTTACATCTAAAAAGTCATCCTGCTTGATATTTTTCTCTTTTCTGATTTGTTTTAAATGTTTAGCAAATTTCTTCAGATATTCATTATCCATTTTTTTATTATCAGCTTTATTGACAATTCTGAAAATCAGTCATATTGACATTCTTTTTATGTAAAACAAAATTATTTTAATTTTATTTCCATTTTTTCTTGATTTATTTTTTTGTTTGTCTTAATCTTATTGCAGGTAAAATTTGAGGTAATTTACATGATTAGTCAAAATTTAAAAAAAGAAATGCTCAAAAGTATTGATATTACAAAACAAGCAGCAAAAAACAATCTGGAAATAACTCTGGAAAGCTATACGGAAATTATGAGCAGGCTGGATATTATGGCATATATACTGCTTAACGATAATAAAAATAGTTTTAAAGCGGAATGAAAATTTCCTTTTTTCTCATAATTATGTTATTATATTTTCAAAAAAAACTTTTAATTCTTAAAAATTGCAAAATCAGGAAACTTTTTTATTAAATAAACATCTTAATAAATAAGTTGTGCAACAAAAAGGTTAAGAGTATTTGGAGGAAACAGTTAAAGAATGAGAAACATTATGAGAAAAAGCATTATATTTTTAGGAACATTTTTGTTCCTATCAGGCTGGGTAATCAGAGATAATGTCTTTGCTTACACGCCCATAGATTTGTATGACAATGTGTGGCGTTTAATCAACAACAAGTTTGTCGACCAGTCAAACAACCAGCAGGACTGGGCAAAATGGCGGCATAAATATGACAGCAAAATTCATACTAATGAAGATGCTTACGTAGCAATTAACACAATGGTTGCGAGTTTGAATGATCCGTATACAAAATTCTTGGATCCTAAAGAATTCGCGGATGAAACAAGTTCAATTAAGGGTTCGCTAAAGGGTATCGGTATACAAATCGCAGTTAAAGACGGAAAACTTATGGTAATTGCGCCTATAGAAGATACTCCCGCAGAAAAAGCTGGACTTCAGGCTGATGATGAAATTCTTGAAATTGACGGCGTAAGCACAAAAGGCATCACCGTTGACAAAGCTGCCGATAAAATCAGAGGAAAAGAGGGAACACAGGTTACGCTGCTTGTAAAACGCAAAGATAACCCGCCTAAAAAATATGTAATTACCCGTGCAGAAATCGAAATTAAATCAATTTCGCAAAAACTGCCGACAGACATGAAAATTCCTGATGACCTTTGCTATATAAGGCTGAGTTCTTTTATCAGCAGAAACGCTGCGACAGAATTCGGTACAATTCTGACAAATAACAGCGATAAAAAAGGATTTATTATTGATCTTCGTTCAAACCCGGGCGGACTTTTGACAAATGCTATTTACATATCAGATATGTTCTTAGACGGCGGGACAATTGTCAGCACGGTTGACAGAGACGGATATAAAGAAACTCAAAGAGCCTCGGCAGGCGTATATACAAAAAAACCGGTTGTTGTTCTTATTAATAAAGGATCCGCATCAGCTTCAGAAATCTTTTCCGGAGCTATGAAAGATAACCACAGAGCCGTAATCATCGGCGAACAATCATTCGGCAAAGGGCTTGTTCAGGAAATTAACAAACTTCCGTACGAATCAGGCATAAATATTACAATCCAAAAATATTTAACCCCGAACGGCACCGATATTAATAAAAAAGGTATAACTCCGGATATTGAGGTTAAATTGACGGAAGAAGACGTGAAAAACAAAAATGATCTTCAATTGAAAAAAGCCGTTGAAGTTTTGAGCAAAATGACTAACGGACAGGAAATAGCCGCCCAATAGGAACGCAGCTGTTCCATATAACACAGTTTATGACTAGCATGAAGCGCTTTTAATTATACTGAATTAATTTCAATATATTTTAAAGGCGCTTTTATAAACCTAATTTCCTATAACCCCCCTCTCCCATAGGCGAGGGGACATTATAATGCTGCTTCCTGCTGCCTCACAGCCATAGTATCTTAAATACAAAAAGAGGTGCTGTTATAAACGATGTCATATAAATTTGAGCAGGCTGTTTTGTTTATTGTAAAATAAAATTATGAAAAGCAATATCACACTTATCGGCATGATGGGAAGCGGGAAAACAACTACCGGCGAAGAATTAAGCAAACTTCTTCCCGATTTTCACTACGTTGATATTGATGCTGAAATTGAAAAAAGTACACAGAAAAAAATTTCAGAAATTTTTCTCAGACATGGCGAACCTTTTTTCAGAATGCTGGAATCAGAAAAGATTAAAAAATTCTGTAAAGAAAAAAATTATATAATCTCTGCAGGCGGCGGAGCTTTTGAAAGTGAAGATAACAGAAAAATAATGCTTGAAACATCTTACGTAATCTATCTTAAAGCAACGCCTGAAGAAATTTATGAAAGAATAAAACAGGAAAATCACCGCCCTCTTTTAAAGAAAAATTTTTCGGTGGAAAAAATCGCATCAATTTTGAAGCTTCGTGAAAAAAACTACCGCAAAGCGGATATTACCATTAACACAACAGGAAAATCACCGCTGTCTGCAGCAGAAGAAATTATAGGAGTATTAAAACTCAATGGTTGAACTTTCAGTAAAAATTAAACAAGAAGAAAAAAGCTACCCTATAATAATAAAAAATGAAGAAATTACGGATTTAGCAGAAAAAATTTTATCTTTTATAAACGGAAAAACTTATCTTGCCGTAATCTCGGAAAAAGTAGAAAAATTATACGGAAAACAGCTCAAGATTCCGAAAGAAAACAAATTTATACTGAAAGACGGCGAAAAAGAAAAAAATTTTAAAACATACAAAAAAATTATGGAACGCGCGCTGAAAATGAATCTCACACGCAAAAGTGCAATGATTGCAATAGGCGGCGGCGTTGCAGGCGATATTACAGGTTTTGCAGCATCAACATATATGAGAGGAATTCAATTTATACAAATTCCGACAACACTGCTTGCTTGCGTTGATAGCTCTGTAGGAGGAAAAACCGCAATAGATACTGATTTTGGCAAAAATCTTATAGGAACTTTTTACCAGCCTGAAATTGTTTTCATAAACCCGAAATTTTTAAAAACACTTGATGAAAGACAGTTCAGATCCGGAATGGGAGAAGTTTTAAAATACTCTTTTATTGAAAAAAGTTGTAACTGCGAAGAAGAATTAAACCTTACAAACTTTTTGAGCGAAAAATCCTGTGATATACTTAACCGCGATGAAAAAACTCTTTCAAAACTCATTGAAATATGTATAAAATTAAAAATTTCGGTTGTAGAAAAAGATGAAAAAGAAAATGATTTAAGAAGAATATTGAATTTCGGGCATACATACGGCCACGCAATAGAAAAGATTACAAAATATAAAAAATATACTCACGGCGAAGCTGTCGCAGAAGGGATGAAATTTGCATTTTCTCTTGCTGTAAAAAGGAATTTAACAGATAAAAACTACAAATTTCTTGCAGAAGATGTAATGAAAAAATATAAATTCCCTCAAATTCCAAAATTCAACCCTGAAAAAATGACAGAATTAATGAAGCTTGATAAAAAGGCATCATCCGACAAAATCGTTTTTATACTTCCTACAGACTATTCAGCTGTGGAAGCTTTTGAATTAAAACCTGATGAAATAATTTAGAGACTTAAAAATTTAAAAATAAATTAATTAATAAAAAGCTTGACAAACTATTTTTTTTATGTTATAAAGTTTGTGGGGTAAATGTATATTTATAAGTCTTGTCAAATGACGAGACTTTCTTTTTCGGGGGAAGTGTATAAAGCACAGGTTCAATATTTTCAGCTTTTGTAAACTTAATGTAACAAAGCATGATTATTTATTAAAGTTTTTGCGCTGAATTTCCGAAATAAAATTTACGGACAGAGCAATAGTTAATTGGAGGTAAATTTTTAAATGGACTCAAAAATTGAAAATGTTATGGCGCAAGACTGTAACACTGTCGCCAATGGAATTATGAGGGATATTAATGACATTGACGCGCTGGAGAGAATGCTTAGCAGTGAATTGTCATCCGAAGACTTGTTCAGAATTGACTGCGCTATTTTATCATCATTAAGGAGTACAACCGATTTTTCAACAGATTTGCTTGAACAGCTTGAACAGGGTAAATTTGAAGAAGTTACGGCAAAACCTGTGAAGTCTGCAGAAACCACTCTTGCTGAAATTCAACGTCAAACAATGGTTGATATTACTTTACCCCTTCAAAATATGTTTGATGAAATGGTAACTTACGTATCAGAAGCAATAGTTTAAACATTTTATTTTTAAGGAGCATGAAAGATGAAAATTAAACAGGAACCCCGTATTGAACCGATTTTGGAAGCTGAAAAATTTATTATTAATGATGAAATTTTGAAAAAATACGAACTTTCTATTGATGAAAGTAAAATAGATGTATTTAATAATATCAATTTCATCACAACCTTAGAAGAATAAAAGAGGCTTAAAAGCCTCTTTTATTTTTTATCTTTATCAGATCGTTCTCTGACTGACAGCCGTATTGTTGTGCCGAAAAATCCGAATGCCTCCCGCAGTTTATTTTCAATATAGCGCTTGTAATGATCTTTCATCAAATCGGCATTATTTGCAAAAATTACGATATGCGGGGGCTGAATACCTGTCTGAGTTACATACATAATCTTTAATCTCTTGCCTTTGGAAGATGCAGGAGGATTGAGCATATATGCTTCTTTGATAACCTTATTCAAAAGACCGGTTGAAATACGTTTTGTGCATTCTGTATAAACCTTTTCAGCTTCCGTATAAATCAGGTGAAGTCTCTGTTTTGTAACAGCTGAAATATAAATTTTCGGCGCAAATTCCAAAAAAGGAATATCATTAGACAATTTTTTATTATATTGATTAATAGTATTCGATTTCTTATCTTCTATCAAATCCCATTTATTAATGGCTATGATCAACCCTTTTCCCGCTTCCGTTATAATTGAAGCTATCTTTTTATCCTGATCGGAAATACCCTGAACAGCATCAATTACAAGGAGTGCAACATCGCAGTCTCTGATTGAACGTATTGCTCTGTCTACAGCAAATTTTTCCACACCCCAATCGACTTTTGATTTTTTTCTTATTCCTGCCGTATCAACAATCACAAAGTCTCTTCCGTTATATTTAACGAAACTGTCAATGCTGTCGCGGGTTGTACCTGATATATCAGAAACTATTACTCTGTTTTCGTTTAATAAAGCATTCACAATTGAAGATTTTCCCGCATTAGGTCTGCCGACAATTGCTATTCTTATTGTCTCATCATTATTTTCCTCAATATCGCGCGAAAAATCTTCCGTTACAAGATCGAGAAGATCTCCGACACCGCCTGAACCGTGCAGCGCCGAAATGCCGATAGGATCACCGATTGCAAGCGAGTAAAAATCATTAGCCATCATTAAAGATTCAGGGTTGTCTGATTTATTCACCGCAAGGAAAACCGGTTTGCCGGATTGTCTCAAAATATTTGCAATATCATAATCAACAGGGTTAACGCCTTCTTTTCCGTCAACAATAAAGATAATTTTGTCTGCTTCTTCACAGGCAATTCTTGCCTGATCAAAAATCGACAGCATAATTTCATCTTCATCACCCGGAACAATTCCGCCTGTATCAATTACGGTAAAAATTTTATTCTGCCATTCTACGTCAAAATATATTCTGTCGCGCGTTACACCGGGCAAATCATCAACTATTGAATTTCTGGAACCGACAAGGCGGTTTACAAAAGTTGATTTGCCGACATTCGGGCGGCCTACTATTGCTACAATTGGTTTTCTCATACGGCTATTATAACATAACATTAATAAGATTTACATTAATTTACAAAATTCTAAAGTTTTTATATGAATTTTCCGATATACGTATTGTAAAAGTATAGTTTTTTTAAGAAAGGACAGGTATTATGGAAATTACGGGAGTATCAGCTTACACATCAGCAGCTTCTGCAGTAGAAGAAGAAGACAAACTGCAGGAAGAACAACAAAAAAAAGCAGAAGAAGAAACTAAAGAATACGGTGTTACTGCAAAAGAAAAAGAAGAAAAAGACGTAGCACAATTTTCTGCTTCTGATTACGATGAAGATGATGTTGAAGAAAAAGCTACAAATTATCTGAAAAATATTATGTTTGTAACTAATTTAACCGATGAATCATCAGCCGCATTACAAAATTATCTTAACACATTTGACGTTGCTGATTTTATAAAAAAATACGGGCCGTTTTCATCAACCGCAGAAATTTCAGCAGCAATGTATGCAGCTGTCGGAAGTTTGATTAAACCTCAAGAAGATGAATAATATATTTAAAAAAGGCGGTTTGACTAAACCGCCTTTTTTGTATCTATTGTTTTTTTGCCGATTTATCGGCAAGTTCGGAATCAAGCCGTAAAAATACAGGTTTGATATCTTCTTTTGATATTAATTTTCCGCATTTTACAGAATCTGCCGTCAAATCATCCAGTTTTGTTCTCAAATCAAACGACAATTGTTTTGCCATATCAGAAGCTATATTCGGACAGTACGGATAAATCAAAGAAGCTATAATGCACATTATATCAAGAACATTAACAAGCACCTGTCCGCATTCCGTCATTTTGCCTTCTTTTGCGAGAGTCCACGGCGCGTTATCCTGAACATATTTGTTTGCTGCATCAACTAACGATGTAATCTCCAACCCTGCCTCTGCAATTTCAAAATTATCAAAATGGTTTTTAACAATTTGAACTGTTCCCAATGCTTTTTTGGCCAGACTGCAAGAGCCTGAAACAAGCTCTTGATGAGATGAAAGCTTAAATTCTTCTTTCACTTCGCCGTCAAAGTATTTTACAAGCATTGAAAGGGTTCTGTTCAAGAGATTGCCCATGCTGTTTGCCAGATGTGCATTAACTTTTTCTTTAAAATCGTCATCGGAATAATTTCCATCGCGTCCGCATGGTGCAGATGTTGCCATGTAATATCTGAAAGCATCAGGATACTCAAGATTAAAACTTTCAAGAACCGTTGTCGGAGAAATTACATTTCCGAGTGATTTTGACATCTTTGACTCATCTATTGTTATCCAGCCGTGTGCAAAAATGTGTTTGGGAAGCGGCAGGTCAAGCGCAAGCAAAAATGCAGGCCAGTATATGCTGTGGAATTTTAAAATATCTTTTCCTATAACATGAACATCAGCCGGCCAGTATTTTTTGAAATTTTCGGACGGATTTTCCGTATCGTATCCAAGCGCCGTAATATAGTTTGAAAGCGCATCAATCCAAACATAAATTGACTGTTCATCATCTGAAAGAACATCAATTCCCCATTTAACATTTGATTTGGCACGCGAAACAGAGATGTCCTGAATATCTTCCAGCTGGTTTATAACCTCATTTGCTCTGAATTCAGGAACTATAAAATCAGGATGTTCTTTGATGTGTTTAATTATTGCGTCTTTGTATTTTGTAAGTTTAAAAAAGTAATTTTCTTCTTTAACAACTTCAGGTTTTTTGAGGTGATCGGGGCAGAGTCCGTCTTCGGTCAAATCTTTCGGATTTAAAAAGCATTCGCATCCCGTGCAGTACAAACCTTCATAGGCATGTTTATAGATATCACCCTGTTTCAATAATTTATCAAAGATTTTCTGTACAATTTTTTTATGCTCTTCATCGGTTGTTCTTATAAACTTTGTATAATCAATACCGAGAGCTTTCCATGCGTCTTTAAACTTCTGAGAATTTTCATCGCACAGTTCTTTTGGAGTAATTCCTTTTTCTGCCGCCGTTTTTTGAATTTTTATACCGTGCTCATCAGTTCCGGTAAGAAAATATACATCATCACATCTTTGAGTATAATGTCTGGCTATAATATCTGTCAGTATTTTTTCATAAGCATGTCCGATATGCGGGGCGCCGTTAACATAATCTATTGCTGTTGTTAAATAATATTTTTCCATTTTTTATCCTTATATTTTTATACTTTTTATTTTTCCCTCCATCACGGGAGGGTTAGGAAGAGGGTTTCCTCTACTACTAAATTTTATCATAAAAACTATTTACGTTTAAAAATCATATACCTGAACTCATTATCAATAACCTTTTCAAGAGTATAATTTTGATTTATAAAACCGCAAAAATCCAGTGCGTAATCATTACAAATATATTGAAAATAGTAATCACGCATACTTTGATTATTAAGCACAATATATTCAGGCATATCAGATTTAAAATGTTCTATAATTTTGTCTTCCCCGAAAGTTTCTACATACAAAGGAATTAATGAATTATAATAATCATCGCCATTTCTGTCTGTTAAAAAGTTAATCATCATACCTTCAGGGAAAATAACTATTCTGTCATCTGATTTTGTTTTGTGATTTATAAAATTTATTAATTCATTTGTACTTTTATATAAATTTGCATTAGTATAAATACTTCCTCTGCCGGTTTGAACTTTATTGTTAATCGTACTTAAATATACATAAGTATGAGCACAAAGAAAACACATTGAAAGAGCCAGTGTATAAATTCCCGCAGGCTTTTCCAATTTTTTATCAATAAAACTGAACATTAATGCAAAAAGAGCAATTAAAACTATTGATACATAATAGTTTCCGTAAAAAGCAAGAAGCATTACCCAGAATACTTTTGAACTCACCGCCAGTGCTGAAATCAGCAATATCGCAAGTTTGGCATTTAATCGTTTTATACAAACAATTCCGAAAATTAAAAGAAGTAAAGGCATAAAACCTAAAGATATTCTGATATTTATTGTAAAAAACCATAAAAAGCTTAAATATCCGGCAACAGACATCAAAACAGACGCTGTTTTATTCTTACCGTATAAATAGGCCCCATACATAATCACAGCAAAAGGAATTGCCGTTTTACAAAATAATACCAAATCTTCAACAAGAGCTTTATTATGAAAATATACTCCGACATTTTGATAAAAATATTCAAGAGTTTTTGTCTTTGCCATTGTTTTAACAATTAACAACGTATTTATAAGATCGGAAAATCTCATTCCCTGAATAAACAGTATTCCATAACTTACTAAAGGGGCTGAAATAAAACATAAAAAAGCCTTCAGGTTTTTCTCTTTTAATATAAAAAGCAAAAATACAAATGCATAAAGCAGAAAATCATACTTGTTTGCAATACAAACTCCGGCAAACAATGAACTCATACAA
Organism: uncultured bacterium; assembly: GCA_949284415.1. Lineage (GTDB taxonomy): Bacteria > Cyanobacteriota > Vampirovibrionia > Gastranaerophilales > Gastranaerophilaceae > Stercorousia. The sequence goes on along the minus strand of CASDVM010000034.1, from coordinate 24,920 downwards.
AGATTAAAAGATTTTTTATCATCGTTGTATTTTAAAAGAAAATAAAGAGAAAACAAAAATGAAATTAACCCGTAAAGTACAGCCCAGGAATACGGAAAATGAAAGTTGAAAATACAGGTGGTAGCAACACAAACCGATATTGTAAAAAATCCGATACAAAAACTCAAGAATTTGCTCAAAAATTTTTGAGCAATTATATAAATTCCGCTTACTGCCAGAATTGAGCAGACCCACCCTGCTCCGTAAAGAGTTGAAAGTTTTGCACCGAATATTTTATATAATACGGCATTAATCTGATAAGACAGAGGGCCGTAAATATTGAACAAGTCTTTGTATAAAACCTTTCCCTCTAAAATTTGTTCGGGGTAATAAACCTCGCGCCCGAAGTCAATCAAAATATTTGAATAATGCCCGCAAAAAATTATTAATCCCGCAATACAAAACACCCACAGTAAAAGAAGGTATTTATTTTCGTTTAAAATCTCTTTCATATTACAAAATTTAACAAATAATAATTAAAAAAGCAATTTTTATTAATAAAAAATCTTTATATACATGTAAGGTAGAAAATTGACTGTTTACAGTCTAAAAAAGGATGGTTATTATGTCTCCTGCATGGTCCGATAATTTAGATTTACTTGCTCTGAACGGTGTTCTTGATTTTGACGCACCATCGTATGTAACAGGGCAAAATCCCAGATATGTAGGAAGTATTGAATATACACCATCACCGTTTGCAGGGCCTAAGCCTGAAACCAAAAATCTTCAGCAGCCGCAAATTGATGAATTCAGATATAATAAAAGCAACAAAAATGATAAGTTTTCCGTACCCGCATGGAAAAAATGGCTGTTCGGCGGACTTGCGGCAGGCGCATTAATATTCGGAGGCTGGAAATTTCAATCCAAATGGCTGCCGCATTTAAAAAAATTACCGCAAAAATTAAAATTTGATAAAATTGGAAATTTTTTCAAAAACTGCGGGAATAAATTTACAAGTCTGTTCCACAACAAAAAATCAGTTTCTCCATAATTTTTCCGTAGAAAACAGTAGAAAATCATTTCTTTATCTGTAGAAAACTCATGAGTTTTCTACAGAATTTTGTTTTATATAAAGTTTTCTACAAAAATACTATAATTATTATTTGGTTTTCTACTATATTTTATACAATTTAAAATTCAATAATAGTAATACTTTCCACCACTTTTCTACAAATAATAAGAGCTTATTATTATTATTAAATTATTTAATTATATTTATATATATAATAATTAATAATTTATTTTTTGTTCAAAACCCTAAAAGGTAAATTTTTTGTATTATTATCTTTTATTTACTTTTTGAACGAATATAATTTAATTATATTATATGAGAAATAACGGGGAGTAAGAATTATGAAATTTGTTGTTAAGAAAGATGATTTGTATAACGGTATAAAAATAGTCGAAAGAGCTACATCTGTTAAAGCTTTACAGCCTGTATTAATGAATATTTTAATAGAAACAATTGACAAAGGCACAATAAAACTTGTCGCAACAGATCTGGATTTAACGGTAATAGCTCTTGTTGATGCCCAGGTTGAAGAAGAAGGAAAAATAACTCTTCCTTCAAAAACCCTTAATGAAATTGTTTCCAAACTCGGGGATAAACTTATAACTTTTGAAATGAATGATGGTGATACAACGGTAAATATAACCTGCCAGAATTCAAAATTTGATATAATCGGTATTTCAGCCTCTGAATTTCCGCCGGAATTTTCTTCTGTTAATGTTAATGAAGAAGAAGGTTTTGAAATTGAAATAAGACCGTTTGTAAAAGCGGTAAAACAGGCAGGTTTTGCGGCGGCAAGCTATGAAACAAGCAATCTTTTATCAGGTATTGTCTGCGATATATCTGAAAATATTATGGAAATTGCATCAACTGACGGAAACCGTCTTGCCAGAGTTCGTGAAACTATTGATAATAAAGACAATCATGCAAAACAGCTTATTATTCCTTCAAAAACATTGAACGAATTTATTAAAATGAGCAGCTTTATAGATGAAGATTCCGTAAAGATTTATACCGAAAAATCAAAAATAATAATAAAATCAGAAAGAACAACAACAATTTCACGGCTTTTGGAAGGTCAGTTCCCGAAATACAACCAGCTTATTCCGAAAGAAAGCCCGAAAGAAGCACTTGTAAATGTTTCGCAGATGACATCAGCACTAGAGCGTGTATCAATTATGGTTAACGAAAAAACAAGCATTGTAAAACTTGAATTCAGCCATAATACATTGAAATTGACGGCTGATACTCCGGATTCGGGTAAATCCGAAGAAAGTTTTGACATTGATTACACGGGAGAAGAACTGACAATTGCTTTTAACTATAAATTTGTTCTTGAAGCATTGAAAAATATAGATTCTGATGTTGTGAAAATCGGATTGAATACGCCTTTATCTGCCACAATGTTCAGACCAGATAATGAAGAAGATTATGTCTGCCTGATTATGCCGGTTCAAATCAGATAATTAATAAAAAAAATAAACCACACAAAAAAAACTAACCTTCATCTGAAAAAAAATGAAGGTTTGTTAATACAAAAACTTAAACAAACTTAATAAAAAGTCAAAAAATATCTTGTTATCTTTTTTAAAGAACAAAATAATGTAGAAAGGTTTAAGTATGAATATTTCTCCCGTAAATCAAAGAATAGTAAGTCAGAATTTTCAAGCCCAAAAAACAAAATTCAAATCTGTTGAAGCAAGAGAAAAAGAACAAGATAAAAATTTGTCGAATAAAAAATATTCAAGAAAAGATATGCAGAGGTTGGCTGCAACAACAGTATTGGCAGGAGCAGTTTTAGGTGGCGGTGTTATTTATTTAACAAAACGACCTGTATTGAAAAATTTGAGAAGAAATAACGAAACTCTTTCAAATCTGAATAAGAAGCTTAAAGAAGAAGCTCAACATTTAAAAGATTCACTATCGGATATTTTTGAGGGAGATCTTGCTCCAAAAGAAATACGCGATAAAATATTTAATGAATTGAAAGAAAAAATCGAAAAATGCGATTACGGTTACGATATTCAAACTCCTCCGGTTACAGGTAAAACATTAGGAAAGGTTATCGAAAATGCAATTCCTTTACCGTCTTCTGTCGGAACAGCCAACAGAATAAATATGAAAGAGCTTGATATACCGCAAATTGATATTGACGGCAGATTTGATTTTGAACTCCCGATGTCTGATGAGGTAAAAATTACTCACATGAAATCTGCAGATTTTAAACCTGTAAAATCTCAGCCGACAAATATCTCGGAAAGCTATGCTGATTCTGTTCAGTGGAATAATGATAAAGTTGCGCGGGATCTTTTACAAAACTTTTTTGACGGGCACGGGCAGACTCTTGACGGCGTAAAACTTCATTTTGAGCCTTCAGGAAACGGCAGATATAAAGTTAGAATTGAGGGAAAATCAACATATACCCCTGATAAAGCTGTTTATATCGGTGAGTCGACAAAACGCAATGATGCAAGAGCTGCGGGAAATTACGGTGAAGGTTTGAAAATGGCAACGTTAAAACTTTTGAAAGACGGTGGAGCCGACAATGTAAGAATTGCTTCCGATAACTGGAAAGTTACATATACTCTTACTGAAGGTAATTTGTCAGACAAGCGTGTTCTTGCTTACTCTCTTGACAAAACAGATAAATATAACGGAAATTATATGGAGTTTGAAACGTTTGACAGAGAACTGTTGACATCATTGAGAAATACAATAAACCGTTTCTACAATTCAGGCAACACGCATTTTAAATGTCCTGATTTTGAAAATGAATTAATCGGGATTAAAAATCTTCCGAAAGGAGAAAAAGGCGGTATTTATATTGCAGGACAGAGATTTGAGTTTGACGGAAAATATGACGGTCTCGATGACATCGTGCTATTTATAAAAGAGAAACCTCCGGCAGATGTGCTTGATATTTCACGCGACAGAACTTCTCTGAACGAATCAAATCTTGAAAAAATAGCTTCATGGCTTGCAAAAGATAAACGTTTTTCAAGTAATGATAGAGTTAACTTTTTAAAATCTCTAGAAAATTACTGGGAAGCAGTATTTTCATTAGACAAAAAACCAATGGATAAATTTGTTGAATATTTTTTATTGTATATAAACTGGACTTGCGGTGAAAGAAAAATAATTAATATAAAATTTCCTGAAAAATATGTAGCGTATTCTGCTGCAACGCCCGATGTTGTTCATGATTTAAGGAGTAAGGGATATAAGGTTTGTAAAAGTAGTTTTTCCGATATCGGCATGCCGACAATTCATGATATTATCGGTGATGCAAGAGCACATGAAGTTGTTATCCCGAATGATGTTGAGAAAAAGAAAATTTTAATAATAAGAGAAGCTGTTAATAAATTATCTCCGTCATTGAAAGGCAAGTATTTTTCTGAAGAAGAACTTAATCCGAAAATTTATATGTTTGACAGAAGATCTGTAAAGGATAGAAAATTATATTCTGACTGCAATGCGGAAGCAATTGTAGATAAACGTGTTTCAAAAGGTTTCTGGATTGACAAGAATTATTTAAACGAGACCAACTTTAGTGATGCATTGGAAACAGCTTTGCATGAACTTTCGCATAAAGCCGGCGGAGATGAAAGTGCTGAATTTTCGTATATGCTGACCGATGTTAATAAAGATGCTATCGGCCAGCTTATAAATGATGTAAAATCGAGAAACGAAATGCAGGCGCTGAATACTTTATGGGAAAGTTTATCATAGTAAATCTTTGATTTTTTATAAAAAGTTGTTACTAAAAAATAAAAAAGCGTTTAATGCAAACTCTTAAGCAGAGTCGGGGAAGGCGGCACGCTTTTGTATTGAAAAATAAACTTCTTTGAGTCTTTTTTTGCTTATGTGAGTGTAAAGTTGTGTTGTTGAAACATTGCTGTGTCCTAAAAGTTCCTGTACAACTCTTAAATCCGCGCCATTTTCAAGCAGGTGGGTAGCAAAAGTATGCCTGAGCGTATGCGGAGAGATTGATTTATGAAGGCTTTTGCCCAGATTATGTATAAATGTATAAACCTCCTGACGTGTAACATGTCTGCCATGTTTATTAATCAAAAGGTATTTTGACTGAATGTTATATTTTTGCATATTGTAATCACGTTCGGGTAAAAAATCTTTTATGGCTTTAATTGCTTTTTTACCCATAGGAACAATCCTGTCTTTTGAACCTTTTCCCGTGCATTCAAGATATTTACCGTTTAGATCGTAATCATTAATTTTAAGATTAACAAGTTCTGAAACCCGCAGACCGCATCCGTAAAGAAGTTCAACTATAACTCTTTGAAGTTTATTCAAATTCCGGTTTAAGAGATTGTTGATTTCTTCAACGGTCATAACTTTCGGAAGTTTTTGAGGAATTCTGGGCTGTTCAAGTGTGAGTGCGGGATCTGTTTTTGTAACATTATTTATACATGCCCATTTGAAAAAACCGCGCAGGGATGCAATTTTCCGCATTATACTTGCAGCTGAAAAGTGTTTTTCATGCAGTGTTCTTATGTATGAATTTATTTGTGTTCTTTGAATTTTGTCAACAGGTATATCTTTGCAAAAATCGAAAAAACTGCTCAAATCGCGTCTGTACGCTTCCAGAGTATTTTCTGCAAGACCCTTTTCTATTTCCAAAAATTCCAGATATTCGGAAAGTTCCTGAGTATTATTCATATCCTGATTTTACTACATATTTCGTTTAATGACATTCAGCGTTTATATGATATAATTAAAATGAACAAATATTTAACTTTTGTCGTTGTATAAACGTAGAAGGAGACGAAAATGAAAAAACTATTATCAATAATCGCAGTGTTTGCAATATTTTTGACAACGGGATTGCAGGCATTTGCAGATGATGCACAGGAGGCTTTGAAATTTTTTAACAGCTATGTAACCGCTGCAAATTCATATAACCCCGTAATTACTACCATGTATTCTCCGAATGCTAAAATTATCAGACAGGTTGTAAAGCCTGACGGCGGGCTTGTTAATGTCGACACAAATACGGCAACTTATATCAAGCAGATGAAGATAGGTCAGGCAGGTGCTAAAATGAGAGGGTATAAAAATACTTATTCAAACATCTCTGTAGCATCACTGGGCAATGGTGCATATAAGGTTAGTTCATTAAGACAGCCGAAAGGTGAAACATATAAGCTTAAAACTTATATGATAGTTAAAAAAATTAACGGAAAATGGCAGATAACCGAAGAGTTAATGCAGACTAAGGAACAAATTTTTCTTAAATACGCAAATAAAAAGTAAAAGAGGATTATGCTCGATAAATTCAGATTTTTAACGGCGGGAGAAAGCCACGGTAAATGCTTAACCGCAATAATAGAGGGAATACCTGCGGGGTTTGAAATAAACCCCGATTTTATCAATAATGAATTAAAACGCCGTCAGGGCGGCTACGGGCGCGGCGGGAGAATGCAGATAGAATCAGATACGATAGAAATTACATCAGGTGTGCGTTTCGGGAAAACTCTAGGCTCCCCCGTTACTCTCGTAATTCAAAACAGAGATTTTGAAAACTGGCAGAAGATTATGAGCATAAATCCTGATGATCTTACTTCCGAAAAATCATTCACTAAATACCGTCCGGGACATGCGGATTTTGCGGGAAGCGTTAAATATAACCAGACCGATTTGAGAAATATTCTGGAACGTTCAAGTGCCAGAAAAACTGCAATAGAAGTTGCTGTTGGTGCTGTTGCAAAACAAATTCTAAAAGAATTCGGCATTACCTGTTATTCTAAAATTATACAAATAGGTCAGGGCAGGACTGACGAAGAATTCCGCGCGGAAATTGATAAAGCAAAAGAAGCAGGAGACACTTTAGGCGGAAAATTTGAAATTATATATGAAAATCTGCCTGTGGGGCTCGGTTCTTACGTTCACTGGGACAAAATGCTTGACGGTAAAATTGCACAGGCAGTTATGAGTATACCTGCAGTTAAATCTGTTTCTATCGGAAATCACCACGCTTATAAAATGTTCGGCAGTGAATTTCATGATCAAATGTATCTGGAAGACGGAAAAATTGTCAGAAAAACAAATAATGCAGGCGGTATAGAAGGCGGTATGACAAACGGAGAGCCGATTGTTGTTACAGCGGTGATGAAGCCCATTCCGACACTCAGAAAACCTTTGAATACTGTTGATATGGAAAATATGACGGAATGCGAAGCTCATTTTGAACGTTCTGATACCTGTGCTGTTGAGGCCTGTTCGGTTGTTGCGGAAAACAGGATTGCTTGTGTGCTTGCGGATGAATTTCTTTTAAAATTCGGAGGCGACAGTTTAACAGAAATTAAAAATAGACTGTAGTTTATCTTTACAATGAAAATACTGCCGTGATAGTATTAGCTTATGCTGGAACTATTTGTTACGGGTGCGGATCAAAATTCCGATAAAATTTTCGTTACTGCGGGACTTACGGCAACTATGCAGAGTTTAGGATATTCAACCGCGGTATATAAGCCTGTGGAAACAGGAGTTATAGAAAAAAACGGGTTTATCCGGTCTCCCGATCTTGCTTATGTAAAATTTGCAGATCCGTATATAAAGACTTATTTCACATATCTTTTTAAAGAGAGATCAACCCCTCTTATTGCAGGGGCAAAAGAAGGTGTTGTAATTGAAAAAGACCATATTCTTAATGACTATCAAAAATTGGAAGATATGTATGAATTGCTCGTGGTTGACGGAGTTTCAGGCTTGGCTTCGCCTTTAAGTAAAAATTTTCTGGAAGAAGATCTTATCAGGATGCTTGATATACCTCTATTACTGGTTGTATCTGCTTTAAATTCGGATATAAATAATATTCTGCTGACCGTTAATCATGCTAAAGAAAAAGGAATAACCCTGCGCGGTATAATATTAACCAATTACCCTGAAAATACTGAAAATTCTGATATAAAACTTTTGCCAAGATTAATCGAAGAATATACTGATGTGAAAATACTCGGCATATTACCGCACTTTAATAAAGCCGATTTGAACCCAAATGACCTTATTTCGGAAATATTAAGCGGGGTTGATTTAGAGGCGGTATTAAATATAAGAATTGCAAAACTGCAATTGTAAAGATTTCGGATTTATATCTTTAAAAATCAATTATTTTTCGATATAATATCTAAATATATATTTTGTGTGTCAAGGTCGTTAACTTATTGAGTTTATATTTTTATTAATAATTTTCTGTAATACGGAAAGGATGTTTATTATGATTGAAAAGGTTAGTTTTGAATCAGCTTTGCCGTCCTTAAGAAGAGCAAATAATAATAATATAATGCGCAGTAATTATAAATCCGAGTCAGTTTATCTTTCTGATACATACATGCTTGCTGCACTTGCGGGGCTTGCTGTGATAGGCATGGGATGTTTATTCGGAAAAAATAAAAATGTAAAAAAAACTATTGAACGGACAGCAAATTACGGCAAACAAATTATAAAGAAAAGTGCTGCGGATGTAAAATCAGGCACCGCAAAGCCTGTATCAGCGTCTCCTTTATCTATTCCCGAAAAGCAGGGTACAGTTATCTTACCGAAAAAAGAAGGTATTGATTTAAAATATCTTAATGCAAAAGAGAGAAATCTTGTAAATACTGTGCTTGAAGAATATAATACAACACCTCAAATGCAGTCGGATTATAATAATAAAATATCTTTTCGGCCGTTAAAACAAGATGAAAAAAAGGCATTTGAACGATTAAAAGAAAATAATAAAGCGCAGAAGCAGGAAAAGAATACACTCGGTGCAAATCTTCCGCGGGCTGTTTACTACAGATTGAAATCACTTTTTCCTCCAAAAAATGACAAACAAAAAGCAATGATTATTCCGATAAATTCCGGAGGTCCGCGCAGATTTACCGCTTAAAAATATTACAGTTTGTAACATTATATACTTTTTATATAACAAAAAAGTCAATTTTTTCTTAACAAACTTTTTTATAAATATATAAAGAGGTATAATTATTTTATGGATAAGAGAGAATTTACCGTTATTGAAAATGAAACAGAGGCAGACGAAAAGATTGAACAAAAATCTGTTCGTTACAGTACCAATCCCATTGTTAAAAAGTTTGCCGCGTTTCAACGTGAAAATTCCGGTAAATTCAGAGTTAAAGACTTGTTTAAAAAATAATGTACAGCATAAAAAATCAAATATATCTTGATATGACAAAAACACAGAAATCTGCTCTGTGTAATTTTTTGCGTGCTCTCGTTAAAAAATCACCTGATATAAGTGCAGATGATATTTTTGATAAATTTGTGGAAGATGAAAAATATTATCTTGAGATAAATAATCCGCATTTCGAATTTTTGCAGTCTTATCTGGATGATGAAAATTTTGCTAACGAGACAATGCTTTACCTCAAAGAATGCCGCAAATATTACGATTACAAAAAAAAGCAGGAGCCTTTGATTCAGGCTCAAAAAGAATATGAAAAGAAAAAACGTGCTTTTTTGCGTGAAGTTAAAATGTCAAAAGAACAGCCGACAAAAAAACAGCTTTATTATTACGATCGTTTGTGCAAAAAATATAATATAGAAAAAAAAGAATTAACATCAAAGCTCGAAGCTCGTGATGAAATAGAAAAAATATTGAATGAACATGATTGTCGCGGGATTTGCGAATAATAGAAAAAATGGCAAAAAATATATGAGTATTCAAGAAATCTTAAAAATATTGACCGATAGCGGAATAGAGCCGAATGAAGCAAATGTTGAAGTTAAAATTTTATTAGAACATTTTGCAAATTACGGTGTTAAAGATATTGTAATGGGAAATAAATTAACCGCTGAAAAGCTTGAATTAGTCAAAGAAAAAGCACTGCTCAGAGCTGCCGAAAGACGCCCGATTCAGCATATTACAGGTTTTGCGGATTTTATGGGAGAGAAGTTTATTGTAAATCCGTCAGTTTTAATCCCGCGTGATGAGACGGAAATTCTTGTAAGAAATGCAATAGATATTATTCATAAAAATAATTTTAAAATGGCGCTTGATGTAGGTACAGGTTCAGGATGTATTGCCTGCATGATTGCAGAATATACTGATTGTCGGATTATCGGGCTTGATATTTCTACAGATGCATTAAATACAGCTCTTGATAACGCTTCAAGGCTGAATCTTTTTAATAAAGCAATTTTTAGAAAATCCGATATATTTTCAAACGTAAAACCTGGTGAAACCTTTGATATAATTGTTTCAAACCCGCCTTATATTCCGCCCTGTGAAAAAGAAAATATTCAGATTGAAGTAAAATTTGACCCTGAAGAGGCACTTTTTACAAAAGATGAAAAAGGTCTGGAATTTTATGAAAAAATATCCTGTGAAGCACCTAAAATTTTGAATAAAGGCGGATATCTGATATTTGAACTCGGTATAGGACAATCTGACGATGTAAGATCATTAATGCTTCAAAACGGGTTTGAAAATATTGAGATAATAAAAGATCTTGCAGGTATTGACAGGGTAATAAGCGGAGTTTTAAAGCAGCCGAGAAGTGTATTATAAAATATTACTTTCCTTTTGTAGAGAGGGTGTCCTAAGTACAGGAAAGGGAACTGTGCACGCAGGGAGCGGCTACGCTTCTTCTTTAGTGCGGACTTAACAAATTTATGCAAAACCGGATATATCTACGCACGTAGTGTAAAAAAAATGCCGGAAACAGTGAGGATTTCCGGCACATTACTTTAAATTTCTTAAAGTAAAGAGGTGATGATTATATGTGAATTTAGTTTACATAGTCGTAAGGTTTGCTTCCCGTTGCTTTGTACAAGCTGATTGCATCCGTCATGCATTCGATCTTTTGTTGTGCAACGAGTTTTTCTATTGTCAGAAGGTTTTCCTGATACTGGATTAAGTCAAGTTTGGAGATTGTTCCTTCATCAAATTTGTTTTCGCTGTATTTGTAATCTGCTTTTTCAAGATTGAATTGTTTTTCTGTCTGAAGCATCTTATCTTTATCAAGTTTAGCCGCAACAAGAGCATCGTTGACTTCCTGAATTGCAGTCAGATTTGTTTTGTAGTAATTTTGCAGAATTTTTTCATAAGTAGCCTTTTTTAATCTCAAATTTGCAATCAAAGAACCGCCCTGAAATAACGGTGTCATAAGTCCGCCTGCAAGCCCAAGAAGCATATTTTTTGTGGTAAACAGGCTTCCGAGATCACCTGCATTAAATACTGCACCGCCTAAGATATTTATGGAAGGCAGAAATTCTTTTTTAGCGACTTTAACGTCAATTCCTGCTTTTTCAACCATTAATTCCGCTTTCAGATAATCAGGTCTGTTTGTAATGATTTCCGAGGGAATTTGTGAGGGTACGGCGAGTTTGTAATTGAGATCATCAAGCGATTTTCTTTCAAGCGAATTTGCATTCTCAGGGCTTTCGCCGATAAGTACGCTTAACTGATGTAACATTTGCTCTCTGTGTTTCTTCAATTCTATTAAATCGGTCTGGCCTTGAACAAGTGATTTGTTTGCTCTGACAGTATCAGCAGTTGATGTAAGTCCTTCTTTATTGCTTGCGAGCATCAAATCATATATTTCCTGTCTTATTTTTACAATTTGTTCCTGTAAATCTATCATTTTATCAAGATTAATTATATTGAAATAAGTTGAACCTACTGCTGATGCAACAGAAATGTATGCGGCGCGCTCATCCTGTTTTGAACCTTCGTAAAGTTTTTTTACGGCTTTAGTTTTGTTGTGGTTTTTCAGGAAAATATCGGCTTCATATTGTACAATAATCGGCAACCCGAAATTGATATCAGTGCTTGTACTTCCGGGCATTTTGAACCATCCGGGGCCAAATCCTGCTGTAGCAGAAGGAAGCTCATTTGCAAACTGTGCTTTAACATTCTGGTAATATTCTTCAACATTTAATGTTGCCATTTTTAAATCGTAATTATTTGTAACGGCTTTTTGAATATATGATGTCAGAATATCATCGTTAAAATTATTCCACCAGTTCATATTAATATATTCAAATTTATAATCATCAGAAGTTTTTTTATTTTTGGAAACCATGCTTTTAAATTGTTTCGGGGCAGCGGTAGAAGCTTTTGAATTTTCTTCAACCGCGAATACAGGCATGGTGTTCATGCTTATAATACTTGCCAGTAATGCTATTGATATAACCTTTTTCACTTTTTTCATCCTCTTCATAGATTTTTGTGGTACTTATTGTCCTTTTTGTCAGAGGCTTTGCCTCCGTTTTTATCCTCTTTATTAATTTTTGTCTTGGATTTTTGGGTTTTCGCCGGAGTAACGTCCGGCTTAAACTCACGGGCCGGGCTCGTTTCACTCGCGCGGTGCCCTACCAAAAATCCGCACTTGCATTTTTAATAATCATATGTTAGCATAATATTGTTGTAAATGCAACATATTTTTTTTGCAACATAATATATAAATAATAAAACAAATTATAATTAAGAATATAAGATATGAAAGATTGTAAACTACATTATACAGACAGCATACATTACGAACTCGAACAGACTTCTAGATTAATGAAAAAAGTAACAACTCAGTTGTTTGAAAAGTTGGAAATAGGTTTATCTCTTGATGAATATGCTGCTTTGGATACTGTTTCCGTTAATGCCGGGATTTGTCAGAGGGATCTTGCAAGGCTTATATTAAAAGACAGGGCAAATACGGGCAGAATTTTAGATTCGCTGGAACAAAAAGGATTTATAACACGATTTATTGACACAAAGAACAACAGGTTAGTAAAAAAAATGGGCATAACCGAAAGGGGCTTGAGAGAACTTGACACAATTAATAAAAAAGTGAAACAATATCTTGAGAGTGTAACAAAGACGATTTCTGATGAAGATATTGAAAGAGTTCAGGAAACTTTGAAATCTTTCAGGCTTGAGTTGGAAAAAGTAGTAGAGATAAATATATAATTAAATAAGAGGTAGAAAATGGAAGAACAAAATACAAACATTGAAGAACAGGATGTTCAACAGGAAGAAGGCAAAAAAGAGCACAAACCGTTTAAAAGATATATTGCAGGAGCTGCAATTGTTTTATTGCTTGTGGGCGGTGCATATTTTATACATGATCTTTTAATGTATCAGTCAACAGACGATGCTTACGTTGAAACAACAACAGTTCAGGTTGCTCCCAGAGTCAGCGGCCAGATTATTGAATCTTATGTAACCGATAACCAGACGGTTAAAGAAGGTGATCTTGTCGCCAAAATAGATCCTGCAGATTATGAAGTTGCACTGGCTCAGGCTGAAGCAAGATATGAAAGAATTTTGCTTGATCAAAAGAATGCTCAGGCTAATTTTAAAGCGATGCAGACAAATATTGATGTTGCAAAAAAAGATTTAGACAGATACACAAATCTTTATGAAAAAGGTGCCGTATCCAAACAGACTCTTGACGCAGCTCAGGCAAAATATGATTCCGCGCAGGCAAATTTAACAAAGGCAGAAGAATCATTGTTATCTCAAGGAGGCAATAAAGTTGCCGATGCAGATTTGAAAGAAGCAAAAGCTTTGAGAGATAAGGCTAAACTTAATTTGAGCTATACAAATATTTATGCGCCTCAAAACGGTACTGTTTCTTCAAGACGTGTTGAAAAAGGTATGTATGTAAATGTCGGTGCTCCTTTGTTTGTAATTGTTCCGGAAGATGTATGGGTTGTTGCAAACTTCAAAGAAAACCAGCTTCGCCACATGAAACCGGGTCAGCCCGTTGATATTAAAATAGACACTTACCCTGATCATGTATTTAAAGGTAAAGTTGACAGTATTCAAAGAGCTTCCGGTGCAAAATCAAGTTTGTTCCCGCCTGAAAATGCTGTCGGATCATTTGTTAAAATTGTTCAGAGAATTCCCGTAAAAATTGTGTTTACGGAAAAGTATGACACTGAAAAATATAACGTAGTTCCGGGCATGTCAGTTGTTCCCAAAGTAAGAGTAAAATAAGTGAAATGTGAAGAGTGAAGCGTGAAGTGAAAATCGCTTCACTTTTTTACCCGTCACTCTTCACTCTTAAAAAGGATTTACAATGTCAGAAAATAATACAAATACCGCAGTACACCAAGAAGAATGGACTCCGAAAACTAATCCCTGGCTTATTATTATGCCTGTAATGCTTGCAACGTTTATGTATGCACTTGATGAAACAGTTGCAAACGTTGCACTGCCGCATATAGCAGGTTCATATTCTGTCAGCAATCAAGAATCTATTTGGGTTTTAACAAGCTATTTGATGGCAAGCAGTATTGTTATTCCCATGATTGATTATTTTTGTAAGTTGCTCGGCAGAAAAAATTTATTTATGGTTGGAGTATTTGTATTTACGCTTGCATCTTTTTTGTGCGGGGTGTCAACGTCAATCGGTATGATTGTAATAGCCCGTGCTATGCAGGGTATCGGCGGCGGATGTTTAATGCCTATGGCGCAGGCAATTACCATGGAATGTTTTAAAGGTGAAGCAAGAAACAAGGCTATGGCTGTATTTGGTCTGGTTGTTGTAGTTGCGCCTATTTTAGGGCCTGTTATGGGCGGGTATATTACGGAAAACTGGTCCTGGCCGTATATTTTCTTTATAAACGTGCCGTTTGGTTTTTTCTGTATAGCTCTTGCTAAAAAATTCCTTGAAGATCCTCCTTATGCAAGAAGACAAAAAAATATTCATCTTGATAAATTAGGGTTTTTATGGCTGTGTGTTTGGCTGATACCTTTACAGATAGTTTTTGATAAGGGTAATGATGCCGATTGGTTTAATGCACCGTGGATCTGCTGGCTTTCGGCTATTGCCGCTCTCGGATGTATATGTTTCTTTTATATGCAGGTCAAGGGGAAAAATCCGCTTATAAAACTTGATGTTTTAAAAGACGCAAATTTTTTCTGCGGGACTGCAATGTTAATTCTTTTAAACGGAGTATTGCTTGCATCTCTTGCTATATTGCCGCAGTTATTACAGAATATGATGGGATATGATGCGTTTACAAGCGGACTTGCCATTATGCCCAGAGGAGTGGGGGCGTTTACAGCGCTTGCAATTTTTGGCGGGCTCGGCGGACGATTAAGCTATAAAACATACGGTATTATCGGGCTTTTTTGTATGGGACTGGGCGGATGGATTCTGGGTTCTTTGAATTTGGAAATTAGTATGATGAATATTGTTGTACCGAATATTGTGTTTGGGCTCGGGCTTGTATTTACTATGATGCCTATTACAACATTATCCTGTATAACATTAAGAAATGATCAAATGACTAATGCATCAGGATTTCAGAATTTGTTGAAAACAATCGGCGGTGCAATCGGAACGTCTCTTGTTGCAACAATGATTTCAAGATTGTCGCAGGTTCACCAGAACGGACTTGTTAAATCTATGCACGGTACAAATACTATTTTTGCTGACAGATTAAGTTCTTATGCTTCATCTTTTATTCATCAGGCAGGCGACATGATGAATGCAACTTATATGGCGGGTAAAATGCTTTATAATCAGCTTATTCAGCAGTCAACACTCTGTGCATATATGACAACTTTTAAAGTTTTTGCAATAGCCTGTTTTATTTTGATTCCTTTTATGTTTTTATTAAAGAGTGAGAGAAAAGCTAAAACAAATTAAGTGAAAAGTGAATAGAATTTCGTTTCAACCTTCACGTTTCACTCTTCACTCTGAAAAGGAAAATCAATGCCCGAAACAAATCAAACAGCCGAGGAATGGAAACCGTCCGTAAACCCGTGGATTATGGTTATACCTGTTATGCTTGCCGTGTTTATCTATGTTCTTGACGGAACAATCGGCAACGTAGCATTACCTTATATGGCGGGAAGTTTTTCTGCCACAAGAGATGAATCTATGTGGATTTTGACAAGTTACCTTATTGCAGCGGGTATCGTAATTCCTGCAGTTGATTTTTTCGGCAAGGTTTTCGGCCGTAAAAACTTTTTTATAATAAGCATAATGATGTTTACTATAGCATCAATGCTATGCGGGATAGCTAAAAATATTGAATTCATGATTTTTGCCCGTGTTCTGCAAGGGTTTGGCGGAGGCGGAATTTTGCCTATATCTCAGGCGGTTATGATTGAAAGTTTCCCGAAAGAACAGCGCGGGCTTGCGATGTCTGTGTTCGGCATGGGAGTTATTCTTGCGCCTATTATAGGACCGGTTCTTGGCGGGTGGATTACAGATAACTGGACATGGCCGTGGATATTTTTTATAAATGTTCCGTTCGGTTGTATTGCAGCTCTGTTATGCCACAAATTAATCGAGGATCCTCCGTATGCAAAAAGGCAAAAGAATGTTAAAATAGACGGGAAAGGTTTTTTCTATCTGACCGTCTGGCTTGTTACACTGCAGACTGTTCTTGATAAGGGAAACAACGCTGACTGGTTCGGTGCCGTATGGATAAGATGGACATTTGGAGTTTCGGTTGTTGCTTGCATTTTGTTTTTCCATTCACAGCTTACCAACAAACATTCGCTTGTTGATTTATCGGTTTTTAAAGACAAGAATTTTTCTGCCGGAACAATTATTCAGATTGTAATTCAGGCTGTTTTATATGCATCTCTGGTTATTTTGCCGCAATTTTTGCAGAGCATGATGGGATATACAGCATTTTTAAGCGGTGCAACCATGATGCCGAGAGGTTTCGGAAGTATGCTGGCAATGCTTATGACTGCTACTCTTTCAAACAGAATTGATAACAGGTTTATTGTAATGGCAGGACTTGCATTAATAGGGGGGGCAACACTTGTATTCGGAACATTAAATCTGCAGATTTCTAATATGAATATTGCCGTGCCGAACTTTTTTATGGGTATGGGCATGGGTTTAGCTATGGTTCCGATTATGAATTTGTCTGTTGATACGCTGAAAAACGAACAGATGACAAATGCAACAGGTATTCAAAATTTATTGAAAAATATAGGAAGTGCAGTCGGTACATCTTTAGTTGCTACAATGCTTACAAGGTTTGCTCAGGTGCATCAGTATATGCTGGTTGGCAAAACAAGCGAACTTAATCCTGCCTTTATTGAACGGGTTCAGTCAACTGCCGGAGCGCTTGCCGGTTATACGGAACATACTGTTGCTCAATATATGGCGCAATATTCGATTTACGGACAGCTTGTTAAACAGTCTACACTCTGGGCATTTATAGATTCTTTCAGGATATTCGGTGTGCTTTGTCTGGCAGTTATTCCTCTGCTTCTTTTAATGTCAAAACAGAGAAAAGAGTAACATTAAATTTGTGTAATTTTATGATATAATTTTTTTTAAGGAGATATGTATTATGAGAGAAAAGGCTGTAGATTATTATCTGAATCATGGTTATTCATGCGCGGAGAGTGTTTTAAAAGCTGCATCTGACGATGGGTTGTGCCCGAAGGAACTTTTATCATGTGCAACAGCATTTTCGGGCGGAATGGCTTCAGGTTGTGTGTGCGGAGCTGTGGCTGCCGCGCAGATTGTAAACGGTTATAATTTCGGCCGTGAAAATTCTAAAGGCAATGAGGTTCTCGCCAGAGAAAATGCCGGAAAAATTGTTGAAGAATTTAAAAAACGCAATAAAGTTACATGCTGCAGAGTATTGTCAAAGGGCTTTGAAGGAGCACAGAGAAAAGCTCACTGCTCAAAATTTGTATCTGATGCATGTGAAATTCTTGAAGAACTTTTGAAGGCTAAAGTAAATGCTTAATATATTTGCAATATTTTTAGGCGGCGGATTAGGTGCGGTTGCAAGATATTTAATAAGTTTTAATATGGCGAAATATCTTGAAATTAATCTGCCTGTTTCTACTTTTCTTGTTAATATTATAGGAAGTTTTATAATAGGTGTTTTGTATTTTTTGTTTATTGAAAAAACGGATTTAAGTCCTGCCGTTAAACTTTCTTTAACTGTTGGTTTTTGCGGTGGGCTTACAACATTCAGTACATTTTCTCTTGAGCTTTTTGAAATGATTGGTAATCATCAGTTTTTTCATGCGCTTTTTCATATATAATTTTAAGTGTTACAATATGTTTAATGATGACAGCTATAGGAGCGTATTTTGCAAAACTTGTTTAACTTTGACAAACTGAATTTTATAACGGCCGGTATGCCATTAAGAACCGGTAAGGGCACATATCCGCAGGCTTTTGATATTTTGGCGGAAATGAATTTAGACGGCATGGAGCTTGAATTTGTCCACGGTGTCAGAATGAATGACAACCATAGAAAATTTGTAAAAGAAAAGTCAAAAGATTTTGTAATTACAGCTCATGGACCATTTTATATTAATCTTAATTCAAAAGAAGAAGAAAAGATTGATGCAAGTGTTCAAAGAATTATAGATACAGCATCTGTTGCCTCGCAGGCAGGTGCTTTCAGCATAACTTATCATGCAGCATTTTATATGGGCGGTGATAAAGAAACGGTTTATAATCAGGTAAAAACTCAGACAAAACGGATTATTGACGTTCTGGAGCGTGAAAAAATAAAAGTCTGGATTCGTCCCGAAACAACCGGAAAAGCTACACAATGGGGCGATTTAGATGAAATTATAAATCTTTCAAGGGAATTTGAACAGGTGCTTCCTTGTGTTGACTTTTCGCATCTCCATGCAAGAACTGCAGGTGAATATAATACGTATGATGAGTTTTCAAAAGTTGTTGAAAAAATAGGAAATGAATTAGGACAATATGCTCTTGAGAATTTTCACGGGCATCTTGCAGGAATTGAATACACTTCTAAAGGCGAAAAACAGCATCTCAACCTTCAAGAATCCGATATGAATTATAAAGACCTGATAAAAGTTTTGAAAGAATTTGGTGTAAAAGGTGCATTGGTGTGCGAAAGTCCGAATATTGAAGACGACTGTAAACTTTTAAAAGAGTTTTATAATTCCTTATAGCAATTGTCGGGCTAAAGCCCGACCTGTTAAATTGTAAAACATAAACTCGTCCGGATGTATGATTTAATTAAAGTTTTTTTTAAGAGATGCCGTATAATTGTAATAAATGAGGCATCCTTTATGTTTAACAATGTGAATAATCCTTTCGGCAACAGAGCGATATCTTCTTCCACATCATCTGACAGTCACGGCAGACGGCAAAAAGAAGATCCGAAAGAAGAATTAAAAAAATATATTGATGAAGATGAACCAGATGAAGTTTTAATCGGCGGCCAGCCTATTTTGACGGAAGAGGAAGTCCTTGCAATGACTAATCAGTACATTGCAAAACTTAAAAACGAGCATGAAGGTAATGAAAAAGTCCAAAAAAAACTTGACAAATACCTTGAAAATTTTGACATTAAAAAGTTTATGAAGAAAAATCCTAATATGACAAGTCCTGATTTTTATATGGTCATGTTTAATGAAACCGAAAGTCTTGTGAAATAGTTAAAAACTTCCGAAAATTTATACCAGAGAATAAACATCATCTTCAAGTAATGATTTTTGGAATTCTTCGCATTCATTGATTAAATCCGTTAGGATTGCATATTTAGGCGAATGAAGCACCTGAGAAACATCTGTTTCAGGGTTATAGTCTATTACAAAATAATCTTTGCTGCGTTCTTTTATTTTTATCAGACCGGTGTCATCAAAGATTGAAAAGAGCAGTTCAAATACCTTGTATGATTTTCCTAAAAAACTTGCAAATCTCCTCAATTCTACTTTACCTCCGTTGTTATGGCAGGCGAATTTTAACATTCCGCATACTGTTTTTAAAAATTCTTCTTCATCTGTTGATTTAACGTCATAATTCATAAAGTGGACTGCAAGCGGATTAGTTTGATTTAAAATCCTGTCAAAAGTTTCTCTGTCCGCGGGATAATCAAAAAACATCAACGAATCACACGGGCGGAGTGTATCACGGTTAATTATTCTTGCAAAAAGTGCTGAAAACGGTTTTAATTTATCAGAAACGGTTTTGCTTTCGGCAAAGATCAAAATATTTTGTTTTGAATTTTTTACATAGTCATTTACCTGCGGTAAAATATCTGTTTTTCTGCGGTGGTCGTAGAGTTTTTGGCGCGGTATATTTTCTTCTTCTTTTAGATATTCGGAATGAATATCATCAATTATAAGTTGAACTGATGTATTTCCGTTAAATTCGTTAATCTGCGGATGAAAAGCAATATCCAGCGTGTCGCCCTGTACAAGAGAAATATCTCCGTCTTTCCAGCGTATACATGTGAATTCGGATGTTCCTGCGGTGCAAATAAGACGCAGGTGATTTTTACTCTCGCCCATCAGGCGTTTTTCTTTAATTTTAAGATTTTTTATGGCAAAAACAGGGCTGGGGTTTGATGCTCCAAACGGTTCAAGCTGTGAAATTTCTTCTACAAGGTCAATATCAATATCATCAGGCGTTAGTTCAAGATCTATATTTATAAAAGGTTTCAGGTCTTTGCCCTGAGACATTTCTTTAACGGTTTTACACAGAGCTGATTTAACGGCTTCGAATGACGATTTTTCTTCGCTGAATGAGAGACCTGCCGCCATAGCATGCCCGCCGAAACCGTCAAAAAGTTCTGCATTGGCTGAAATTACATCGTAAAGATTTATTCCTTCAATGCTTCTGGCAGAGCATCTGAACTGTTTTGTTTCATCCGAATATGTCATTAAAAATGTCGGTTTATAATACTTTTCAACAAGCATAGATGCAACAATACCTATAATTCCTATATGCCATTCATTGTTAAAAAGTACAATCGCAGAATTTCTGTTGCCTTCTTTTTTTACCATTTCATCGGCTTCCGCAAAAATATTCTGGCACAGTTCCTGACGAACTCTGTTAAATTCGTTGAGCGATTGAATTGCCATCTCAATTTCCTGTTTGTTATCGGATATGAGAACTTTTAAAGCTGCTTCAACAGTATCTAATCTTCCTGATGCATTAATTCTTGGAGCGATTCCGAAGGCGACTTGTTCGGATGTGATTTGACCTTTATATCCTGCGCTCTCCAGCAGACGCGATAATCCGTAATGTTTTCCGTCAGATATTAATTCAAGCCCTTTTGCTACAAGGTATCTGTTTTCTCCGATGAGAGGAACAACATCGGCAACCGTTCCTACTGCCACATAAGGCAAAATTTCCGGTATAAATTCAAGTTTGTTATATTTTTCTAAAAGTGCCTGTGCTGTTTTAAAAGCAACCCCTACACCTGCAAGAGATGTCAGGCTTTCTATCTGTTTTGCACTTAAATTTTCATCCAGTGCATCAGGAGCCTTGGGATTAATAATTCCGTAAGCTTTAGGCAGAATTTCGGGAGCTTCGTGGTGGTCTGTTATTATTACATCTATTTTGAAGCTGTTTAGAAAATTTACCGCATCAACATCTGATATTCCGCAGTCGCAGGAGATTATGACTTTTGGTTTTACCTGTGTCATGATTTTTACGAGTGCTTTTGTATCAAATCCGTGTCCTTCTTTTTCTCTGTCAGGTATAAAATAATTTACATCAGCACCCAGGTATTTAAAAGTTCTGTATAAAAGAGAAGTTGATGTAACACCGTCTGCGTCAAAATCCCCGTGAATAACAATTTTTTCTCCGTTATCTATTGCAAAAGAGAGCCTTTCAACGCATTTATCCATATCAGTGAAAACTTTCGGGTGTGTTAATTTCATTTCAAGCGGATGCAGGAATTCATAAATTTCTTCATCGGTTTTTATCCCTCTTGAATTTAAAAGTCTTTTTATAAGAGATTTTTCCTGCCCTTCGTATTTATTAAATATCCACTCTTTCATCAAATTATCTCCCCTGATAATAGTATAGCATGAAAATTAAAGGGGATTACATCAGTCAATCCCCTTTAATTACAGATTATTTTTTATAAATTTTTAAATTTATTTTTGTCCGTTAAATGCCTGCAGACCAAGATATTTTGCGGCGGATCCGAGTTTTTGTTCAATTCTGAGCAATTGATTATATTTTGCCATTCTGTCAGAACGCGAAGCGGAACCTGTTTTGATTTGTCCGCTGTTTACGGCAACTGCCAGATCTGCAATGAATGTATCTTCGGTTTCTCCCGAGCGGTGGGAGATTATTGTTGTATAGCCTGCTGCATGTGCCATTGAGATTGCATCAAGCGTTTCGGATAATGTTCCGATTTGATTAACTTTAATCAGAATTGAATTTGCAACATTTCGTTTTATTCCGTCTGCTAATCTTCTTGTATTTGTTACAAACAAATCATCACCGACAAGCTGGCAATTGCTTCCAATACGTCCGGTAAGCATTTCCCATCCTTCCCAATCCTGCTCTGCCATGCCGTCTTCTATTGAAATTATCGGATATTTTTTTACCCATTCTTCCAAAAAGTCTGTCATTTCGCTGTTATTGAAAATCTTTCCTTCACCTTTAAGTTCGTATTTTCCGTTATCATAGAATTCTGAAGATGCAACATCAAGGCAGATTTTAATCTGATCAGTATTATAGCCTGCTTTATCTATAGCTTCAAGAATGACTTCAATCCCTTCGGAATTTGAGCTTAAATTCGGTGCAAATCCGCCTTCATCGCCGACAGATGTTGCCATGCCTTTATTTTTGAGAACATTTTTTAGTGTATGGAAAACGTTACAGCCCATTTCAATCGCGTGTGAAAAACTTTCCGCTCCGACAGGTGCAATCATAAATTCCTGAAAATCAATGTTATTATCGGCATGTGCACCTCCGTTTATAATATTCATCATAGGTACGGGCAGGGTTAATGCGTTAATCCCGCCTAAATATCTGTATAAGGCCATGCCATATGCTTTTGATGCAGCTTTTGCAACCGCAAGCGAAACACCTAATATCGCATTGGCTCCGAGTTTTGATTTATTTTCGGTTCCGTCCATGTCTATCATGAAGGTATCAATTTCTTTTTGATGAGAAGCTTTTTCTCCTATAAGTTCGGGAGCTATAATGTTATTTACATTATCAACGGCTTTTTGGACACTTTTGCCCATATATTTTGATTTGTCGCCGTCTCTGAGTTCTAATGCTTCAAAAATTCCTGTAGAAGCGCCCGAAGGTACAGCTGCTCTGCCTCTTACACCGTTTGTTAATTTAACATCAACTTCAACTGTCGGATTACCGCGTGAATCTAATATTTGTCTTGCATAAACATCTTCAATATACGTTGACATATTTTATCTCCTTTTTTACAAACGCAGGTGCAGTTTACGGCTGTTTGCGTTTTTGTTTATTAACCCTGTTAGAATTTTGTCATAAAACTTTTATCTTTGCAAGTAGCGAAACGGTTTATCTATAGATAGAAAAAAATATTTAATCAAGGTTAGACAATTCTTTATGCAGTCTGCTTTTGACTTTATAAATAATATACTTCATGCTTACGAAATATCCGAAAAACATTATGGCAGAAGCGCTTATCCACGCAATCGGGCCTGCATAGAATATTCCGACATAACCGAATTTTATTGCCAGATAAACTGCTGCAAATACCCTCATTACAAGTTCAGCAATACAGGCTAAAAGCGGAAACAAAGTTTCTCCCATGCCCTGCAGGGCGTTCCTGTAAATAAAAATCTGGCCAAGAAAAAAGTAAAATATTGTGCTGATTAATAAATAATTATGTGCAATATCAATAATTTTTTTAGAGTTTGTTCCTATAAATGCCCCTATAATATCTGTTCCCCAGATACGCATTACAAATGCCATAACAATACTTAATATAATATTTATCACAGAAGTTTGTATAACTCCTAATCTTATTCTTTTAAATTTAACAGCTCCGAAATTTTGTGCAACATAAGCCGCGAGTGCTACACCGAATGACATCATAGGCAGGGTTGCAATCTGCTCAATTCTCAATGCCGCTGTAAATGCTGCAATGACATTTGAACCGAATGAGTTGCAAACACTCTGTATTATTAAAACACTTATCCCGATAATCGAAAATTGAACAGCCATGGGTACGCCTACACGCAAATGTTCATAAGCGGAATTAAAAAAGTCTTTGTCAAATTTAATAAACCATTCTTTCCTGTGAATTCTTAAAATCGGCATTTTGTATTTTACAAACAAAAGGCACAATATAACAGAAATTCCCTGTGATAATAAAACAGCAATGGCAGATCCGGGAACCCCCATGTGAAATACCTGTATAAAAATTAAAGCGAGTACAATATTAGCAAGCGATGCTATAATTAAGAAATATAAAGGAGTTTTGCTGTCTCCAAGCGCCCTTATGATACTTGAAATCATATTGTACATAGTTGTGATTATCAAACCTATAATGATTATTTCGGCATACCAGAAAGCATTATGATAAATGTTATCTGGAATATTCATCCAGTGTAAAATCGGATTAATGAATAAAGAACAGACAATAGAAAATGCAATAGTTACGACTGTACTTAAAATTGTTGATACAATTACCGAATTTCTGACACCTTCAATGTCTTTTGCTCCGTATCTCTGTCCTGTTATGACGGCAAATCCGTTGGTTAAACCTACAATAATAAAAGTTATAAGAAAAAATACCGGTGCAACCGCACCTACCGAGGCAAAAGATTCAACCCCGAGGGTTCTTCCGACAATAACAAGATCCGCAATATTGTATAATTGCTGGAAGATATTGCCTATAAGCAGCGGAACGGAAAATAACAGTATATGTTTTAAGGGGTCTCCCTTCGTCATGTCGGTAATCATAAAATTTGTCTACCTTTAACGTTTGCTCTTCTTATTTTATTATAAGCGAAAATTATTTTATTATTCAATAAAAAATAAAAAAAGCTTGAAATTTAAAATTTTTTATGAGAATATAGAACTCGGCAATTGCTGTAATAAATATATGGCAAGGTAGCTCAGCTGGTGAGAGCGCACGGCTCATACCCGTGAGGTCGAGAGTTCGAATCTCTCCCTTGCTAATAAAAAAGAGATAG
>CASDVM010000033.1 GCA_949284415.1 uncultured bacterium | reverse complement strand
TTTTTATGATAAATTTTGGATTGAGCAATAAATGCGCAATGACATTACCGTATAAGACTTGACTTAATGCCCCTCTGTCAGCTAAAAATGCCCCCCCCCCGAAATTCTCAAATAATCTGATCTTTTCATAGTTATTGCTCCTCCTGTTAATCCTTGCGATATATTTAATTATAACATATTTTCTGATATTATCAATATTATTTTTATGGTAAATTTATCTTTGGTTAGGAGATATTTTTATGAAAAAAATAATTATAAGTTTATTTTTGATTACGGGATTTTTTGTACAAGGCTGCAATGCAGAAGAAAACAAAGCAGTTTTGCCGTCAGAAACAGGAATTGTCGAAAATATTAAATACGAAGATGCAGAAGGGCTGAATCAGGGAGAAGAAAGCATCAAACAGGCTGTTACCGTCAGAGTTTTGACGGGAGATTTTAAAGGTACCGAAAGAATTATTGACAATATGCTGACAGGAAACCCTGCCTATGATATTAACCTTTCAAAGGGGGATAAGGTGGTTTTGCATGTCGAACCTTTGTCAGATACTGTTTCGACTGCCGATGATGTGGATTTCTTCATTGCAGATATTAAAAGAGATAACCAAATATACGTCTTTACAGGAATATTTTTTATACTGTTACTGCTTACGGGAAAGAAAAAAGGCTTGACAAGCATCATTTCAATAATTTCAACAATAGCGCTTGTATTTTTTATGTTAATGCCGATGATTTTAAGCGGATTTTGCCCGATTGCATCAGCAGTGCTGACAGGAATACTTTCAACTCTGATTACAATTTATCTTGTCGGCGGGTTTAACTCAAAAAGCTCATCCGCTATTATCGGAACCGCAATAAGCCTTATTTTTGCAGGCGGACTTTCAATGCTTGCGATATATTTTGCACATCTTACAGGATTTGCCGGAGAAGAACCTATGTTTTTATATACGGCAAGACCTGATTTAAGTTTCACAGGAATTTTGTCTGCTTCAATGATTATAGGAGCACTTGGAGCCTTGATGGATACTGCAGTATCTATTGCAAGCACCGTCAATGAAATTTATGAAACCGACAAAACTCTTTCAATAAAACAGCTTTTTAAATCAGGGATGAATGTAGGACGCGATATTATAGGAACAATGTCAAACACTTTAATACTGGTTTATCTGGGAAGTTCACTACCTCTTGTTCTTCTGTCAAGCAATATTGACATGAACAAATTTTTTAACCTTAATCAGGTCGCAACGGAAATTTTATCGGCACTGACAGGAAGCATAGCAATCCTTATCTGCGTACCAATTACGGCAATAATAGCAGCTATTTTAATCAAACAAAGCAAAGAAAAAATTGAGTTTAAATTCTAACCGAGATTGCTAACTAATACTGTTGTACATAAGTCTTTCATAAGAAGTTGAGCCAGCTTTCTGGTATGCCCTGGTAACATCATCAAATGGCACGTCAAATTTTTGAATAGAACCGTCACTTAAAGCAATACACGTGCAAACATAATTTTTAGTCCCGCAATTGTCTATTTTTACAATATGATCAGTATTTATCGCTTGCTGCATAGTGGGATTATCTTTGTCTTGAAAAATAAGAAGTCCTTTAAAATTTGTAGAATTAATTGAATTTATTTTCATAGTTTCTCCTTTTATATTAATACTTAAAATACGTAAAAATATTTTTTGCCATTAAAAAAGGAGAACCTTAGTTCTCCTTTTAAATCTATGCACATCCGCAAGAACAGGCCTGTGATTTTAATATATCAGCCTTATCCGTTCTTTCCCATGGCACATCAATATCGGTTCTTCCCATGTGTCCGTAAGCCGCTAACAACTGGTAGAATTTACCGCCGTTTTTGGCAGGCAAACCGCGGAGATCAAACTGATTAATAATAGCAGCAGGTCTCAAATCAAAATATTTGAATACTAATTTTGAAATTTCATCATCTGAAATTTTACCCGTGCCGAAAGTATCAACCATAATTGAAACAGGTTCCGCAACACCGATTGCATAAGCAAGCTCAATTTCGCATTTTTCGGCCAAACCGGCCGCAACGATATTCTTAGCAACCCATCTTGCAGCGTAAGCCGCTGATCTGTCAACTTTTGTAGGATCTTTTCCAGAAAAAGCGCCACCGCCATGTCTTGAGTAGCCGCCATAAGTATCTACGATAATTTTACGGCCTGTCAAACCTGCATCGCCCTGAGGTCCGCCCACTACAAATCTTCCTGAGGGGTTAACGAGAATTTTTGTTTCACTGTCAATTTTAATAGTCTCGTGCGCAAAAACTTCATCTATTACATAAGCCGTAATATCTCTTTTTATAATTTCCTGTACTTTGGAATTATCACATTCTCCGTTAATTTCAGGATCATGCTGGGTAGAAATCAATATTGTATGAATTCTTGAAGGTTTGCCGTCAACATACTCAACAGTAACCTGAGATTTGCCGTCAGGTCTGAGATATTTTAAAATACCCTCTTTTCTCACCTGAGCCAATCTGTGTGATAATTTATGAGCTAAGCTGATAGGCAGAGGCATTAATTCAGGGGTTTCGTTACAAGCATAGCCAAACATAATTCCCTGATCGCCTGCACCGATATTTTCGGTTTCTGAAACAGATGTATCAGCGTTGTCATTTCTTGTTTCAAAAGCTTTGTTTACACCGCCTGCAATATCGCAAGACTGTTCATCAATACTTGTTAAAACAGCACAGGTTTTGTAATCAAAACCGCCGCCTTGAGTTCCGTTGTAGCCGATATTTTTAATTGTATTACGCACAACAGAGGGGATATCAACATAACAATCTGCAGTAATTTCTCCGCACACAAGCGCCATGCCTGTAGTAACAGTAGTTTCTGCGGCAACACGCGCCTGCGGATACTTTGTCAAAAACTCATCCAAAATCGCGTCAGAAATCTGATCGCAAACTTTGTCGGGGTGCCCTTCCGTAACTGATTCGGAAGTAAATAAAAAGTTTCTTGGTGTCATTTTCTTTTCTCCTTAATTTGTATTTAGGATCCGGCGAACCTATCACCGTCAATCCGGCCGGTAAGGTTTTTAATTCCGACCCGGCAGCATCATTGAGCACCATTGTACTACCAAAAATATTTAAAAGCAAATATTGTATTAATATATATTAATCAAGCTTATAAGAGACGCTGACCGTTATTTCACTGTCAGAAACATCAATAACAGCCCAGCGGATTATATTTGAAAATTGAGATGCCAGCTGTTTTTCTATATAAACATCATCGAAATTATCAGTCTTATTAATTTTAATAGTACCAGATTTAATCATAAACAAATTCTACTACAAACAGGGTTACTTTATGCGTTTATATTCTACTTCATAATTTAGAACCTTTAAAATAAGCATAAATTCTTCATACTGCAGCGTTTTTCTGGCTAATTTATCCGAAATTGATTTCATTGTATATTTTTTATTCGAAAGTTTAGTCATTTCTTCCGCAAGTTTTGTCATTGTGTATGCCTCTTTGGCAAGAAGCATTTTTACATCTTCTTTAACTGACATTTTTCCTCCGCTACTGAAATATTACACTTTTATATTGACAAAGGGGAATATATGTGTAATAATAGGTATACATGTTTAAATATAAGGAGTTAAATAAAATTATGTTAAATACTGAAAAGGCATTTACACTTGCAGAAGTTTTAATCACACTTGGGATTATAGGAGTTGTTGCAGCACTCACACTGCCTTCACTTATCAGCAGATACAAAAAACAGGTTATTGCAACAAGACTTGAACAGTTTGCATCAATATGGCAGCAGGCGATTAGAATGGCAGAAATTGAAAATGGAGAAACTACAACCTGGGACGGTTTTACCCCTCTTAACGCCGATGCGATGCTTGAATCATATAATAAATATCTTGGCAAATATATAACAACAGTTGAAGTTCATAAAACAGCTAAAGGTGTAGCTTTTGCTCTCCCAAATGGCTCCGGATTTCATTATCACAAAACAGCAAATGCCGATACATGGCGAGGTAACTTATATTTAACCTTTTGCGTACACTACGAAAGCTGCAAAAATCTTGAGGAAAATGGATATCTTTCATACGATGGTAAAGAAAAATTTCACTTTAGTGAAATAGGTACACCTATAATTACCTCACAAGAAGCAGACAACCCATCCAGACAATTAACTCGCGATGAATTAATTGAAGATTGCAAAACATCACATTACAAATGTGTAGGCCTCATTCAGCATGACGGTTGGAAAATCAGCAATGATTATCCGATAAGGATTTAAAATATTCGGAATTGATTTTATAAATATTCTCTGCTAACCTTTAATGTATGAAAGAACGACTGGACAAATATCTTACTGATCTCGGATACTTTGACTCAAAAAGCAAGGCAGCATCGGCTATTCTTGCGGGACATGTAAAAATTAACGATGAATATATTACAAAAGCAGGTTTTCAAATCAACCCGTCAAAAGAATATGATATACAAGTGAAATCAATGCCTTACGTTTCAAGAGGCGGATTTAAGCTCAAAAAAGCGCTTGACACATTTCCCGTAAAGGTTAACGGAAGAATTTGTCTTGATGCAGGAGCATCAACAGGCGGATTTACAGACTGTCTTTTACAAAACGGTGCAAAATTTGTTTACGCGGCAGATGTCGGCTACGGACAGCTGGACTGGAAAATCCGCTCGGATAAACGCGTTAAAGCAATTGAAAGAACTAATCTCAAAATCTGCTCTTTTGATGATATTTATGCAGAAAATGAGCCGGTTGCAGATTTACTGGTAAGTGATCTTTCATTTATCTCGCTTACGAAAGTTCTTGTAAATTTGAAAAAACTTCTCTCGCCAGATTTTCATGAAATGATTTGTCTTATAAAACCGCAATTTGAAGCCGGGAAAGAAAAAGTTGAGAAAGGCGGAGTTGTTAAAAACAAAAAAGTTCATACTGAAGTTATCGAAAATGTAATAAATTTTGCAAAAAATCTCGGCTACACAATTAACGGATTAACGTTTTCATCTATCAAAGGCCCCTCGGGAAACATTGAATATCTTGTATGGCTTTCAACGGAAAATTCAAATCAATCCGATTACGATATAAAAACAATAGTGGACAGTGCATTTGAAACACTCAATTCTTAAATTTTCGGCAGATTTACAACAGGTGTTGAACCGTACAAATCAATATATTTGAAAAAATTCAAAACAATTCCTGGCGGGAAAAAATAGTTATTATTAGTCGGTGTAATTTTAAGCATTGAATGGGTAGAATCGACTTTTACAACACTTGCAAGATATTGTTTATTAACCGCATTAAATAAAATATAGCCTGTTTTTGACTGAATTTCTTCTACTTCAAATCTGTTTGCATTTGCGCTTGCGATTGCCATGTAAAAAAGCTTTTCGGGAGACAGCACATAAGTTCTTGTACATATATTGAAATTGACATTCTGAGGAGTTATAAGCGTGCTCAAAAGCATTGCATCATCATCCGCATGACAAGGAAGCTGAGCTGAAATTATGATAAATAAAAAAGTAAAAAATAGTTTTATTGTTCTTTCCATGATTCACCTGTATTCACATCAACGACAAGAGGAACAGACAACGGCTGATTTAATTCCATAGCTTCTTTAACTAGTGTTGTTACAATCTCCAGTTCAGATTTTTCAACCTCAACAACAAGTTCGTCATGAACCTGCATAATCATTTTTGATTTTAAGTTATTTTCTTTTAATTTTTTAGAAAAATCTATCATAGCTATTTTCATCAAATCTGCGGCAGTTCCCTGCATTGGCTGATTTATGGCAGCGCGTTTTGCAAATTCTCTAATTAATCCGTTAGAACTTGAAAGTTCTGTAGAAAGATAACGTTTTCTACCGAAAATTGTTTCTACGTAACCTTTTTCCTCAGCCTGCATTACTGTTCCTTCCATATAAGCTTTTACACGCGGATAAGTTGCAAAATATTTGTTTATAAACTCTTCTGCCTGTGCATTTGAAATTCCGAGAGCTTTTGCAAGACCGTATTTACTTTGACCGTAAATAATTCCGAAATTTACGGCTTTAGATTTATAGCGCATATCTTTTGTAACCTCTTCTACCGGAACATCAAATACCCTTGAAGCTGTGAGCGTATGTACATCAATACCGCCGTTAAATGCTTCCAGAAGGTGTTTATCCTGACTGATATGTGCAAGAAGTCTGAGTTCTATCTGAGAATAATCAGCCGACAATATAAGCTTATTTTTTCTGTCTCCGGGGACAAAAGCGTTACGAATTTTATTGCCTTCTTCTGTTCTGACAGGAATATTCTGCAGATTCGGATTTGAAGAAGACAGTCTGCCTGTTGCCGTAACTGTCTGGTTATAAGTTGTGTGAATTCTGTTATCGCTTCTGTCTATAAGAGCAGGAAGAGCCTCGGTATAAGTTGATTTAAGCTTGGCAAATTTTCTGTAATCCAGAATTAAACGCGCTATTTCATAATCTTCAGAAAGTTCTTCAAGAACTGCTGCATTTGTGGAATAACTAGATTTCCCGCGTTTTTTCTTTGCCTTCAATCCCATTTTTTCAAATAAAACTTCACCTACCTGACGGGGAGAATTTATATTAAACACCTGACCCGCAAGATCATAAATCTTACCCTCTATAACAGCGAGCTTATTGTCCATGGAAATTGTAAGTTCATGCAGATAGTTTTCATCAACCGCAACTCCTGTATATTCCATATCTGCAAGCACGAAAGTCAGAGGAACTTCCACATCATAAGTAAGTTTTAATTCTTTTTCATTTAAGTCATTTATCCAGAATTTAGTCAATTCAATAACACAGGATATTTCATCCGATGCATAGTTCAAAACATTTTCCGGAGGAGCATCAGCTAAATGAATCTGCTTTTTCTTATTTTTTTCAAACGGTGCGTACTGAACAACAGCATGATTAAGATGCTCCATTGCCTGAATATCAAGTTCATGATTTCTCTGAGGATCTTTCACATAACTTGCAAGTACGGTATCAAATATTACACCTCTTAAATTCACTCCCGAATTTTTTAGTACATTAAAAGCTGTTTTTGCATTATGCGTTGTCTTTTTTATATTTTTATCTTCCAATACAGGTTTAACAGCATCAATTACATCGGTCAAACGCAGCTGATTTTCAATATTTGAATGATTCACGGGAATGTAAAACGCAGCTGTAACCGCTTCTCCCTTAGATATTTTAACATGAGAATCTGCAGAAACATCATCATTATAAGCAAAAGATAAACCGATAATAAAAGAATTTACAGCACTTCTTACATCCGCATATATATTGAATGCAACAAATGAATGTTTCTTTAATTTTTCAACCATATCAGATAAATCAGATGAATCAGTTATCAATTTTTTATGAAATTTCAAATCACTTTCTTTATTTATTTCCTCATTTACAGCATCCGTAAAAAATCCGAGCTGTGAACTGCCGTCTGAATTAATAACCGTCTGAACAGGAGCTGTTCTTTCTATTTTATCAAAAGAATACATAATTTCATTTATGTTTTTGATAAATGTGTAAAACTGCATTTTTTTCAAAAATTCCGTAACAACAGAAACATCAGGCAAGTCTACTTTTGCCTTATCAATATCAAAATCAATATCAACATCTCTTACAATCGTTGCAAGATACTGACTCATTTTTGCCTGCTCTTTACCTGAACAAATTTTTTCACGGACAGATTTTTCGGGAATATTTTCACAATCAGCAAGAACATTATCAAGATTTCCGTATTTAGCAAGAAGTTTCTGCGCAGTTTTTTCTCCAATGCCTTTGACGCCCGGAATACAATCCGACACATCACCGCGCAAACCTTTATAATCTATTACCTGATTCGGGTAAACACCGAGTTTTTCATAAATTTTATCCCAGTTGTATTCTATCAATTCTCCTTTGGAAGGCAAAATAACTTTTATACAGCCATCTTTATCCACAAGCTGAAAAGCATCCTGATCTCCTGTTAATATTAAAACTCTGTTACCTTCTTCACATGCTTTTTTAGAAATTGTTCCGATAACATCATCTGCCTCAAAACCTTCCTTTGTATAAATCGGAATATTAAAAGCTTTAAGCCCCTCATAAATCAATCCCATCTGTATTTGCATATTATCCGGCATAGCCGCACGATTACACTTGTAATCGGAATAAGTCTCGGTTCTGAATGTATGATGACTTACATCAAAAGCAACAGCTATTGCATCAGCATTCAAATCTTTATTTTTTAAAAGATCGAATACTGCCTTAAAAAAACCGTAAACAGCCCACGTAGGCGTTCCCTCTGAAGTTCTCATATTGCTCCGTTCGAGAGCATAATACTGCCTGAAAGCTAAAGCATGTCCGTCAATTAAAATAAGAGTTTTATTATCTGCCATATATATATTTTTTCATAAAACTTGATATTTTACAAATATGTTAAGTAAAATTTCACTAAAAAAGGTGATTATCAAAATCACCTTTGAAAACTCTACGCTGTAATTTCTTTATCCTGTTTTGAAGTCGGCAAAGGAACTACCTGAGCATTTTTTCTATTCCTTACCATATCTGCCGTAACAACAAACTTAGTCATATCTTTCTTAGTCGGAACATCATACATAACATCGAGCATGATTTCTTCAACAATAGAGCGCAACGCTCTCGCACCTGTTTTTCTCTTTATAGCTTCCTGAGCTATCAAATCAATTGCCTCAGGTTCAAATTCCAGATCAACACCGTCCATTTCCAGCAAACATTTGTATTGTTTTAAAACTGCATTTTTCGGCTCAGTCAAAATCATCTTCAATGTTTTTTCGTTCAATTCGTCTAGAACCGCATAAATAGGAACACGCCCGATAAATTCAGGAATTAAACCGAATTTTAACAAATCCTCAGGCTGTAATTTCTTTAACATTCTTACGGCAGCTGCATCTTTTTCCGCCTGAGTCATAGGAGCTTTTGCCCCAAAACCTACTGAAATACCTTCACCTGCTCTGCGCTCAACAATTTTTTCCAAACCTACGAACGCACCGCCGACAATAAATAATATATTGCTGGTATCAATTTCGATAAATTCCTGATGCGGATGCTTTCTTCCGCCCTGAGGAGGGACATGAGCAACAGTACCTTCAATCATCTTTAAAAGAGCCTGCTGAACACCTTCGCCTGATACATCTCTTGTAATAGATGTGTTTTCCGATTTTCTTGAAATTTTATCAATTTCGTCTATATAGATAATACCGCGTTCAGCCTTTGCAGAATCAAATTCAGCGTTCTGATAAAGACGCAATAGAATATTTTCAACATCATCACCGACATAACCCGCTTCAGTTAACGTAGTTGCATCTGCAACGGCAAACGGAACATCCAGCATTTTGGCAAGAGTCTGCGCAAGTAAAGTTTTTCCCGATCCTGTAGGTCCGACAAGAAGAATATTCGATTTTTGGATTTCGACATTATCTTTTAAATCAGATTCTTTATTGTGTTTCAAACGCTTATAATGGTTGTAAACAGCGACTGACAGAACTTTTTTAGCATCATCCTGACCTACGATATATTCATCAAGATAAGCTTTGATTTCATGAGGTTTCGGAATAGGTTTTTCTTCAGCTTTAGAATCTTCTGCCCCGTTTTCTTTATCCTTATTTTCAAAGAATTCTTCATCAAGAATCTGGTTGCAGAGTTCAACACACTCATCACAAATATAAACCTCGGGACCTGCAATTAATTTTTTTACCTGATCCTGTGATTTACCGCAAAATGAACATTTTAATCTGCTGTCATCATGTTTTGCCATACTTTATACCATAGCTTACAACTGCTTTTGAGGCGCATGTTAATTATCTTGCATTAACTTTATTTATTTAAGTATCGCCGCTTTATCCGGTCAATGCACTCGGATAATTTCGTCATCCTGAAATTGTTTCAGAAGCTTTGACTTGTCCCTCGCACCTTTTCTGCTTTATAAACTTTCCTTTCTTTGTTACTTAATTGCATCTCTTGATATAACTTTATCGATCATACCATATTCTAAAGCTTCTGCAGGAGTCATAATATAATCACGATCCGTATCTTTTTCGATTTTCTTTATTGACTGTCCTGTATTAGAAGCAAGAATTTCGTTCAAAGATTTTTTAATTCTTATGATTTCAGCAGCCTGGATTTCAATATCAGTAGCCTGCCCTTGAGCACCGCCGAGAGGCTGGTGAATAAGTACACGAGAATGAGGTAAAGCCATTCTTTTGCCTTTCGCGCCTGAAGACAAAAGGAAAGCACCCATAGAAGCTGCCTGTCCCAGACAAATAGTAGAAACGTCAGCTCTTATATGCTGCATAGTGTCATAAATTGCAAAACCTGCAGTTACAGAGCCTCCGGGGCTGTTTATATAAAGCATGATATCTTTTTCGGGGTTTTCGCTGTCCAACAACAATAACTGTGCAACAACAAGATTTGCAACCATATCATCAATAGGTGTTCCCAGAAAAATAATTCTTTCTCTCAATAATCTTGAAAAGATATCGAAGGAACGTTCACCTCTGCTGGATTGTTCTATTACTACAGGTACAAAACTCATGATTAATTCCCTTTCTCTCTACTTAAATTATATAACTTTTATTAATATTAATCAAAAATGTGCCGTTGTAAATACGGCACATATATTAATTTTACAATTTGCTACTTGATTTCAACTTTGTTGTTTTCCATCAAGAAATCTCTTACTTTGTCATTCAAAGCCTGCTGGGAAATTGAAGCAAGAACCTCCGGATTTTTTCCAAGCTGTTTAATCAAATCCTGCGGTTTAATACCGTATGCAGAACTCAGCTGCGTGAATTTTTTCTCTACATCTTTTTGCTCAAGCTTAATACCCTCTTCTTTTGCAATCTTATCAATAACAAGAGAATTTTTAATTCTTACGAGAGCATCTTCATTAAGATTTTTCAACAGCTGGTCTTCGCCTTGAGATTTTACGAGAGCTTCCCAATTAATTCCCTGAGCTGCAAGTCTCTGTTTATATTCTTCTCTCAATGAATTAACCTCTCTGTCAATCATAGATTGCGGAATATCAACTTTCGCAGAATCTACAACAGTTTTAAAAACTTCATTTTCAGAATTCATTTTATTAGTTCTTTCACGTTCTGATTCCAAATATTTCTGAATATCAGCTTTTAAATCATCTACCGTTTTAAAAGGTCCTACTTTTTGTGCAAATTCATCATTAAGCTCAGGGACTTTTCTTTCTTTGATTTCATTAATTTTAATTTTGAAAGTTGCAGGCTGACCTTTTAATTTTTCGTCATGATAGTCTTCTGGGAAGGTAACTTTAATATCAAATTCATCATTCAAATTCTTACCTGCAATCTGTTCCGCAAAGCCCGGAATAAAATTTGAATGAGCTAAATCCAGCGGATAATTTTTAGCATCTCCGCCCTGAATTTTTTCGCCGTTAGCAGTGCCCTCAAAATCAATTACGGCTATATCAGTATCTTTTGCAGGTCTGTCAATTACCGTAACCTGTTCACTGTGGCGGTTTAAAAGATTATCAATTGATTTTTGCATTGCGTCTTCTTCAATCGGAGAATCCTTAACTTCAACAGTTAAACCTTTATATTGACCAAGAGTAACTTCCGGACGCAATTCTGCTTTTGCGGTAACTGTCAAATCTTCACCAATATTATAATTGTAACTTGTAATATAAGGCTGTGCAACTAGATCAAGTTTATTATCAACAACAGCCTGATTAATTGCACTCGGCATCAAGCTTTCTATAGCTTCCTGCTTGATTCTTTCCGTACCTACATGTCTTTCAACTACAGCACGGGGGGCTTTACCTTTTCTAAAGCCGTCAATATTCACATACTGAGAAATTCTGTGAACAGCTTTATTATAAGCATCCGCTGCATCTTTAGCAGGAATTGTAATATCCAATTTTACAACATTTTCTTTTTCTTTTTCCAAAGTAACTTTCATCTTTTTATCCTTTTCTAATTTTAAATACTTATGGAATAATCATATCTCAAAAAAGAATTTGTGCAAGTTGTTAAACGTATTGATCTATCTGTACTTAACTCTAAACGGATAATCCTTAGGTATCTTCCAGCCGTTATATTGTATAAGTCTTGTGCAGTATGCATGCCACGTTGTATTCGTATAACAGCCATAATTTTGGTGATTTTTTAAAGAATTTTCCGTACCGTCCCAATACGCCATAAATGGTTCAAAATTCCATTGAGAGAAGCTCCCATCTGATTTAAGTTTTGGATTATAATAAAATGCAAAAGCGCAACGTCCGATAATATCAGCATAACTTCTGCTTGCAGATAACGAAATACACTTTTCCGGACTACCCGGAAAGAAAAACCAGTCTCGACCATTAGAAGTAGCCATAGACACAGCACTTCCATCCGAAAAATAAACAGTAAAGAAATTTTCATTGCCCATACGTACAGTATCAGTTTTCACAACACTCATATAAGGTACAATATATTTTTTTATCCATGCTTCCTGCAATGCCAAATCATTATTGTCTTCAAACCAGTATTCTCTTGGCCCGTAATCAAGTTCAGCCATTCTTATTGCCTGATTCATTGATGAATAAAATTTCTCAAGACGGGCTTCTACCTCAGACTTGTTATGATTATCTATTAATGCCGGCAGTGTCATCGCAGCTACTACTCCGATTATGCCTAATGTTATCAAAACCTCGGCCAGAGTGAAGGCAGCTTTTGTATGAAGTGAATAAGAAAATAAGTGAATAGGAGAATTAGTTCGTTTCGGCAGCGCAGCCGCTGCACCCGCAACATGAGTTTTGCATAAACTTTCTGTGTCATAATGAGACTCTTTTGAGTCGTTAAACAAGGATATTCTTCTTTGTAACAAGCCCCTCTCATGGCCTTCGGACACCATCTCACGAAGGGCGAGGGATTGAATATTAAGATCCTGCATTGCGCATATGGTGCGCGATCTTTTTAGGACAAATTTTAGATTGCGCAATAAATGCGTAATTACATTACCGTATAAGACCTGACTTAATGTCCTTCCGTAAGCTAAAAGTGCCCCCCCCCCGAAGCTCTAAAACTATCGAATTTTTTCATTTAGCTCTCCTTTCAGTAAAATTATTAACTGACTTTATTATAACAAATTTTACTAAACTTTTCAAGTAAATCGTGATATAATAAAAAGCATGGTTAGACTGATTAATGACAGTAATCTGAAAATTATTACAAGTACCGCATACAAAATTTTAAGATTACAGGAAAAATTTACTCATATCGAAAACTACAATCATCCTGTTTATCCGCCCTGCATATTTGCTTTATGGCATTCAAACCAGTTTCTTGTTCACGGCATTAAAGACAGAAAAAATCTAAGCATACTAATCAGCAATTCAATTGACGGACATATTGTGGCAAATGTCTGCGAGAACTGGGGCTTTAAAGTCGTACGCGGTTCATCAGGCAAAAAAGGCTCTGTTGAATCAACAATGCAGATGCTTACAAGATTAAAAGAAGGAGAAAGTGTAGCAATAATGGTTGACGGGCCGCATGGGCCGCTTCATAAAGTTAAAAACGGAGCAGTTAAACTCGCGCAAATGTCAGGCGCTCCGATAATTCCCGTTACATGGTTTTCTCCTCAAAAAACATTTATAAGTCTGCCTTCATGGGATAAAATGAAAACGCCTTTAGGCAAATGTAATATTTTAAACATCTACGGGGAGCCGATATATATAAAAAAAGATGCATCTGAAGAAGAAATTATCGCTGTAAAAGAAAAAATTAAAAATGAGCTTTTAAATTTAGATGCAAAAGCACCTGAAATATATAACGAGGCTAAAAAACAAAAATTATGGAACAAAAAGAAAAAAAATTAAACATATCCGCAATACAGATGTGTTCAAAGCTCGGGGATAAAAAAGCAAATTTTGCTAAAGCGGCATTTCTTGTCAAAAGAGATATAAAACAAGGTGCAGATATTATTGTTTTGCCTGAAGTTTGGACTGTAGGCTGGTCGCCTAAACACTTCAGGGAAAGTGCTGAAGAAATTAATGACAGCGAAACAATTAAATTTCTCTCGGATATTGCAAAAGAATACAATACCTGGGTTGTCGGCGGGAGCTTTATTTCCAAAAATAACGAACATTATTACAATACCTGTCCCGTATTAAACCGAAAAGGAGAACTTGTCGCTTTATATTCTAAAAATCACTTATTTTCATATTACGGATGCGATGAAGGTAAATTTGTAGAAACAGGCAATAATCCTGTTATGGTTAATATAGAAGGTATCAAAACAGGACTTACAATATGTTATGATATAAGGTTTCCCGAAATCTACAGAGCTTACAGAAAAGCTGGAGCCGACCTTTTTATAAACTGCGCGGCCTGGGGGCTTAATAAACCTGTACCGTGGGAGTGCATGACACGATGCAGGGCAGTAGAAAACCAGACATACACGGTTGCATTAACTCAATCCGGTTATATTGAAAATGACGAATGGAATTTAGGACACTCAAGAATTATTGACTACAAAGGCGAAACAATTTCAGAAATTAAAGACCAAAAAGAGGGCGCTTTTTCTGCCGCTCTTAATTTTGCACCGATGTACGAATTCAGAAATAAATGTACCTGTCTTAATGACATAAAAAAATCTTATGAGGTTGAAATTTTATGAAAAAATTACTGGCATTTTTATTCAGTCTGATTATTATTTCAGGAATACAAAATCAGGTATCAGCAGATGCAATAGACAGAACAATTGCACAATCAGATATCAACAAAAGCGGAGTATCAGTTTCTGTCAGAGACATTGAAACAGGAAAAACCGTCTATGAATTACACGGTGAAAAACCTGTTATGCCTGCATCAACATTGAAACTTATAACACTTTCAGCCTCCATAGACCAACTCGGGAAAGATTACGAATTTTCAACCGGTTTGTATAAAAATACAAATAATGAATTATATCTAAAACTGGGTGCAGATCCGTTTTTAACCTCTGCAGGATTAAACAGCCTCTTTGAAAAAGCCGTTAAAGAGAAAAAGATAATTTCACCTAAAATTATTTATATTGATGACTATGTTTTTGACAGCACGGAATGGGGCGAAGGCTGGCAGTGGGATGATGATTTAAACCCGCTGATGCCAAAATTCAGCTCGTACAACATAGACAGGAATAAACTCGGAATAGTTATAGCATCGACAATATACGGAGCACCTGCGGATATTTATACGTCTAAATTCTACCCGACAACATTTATGAATCTTGTTGTAACAGACAAAGAAAATAATATTGAAATAAGCCGCAATAACAGTATCTCGCCAGATATGCTGAAAGTTGAAGGCACAGTAAAAACACAAATTACTAAATATATTCCTATTAACAATCCTAAAAGATATTTTATTTTGAGACTTGAAGATGCTATACGTTCCGCAAAAATGGATTATTACGGCAATTTCCGGCAGAAAAAAACTCCTGCCTCCAATATTTATCTTGTGAGTGAAGTAAGACATCCGCTTGAAAAAGCTGTAAAAGAAATCCTTACAAACAGCAATAACTTTGTTGCAGAAACCGTTTTTAAACTCGCAGGAGCAAAATTTGTAAAAAATACCGGCTCCCTTGCAAATTCTCAAAAAATGCTAAATGCTTATTTTCAAAAACTTAATCTGAAATCAGATGAAATAAAAATTGTTGACGGAAGCGGTGTTTCTAAAAATAATATAATGACCGCAGATTTTATGAGTGAGTTTTTAGCAAAAAAAGAAGTCCGCAATATACTGGAAGAAAACATGCCGACAGCAGGCGAAGGAACTTTGAAAAACAGAATGCTTTATTTCAAAGATAACTTAAAGGCAAAAACAGGCACTCTATCTGATGTCAGTGCAATTGCAGGCTATATAACTTCCAGAAACGGCAAAAAATACGCTTTTGCCATCATGATTCATGATTCAAAAACAAAATCAAATGACAAAAAATCTCTGGAAGAATATATAATAAGAGACATTTATACAGAATATTAAGCAGTTTTTTCTCCGAACATTATTCTGCCGAAAATCCCGGCTAATGCTCCTATAATACCGAATACAATAGCAGTCTGCACCCTAGCTTTCGGCAGAAAATCTTTAACGGCTCTATAAGCTTTTGAATACTTCGGGGCATTCAAAAGTTCAGCAAGTTTTGCTTCCGCGGAATTATTTTTTGACGCATTTTTAAGAATTTTACGCCCTTCAAGAATAATATCAAGAGCTTTTTTCTGTTCTTTTGCGGCGTTTTTCATAACATTTTCCGAAAAAGATTTTTGAAAAACATCAGGTTTCTGCGTCAATAACTGTTCCAGATTGTACTTGCGCGGAGCAAGCGCATAACCTGCAGCAGACGAAACAACCCCTGTCATAATTCCTGTTTCGGCAGGCGAAATTGAAGTATACTGAGTCATAATAACCTCCTATACCACTCTTAATAAACACTACTATTTATATTTAAACTCACTTTTAACCTTTTTTGTTGTAATTTATATGTATAATTTACATCTCTTAATAATTCGTAAAAAGACATACAATATGCTATTATTAAGAAAAAATTTGCAGAATGAGGATAGAAAATGGAACCTTACGTTACTATAGTTACGCCGACATACAACCTTCTGGAAAACAATCTGGCGGATGACTTTAATCTTTTAATATCATTGCTAGAACTCCAGACATATCCGTATATTGAGCACCTGGTAATCGACAAAGCTTCAAATGACGGAACAGTTGAAATGCTTAAAAATTATAAAAATTTAGGATTTTTTAATTTTTATTCGGAACGCGACACGGGAAAATTTGATGCTTACAATAAAGGTGTAATGCGTGCAAAAGGGAAATATATTACGTTTTTAAGCTGTGATGACTTTATACACGATATAACATCGATCTACGATATTGTAAATCTTATGGAAGCGAATAATGCCGATTTCACATTTGCACCGGCTTACTGCAGGCATCCCGAAGGCTTTGTATTTTTATTTGCGCCTTCTATGTATAACGCTTTTCAGGCTATGCCATGCTCAAGGCAGGCTATGTTTTTCAAAAAATCTATGATTGAAAAAGAAAACTATTTCGATTTAAAATTTAAAACAATGTCTGACTTTGATTTTATTATGAGAATAATAATGAAAAAATATACTCCCGCATATTTTGATACAAATTACGTAACTTACAAACTCGGAACAAAACCTATGGAAAATCTGCAGCGTTCCGAAGAAGAAGTTAAGGCAATTTATTACAAGAATTTCAGATCTGTATATCCGCTGAATGACGATATTCTGGATAGAATGGCTAAATATTCGGAATTTCCGAAAGGTCTTTTAGATAAATTAGCCGTATATTTTCCTGAAGCTGACAGAGAAATTTTTTATCAAAAATGCGAAGAGATGCATCAATTAAGACTTTCTGCTCTTCAGCAGCAGCAAAATGAAAATAATGCATAAAAAAGAGTTTGCAAAAAAATCTTTGAGTAGTATTATATAAATAAAGAGGGCGCAAGCCTTTAACAGAGAGATAAGGAAATTAGGGAATTAAAATGAGTGAACAAAAAGTTGCAGTAATTGGCTGCGGTGTATGGGGAAGAAACATTGTCCGCAATTTTTATAACTTAAACGTACTTGATACTGTATGCGATATTGATGAAGAAAACCTGAAAAAAGTATCGGCACAGTATCCGGGAGTCAAAGTTACGAAAGATTTTCATGAAATTATTAACAACAAAGATATAACCGGAGTATGCGTTGTTACCCCGAGCCACACACACTATAAAATGGTCAAAGCAATGCTTGAAGCCGGTAAAAATGTTTATGTTGAAAAACCTATTTCAACTGTTGCCGCTGAAGCCAGAGATTTGACACAACTTGCGCATGAAAAAGGCCTTGTTTTGATGGTCGGGCACTTACTGCTTTATCATCCTGCCGTAAATCGTTTAAAAATGCTCATTGAAGAAGGTGCTTTAGGAAAAATTATTTATGCGCAGAGCGACAGATTAAATGTAAATTTCTTTAAAAATGACAGAAGCGTAATGTGGGATCTGGCGCCTCATGATGTATCTTTAATCAGCTATGTTACAGGCAAAGAACCCGTTCATGTACTTTCGGCTCTCGGATGTTCTTCAGAACAAAACGACATTATGGATATAACACATGTCGGGATTCAGTTTGAAGACGGAGTTATAGGGCATATTTCGGAAAGCTGGATTACACCGAGAAAACATGTTCAGCTTCTTGTAAGAGGTACAAAAGCCACGGCTATTTTAGATGATACCGTTCCGGAAAACAAACTTGTTATATACGACAATTTTGTAAAAGACAATTCTCAAAATATTAAGCTGGATTATCTTGAAATTGAGCCTTTGAAACTTGAATGCCAGCACTTTATAAGCTGCTGTTCAACAGGTAAAAAAGCCCGCTCAGACGGAGATAACGGCTGTATGGTAACACAAATTCTTGAAGAAGCTGAAAAAATTATGCTCGGCGATAGAGTAAAAAAACTCGATGAAGTTAATTTTGCCCTATCAAGAACAAAAAAATAAAATTCAGACTTGCAAAACGGAGAGACATCAATGAATATAAAAAACAATCTTGCAAATATCGTATCAGTTTCACGTATATTTGTGGCTTACGGCGCAATAGCATTACTCTATGTTAAAACGACATGGGCATATTTGCTTGCATTTGTATTGACAATTATCGCATTTTCTATGGACGGATTGGACGGTTATCTTGCAAGGAAATTAAATCAGTCGTCTGAATGGGGTTCAGTACTGGATATTTTGGGAGATAGAATTGTTGAAATCTCATACTGGACAGTTTTTTCGGTTATGGGCTGGATAAGCATTATATTTCCTCTTATCTGTACCGCAAGAGCATTCACAACAGACGGAATCAGAAGTGTTGCACTTTCTCAAGGAATGACTGCCTTCGGAGATAAATCAATGCAGTCTACTTCATGGGGAAAATTTATCTGTGCATCACGTTTTATGAGAATAAGCTATGCAGTTGCAAAAGTTCTGGCATTTCTCCTGCTGATTGCAGTAAACACACCGGGGATGGAACTATGGAGCGGAACACCGATTCTTCATACAATAACAATGATATTTGCCTGGGCAGCAATTATATTTTGCGTGGTAAGAGCAATACCCGTAGTTGTTGAAAGCCCGAAATTATTCAATAAGGATTAAAGGATGGCTAAAATTAACATAGTCTTATACGAGCCTGAAATTCCTCAAAATACAGGAAACATTGCAAGGCTTTGTGCATGTACGGGGGCTTCTCTTTATCTTGTCGGCAAACTCGGCTTCTCACTTTCAAGCAAATACACAAAACGCGCAGGATTAGACTACTGGGACAGTGTCGATTTGCACAAAATTGAGACAATGGAGGAATTGCTTAAGGCAAACAGTTCTGCTAATTTTTATTATCTGACAACTAAAACAAACAGGTTGTACACGGATGTAAAATTTCAGGACGGAGATTTCTTTGTTTTCGGACCTGAGACCAGAGGACTTCCCGAGATTTATGTAAAAGATAAAAATGCTCTTACAATTCCGA
Source organism: uncultured bacterium (assembly GCA_949284415.1). Taxonomy (GTDB): domain Bacteria; phylum Cyanobacteriota; class Vampirovibrionia; order Gastranaerophilales; family Gastranaerophilaceae; genus Stercorousia. The sequence continues at coordinate 14,017 of CASDVM010000033.1, read as the reverse complement.
TGAAAGAAGGACAAAGAAGTCTGAATTTATCTAATTCCGTTGCAATTGTTGCTTATGAGGCTATAAGACAAAATGGATTATAATATACCAAAGATGCCTGAAAGACCCGAAAACTCAAATAAAGGTACTTTCGGAAAAATTTTAAATGTATCGGGTTCTGAATATATGACAGGAGCAGCCTATTTATCATCGATTTCCGCACTGAAAATCGGAGCCGGATACGTTGAACTTGCAAGCCATGAAAATGTTTTAAGAGCTGTAGCATCGCTTTCTCCTGAAATTGTTCTTGCTCCTGTTGAAAAAATTCCCGATATTATAAAAACTTCAACAGTATTGCTTATAGGATGCGGACTTTCAACAACATCTGATGCAGTAAATATTTTTAAACAAACAATTTCAAATGCTCGCCACTTACCTGCAGTGATTGATGCGGACGGGCTTAATATTCTATCCGCAAACAACATACAGCTGCCTGAAAATGTAGTCTTAACCCCTCACCCTAAAGAAGCTTCAAGACTTTTGCATACAACTCTTGATAAAGTATTACAATCCCCTGAAGATACAGCGCAGGAAATATGCAAAACATACAACTGCGTTACAGTATTAAAATCGCATAAAACTATCGTGGCATCACAATATGGAACTATTTATTATAACAAAACAGGTAACAGTGCACTTGCAAAAGCCGGAAGCGGCGATGTTTTAGCCGGGATGATCGCGGGACTCTTAGCACTGCACATGAACTCTTTTGATGCATCCGTTTTAGCAGTATACCTCCACGGGCTTGCAGGCGATCTGGCAAAAAATGACCTGACTGAATACGGAGTTTTAGCATCCGATACAATCAGGTACATTCCAAACGCTGTTAAAAAATTATATATATAAATTAATTCTTTTTGTTGCTGCAGCTTCTTCAGCCAATTCTTCGGCAATAGAGTTTCCGGTTGGTGCAAACGGGCTTGTATATACAGCGTCAACCAAATCATTTGCCGGTGCTTTAGAAATATTTGCTTTCGGCAATGCAGGTAAAATTGATGAGGATGAAACAAATTCACCTGCTTTTTGTGATGCATTTTTTAATCCGCTTGTTAACATTGTTTCTCTACCTGTAAATGCTACTTTATTTATCATTTTTATCTCCTTTTCGTTTCTTTTGATAAATTGTACATTTTAAAGAATACTACTGAAAAATCATAATTGCCAAAATTTACAATAAGATTTACAATAGTTAATAAACTACAACAAAACAAGAAAAAAAATCAACCGGCCATTTTTCCCAGAATTACTCTTTTACCTGCACCGGTACAGGAAGGCAGATTATTAGGAATACCGTAATAGGTGCAATATCCAAGGAGTGCAAACGCCATTACCTCTTTAAAATTATTTGAAATTCCGTATGCTTCATGCGTTTTTAAATCTATATGCTTTGGCAGATAATGTCTGAGATACTTCATTAAAGTGGGATTATAAGCTCCGCCTCCGCCTATAATAACTTCTTTAATATCAATATCAGGATAAATAAATCTTTCATAAGCTGTAGTTATTGTTTTAGCGGTAAGTGCTGCTGCTGTTGCTATAATGTCTTCAGGTTTTTTAGGACCAAAACGCAATGCATTTTCAATATATTCGGCAGAAAAATATTCTCTGCCTGTAGTTTTCGGAGGGACATTAAAGTAATATTCATCCTGCATTAAGCACTCAAGCCAGCTTGCCGAAACTTTTCCCGAATCTGCAATTTTTCCGTCTTTATCAAAAGGCATTTTAAAATATTTGTTTGCGCAGTAGTCCATAATAATATTACCAGGGCCCGTGTCAAAACCGAATGTCGGGAATTCTTTTGATATAACCGTAACATTGGAAATTCCGCCGATATTTTGAACTAAAAGATTTTTCTTTAGAGGCTTGAACCATTTTTCATCCGCAAAACAAACAAGAGGAGCCCCCTGACCGCCTGCGGCAATATCAGCTTCTCTGAAATTTGAAATGGTAAGACACCCTGTTTCTTCGGCAATAACCGCACTTTCTCCAATCTGTAAAGTACTTTTTAAAGGTATTTTATCTAGTTTTTCATCAAAAGGATAATGATAAATTGTCTGCCCGTGACTTGCAATAAAATCAGGTTTTCCATGCTCGGATATAAGAACTTTACATGCCTCAGCAAAACAATGCCCTATTACAAAATTCATCTGGCAGACATCTTTAACGGAAACATTACCTGAAAAAAGCTGAAATATTTTTGCTCTTATATGCTCCGGATACTTGTAGTTAATCCCGGATATAAGCTTAACCGACATATCAGGATGCACCTCGCACAAACCCGCATCAATGCTGTCGCATGATGTTCCTGACATTAATCCTATAACAAGTTTTGTTTCCAGCTCTTCTGTCATAATTTATATAATATAAAAAAGCCTGCAATTTCGCAAGCTTTTAATAATTACAACTATCTCCTCATCCCCTTAAATCTTTTTTACTCCCGTAATAAAAACTTAATAAAAAAAAATATCCCTAATCGTTCTCGCACTTCAAAAAACTTTCAACTTTTTTCCTTTTACCTCTTTATCCTTTATAACCTTTTTCCAACTATCCTTTTTTGCCATCACCTCTTTTTCTGTTTACCGATTATTCAACTATCCGGCAGCCGTCCTGTTCTTAACAATTCAGTTACGCGCCCCCTCCACGTTTTTAAATGTAAATCTAAGTTAAATGTTTGACAAGTAAAAAAAAATAAAATAAAATTTACAATTGACCATGCCCCTAATAACATCAATAAAAAATTCAAGTTCTTAAATCTTAATGAAGAAAATTTAATGAAATTACGTAAAAATAAAATAAATTTTGATTGACAATTAATAACTTTCGTAAAAAACATGCATTGTACATGCCCTTAATTTTATAGTAAAATAAAATAATGGGGAGAATAAAATGAAAGAATTTGTAAAAACTCAAAAGGTTACTTATAATTTAATGTCATTTACTGGCTTTAAATCTCTTTTAATCTTTTCGCTGCTGGCAGAAAGTCCGAAATCTTATGAAGAAATAAGCCAATATATATATAATCACCCTTACTTAAGAGAAAAAATTTCAATTGATACATTGAGAGTTTATATAAATTCTCTCCGCCGTCTGGGATGTGAGGTTAAAAGAGTCAGAGGGGAAGATAAAATTTCCAGATATGTAATAACTAAAAATCCGTTTGAACTAACATTGACTCCCGAACAAATTCAAAGCGTTATCAAAGTATATAAAAGTATCGTTAAAACAATGGATATAAATGAAATTGTTGCGATGGAGCATTTTTTTGAAAAAATTGGCGGCTATATAAAAAATGATGAGTTTATAGCAGAAATGCGAAAAATATCAATGCTTAAAGATATTAATATAAAACTTCTTGAAGATTTAATCGACTGCTGCGATAAAAAAGGACAGATAATTATTTCATATAATTCACCTAACTCAGGGGAAAAAGATATTGAATTAAATGCTGACAAAATCGAAATATCTAACGGAAAAATTTATCTTTTCGGAACAGGTTTGGAATACAGGCAGTACGGCAGCTTTCTTGTCAGCAGAATCAATAAAATTAAAGAAATTAAACTGAACAAGACAATTCCTGACAACTTAAATAATTTTAAAATTGTATACGAACTTGAATGTGAACCTGACAAAATTCAGCTTAACGAAAATGAAAAAATTATAGAAAAACAAAAAAATAGTATGGTTATAGAAATGAATACATCCAATGATTTTTTCGCACGTCAGAGATTGCTGGAATACGGGCCTTTATGCACAATACTGGAACCGGAGAGCTTTAAAAACGATTTTATTAAACTTTTGAAAGACATGAAAGCGGGGTATTATTGTGGCTAATAAATTAACGGAAAAATACAATGATTCCTGTATAAAATTATTTGAATTCATTAAAATGCTATATGACGGAGATGTCGAATTTAAAAAAGTTATCGACCACTTCTCTGACGGCAAATATGACGGAACTTCAAATACGCATGTTACATTGAATAAATATCTTAATGCAATGAAAATTTTCGGGATTAAAGTAAAAAAAATCAAGAAAAAATATCACATGACAAGCTCTATTTATAAGTTGAAGTTTAATCCCGATGATATAAAAAGTATCCATATCTTAAAAGAAGCAAGCTCTGTTTTGCCTGACGGAAAAAATAAAACCAATTTTGAAAGTTTCATAAGAAGTCTTGAAATGCGTTTTGATGACGCCGCACAGAGTCTTGAGCAAATTGCTGACAACACAAATAATCTGAACCTTTCTTTTTATCACTCAGAAATGGTTGAACAGGTAAAGAAGTGTGAAAAATACTGTCAGGATAAACAGAAACTTGAAATTATATATACAAATGATAAAGAAGGTGAAATAAATCTGGTTTGTTCGCCGCTTGAAACAATTTATAAAAAACGGAAAATCTGTTTAAAAGTTACTGGCAACAGCGGAAGCAGGGTATATGAAATACCTGTGGAAAATATAAAATCATTAAAACAGCTTCCGGTCGCATCGTCAGGTCAGTCAATTCCGACAACCGTTGTGTACAGAATTAAAAACAGACTGGCAAGAAATTATAAATTAAGAGACTGGGAAAGACTTGACAAAATGGAGTCTGACGGGAGCAATATAATAATAAATAAAGATGAAGACTTAAATCTTTTAATAAACAGACTTATGAGATACGGCAGAGAATGCGAAATTATTTCACCGAAATTTTTAAAAGAAGAAATGATTGAAAGAATTAACAAAACTCTGGAAAATTATCAATAAATATTCTTTAACATTCAATTTTTTTTAAAAATTCACTGTGTTAAAATTTTAATATGGACAAGGATACTCAATTTGTACCGCTTCACCTGCACAGTGAATTTTCATTGTTGGACGGAGCAATAAAACTCAAAGATCTTTGCAACTTTGCAAAAGGAAATAACATGCCTGCCGTTGCTATAACCGATCACGGAGTTATGTACGGTGCACTTGATTTGTATCTTGAAGCAAAAGAAGCGGGAATTAAACCGATTATAGGGTGCGAATTCTACGTCCATAACGGTGATATAACGGAACGCGATCCTAATAACAATCCAAGATATCACCTTATTCTGCTTGCTAAAAATAATGAAGGCTATATGAACCTTGTAAAACTGGCGTCAGACGCTGCCTGCAAAGGTTTTTATATGAAGCCTAGAATAAATTTTGAACTATTGAAAGAGCATCATGAAGGTATTATATGCTGTTCTGCGTGTCTTGGCGGAGAAGTTTTGCAAAACCTGCTCAAAGGCGACTATGAAGAAGCAAAAGCCGTTGCAAAACGATATAAAGAATTGTTCGGTGATGATTACTATATTGAACTGCAAGATCACGGACTCGAAGAACAAAAAAGAACAAATCCTGATTTAATAAAAATCGCAAAAGAACTCGGAATCAAAATGATTATAACAAATGATTCCCATTATTTGAGAAAAGAAGATGCCGACTGGCATGATACGCTTTTGTGCATGCAGACACAGTCAATGAAAGATGAAGAAAACCGATTCCATTTCCCTAATAACGAATTTTATGTAAAAACGGTTTCTGAGATGCGCGATGCCTTCAAATGGATGGATTCCGAAACTTTTGATGAATGTATTAAAAACACCGTTGATATTGCGGAGCAATGCCATGTAACTATAAAATGGGAAGCACCTCTTCCGGATTTCCCCGTACCACCCAATCACACAACAGACTCTTATCTTGAAGAACTTGTTCAGCAAGGGTTAAAAAGAAAATATGGCGAAGAAAATATTACCCCGGAACTAAAAGAACGCGTAAAATATGAATTAAGTATTATCGAAAAAATGGGATTTTCGGCATATTTTCTTATAACATGGGATTTTATACATTATGCCAAAACCCATGATATTCCGGTAGGTCCCGGAAGAGGTTCCGCTGCAGGATCTGTTGTTGCCTATGCCCTTGATATTACAGATCTTGACCCTATACGCCATCATCTGTTGTTTGAAAGATTTTTAAATCCCGAACGGTTCAGCATGCCTGATATTGATACGGACTTTTGTATTGAAAAACGCGGGGAAGTAATTGACTACGTTGTAAAAAAATACGGAGAAGACAAGGTTTGTCAGATTATTACATTCAACACACTTGCAGCGCGCAATGCATTCAAAAGTGTCGCAAGAGTTTTCGGGATGGAATACGCAAAGAGCAACAGAACTGCATCTTTGATTGAAGATACAATTGAAGGTTCCATGATTGAAGGGTCGGAACTTAAAAACCTGTACGACACAGACCCCGAAATTAAACGAGTAATTGATACTGCAAAATGCGTTGAAGGTATCAAATGCGGTATAGGCATGCACGCCGCAGGCGTTATCATTTCATACAAACCGCTTGATCAGATTGTACCTGTTCAGCCCTCAAAAGACGGAATTATCATAACGCAGTATCACAGAGAAATTTTAGAAAAGATGAAGCTTTTGAAAATGGACTTTCTCGGGCTTCGAAATCTTACAATGATACACAAAACCGTCAAACTTGTTAAAAGATGTCAGGGGATTGATGTTGATATTAATCATATTCCGCTTGATGACAAAGCGACTTACGACATGCTTGTAAGAGGCGAAACAGTCGGGGTATTTCAGCTTGAATCTTCCGGCATGACAAGTCTTGTTAAAAAATTAAAACCTGACGTTTTTGAAGATTTGGGCGCTTTAGTTGCGCTGTTCAGACCCGGTCCGTTAGGTTCGGGCATGGTTGATGACTTTGTTGAAAGAAAACATGGCCGTCAGGCTATTACTTATGCCCACCCCAGACTTGAACCTATCCTGAAAGATACCTACGGAACAATGGTATATCAGGAACAGATTATGCAAATCTTTCAGGTAATGGCTGACTATTCACTCGGTCAGGCCGATCAGGTGCGCCGTATGATGGGGCACAAAGATCCTGTTGCTATGGCGGCTCAAAAAGATAAGCTCGTTCAGGGTTCCGCTAAATACGGAATGAAAAAAGAAGATGCGGAAGATTTATTTGAAAAAATAGAAAACTTCGCGCAATACTGCTTTAACCGCGCTCATTCATCAGCTTACGCATTTGTCGCATACCAGACAGCTTATTTAAAATGTCATTATCCCGTTGAATATCTCTCCGCACTTTTATCAAGCGTTGCAGGAGATCAGGATAAAACTCAGGCTTATATTGAAGAAGCTTTAAAATACGGAATAAAAGTACTCCCGCCCGATATCAATAAATCCTATCTTGAATACGCTCCTGACGGGCATAATATACGTTTCGGACTGGCTTCAATCAAACAGGTCGGAGAAGGCGTTATTGAAGAAATAATTAAAGAACGTGAAGAAAACGGCGAATATAAATCAATTTATGATTACATAAAACGTCTGGATACAAAATGCTCAAATAAAAAAACTCTTGAAGGTTTAATTAAAGCAGGAGCATTCGCATCAATCGAAAAAAGCCGTAAACAGCTCTGGGATAATATTGAATATATAACTTCAACCGCCTCAAAAGAATCAAAAGCAAAAGAATCAGGTCAGGGCAGCTTATTCGACATGTTAGGAGACACAGCGGAAATTGATGATGCGAAATTTAAGCTTGCAGGCTCTGATGAAGAATATGATGCGAGAACACTTCAAAATTTCGAAAAAGAATTTCTCGGATTTTATGTAACAAGCCACCCGCTATCTACAATCAGGGATAAATTGCCTTTCTTAATGACACATAAAATCTCAGAAATTCCGGAACTGCCAAATGATAAAATTGTAACAATCTGCGGTCTTGTAACAACAATGAGACAAATTCCGACTAAAAAAGATCCGACAAAATTTATCAGATTTTTGACGATAGAAGATTTGTCAGGGAAAATTGAAGCCATAGCTTTTAACGGAAAAATTGCGGAATACGGCGATATTTTGCAGAGTGAACAGCGCGTCATTATATCAGGCAAAGTTAACAGAAGATCTGATGACGAACCGCCTTCTATAATTGTAGAAACCGTTAAAACAGTTGATAATTCCAACATTTTTACAATAACCCTTCTTGATGATTTCAGATTTGAAGAAATAGTTTTGCTGAAAAATATTCTCTGCCAGCACTCAGGTTCGGATCCCGTAATGTTTAAACTTAAAGATTTGGATGAAGACGTAAAAATTTTAACGGCCTCAATTTTCTGGGTAGAAAGTACAAATGATCTTGTTAACCAATTGAAAAAACAATTTCCAAATCGTCTTGAAATAGATGTCAGTTCAATGGACACAAACAATAAAGAAGGTAATGAAGAAGAAGTTGTTGCTGTATAAAAAATGGACTTATATCACAATTTGTAGGATGAGATAAGAGAAGCGTTCCCACAAAACCAGTTATGTCATTCCTGAACTTGTTTCGAAATCTTATCGTTTATAAGCACCCACCCTGAATTTATTTCAGGGGAGACGATTTTAGCTCTTTTTAGCATAAGCTACGATATAAATTCGTAAAAAACACTTGCAAAAAAAAATTGTTTATGCAATACTAAAGAAGTAACCCGATGCGGGGGTAATTCAGTGGTAGAATGCCTCCTTGCCAAGGAGGATGTCGCGAGTTCGAGCCTCGTCTCCCGCTTATTAAAAGACCGTAGGACTTTAGTTCTAACGGTCTTTTAATTTGTTGAGACAGTGGCTTGATGAAGCTTTTTGCGAGTTACGTGAGTGAGCTGAGGCTGTAGCGTTTTTCGATTGAGAAAAATCACATTTGCAAAACGCGGAATACCGTTACACGCGACCGAGCAAGACACGAGCCTTGTTATCTGTTAATTAAAAATACTCACCATAAGGTAAGTATTTTTAATTAACAGATATATTAATAATTTGTATAAATTTTTTTTTGTAATAAAATAAAGACAAATGCGGAAGTAATTCAGTGGTAGAATGCAACCTTCCCAAGGTTGACGTCGCGGGTTCGAGTCCCGTCTTCCGCTTATTATATAAATTTAAGGGGATATATGAAAAAGAGAGATTATATTATATTTGGTTTAGTTGTCATAATGGCATTAGTTTTAAGGCTGCTATTCATTGATAAACCTGCAGGGTTCTGGCATAACGAAATGGTAATGTATAACCAGACAATTGCAGGTGGACCGCTCGACATTATAAAAGCCTCTGTTAATGCTGATGTACATTTCCCGCTTTATCAATTAATGCTTGCTGTATGGATTAAAATCTTCGGGAATGGAGATATAACTATAAGGCTTTTCTCCGTACTTGCCGGTGTTTTAAACGTTATAATGGCATTTTTTACCGGCAGAGAAATTAAAGACAGTAAAACAGGAAACATATTTGCGTTTTTAACAGCTGTAAATTCAACCTTAATATTTTATTCTCAGGAAGTTAAATTTTATATATTTCTATCTTTATTTGTTACAATTTCATTATTTTATATTATAAGAATTCTAAAAAATAACAAAAACTCTGATTATGCAGGTTATATTATTGCGAATGCCGCAATAGTTTATACTTTTACAATAGGGGTCTTATACGTTATTGCGCTGGGAATTATTGTGCTTGCTTATATTCTGTGGCAAAAGAAAAATATTCTAAAAAAATTCATTATATCAAACATAATATTAATAGGTATAATATTACCGTTTGCTTTTTATATTCTCACGCACATGGGGAAATATGAAGGTGCAAACTGGATATTTACAAGCAATATTTACACGACATTTATTCTTATACAAAATTACTTTACACCCTGTTTAGCGGGTATATATAATAACCCTGCAGTATATATTCCGACACTCGGCATTCTACAAATATTGTTTATTTATATACCTGCCGGTATTGCATTTTTTGGGATATTCAAAGCAGTAACAACCGAAAAGAAAAATTATTTTTGGCTTGCTTTACCGCTGTTATTTCTTGCATTTGAAACAATTTTATGTATGAATAGCGGTTTGAGAATGCTCACAAGATACACAATTCTTGCAATTCCTCCGTTTCTTTTGTGCGTAAGTACAGGACTTGCCCAATTGAAAAGCAGAACAATAAAAATACTTATAACATATCTGTTTATTGTAAATGTTTTTTATCTCATATCATCACCTTTAAGCGCTGTAAGGGGCTACAGAGATTTAGGAGAAAAACCGGCTGCAACAGTATTAAATAATTACAAAATACAAGATAATGATACAATAGTTCTTGCCTTAAGAAAAAATGATTTTGATAAATATATATCATTTAACGGCAGGAAATTCAGTCTGCTTCAAGATTTTGTCCATCAGCCTTATGCAATGGATACAGATATTACAAACAGATACGAACAATATAAAAAATATGTTATCAATCCAATTTTAATCAATCCTGAATTTGAAAAAGACTTTGTAAAAAGAGTAATTCAACCAATGCAAAAACATGATCGTATTTTCTATATTTGGGACGAAAATTATAATTCTTACCCGCTGAAATCATTAGAAGAATACAAAAAAATTCCGGTAATGACAGGCAGCTTATCCAGAATGAATGCTGAAGCATTTATGTTATGCCAGAAATATCTAAAAATAAAATCAGCTGACAAACTTAAATACTACAGAGTATTCGTATTTGAGAAATAGACGCTACCATTTTTTAAATATAAAAAATACGGCAAAAATTATAAAAATAAACCCTACAAGGTAATTCCACTTAAATTCTTCTTTAAGGTATAAAACCGAAAATACACTGAAAACTACAAGCGTTATAACTTCCTGAATTGTTTTCAGCTGCGCTGTTGAATATACACTGCTTCCGATTCTGTTTGCAGGAACCTGAAAACAGTATTCAAAAAACGCAATGCCCCAGCTTATAAGAATAACTGCCCACAGGGCAGCTGATTTATGTTTCAAATGCCCGTACCATGCAAATGTCATGAATATATTCGAAATTGTTAAAAGTAAAATCGGAGTAAAATATCTTGTCATAAAATTCTGCCTTTCTACAAAAATCTAAAAATATTATACAGCAAATAAGAAAAGATGAGATTTATATCGCAATTCGCAGGGTGGGATAGGCGTAAGCGTTCCCATAAAACCAGTTATGTCATTCCAAACTTATTTCCGTGTTTTACCGTTTATAAGCCACTGAAACAAGTTCAGTAATACGATTTCAATTATTTTTAGTGCAAACTGCGATATAAGTTCCTAAAAGATAGTATTGACATTTTAATATTTTCTTAATAGAATAGTTCATGTGGCTTGCCGACTTGGCTCAATGGTAGAGCAACGGTTTTGTAAACCGTAGGTTGTAGGTTCGATTCCTATAGTCGGCATTTTTATTGAAAATTTAATAGTTTAATATATACAAGCCTTTGTGGCAAGGCTCGCGAACTAACTGTTTGTTAGTGAGCGGAGGGAAGGTTATCAAACACCCCCTTGGTATTTAAAAGTATTTGAGCCTTTGTGGCGCAGGGGTAGCGCACTCCCTTGGTAAGGGAGAGGCCACGGGTTCAAATCCCGTCAAAGGCAATTTTTGAAAATTTAATAAGGGTAGGTGCCCGAGTGGCTAAAGGGAGCAGACTGTAAATCTGCCGTCGCGAGACTACGGTGGTTCGAATCCACCCCTGCCCAGTTAAAAAGAGGATAAAAATTTTTCTTATCCTCTTTTTATTTTTAGTCATTTCATCACTGTTTGATAAACCATTCAATCAGCGGTTTTTTCTCGCCAAATTCAAATTTAAAACCTTTTTCAAAATCAGGATCCGTCAAAAATTCATAGCTTATATTAAATCCGAGCGGTTCTTCCTCAAAGCCTCTTTCTTTAACTTTTTTTGCCGAAATTTTTCTTGTTTCCAGATCTATTACGTTTGAATAATTATAGCCTTCAAAACAGCAAAACGGCACTTTTATACGCCCGTCAGCACCTTTAGACATCAGTCCGAATGTTCTGCATACTATTCCCCTGTACGGGTAAACACTACATACATCATTAATCAAAAACGGACAGTCATAAAGGAATTTTTCACCTTTAAAAATTTCCCGCTGCTCAAGAACTTTTGCTATATTATTCGAAATTATCTGTTTAGTTTCCTCGGGCAGACGGCACACACCTGCCCGCAAAAAATCAAATTCAATTTTTGAAAACGGGAATTGTGCATTTTTACAGCATTTTCCGCATCCCTTTTCACACATGATATAAGGTTTTTGTCGGTTAAAAAATTTTTCCAGCTTTCCGTTTATAAAAGACAAATATAACAAATAATTTTGAAGCATAAAAAACTCCGCGGGTACATTTATCATTATATACCAGCCTGAAAGCCTTGTCCATAATGACAAAAAAGTTTACAGGAAAAGTAACATAACTTTATTAAAATATTGCAGTAATAAAAATTTGAATGTAACATAGTAATTGTAGGATTTTATAGGAGAGTTAATGTATGAAAAATTTAGGAAAAGTTCTATTATCTGCAATTGCCTTCATAGCATTTGCGATTCCGGCATTTGCATACCCTGATGTAACACCTGACCACTGGGCAGCTAAACAGATAGAAATATTAACGGAAAAAGGTGTAATTGTAGGCTATCCTGACGGAACATTCAAGCCCGATGATAATGTCAGCAGAGCGGAATTTGCATCAATGGCTATTAAGGCTCTCGGGCAGGAGCACACAACAATTGCACAGCCTGTAAAATTTAACGATATAGAACCGGGTTTCTGGGCTTATGATGCTATTCAAAAGGCATTATATTTTGATTTAATCTCATGCCCTGATGAAGGAGAAGCATTCAGACCTGATGAAACTGTAACACGCGCCGAATCAATTACTGTTGCAGTTAATGCTTTAACTACGGAACAAATCAGCAATATTAAAGCTAAAGAAGTGCTTACAAAAAAATATACGGATATAAATGAAGTTCCTGAATCATTCTTAATTCCTGCAGGCAAAGCTGAAATTTTAAATATGCTTGTAACAATTCCATCAGAAGATAAAGCCAAAATTGAAGCCGACAGACCTGCGACAAGAGCCGAAGTTTCTGCAATTCTTTATGAAATGATGGAACAGGCAAAATTAAATCCGAACGCAAAACTTGCAGAAGCAATGAGAAAGAAAACAGGAAACGGTTACATTGTTGAAAGTGCGTTTGTACAAGGAAGTATAGGCACAATTCCTGCAGGAGCAATAGTACCTGTAAAATTAACTAAATACATAAGCTCGCAAACATCCCAGCCGGGAGAAATATATTCTGCTGCTGCGCCTGAAAACTACATAACAAAAGATAAATATATACTTGTTTATAAAGGATCAACCCTTAAAGGACAGCTTCTTGATGTAAGAAAAGGAAAATGGTTTGTAAGAAACGGAGTTCTTGTATTAGACAATTCTCTTTTAACTACAAACAACGATCAGACTGTATCGTTTAACGGAGCAGGAGAAGTTACAAAATACAGAAACTGGTTTATGAAATTTGTAAGAGCCGTTTTGAAAGGAGAAAAACTTAACGTTCAAGCAGGCGATACCGTTTACATAAAACTTCTTAAGCCCATAAAAGTAGACCTTACAAACGGCTGGATTTTAGAATAAATTTCACGGATATTTTCAAACAAAATAAAAGGCTTCTTTTGTGAAGCCTTTTATTTTGTTATATTAAGGCAAATTTTTCCAGAATGACGGATCTGATAAAGCTTTATATGTACATCCCGCACCATTATCTTTATGGGTTGATGATTTTGAACAATAAGTATCGTTAGCACCGTAAAAATTACTTCCATCTACCCCCATAGGAAGCAGCTTCCCTTCATTATTAACCTGAAACATAAATAAATCCTGTCCCAACCTGTTCGGACGTTTATTGTATCCGTTAACATCAACAGAAATATAAATATTCCCCGGAGTACCGTCAAGATTATTATTGTTTTCAAGGAGAATAAGACTGCCGTCTGTTAAGACAAACTGCCCGTCATCAAACCAAGACAAATCAATAGATGCTGTACCAGAAAAATTCTTATACGTATTGGAATTTTTATCAGAGTTTGAACTACC
>CASDVM010000032.1 GCA_949284415.1 uncultured bacterium | reverse complement strand
TATCAATTCTGTTTTTAAGAAAAAATCCCTGATGCCCGCGCGCCTTAGTTGTTGTGTGAACGGTTAATCCAAGCGATTTAAAATATTTTACAAGCTCTTTTCTGTCAAATCCCGTATTCATAAGAATATTATACACTAACTGAAAATTTTTCTTATTTCCTCAGTATCATCCATAACCGCACCAGCTTCTTTCATAAGTGTATTTATCAATTCATCAAAACGCCAGATATCCGCATACTCTGCGGGGCAATATTCATGATAAACCCTTAAAATATCAATAATATTTGCCAGACGTTCAACAGACGCTGTAAAATCCATGACTTTCATTCTTGAATATTTGTAATTAAAATTTTCGTCCATAGCCAATCCTTTCTTATAATACTATCGTTTTATAAAATAATACTATCATAAGTAATAATAAAATTGCAAGTAGTATATAATAAAAAAATGGATAAAGCAGAATTATTAAAAAATATTGCGGACAATATAAGACAACTGCGTGCTAAATACAGAATATCGCAAGAAGTACTGGCAGAACGTGCGCATATAAGCCAGCAATATATTTATAAACTGGAAAATGAACGTCTCAATCCAAGTGTTGAGTTTCTATTAAAAATTGCTGATGCATTAGATGTAACACTTAACGATTTGGTGTATTAAGAGATCGGAAGTACAGATGTCATGCTTGTATTTAAAATAGCAGGATGCTAATAACAGCTTGATATCTTGACTTCCGGACTTCCAAAACAACCCCTCTCCCATAGGAGAGGGAAATGTTTTTAATTACCTCCCCGAATGGGGAGGATTAGGGCGAAGTGCAATTCGGAAGGCTGGCTGACATATTAAAATATTTTGTATGGATTTAGAATATTATACGGATCAAATGTTTTTTTTATTTTACGCATATAATCAAGAGCTGTCGAGTTTACCACTTTATCTATATGAGGACGTTTTTCCAAACCGATTCCATGCTCGCCTGACAAAATTCCGCCGAGTTTTGCTGTCAGATCATAAATTTCACTCTTTGCCAGTTTATAACGTTTGTATTCATCTTCATCATTATAATCTATAGGGATCTGCGGGTGGACGCTTCCATCACCGACATGACCTACCATACAGACATCCAGATTGTATTTTTTGCAAATATCACGTATACCTAAAACAAGCGCTTCCAAATTTTCTCTGGGAACAATTACATCATCGGTTGTTACGTTCGGTTTCAATTTTGCGCATGCCCCCATTGAAGAACGTCTTGCTGTCCAAATTTTATTATATTCATCTTCATTATGTGATGCCTGTATTGCAGACGCATTACAGGTTTTCAAAATATTCACAATAATATCTTCCTGATATTTCATAGAACATTCAAAGCCGTCAATTTCTATAATAAGAGCAGCATCTTTATCTGTTAAAAGATTAGCGGGATAAAATTTTTCAACGGTCTGGATTGCATTTTTATCCATGAAATCAATAGTCGCAGGATAAATTCTTTGTTCAATAACCGCATTAACAGCCTGTACAGCTTCTTTTACAGTATCAAAGTAAGCCATCAAAACTTTTTTACTCTGAGGTTTAGGTATCAATTTTAAAGTCGCTTCGACAACTATCCCGAGGGTGCCTTCAGAACCGACAAAAAGTGTATTGAGATTATAGCCCGTTGCATTTTTAATTGTATTAGAACCTGTTCTTAAAATTTCACCGTCAGCCGTAACGACTTTCAAATCTATAACATAATCTTTTGTAGTTCCGTATTTAAAAGATTTTGCTCCGCCTGACGATTGTGCGATACTTCCGCCGATAGTGGAAACAGCAAGATTTGAAGGATCAGGCGGGTAAAAAAGGCCGAATTTCTCGACTTCATGCTGCAAATCACCAAGAATAACACCCGGTTCAACAACTGCAGTCATGTTATCTTTATTTATGGAAATAATTTTGTTCATTTTCGAGAAATTTAAAATTATTCCGCCATGTTCAACAACACATGCACCGACTACATTTGTGCCTGCTCCTCTGCAAATTACAGGAATTTTATATTTAAGGGCAAGCTTAACAACCTTTTGCACCTGCTCCGTATTTTCAACAAAAACAACAGCATCGGGTAAATTTTTGATTTTTCTGATATTTGATGCATCCTGTGCATAGGCATAACGTTCTTCTAATGTATCCAGAACATTAGAAGATGGAATATTCCTTTTTAAGTCAGAGATTAGTTTATTCTTCATCAACATACGATGTCAGTTTTTCTATATTAGTGCCAAGTCTGGATATCAATTTTTCAATTTTATCCACTTTTCTATTTAACATCATATCATCT
The DNA here is from genome assembly GCA_949284415.1 of uncultured bacterium. Taxonomy (GTDB): domain Bacteria; phylum Cyanobacteriota; class Vampirovibrionia; order Gastranaerophilales; family Gastranaerophilaceae; genus Stercorousia. Next base: position 66,397 of record CASDVM010000032.1, on the reverse strand, counting down.
TTTTCTTCAAGTGCCGATAAAATTTTCTCTAACTTCATCTCTAATCTGTCAATACGCAATTCCTGCTCTTCAAATTTATTTTGAATTTCATCAATTATTGAAGTTTTTTCAGGCACAGCATATTTAAGCTCTTGAAGACTTTCCTTAATCTTTGAAATTTCAGAAGTTTTGTCCGTTATACTTGCAATATTTTCGGTTGTAGAATCAATCCATTCACCCAGATACATCAGCACCTGATGAAATACCTTATCGGCATTTGCAGAGGCAGAAGCCATTGAATGGATGCTGTCAATTTTTCTTTCCAGTCTTTCGCTGGTTTCTGTATTATCAAGATAATTAATTCTGTCTTCAAGTTTATAAACAAGACTGCTGAAATTATTCAAACCGTCATTTAATGCTTTATACGATTCGTCAGAAGTCAGAAGAAGTTTGTTTGTCCTTGAACTTATGCTCAAAATATCTTCATTTAATTTTTCAATATCGCTTTTCAGATCGGCAGTCTGCTCCTGAGTTAAAGAAGATTCAAGACCTTCAACAGAATTTACAATTTTTTTAATATCATCCGACAGGCTTTCAAAATTACTGCCCGGCATATTATTTATTGCCATTCTTAATTTCGCGATGTCGCTTTCGACATCCTGTAAAGTATAAGAATAGTCAAAATCATCATTTGAACTTGCAATTTGTTTCAATTGATTTTGAACTTCAATCAAGTTCTGATTGATTTCATCAGTTTTTTCTTCTACAAAATCTTTTATTTCTTCTGTTTCTTCTACAAATGAAATCTGTTCAAACAGCGAAACCAGAGCATTCATTATGGACTCTTTAATGTCTTCCGAATTTTTTTCAAGATCAACATTATCGAGTTTCATTAATACATCTCTTAAATATTTATCGATTGCTGCGGATTTTTCATCAGATGAGGCTTCAAAGAATTTTCTCTGCTCAAAAATAAGAGATTTAATGTCATCAATTTCTTCTTCAATATCGAAATCTCCGCCATCCATTGCAATCGCATCAACTTTTTCATGGAGAGCCGAAAGCATCTCGGAAACCTTATCTTCCGTTTGCGATAATTCATCGAATTTTTCCTGTAATTCATCAATTGAGGTATCGGAAGCCAGAACATCTATTTTTGAATTTACAGCGTCCAGTTCATCGCGCAATTCTTCCATAGACTGATCAGAAGCTATAATATCAATTTTTTCCGACAGAGTTTTTAGTGCAGTGTTTAGCGTATTGTCATCAGTAAAAGACTCCAGCTTTGATGCAAGTTCATGGAATGCCAGAATTAATGAGTTATCTTTTTCAATAACTTCTATTTTTGACATAATTGCTTTTACCGTTTCACTTAAATCTCCGCCGATCTTTTCTGCTTTCTGCTCTATTTCGTATAAAGAATTAAGAATTTCTTCTGTATCGGTTGAAGTTACCAGAGTATCTACTTTTTGATTTAAAGCTTCCATGGCCTGTTTATTCTGAAGCGGGCTGTATTTGTCAATTGTATTTTCGCATGCCGATTGAACATAATTTTTAATATCATCACCCAGAGTTGTTATACCTGCAGAGATAACATTTGCCTGTTCCGCAAAAGAATTTTGCTCTGATAAAACAGTATCTAATTTTACGGAAATTTCATCTTTTAAATTTTCAATAGAATCCAGTGTTTTAGTGTCATTCATCACCAGATCAAGATGTGATTTCAAATCATTTATATATTCATCAAGTTTTTCTTCAAAACCGCATTTCAGATTTCTTGTATTGGTTTCGATTGTAACATTCAAAAGTTCAATACTGTTTTGTATATCTTCAGATACACAGTCTTCTATCACAGAAATCTTATTAAATGTTTCTTTATAAGCCTGTTCCAGCCTCAAAACCGCTTCAGAATTTGCGGAAAGCTCGCCGTTAACATCAACGCTGAAATTCATAAAAGATGTTTCAAGCATTGATTTAACATCATTTAATAATTTCTCAAAATCATAGCCAGAAAAATCTTCTATAGCTGTCTTTACAGGTTCAAAAGCCCTTAAAATATCTTCTGATTTTGTCTGAAATGCATCTGCGATATCAGTATTAATAAGCCCCAATTCCTGTTTCAATTCTGTGAATTTTTCTCCGAGATTATCAGCGAGATCCGTTAACCCTGTGTCTTTTAAATTTTCAACAGTATTCAAAAGAACTGTCAGCTTATCTTCAACAGATAAAATATTTTCGTTTATTGAAGAATTAATATTTTGTACAGCATTGCTGCTTATCTCATTAACGGAAACCGTAACATTCTCCAAACTTGTATCCAGCATTGACATAATCTGAGCCGTTTGTTCATCGGCAGCCAGTTTGGCAGAGTTTAAAAATCCTGTTACGGAAGCAAGTTCTTCTTTTATACTCTTTATTTCTTCAATAGATGAAACTATTTTAGTTTCGGTATCAGAATTTACGCTCTCGACAGTCTGTGCAAATTCTGCCAGTTTACCCTGCAAAAGTTCAAATTTTTCTTCATAAGCATCTGCATTATTAACAAGAACAGACTCAAGAGAAACAAGTTTTTCGGAAAATTTGCTGTCGCTCAATGATTTTGAAGATTTTGAAGCCACATTCAGCTCTGTTATATAATCTTTTAAACTCCGGACAATTTCATCGACATGCCCCCTGAAATCTGTGATATTTCCTGATATTGAGTTCAATTCATTTGAATGAATTTCTCCCATGTCTTTTAATTGCTGAAAATCGGCATCGTATACCGAGCGGGAATTATCAAAATATTCCGACAGGTAATTTTTTAACTCGTTTATGCTGACATTAATATCATCAGAAAAACCTGCAGACATACCTTCCAGCTTATCGGAAATTTCGTTAACAACCGTATAGACTCTGTCCGAATAATCTGATGTAAATTTATGAATTTCATCTTTCAACTCGTCAACCTTGCCTGTAAGCTCATCAATATTTGACGACACAGCCTGAATATTTTCATCTGCACCGGCTTTTAAATCATCATTCAGAGCATTAAAAGCTGTCAAAATATTTTCAAGAGAAAGTTTTACACTGTCAAAGCCTGATGTAACACTGAATGTCAAACTATCATTTTTACCGGTAAAATCATCTTTTACGGAAGTTATTTCATTTATAACACCGGAAATTGAAGCTTTTACATCTTCTATATTTAATTTAATTCCGTTATTGACATTTTCAGAAATTGCACCTGTTGAATTTTGAATTTGTTCGGAAATTTTATCCAGAATTTCAGCAGGTTTGTGAGATGACATATCAAGCAGAACTTGAATATTGTCAGAGAGTTCCGTTAATGAAAAGTTCAGCCTGTCAAAATTTTCTTTTCCGGCATTATTGCTGTTTGCAAGAGTTTCATTCAAAAGCTCTTTCAAATTCTGTATCTCATTAATAATATTTTCATAATTCATTTTAGAATTATTTTCAAAAGATGTACGGATTTCATTTAACCTGCCGTCTAAATTTTCAAAATTTTGAGTATAGTTAAGTTCTTCCAATCTCTGCGCGATTTTATTAATCTGCTCTTTATTAGACTCACTGTTCAAATGAAGCACATCAGCATTATCCAAAATCTTTTGGATAAAATCTCCGAAATCAATTCTGAAATTTGTAAAATCTTCTTCTGTTACAATATTAGCCAAACCATCCGAAAGACGTGAAATTTGTTCTTCTATTACTGATGAATTTGCATCGGCAGAAACTGAAATAATGTTTTTTAAAGAATCTATCAGCTCCGAAAACTCACCTAATTTGGCGATAATACTGTCGTCTTTTTTGGCTTCTTCCAAACTTAATTTAATATCATCAAGTTTTTGACTTATCCCTTCAAAATTTGAAGCGGAAGAATTAGCAAAAAGGTCAGATAAATCATCTATTTTAGATGAAATCTGTGTAAGATCATAAGAATAATCAGGGATTTCCAATTCAGCGATTTTATCGGAAATTTCCTGAAGTTTTTCTCTGTTGAATGATGAATCAACGTTTAATATATTAGAATTGTCTGTAATTGTCCGTAAAAATTCCGACAGCTCTCTTTTAAATTCGGAAAAATCTTCTTTAGATAAGATATTTGCAAAAGATGCTTCAACTTTTTCAAACAAACCGTTTATATCTGACGATGCATTGGCAAACGAAGCTTCCGTAAACTCCCTCAGCGAGTTCATAATATCTGTATATTCGTCCATCTTAAATGAAATTTCATTAATATCGTCTTTTTTCAAAACGATTTCCATTAAAGAAGAAATAATCTGCGATAATTCATCACTACGTCTGTGAGTATCATTTAACGAAGTTAATAATGATTCGCAAAGTGATTTCACTGCGTTGATTTCTGTTTGAATTAAACTGTTTTGAGCTGATGCATCAAGCTGATTTACAGCGCTTAAAACATCTTTTATTCCGATTTCTACAGACGATGCAAGATTTTCAAAACCATGATTTAGCACATCTAAAGCTTCAAGTTTTGTATTGAATTTATTTTCACTTTCTAAACCGGATTCATATATAGAATTACTCAGTTCTCCTATGTATTCCCTGATACTTTTAATATTTTCTTCAACGGTACTGTTGAACAATTCTTTATTTTCGGAAATTAAAACTTGAATATTTTTTATATCTGACGCAATATTTCTGACAGCTTCGAGTTGTTTTTCAGTATTTTCTTCCCCCGAACGCGAGAACAAATCTTTCTGCTGCTCTATATCTGAAGAAAGTTTCGCACTTATTTCATTCAGCAAAAGTTTTACGGATTGAAAATTTTGTTCAGTATCTTCTGCAAGACTGCCTTTTAAACCGTCAAGTTTTTCTGAAATTTCTGAAATATTACCTGATATAACAGAAAAATTTCCGACATCACTTGATGCAGACTGCTTGAACTCTTCTCTGAATTCATTTATATCCGATGCTACAGAATCTATTTTTACACCCAGAAGATTTGAATTTTGACCGTTCAAATTAAGAAATTCTTCGCGGATTAAATTTACCGTAGATGATAATTCTTCGATATAAGATTTAATTGCTTCGTAATTTGTTCCGGAATCCTCTTTTAAATCCGCAATTATCCCTGACAAATCGGTATAAACATCTTGAATTGATGCTACAATTTTTTCAGGATCAAATTTTTCAGCATCATCAATTTTATTTTTCAGTTCATCCAGAGCCTTCAACTGCTGCTCAAGCTTAGCTTCCAATAAAAGAGAATTCTCGGACGAAGAATTATAAAAATCGGTATTTTTAGCGATAATATCTTCTTTTACAATCTGCAAATTCGCAATGACAGCACCTATACTTGATTTTAAATCTCCGTAATCCCCCTGAATATCAGAACTTATACCGCTTCGCAAAACAGATGCCGTCTCAGACAAATTAAGAACAAGGGAAGAAAGTTCATCAATAGATTTTTGGGGATTAGATTTTACTATAGCATCTAAATTATTTAAAATATCCGTTAACTGCGATTTTAAATCCGAATAAACAGTATTACGGGCAGTATCAATATTTTCAAAACCGCTTTCCAGCCCCTCTTTTACGTAAGCAATCTGCTCCGATAAATTCGTGTAATTAATTTTGGCACCGGCATCAAAAGTTTCTTTTAAATCATTTATACGACTCTCAATTCCGGCAAAATCATCCCTGAAATCGAGAGACCTTATGGTTGTCAAAATATTTTCAATTCTTTCGGTACTGTACGAAAGTTCTGAATTTAAAGCTGATGAATTGTCTATAATTTTCTGTACAAAATCGGATAAATCAGCTTTAAATCCGGCAAAATCAGAATCGGTTACTATTGTTGATAGAGATGTTTCAAATCCGTCAAGCTTTCTGGTAATTTCATTTTTAGCATCCCCCAGAGCACTGTTAATACTTTCTGACACTGATAAATTATCGTTAAGTGCAGACTTTAACTCGGATATTTCTTTTGAAACAGTTTCAAAATCGTCTGTATAATCCAGCGAATTAACGGTTGATAAAATATTCTCAATTCTTTCCGCCGAACGCGATAGTTCAGCATTTAAAGCGGTAGAATTATCGATAATTTTTTGCACAAAACCTGCAAGATCAGCCTTAAACCCCGCAAAATCAGAATCGGTTACAACTGACGACAAGGTTCTTCCGAGGTTTTGTATTTCGTAGGCACTGCTCTGCGAGATACCGTTAACAGCATCTTCAAGAGCGGTAATTTTTTCCGAAACAGCATTGAAATCATTTTTGTAATCCAAAGTATTTATTGACGCAAAAATGTTTTCTATTTTCTGCCTGTTAGCGTTAATATCGGCGCTTATGGAAACGGCGTTATCGCTTATCTGCCGTACAAAATCCGCAAGATTTTCTTTAAAATCAGAGAAATTTTGTTCCGTTACAATATTTTTAAATGAATTTTCCAGCTCAAGAAATCTGTCAGAAAGCGCTTCCGCACTCAGTGCCGGGACATCGGCAACAGCTTCTCTGACAGAATTTATAATATTTTGGAAATATTCTACCCTTTGTTCAAGTCCTGAAAAAGAAATCTTTGAAGGTATTGCGTTTACATACTCGCTTAGAGATGAAATTTTGTTATCAATAGCGCTGACCTGCTCGGAAACATTTAAACGGCCGATTTCGGAAATTGCATCTTCCAAAGAAGTTTCTATCTTTCCAAAGGATTTATCAATTCCGCTGTTCATCTCAGACAGATCGGAAGCAAAACCATTCAATAAAGAAGCAAGTTCTCCCTTATTGAAAACACTTTCTTCTATTTGTTCGAGTTTTTCATTAACTGCCTGAAGAGTATTAGTCTGATTTACAAATTCTCCTGAAAAAGAATCAAAACCGGCACCCAGTACATGAAATAAATCTTTGAGTTCTGATGTTTTTGCAGTCTGTTCCTGCGAAGAAAGAATATTATTAATGGAATTTTCAAGAGTTTTAAACCTGTCGTTTGCACTGTTATGCTTATCTTCAACAATTTTTTTCAATTCTGACAGGTAAAGCTTTATTAGATCAGTTGCTTCACTATCATCTGCCATTAATTCGATTTTGTTATTTATACCGGTTAAAACTTTTTCAAAATTTTCAACATTATGCTCATTTTCAACACGCATAGTGTTGAGTATTTCTGCAATTTCATCTACAGTCAGCGCCATTTTGTTCTCTTTCTTAAAAATATCCCACTTATATTTATAGTTTTTACAAATATTTTAGCAGAAGAATAACAATCAATGCAAACTGTTAACGATTATTATTACAATTGTAAAGATAAAGTATCTTTTTTTTTATTAAGTGTTATAATAAAATTTAGACGATTGTATAAACTGAGGTGAAGATGAGCAGAATAGTAATAGACAAAAATAAATGTAAAGCATGCTATCTTTGTATTAATGAGTGCCCCAAAAAACTTCTCAAAATAGGAAATGAAACAAACAGCCTCGGGGTTCACACAGTAGAATTTGTTGATCCGAACCATGAATGTCTCGGATGTGCCATGTGTGCTGTAAGATGCCCTGATTTAGCCATAACAGAAGTATATAAAGACTAACTTTTCAGGGAACTGCAAAATTGTTTCCGCAATATGTTATTAATGAGGACTAAATATGACACAATGTTTAACAAATAAAAAAGTTTTAACAAAAGGGAATTACGCAATAGCAAATGCCGCAATTCTGGCAGGATGCCGGTGTTATTTCGGATATCCTATTACACCGCAGAGCGAGATAGGTGAATTTATGAGCGGGAAAATGCAGGAACTGAAAAGAGGCTATGTTTCGGCAGAAAGCGAACTGGCGGCAATCAATATGACAATAGGCGCGGTGTCAACAGGTGTCAAAGCAATGACATCATCTTCTTCATGCGCTGTATCTTTAATGCAGGAAGGTCTGTCATACGCTGCGGCAGACGAACTGCCCGTAGTTCTGGTAAGCGTGATGAGAGGAGGCCCCGGACTGGGTAATATTTATCCGTCTCAGGGCGATTATATTCAGGCTACAAAAGGCGGCGGAAACGGTGATTACAATTTAATAGTCCTTGCACCTTCCACCGTTCAGGAATGCGTTGATCTGACGTACAAAACATTTTATCTTGCGCAAAAGTACCGTAATCCCGCTGTTTTATTGGCAGACGGACTTTTAGGCCAGATGATGGAACCTGTAGAATTTTATGATTATCCGTATCCCGAAATTGATACATCAAGCTGGGCATTAACAGGCGCCAGAGGCAGAGACGGCAGAATTATCCGTTCTTACGGTCCGCTCGCGGATGACAGATGTGAATTTTTAAACAAATTGTATGATAAATACAGGCTTATTGAAGAAAACGAAACAGAATGGGAAGAAATTAACACCGAAGACGCAGATATTATTCTTACAAGTTTTGGAAGCACTTCAAGAAATGTTAAAACCGCAATGAAAATTCTGCGCGAAAAAGGAATTAAAGCAGGATTTTTCAGACCTGTTACACTCTATCCGTTCCCGTCTGAGAGAATTTCCGAACTTGCCCAAACGGTAAGAAAATTTATAACGGTAGAAGTAAACATGGGGCAAATGGTCAACGATGTCAGACTTGCCGTTGACGGAGCATGTCCTGTTGAATTAATAAACAAAGGAGTAGGCGTACCGCCTTCTGCTGATGAAATTGTTAAAAGAATCGAGGAATTATTATAATGGCAACACAAGTTTTTAAATTACCTGAATCTTTAAAAGGAGATGTAAAATATTCATTCTGCCCGGGATGCGACCACGGGGTTGCCGTAAGACTCGTAGCAGAGGTACTTGATGAACTCGGCATAAGAGAAAATACAATTCTTGCAGCATCCATCGGCTGTTCGGTAACAATCTACGATTTTATAAACGTAGATGCGCTCGAAGCTCCGCATGGAAGAGCTATGGCAGAAGCTACAGGCATAAAAAGAGCAAGACCCGATAAAATTGTATTTACATATCAGGGTGATGGAGATTTCGCTTCAATCGGACTGGCTGAAAGTATGCATGCAGCGCTTAGAGGTGAAAAAATTACTGCAATATGCATAAATAACACAACTTACGGCATGACAGGAGGTCAGTTAGGGCCTACAACTCTTGTTGGACAGGTAACAACAACATCTCCTACAGGAAGAAATATTGATTATTACGGATACCCTGTAAAAATTGCAGAACATATAGCGCTTTGCGATGGAACAGCTTTTTCTGCAAGAGTTTCTCTTGATACTGTTGCAAATATTAGAAAGGCAAAGCAGGCAATAAAAAAAGCTTTTGAAGTACAGATAAAAGGTCTGGGATTAGGTTTTGTAGAAATACTTTCAACATGTCCGACAAACTGGAAAATGTCTCCCGAAAAAGCACATGAAAGAGTAAGAAACGAAATGATGCCGGTATTTAAACCGGGAATATACAAAGACCTGACACATTAATATTGTAAAACAGACTAAGTATAAACATATTCTGAAACAAGCTCAGAATAACAATAATACCGGAAGAGGATAATAAAATGGAAAAAAATTTTATAATAGCAGGATTTGGCGGTCAAGGCGTATTATTAGCCGGAGAGGTGCTGGCTAACGCTTTCATGCTTGCAGGGAAAAATGTAACATGGTACCCTTCATACGGAGCTGAAATGCGCGGTGGAACAGTTAACTGTGAAATTGTTGAAAGCGATGAAGATGTAAGTGAAGTAAATAAACCTGATGCCGATTTTATTATTGCCCTGAATCAGGCTTCATTTGACAGATTTTTGTCAAAAATTAAAAAGGGCGGTATGATGATTGCAAATTCAACCCTTGTAAAAGAAATCAAAACAAGAACGGATATAAACTATCTTTTTGCCCCTATTTCAAAACTTGCAGAGGATTTAGGCAATGTGAAAATGGCTAATATTCTTGCGCTCGGAATTCTTGCAAAAGCCGGAAAAGCAGTTTCTCTTGAGACATTAAGTCAGGCGCTTGATGCGGTAATTCCTCCTCACAGAAAAAATCTTATGCCATTAAATATCAAAGCTTTACAAATCGGCTATGAATATGATTTATTGCCTGCATAAATATTAAATCAACTAAAAAGCCGATTTAAAATTTTTCAATTGAGATTATTCTAATAAGGTACAGTTCATTGAGGTTTTCAAAGTGAAAAAAGAACTAACCCGATTTATTAGAGAAAAAGAAATTCAACTTGCGAAATTAAAAGAACATGTTGAAAAAAGTTCTGTATGCTCAGATTTATACAACAAAGTCGTTTTAGAAAAAGCAATCCTGAAAAAAGAACTTGAAGAGTCAAAAAAGAACAAATTTTTTGACGGAATAAAAAATCTTATCCCGCGCAAAAAAACATTAATATGCGATTATTTCAAAAAATAACTCCTGCTATTTTATCCATGGGTAATCTTTGCTTATCTTCCAGCCGTCATGCTGAATAAGAGCAGCACACATGTGTCTGCTATGCGGATCAGTATTAGAACAGCCGCTTAGAAGCTCTTCTCGGGAATAAATATTTCCGGAACAAATAGCAGAAGCTGTAAATTTACCGTTTTTGCATATTCCGAATAAAAATGTGTGCACACCGTCATAGGAATCTTCCTCTGAAAAATTTCCGTTACTGCCCGGCATAAAACAATATTTATAATCAGTACAATAAAATATATATGCACTTACCGAATCCGCGTTTGGTAAAGACGTTGAAGGTATATAAGCTGCAAATCCGCTTCCGTCTGCAAACGCTACATGATAATAATGTGAATAATAATTTTTACTCAAAAATTTTATATTTTTATCAAGATATGTGTTATACCATTCGCCAAAATCACCGGAATCATCACCTCGTTGCGGCACCCACATTGACAGTTCTCCGTTGTCAACTTCCGCAAGTTTTATTGCCTGATTCATTACAGAATAAAATTTTTGCAGCTTTGTTTCCGTAACACTTCTTCTGTAGCTGCCTATCAATGCGGGCATTGTCATTGCGGCAACTATGCCGATAATGCCAAGGGTGATTAAAACTTCGGCCAATGTAAACGCGGCTCGTTTTTTTAGTGAAGTGTGAAAAGTGAAGCGTGAAGAACTTTTCCCTCTCCCGCAAGGGGAGAGGGATTGAATATTAAGGCCTATTATCGCGCACATGATGCGCGATCTTTTTAGTACAAATTTTAGATTGCGCAATAAATGCGCAATGACATTAATGTAAACAACCTGACTTCCTGACTTCTTGCCCTCTGCTAACTGAGAGTGCCCCCCCCCCGATTTACATTTCGTAACAAATTCTTCATAAAAACTCCTTTCTACATATAATTTTTACTTTTATAATAATATATAAAGACAAGTTTTTCAATATTAAGTATTAAATATCCTGTCACCTGCATCACCCATTCCCGGGACAATATAGCCTTTTTCATTCAAATGATCATCTACCGCAGCAGTTATAATTTCAATATCAGGGTAGTGTTTTCGGATATTGTCAATTCCCTGAGGTGCTGCAATAATACATATTACTTTAATATTATCTATCGGAATTCCTTTATCAGCGTAAAGTTTTATAGCTTCCACAAGAGAATTTCCCGTTGCAAGCATAGGATCCGTAATATAAATATAGAATTTTTCAGGATTTGGCGCTTCCATAGGAACTTTATTATAATACCAGACAGGTTTTAGAGTTTTTTCATCCCTGTACATTCCAATATGCCTTATACATGCCTGCGGCAGGATATCAATTGCTTCATCCGTAAAGATCAGCCCTGCTCTTAATATCGGAGAGATTATAAGATTTATATCCGGATCTATTGTTTTGGCCGTAAAAGTTGCAAGCGGAGTTGTAATTTCAGTATCAACAAGCGGAAGATTTTTTGCCGCTTCGTATAAAAGGCAGCGTGTAATTTTTCTTGTTGCAATTCTTACGCCCTGACTGTCCGTGTTTTTATCGCGCATTGTACATAAATTTAAAAGCACAACAGGATTATTAATTATTCTTACTCTTGTCTTGTCCATACTTAACTCCTTCTTTTCTTATATCGGAAAATTCTTTCATTAATTTTTCAAACGCCGACATGTTAGTTTGAATTTCCGATGTATGAATACCGTTATTTATATCCATAACACCTGTTTCTCTGGCAAAAAATGATAATTTTGTCGTGATAGAACCTATTTTATCAAACATATCATTCAACAGACCTAAAGAATCATGAAGTCTTTTCGGATTTTGGACTACTATAAGTTTATTTTCGGCGAGACTTTCTTTTGTCGGCGGGTAAACTTCCAGAGACTTAGAACCTCCCATGCCGCTAAACTCAACTGTCGCAACAGAACCTTTAGGCAGTACAACATCTTTATCGGTTATAACAATTTTTAAATAAACATCATTTGATACTATCCTGATTTTTTCTATATAACCGACCTGCACACCCATAAATTTAACAGGAGACCCCGCTATCAATCCGTCAACATCAGGCATAAATATCTGGTACGTTACAAGTTTCTTTTCGTTGTTATAATTATGAATTCTCACACCAGCGACTGCAACACACAGTATAAGCAGCCATAAACAGGCTTCCAGCAAGATATATTTGTGCATACCCTCAAATAATTTCATAAGCCGATTATACAACAATACATGATTTTTTGCCACTTGCCAAAAAAGTTTTTGTATTATATTATAGAATTGAACAAAAAGTGAGGTTTTAACTTATGATGGATCAAATAATCAGAGTTGCCTGGGATTTAAACGAAAATACAGACAACAGATATCAGTTAGTTTACGAAATTGCCGAGCTGGCAAAAAAGCTTGTTGACGAAAATCAGGCTAAAAAAGCGCATGATGATTTCAATTTCGAAGAAAATTTTGACACTGCTTATAAAAAAGAAAATCCGGTAGAGCATGCTATTATGGTTAAAGCTGCAGAAGCCGATGATGACAGATTAGTAGGTTAGTGCCAAGCACATAGCCATACAATGTCTATACAAAAAGTTAGAGTTTTCTCTCTAACTTTTTTAGTAAAATGAGGGAAATAAAATGCAGACAACAATTGACTTTATAAGCGGAAAAACAAACCATTTTAAACCTGAAATCGGCATTATTCTAGGTTCAGGCTTAGGAGAACTCGCGGATGAATATTGTGATTATGCAATTTCTTATAATGACATTCCGAACTTTATAAAATCAACGGTTCATGGACATAAAGGACGACTGGTATTCGCAGGAATTGAAGGTAAAAAAATTGTAATGATGCAGGGAAGAAATCACTTTTACGAAGGTCATACAATGAGTGCAATTACTTATCCTGTCAAGGTTATGAAAGCACTGGGCGTTAAAACTTTGATTTTAACAAATGCGGCAGGTGCCGTTAATGAAAATTTTAAACCTGCGGATTTAATGTTAATAACCGATCACATAAACAATATGGGATCAAATCCTCTGATTGGTCCTAATGACAATACGCTCGGAGAACGTTTCCCGGATATGACGGAAGTTTATAAAAAATCACTCATTGAACTTGCCGAAAAATGCGCAGTCAAACTCGGATTAGTTATACGGGAAGGTGTTTACTGGGCAAATTCAGGTCCGTCTTACGAGACGCCTGCCGAAATAAAAATGATCAGAAAACTCGGCGGAGATGCTGTCGGAATGTCAACAGTGCCCGAGGCAATCGTTGCGAATTACTGCGGTCTTGATGTTCTCGGTATAAGCTGTATTACAAACGCAGCGAGTTCAGAAACCGGCGGAAAGCTTTCGCATGATGAGGTTATAGAAGCCGCAAACACAGCAAAAGCCAAATTCAAATCTCTGATTTTGGAAATTATAAAACATTTGTAAATAGAATTATAAAATATTGTAAATTTTGTATATACTCCCACTTGTCAAAAATTTTTGTTCAGTTAAAAATACATGACGGGAAGGAAAAAGAATAAATGTTAGTAGGAAAACTATCATACGATGCAGTCAAACAACGACAAAAGTCATCGGGAGAATTATCTCCCAAACATGTTCCTCTTTCTTCCGAGTTCATGTCTTCAAAAAATAATATAAACGAGAGACCTTTAAAAAGTATTTCAAACGAATTATCTTTTAAAGGTCTTTCTTTTAGCGGTGATGAACAAAAAAAATCAAATGCTGAAAAAGATGATAAAATGAAACCGCTTTTATACACAGTAGGTGCACTTGCAGCTATCGGACTCGGTCTCAGATTTGCTCCCGGCTATAAAAAAGCCGGAGAATACAGCGTAAATAAATTTCTAAAATTTTCACAAGAACACATGGCCTTTAAAAAGGCAACTGAAAAGGGTATTAAAGAAACCTCTATCGGACAGGATTTATATGAACATGTCAGGGATTCAAATCTGACAAACAAAATGGTTGACATTAAAGGCGATAAAATTATATTCCATAAAAAAACTGTTCCGCAGTTAATCTGGGACGGTCTTATTTATCCGTTTAAAATTCTGCCAGCCGATATTTTAAACGGAACGGTTGAACTTATCGGGAAAATTAAACCTTTCAAAGGCTGGGCTTCAAAAACAATGGAATTACCGTTTTTTAAAGGTATAAGACAGCGTTCAAAAATTGATGCGGAAGTTAATTCACTGCGCGGCTTGTTTGAAACTGCAAAAAAATTAGAAGGTAAATCTGAAGAAGAAATATCTTCTGCACTTTTCCGGCGTTCCGTTAAAATGTTCGATCCGTCAACCGGCAATTATGATACCAAACATGAAAGATCTTTAAACAGATTAGTTTCCGGTCTTCCGCCGGCAATTTTCCTTGCAAACGATGCCTACAACCTTTCAAGAATGATGGATGATGACAAAAATTCAGCATCACACGAACAAAAAGTAAGATTCAAACAGGAAATGGCAAGAATAGGTTTTAACGCCTATATTACACTTATTACACTGGGAGCATTAAACAAATATATAAATAATTCCAAAATGGGAATTATGCTTATGACTGCTCTCACCACACTGACAACAGAAGCATTCTCACGTGTAATTAACGGAAAACATATAACAAGGCTTACACCTGAACAAGCCCGCGCAGAAAATGAAAAAAATCATGCTCCGGAAGCTGAAATTAAACCTGATTTATCATTTAAAGCATCGGAAAATAAAAAAGAAGATAAAGAAAAAGCACAAAAACCACTGCTTTCTTTTGACACAATTGTTAAAGCTCTGGCTGTCATTATCGGAGGCGGATTTGCAGTAAAAGGATTGAGAAAAATCCCTGCAGTAAACGGAGCCTGGGAAAAATTTGCAGGAGTATTTAAAAACAAATATAATGATATTACACAAATTAAAGACTACAAAATTCCTCAGGAAAAATTTGATAAAATCACGAAAGTTCTGGAAGACAACGGTTTTACAAAACTTGCCGAAAAATACAGAGCCGTTGCAGATACAGCTAAAAATCCGGACGGAACAATAAGTTTAGGCGTAAAAGATAAAAAGATTAAACCTGCCGTAAACTTCTTTTTAGCCCCGTTTAAATTTATATGGAAATACGGAACAATGCCTTACAAATTTGTTGATGATGCTATCAAGTCTCTCGGGCATAGTAAAGTTAAATCCTCGAAAAAACAGGGCACAGACATATCTGCTCTTGCAAAAAGTATTGAAAACATCGGCAGAGAAGCAGCCCGAAAAGATTTTGATCCTAAAAAATTCCAGGATTATGTAAAAGATAATATCTTAAAAGCCTTCAATGTTGACACAATGTCAAATGTATCTAACAGCGAACTTTCAAATCTTGCAAAAACAGCTGCACTCGCCGCTACAATCTGGTTCCTGATGACAGATAACTACAACATGGTAATGCTTAAATCTAACGGTAACGATGTTGAAGGGGCAAAAACCAAATTTAAAGAAAGATTTGTACAGGAAGGTTCAAGATTATTCTATCAAACACTGTTGATTGACTTATTCAACAGCACATTCCAGGCACAGTACAACAAATCGCTGTTTGGTATGAGCTGGATAACCCTTACAAATACTACGATGGGAGAATGGCTGACAAGAAAATCCGTTGGCGTACCTGTTGGAATACATTCAAGAGATGAACTTATTGCTCTTGAAGAAAAACAAAATAACGCAACAGGATTTTTGAAAGCATATTACAACTTTATGAAACGCTTAACAGGCAAACGACCGATTAAAACTTATGAAGTTGATAAAAAAGAACAATTCGGTGCCACTGTCCAGGCAGAGGAAATGAAACCGCCGGCTCAGGAAATAAACTTCACAAACAGCAAAATATTAAATAAAATGATAAAAGGATAAAAAGTTTTCAATGTCAGAAAAGAATATATGCCCAATTACAGCCTGTCCGGTTTGCAGGAGCTTCTTTATTGTTATTCTGCCAGATGAAAAATCCGACTGCAAGAGCTGCTACAATCAAAATTACTACTAAAATTTTTGTCAGTATTGCAAAAATTTTTCCTATAATAAATAGTGCTACGATTATACCTAAGCCGATTAAAAGTATCGTAAAGTCCATCTTATCTCACCTTGCTTTCTTCACCTTTGATAAGTCTTTGAATATTTGAGCGGTGAAGCCATATTATATACAAAGCTCCGAGTGCGCAATAACAAATGTATGCAATAGGAGCATTAAAAGCCCACATGATAAAAGGCGACAGTGCAAGAGCAATTATTGAGCCGACAGACACATATCTTGTGAAAAATGTTACAACAGCCCAGATTGCGGCAATTATTAATCCTACCTGCCAATTTAGCGCAAGAATTGTGCCGACACCCGATGCAACAGATTTTCCGCCTGTAAACTTCAAAAATATTGATTTGCTATGTCCTAAAATTACGGCTATTGCAGCCAATACCGGCAGAAGTCCGATACCTGTAAAAGTTTTGGCAAATAAAGCGGCCAGTACAACAGGCAGAGCTCCTTTAAAAGCATCCAGCAATAAAGTTATAAAAAACCATTTTTTACCCATAACTCTTTTAACATTCGTGGCGCCTGTAGAACCTGAACCGATTGTCCTTATATCTTCGCCTGTGAATACTTTAACAATAATATACCCTGTAGGTATAGAACCGATTATATAAGCACTGATAACAACTGCAAGTATTTCCAATATTTTTTCCATAAACTTTTCTCTCCTGTGTAACCGATTATAACAAGGATATTGTAATAATTCAATATTCATTTATAATATAAGTAATTATGAAAAAGATTCTGGCTCTCTTAATATGTTTTCAATTTATAACAATGCCTGTTTTTGCGGAATATGATTTCAGCGATGAAGCACAGGCCGAATTTGACAGAAAACAATCTCAGATGTTTCAGCCTGTCGATTTTACAAAAAAGAAAAATTCTGCAGATATTAATAATGAGATTAATGAAAGAACAAATTATACCCCTGTAAATTTGATTGAGGAAGAAGTGATAACAAATACCTTTGAACCTCAGCAAAGACCATTGTTCGGGCAGGTTGTAAAAGTTCCACGGGGGACTACGTTCCCGATCACATTTGATTCGGGGATAAGCTCGGGAAGTTTAGAGAAAAATGACAGACTTACAGCAAAACTTACACGGGATTTTGTTTATAACGGAGTATTAATTGCCCCTGCAGGAAGTTTGATTTACGGAACTGCGGCTGATGCGCAAAATGCGGGTTATGCATACGGAAGCGGCTCTTTAGAAATTAATTTTAACGAAATACTAACACCTGACGGTAATATGCTGAAAGTTTCAACAGAAAACATTTATATGGAAGCAAAAAGCGAGCGGGCAAAAAAAATGACCCGTGATGTTGTAATAGGAGCATTAGGTTCAATGCTTATCGGTGCGGCTTTTACGGCACTCGGTGGCGGAGATGACTGGGGCAGGAATATGGCAATCTATGGCGGCATCGGCGCTTTAGGCGGAGGTTTGCGCGGTGCCATGCAGCGGGGAGAGGATATTCAAATCCCTGACGGTACCACAATTGAGCTAAAACTTTCAGAACCTTTGACTGTTTCTCCTTATATGAATATAGCGGAATAAAGAAAATAAGTTAATAGGAGTATAATTTTATATCTTAATACACATTTTATAGATAAAATAAATAATAATATAAAAAAATTATTCTTTAGATAATTCAGACATATAAATTAAATGTTAAATGTCTTATATCATCGCAGTCCTGTCGGATGATAGGTATAAATAACACGACGGTCAAAATATGTGTCATCGCGCACCTGTTGCGCGATCTTATTAATATTTCATAAAATGATTGTTGCAAAAATTTCATGTAAATGACTTATTCACTTATTAACCCATTCATCTATTCGCTTTTAATAACAATTTACTCTTTCAAAAGACTCTTTATTACATTATAGACTATAATCAGTTTTTCACTGTCATTGTTCAGGTAATCCAGTTTTTCATCTATTTCCTGACGGAGTTCGGTATCTACTTTTAAATGATCGGTTGAAAACAGTTCTTCAAGCGTTGTATCAAGCGCTTTAACCAGTTTATCAATTGTTTCGGCAGACACAAAATTTTCCCCCGTTTCAATTCCGCTCATAGCACGCTGGGACAGGTCAACGGCCTCTGCAAGCTCCTCCTGCGTCAGCCCGCGGTTTATGCGCATTCTTTTTATTTTTTTCCCGAATTCCTGTTTTACACCCATTACCGTTATTACTTCTTAAAATACAAAATTTAGCATCTAAAAGTATTGTACATTAAGATTTGTAAATCCGTAATGCACTGTAAATTCTTTATTTTACTAATTTATACTTTTAACTTCGTTAAATTTGGCAATTTTTAGTTTTTGAAAGTTTTTATGAAAGAGTAAGGGGAAATCGGTTTTCAAGAAAAAGTTGAATCATTAAATACATTAATTAAATTTCAGTAAAAGTAAAGAAAAACGAAAGGGGAAAAACTATGGTAAATTTTATGAACATCGCAAGTAAAATTGTAAGAGCACTGCCTAAAACAGAAGGTGCAGCAGGTAAAATCACTTTAGGGCGCACACAGTTGGAAGCTCTTGGTAAACAAGACAAAAAGGCGGGAGAACTTATTCGAAAAGCATTAAAAGGTATAGAAGATCCCAAACTTGATGTGGCCTATAAAGCAGAATCAAATTATGCAATCGCAGGTATGAGATTGAGAGACGGCAAGCAGGTACTCAATCAGGGGGCAGTATCAATAACAAATCCCGGTACATCAAAAGCAGTTGTAAAATATCGTGCATCGGCAGATAAGGGAAAAGCATTGTATGCAAACGGTTTTTTGGACAGCAAGGGATCTGCCGATATTGGAGATAGCGCATTATCATTAACACTAAAGAACGGAAAACGTACCTTTGATACACATATCGGAGATGCAACAAGACATCACATTGAATTCGATGATCATAAATTAGCCAAATACCCGGGAATAACAGCCGGTATTAAAAATGGAATAATCCCGGCCCAAGAGAACGTAAATCAAGTAATGAAAAAAGTAAGACAAGTTCTCAGAGGCAGGGCTGACAGACACGCAGAAACAGGACTTAATAAATTTTCCACCAAAAAATATGGACAAGTCTGTAACGCCCCGGATACAAACATTGTCAAAAATCCTATGTAATTTTACAATTAAAAATTTTTATAAAGTAAAAAATTATAATACTCCTGCTAAATTGTTAGCCGGAGTATTTATTGTTTATTTTTCTAACATTTAATTTGAAGTTTATTTAGTTTCTTTAATTACTGTTCAAGATAAATTCTTGCAATATCTATATCATTCTGTGTTGTAATTTTAATATTTTTATAACTTCCGTTAATGATATAAACAGTTTGCCCAAGATATTCAAGCATTCCTGCATCATCCGTAAAATTCTGCCCGTATAATTTTTGGTGGGCATCTTTTATTAAATTGTATTCGAATGCCTGAGGAGTTTGCGTGTTGTAGAGTTTTGAACGATCTATTGTTCTTACAATTTTCCCGTCCGTAACTTCTTTTATCGTATCAATTGTTTTTGTCGCAACAGTAAGGGCTTTTTTGGTTATTACTTCTTCAATTGCCAGATTTATCAAATCGGTTGTAATCATTGGTCTTGCACCGTCATGAATCAGCACATAATCGCATTCGGAGAATTGAAGTCCGTTAAAGACCGACTGCTGGCGGGTAGCTCCACCTTCTATAATTTTAACTTTAGAGCTTGCTTTGAATATCTCTTTCAACTCGTCTATTATTGAAATATTTGAGCAGATTATTATTTCATCAACATCAGACTTTTCGAATGCTTCAACCGTATATCTTATAACCTCTTTATTATTTATTTTTTCCAGAAGTTTATTTTTGTTTCCGAAACGCGATGATGTTCCTCCTGCGGGAATTATTGCGTTTACTTTGAAATTCATTTTTTTACTCCTTAAAATGTTTATATAATTTGTTATCTATATCAGTGTAAAATTTTCCGTCAACAACAAGACCTGCATCTCCTGTTTTTACATCACCTATTATCGTATAAGCATTCAAATTTTTCAACATATATTCAGGAACTGCCGCTACAAGCTGATAATCTTCTCCGCCGTATAAAACGGTATCGATATCAACAGCAGAATCATGCGGAATTTTTGACGAATTAATGTCTACTCTGACCCTGCTGGCCTGAGCAATCTGCATCAGAGTGTCTGCAAGCCCGTCAGATGTATCCATCATGGCGTAATCATCTTTAATATTTTCTGCTATCGCCCGTGAGAATTCTCTTTGAGCCGCAGGCATTAAATGTGCGTTTATAAATTTGTTATTAATTTGTCCTTTAGGAATGACATTATTTTTCAGTAACATACGCAAGCCGTAAGCACTGTTTCCGTGTTCACCAGAGACTATCAGTTTATAACCCGATTTTGCATTTGCTCGTGATGAAATTTTTCTGCCGGCATCAGAGCCTATGGCTGTTGCGGAGATGTAAATCTTATCACTCCCGGTCAAATCTCCGCCTGCAATTATAACATCTTGTGAAGCTTCTTTTACTCCTTCATAAAATTCTTTTACGAAAATTTCATCAACAGTATCGGGCAAAGAAAGTGAAATCGTCATATATTTTGGTTCTGCGCCTGAAGCGCATATATCGCTTATGTTCACCGTTACAGTTTTATATCCCAGCTGAAACGGGGTTATTAAATCTCTTTTAAAATGCACATCTTCCACAAGGCTGTCCTGAGTAACAACAATACCGAGATCCGGCAAATAAGCACAATCATCCCCGATATATCCGGAATTTAACGTTGATTTAATTAATTTTATAAGAGATTTTTCGTTCATTATATATCGTGGTCAATAAGTGAAATAAATTCCTGAACAAGAGCGTAATTCCATTTTTTGCCCGAATCCTGCTTTATAATTTCTATTGCCTGTTTCGGAGTCAGCTCTGCTCTGTAGGTTCTCGGTTCGGTCAAAGCGAAATATGCATCTACAATTAAAATAATTTGAGATGTCATAGGTATTTCGTCTTTTGCAATTTTTGAAGGGTATCCCGTTCCGTCCCAATTTTCATGATGGTGTTCTATTATCGGAATAATATCCTGAATATAGCTTATAGGCTGTAAAATTTCTCTTGATGCAATCAGCGGATGCTCTTTTATATGATTTCTTTCTTCTTCTGTCAGCGGAGTTGTTTTTTGAAGCAATTCTGCCGGAAGCATTAAATTGCCTATATCATATAAAAGCATTGCAATTCTTAATTTATCAATATCATCTTTTGAAAGATCAAAACGTTTTGCAAGACTGACAGCAAGCAAAACTTTCGATTTCATAACACCTGCATGGTGAAGCGGATTATAAGTTCTTGTCAGCATATCCGCAACAGTATAAAGAGCTTCTTTGGGGATATCATCTTTCGGATTTTGCAATTTCCGTTTAAGTTCTTCCGCAAGTTCTTTATCAATAGGAATATTATGTTTTGACAAAATATCCATAAATGTATTAACGGCAATTTCCTGCCAGCTTGTTTCCGAAACAGGTTTTGCAAGCGTAACCTGATTTCTCCCGTTTCTTTTTGACTGATACATTGCCTGATCGGTTAAATCAAGAATATCTTCAATATTATCCGAGTGCTCTAAAAATGTTGCAACACCAACGCTTGCGGTAATATGCCCGATTGTATCAAGCTGTTGTTCTTCTAAAGTTTTTCTTATTCTTTCTGCTGCAATCATAGCACCCTTTGAATCAACACCCGGCAGAATAACATTAAATTCTTCGCCACCCATTCTCGCTGCTGTATCTATTGAACGGGCATTCTTTTTTAAAACATCCGCAACTGTTTTTATGGCTAAATCTCCGTATGCATGACCAAATTTGTCGTTAATTTGTTTTAAATGATCAAGATCAAGACCGATTATACTGAAAGGCTGCTGCTGGCGGAGTGCACGGGTTACTTCTTTTTTCAAATATTCTTCAAAATACCTTCTGTTATAAAGTCCTGTTAGACCATCCGTTACGGCTTGAGATTTTACTTCTTCAAACAGACCTGCAATTGTTATTGCCATTTCAATCTGCTGGGCAAAGATAGTCAGGAATTCTGTTTCTCCTGAAGTCAACTCTTTTCTTGATGAAAAAACATCAAACCAGCCGTAATGCTGATTTCTTGTGTATAAAGGAACGGTAATTATAGCTTTGCTGGGGCTTCCGTCAACTATCTCATCAATTATTTCATCTGCGACATCCGGAGCAACAGATTTCAACGTACCGCCAATATCAGGAGTAAGCATTATTTTTTTATCACGGGCTGCAGTTGCATAAACGCTTTCATCATTGTAAATCAGTTTTCTGGCCTGAAAAGGTATTTTTATAAGTTTTTCCACCCTTTTTATTGAAGGGTCATTAGACTGTGCAAGCACTGCCAAATAAATACCTTTTTCATCTTCACATTTTTTTATTATATTACAATGCAGGTACCCCAGTTCTCCCTGAATATTGTTAACTATAGTTTCAAGAACACTCTGTAAAGGTCTTGATGCATTCATCATATCCCAGATATGCTGGAGGGTAAGCATTCTTTTATTGGCAATGTTGAGTTCTCTTGTGCGTTCTTCAATCTCTTTTTCAAGCTGAAGGTTGCGCTCATATATTTCAAGGTAATCCTGTTTACCGTTATAAACAGCATTTTCCACCTCTGAGACTTTTCTGTATATATCTTTCAAATTATCGAAAAAACTCATATACTTATTATACACTATGTTTTGAGTTTTGTAATATATTGTTTACAATATTTATAATTTCTTCAGGTTCAGGATAATTTACACACTGTTCGGCATCTTTTCCATGAAGCGGACATTTTCTTGTATGACAGGGCTGGCATTTGAGTCTGCCGTTTAATGCGAAATATTTTTTGTCATCGCCGAAAGGCCCGTAAGATGTAGGAGGAGTACAGCAAAATATTGAAATAACGGCAGGAATTTCTGTTGCACGGGCGACATGCGCACTGCCCGAATCAGGAGCCATAACAAGTACGGCACGGGAGAATATTTCTATCAAATCCTTGATAGTTGTTTGACCTGCAAGATTAACAAAATTGTCTCCGCCTATATAAGAAATTAAATCTTTATCGCCTGCTGTTCCTGTAAATACAAGAGAGCATTTGTCTTTTATTCCATCAACAACAGCTTTCCAGTTATCTTTATTCCAGTGTTTAAGACGCCATGTTGTTGCAGGACAAATTACTACCATAGGTTTTGATTTGTCCAGATTTTTCAGAAGAATATTTACTTTGTTCTTTGTTTCTTCACTGACAGGCGGGAGTGTAAATTTTACCCTGTCAGTGCCTTCGAGTCCGAGATATTTCGCATACTGCATGTGCTGAAATACTGCATGAGTCGTATAATTAGGGTTAGGAGCCGGATCAATACGCTCATTACCTCCTAATTGAGAAAATTCACGTCCGTATTTGTAGCAAATTCGTCTCTTTGCTCCGCATAATTTCATCCAGATCATACTTTTGAGCATCATCTGAGTATCAATTGCAATATCAAAATGCTCATCTCTTAGACTTTTTACAAGTTTAAAAAATTCAATAGCATTTTTTATGGAAAAACCTTCTCTTTTCCATCTCTGCAAAGGGATTAAAACAGCTCTTTTAACAGCAGGGTTATCTTTTACGATATCGATACCTTTTTCCGATACAAGCCATGTAACATCATAACCGTTATTTTGGAGAACATTAGCAAGCGGGATGTTAAATATAACATCGCCCAGTGATGATAACCTTATTAGCATAATTTTCTTTGTCATTTAAAAACCCCTGTCCTCTAAAAATGCTGCGCCGACAACTCCTGAGTAATCACCCAGAGCGGCCTTCTTGAATTGTATTTTTTCCGCAGGCACCGGTAATGATTTGGCCTTTGCTTTTTTAACGGTTTTTTGATAAAAATAGTCTGATGCTTCTATCAAACCGCCTCCCAGAATTATTAATTCCGGATTAATAAAATTTATAATACTGGCAAGTCCGCCTGACAGATATTCTGAAGCCTCCGTTACACATTGTACCACAAGCTCATCTTCTCTTTCAATAGATTTTTGTATCATACTCGAAGTTATTGATTTGCCGGGTTCAAGATAATCAAGAATACAGGATTTTCTGCCTTTTTTCAATGCGCCTTCTATTCTCTTTTCGATTGCGGAACGTGATGCATAAGCTTCAAGACACCCATGAGCACCGCATGCACACTGGCGGCCGTTTAAATCAACAATAATATGCCCTATTTCGCCTGCCGTACCTGTTGCTCCGTAAATTATTTTTCCATTTTTTACTATTGACGATCCGACACCTGTCCCGACAAATACGCATACAAAATCATTACATCCCTTGCCCGCGCCGAATTTTTGCTCGCCTGTTGCGGCTATCTCCACATCATTACCCGCAAATACAGGAATATTAAATTTTTCATATAAAATTTCTTTTAAATTCAAATCATAACAATCCAGATTCGGAGCTGCAATTATAACACCGTTTTTTCTGTCAATCTGACCTGCAGCTCCGAATCCTACGGAACTGATTTCATCTAATGCTTTTCCGCTTGACATCAAAAGTTCATCAATACTTGCAAGCATTTTTCTTACAATATTATGCGAACCCTTTTCTTTTTTTGTTTTCTTTTTTACATGCGCCACAACTTCACCTGTTTCCCGTATTACAAGCGCCGTAAGAATTTTTGTGCCGCCCAAATCAATTCCGATCGAATACTTTTTCATACAACTAAAATTATATATAAAAATACAAAATTTGCAAAAAGTTGAATTATTTGTTAGTATATTGTCAATATCAAGAAGGGGGATATGTATGAATTTGATGAAAAAATTTTTTATAACTCTTGCGGTTATTATATTCGCAGGTCAGTATGCATTCAGCGCTGATGTATGGGTAAATGACTTAAGAAGGCTGTTTACAAATAATTCTTCGGTAATTTATGAAATAAACCTGAGAACTTTCGGCGCTCAGGATACTAATAAAAATGGTATTATAGATTTTGATGAAGCGGAAGAAAGCGGAACTTTTTTAAATGCAATACCAAGACTTTCCGAACTTGCGCAAAAAGGTGTGAATACAATACACGTAATGCCTGTTACACCGGTTGGAAAAACAAAAGCATTAGGGACTGCTGGTTCTTTATATGCAGCATCCTCATTCAATACCTTAAATCCCCAGCTTGCAAGCAAAAACAGTGCTTTATCAATCAATGATCAGGCCAGAAAATTTATTAACGAAGCACACAAACGCCATATACGCGTAATTATAGATCTTCCTTCCTGCGGATCTTATGATTTGTATATGCAGAGACCTGAACTGTTTATTAAAGATAAATCAGGGCAACCCGTTATTCCTGCAGACTGGACAGATGTAAGACTTTTCAACGCAGGAACCGAAACTGCCGTTAACAGAGATGTTTATAATCTTTATAAAGAATTTGTTGATATGGTTATATCTCTTGGCGCTGACGGTATAAGAGCAGACGTTGCCACTTTAAAACCTGCAAAATTCTGGAAAGATTTGATAGCTTATTCAAGAACTAAAGATCATCAGTTTATGTGGCTTGCAGAGGCATCAGAAAGCTGGACAACACCTGTATCCGAATATGCTGTTTTTACGCCTTACGACAAACTGCTCGAAGCAGGATTTGACGGATATTACGGAAGCTTCTTTAACCTGAAAAATTACAAAACAGGAAGAGAATTTATAAATCAAATTATTGCAACAAATGCAAATCTTAACAAGTATACAGAGCCTAAAGCTGTTATCGGAAGTTTTACAACCCATGATGAAATGAGTCCCGTACTTATTAACGGAGAAAAATTCAGTGAAATGATAGTGTGGCTGAATGCAACGCTGCCTGTCAATTCTTATTTTGTAGACGGATTTGACACCGGCGACAATTATATTTATTTATGGGCAAACAAAGAAGCTTTCAAAACTTTTACCGATGATGATTATTACTTTGTTCACCGCGGGAAAATCGATATATTTAACTTTTCAAGACAACCCGGCGGGAAATCCGAAAAATTACTTGGTTCTTTTATGTTCGGAAATCAGTTAAAACGTGAATTCTCAACAATAATTAATAACGGACGGTTTATTCCTCTAAAAAGCACTGCACCTGCATCTTTTGCCTACGCAATGAGCTATGGCGGGAAAAGTGTTGTTGTTATAGGAAACTTAAATTTCAGAAACAATGTGGATACTGTTGTTTCGGTTCCTAAATTAGAAACTAAAAATATTGTACTGCCCGTAAAAATAGAAAATGTTCCTGTTGCAGAAAAAGGTGCTTTTAAAACAACTCTCAATGCAGGAGAAATTCAGGTGCTATATATAAGCGATCTTGAAATAAAATAACATTAACACTCTTGCATCTCTCGCAATCCAAATAAGAGGGATGCAAGAACATATCCGAATTATGCCAGAGCTCTGAGAGCTTCAATACGTTTTCTGTTTTTTTCCATTATTTCTTTAGTACGCTGGGTTAATCTTCCAGGAGGTGCTGATTTCTTTTTCGCGGCTCCCGGTGTCGCCTGATTCATACTAAGCAATTGAGAACCCGCATTAGCGGCTCCTGATACTGCTGTTACTATATTTGAAAAATTCTTTTGCTTTCTTTCGGAAGATGCTTCTATTTTTGCCATTTTGTCTTTATAATCAGTACGCTGTTGTTTTTCAGCTTCAAGTTTTGCAACCTGATCACTGTTTCCGGCTGCTTGAGCTTCCGCGATTTTGTTATCCAGAGTATTGTCATCTATGTCTGCATATTCTTTAGATGCACCGTTTTCGCGCATATTTTCTTTAAGCTCTTTATCAAGACCTTTGGAAGCTTCTTTTTGCGCTTTTCTTGCGGCTTTTGCTTCTTTTAATTCTTCTTTTTCCTGCTGTTTTTGTTCTCTGCGTTCTTCTTTGGAAGTTTTGTCGGTAGAATCTTTTTTATCTGAATCTTTTGTTTCTTCTGTTTTATCCTTATCTTTCTCTTCATTATCGGAAGAATTATCGGATTTTTTTGCAGCCAATTGACCTATTGCTGATATTGTACTTACAGCTCCGCCTACCATTCCTAAAATATTTGCAAGATCACCTTCAGCTCCGAACTCTGTCATAAGCTGGCTTGTTGTCGATAAAGCACTGCCTGCAACACCGGCGATTTGCATAGACTTGCCAAATGCAGATGCACCTGTGTTGCCTAAATCTGCTATAGTAGAAGCCGAAGTTGTCAGAGCAGATGCAGCACCTGCTACTGTTGAAATTTTACTGAATACACCGCTTGCTTCTTTCCCTTGTACTGCTCTTACATTGTTAACCATAGAAGCACCTGATGAAACAATATTTAACCCTGCACTGACAGCTGTTAATGTACTGCTTACGGCTCCCTGCGTTCCTGACATTGTTGTTACCGCAGAAAGTGCAGTCTGTCCCAATGACATCAAACCGGCTGTTAAATTACCGTTTGCGATATTAATAGCAGCCTTAGTAACACCACAGGCTACAGTACCGTATGTTCCTACGGTTGTTAAGGTAATCCCTGTTGTTTGTATAGGTGTACCACTGGAAATTAACGCAGCACCTGCAGCTGCTGTAAACGGATTGCTCAACATTGCCGTTCCGCTTGCAATCATTCCCGTACCAATTTTATTCATAATCACACCCGTTGAGGTTGTGATTGAAAATACATTTTCCGCAATGCCAACTGCGCCTAATTGTTTTTGTAGTTTTTCCTGTTTTTTCTCTTCATCTTTTTGTTCCTGCTTAACTTTTTTGCTTATAGCTTTAGTAGTTTTTTCAAAAGTTTTTTGTTTTTTAGTAACACTTTTTTCAATACTTACTAATTTAGTATTATTTCTTGTTATTGTGTTACCGGCAATCTGAAAATCGGCGTTAAGTACATTTATTCTTTCATTATTATTTGTAATTCTATCAGAATTATCCGAACCGCTCTGGGTTCCTATTGAAAATGACGAACTGCCAAGCATACCGCCTTGCGAATTATTATTAGGCTGTGCATTTTGTTGTCTGCTCGCATCTTCTGCTGCTAATGTTTCGTTTTCTGTAACAATAGCGGCATATTCCGTCAACATTATTTCTTGTTGTTTCGCAGCTTCTTCAGATTCTTTGGCTAATTCTTCAGCTTCTTTTTGTTCATTTTGTATTTCTTTTTCTAATTTTTTTGCATCTTTTTCTAATTCTTTTTTAGTTTTTTCTGTATCTTTTTTTATATCTTTAGAATTCTTTCCATCTTTATTTGCACTTGCATCAATTTCATCAACTTCTTTTTGGTATTTTCCTGCAGTTTTTTCATCAGCTTTCTCAGCTTCTTCTTCAGCCTGCTGTTCCGGATCATCTGATTTTGAAGATGTTGTTGACAGTGGGGAATTCGGCTGTGCAGCATTTTCTACGGCATCTTCTTCTTCATGTTCTGTTACAGAAGCTGACGGAGTAGAATTTTGAGATGTACCGTTTGCCGGAGTCTCATCATTAGCCTGTGTTGATACGGGGTCTGCAGGAGCAGCTCCGCCGGTTTGAGTACCGTTACTTTGTTCGGGAACTGCGGGAGCAGAAGCCGCTAATTCGGTCTGACCTATAAAATCTTCTGCAGGTGCAGTTCCTTGAGCAGTTTCTCCACTCTGCTGTGATGTTGAATTATTTTGTCCGTTAGCTACATTTGTTGATGAACCGTTTGCAGAAGATGAGGATGTATCTTCTCCTGTTACCGAAACAATTTTTGTATTCAAAGATGTTAATGCGCCTACTGCATCGCTTCCTTCATTAACGGCTGCTTTTGTAGATTTCTCCGTAATTTCAGGCATAGGAGTATTAGAAACAATGCGGGCAGTAAGGCCTATGCCCATACTTACAGTACCTTTTACAACATTTTTGGTACCTTTTCTTATAAGTAAACGTGCTATTTGTTCCATACCGACTGTTACACGGTATTTACCCATTTTTGTAAGTGTATTTCCGCTGTTATCGGTAAAGTCTAATCTTTCTTTATGATGCGGAAGAGTTTCTTCCTGATATTTGGAGTTAGTTTCCAGAGCTTTATTTTCTTCCGGAATTGCTTTATCTATAAATGCTTGTTCTTTTTTTGTTTTATTGGAAAATTCCTGAACAGCTTTTTCTGATTCTGCTTTAATATTTGCGATTTCCGCATTATTATCAGTAATTAATTGTTTACGTTCTCTTATTTCACTTTTTGCAGACTCATCCATACCTTTTTCAGATGAGTTGTTTGAATTACGGCTTTCAAGTTCTTTATCAATCTCTCCTGATGATTTGCCTGTCAATTTTTCAAGTTCTTTTTTGGCTTTTTCGTTTTCATCTTCTTTTGCTTTGATTTCTTCCTGGCGTTTTTCTTCTTGTTCCTGATATTCTTTGACAAGTTTAGAAATTTTCTTGTCTGCAATTTCTGCAGTCTTTTTGTCGCGTTTTGCATTTTTTGTTGATTCATTTGCATTTTTGAATTGTTTAAGCAGGTCAATATTAATGTTTCCTGATTCGTCAATCAATTCAAGAACACTATCATCTGTTATAATAAAATCTTCTTTTTCTGTATCATTAGTTTGAGCCGCAGCAGCTTGTTCCTGCCGATTTTCATTATTTACCGGAGCTGTTTTCTGTTCCTTTTGAGTATCTGTTTGAGTATCCTGTTTATCTGCAGTCTGAGTATTTTGTAATTCTGTTGCCGACAACACACTGTTTTCAATGCCAAGACTTGATGCTATATCAGTTACGGAATCTACGGTATCTCCGCAATATTCCTGAGTATCGTTGCCTACTTTATTTGCTTCTTTGGCAAGAGTTTTACCTTCTGCCATTGACAAAATTGATCCGATAAAACCTAATTTTTGTGATACGGTCTGGTATGTTCTTTTATAATTTGAATCAGAAGTATAATCAGCAAGCATATCTCCGATGTAGATTGTTTCATCCGCTAAATCTGCACCGAGAACTGCAAGAATATTAATCTGGTTAAGAGACTTTGCTATTTCATTTTTGTCAAATATCATTTCATCAGAATTCTGGCCTTTTTTATCTTCCAGCATGCCTGTCAGTTCTGCATAACGCTGAGCTTCCGTATCCGTAAGAGCTTCACCGTTGTTAACTTTATCCTGCAAAGATCTCCATTCACGCAATTGTTTTTCATAATCTTCTAAAGCTTTCTTCTGATCCTTGACTTTATCATTAAAATTTCTTTGCTGATTTTGTGTTTCAGGGAGAAGTTTGTCTATTTCATCACTTAATTTTTCATTATTCTCGTTACATTTTTCGATTTTCTTCTTGGCTTTTGGGATAAGGTCAAGGTAAGTTTCCTTTTCTGTAACTTCCTCGCTGTTGCCTTCATCAACTTCCGAAGAATCGTCAAGATTCGAACTCTGGCTTTGCATAATTGTATTTGCAATATCTATTATGTCCTGCGGAATATTAACACCGCTTTGCTGCATCTGGATAATTTCTTCTGCAGAATACCCGGACCATTGCGGATCAAGAATTTTTCCGCTTTTCTTTGCATAAGCTTCTATACTGTATTTTTCTCTAATATAATGTGAATTTATGCACGATAAATTTGATACATATTTACCGTCTACAACAAGAGTTTCGTCAGGATTAGACGGATCAGTTTTCAGGTCAACATCTCCTGCAATATTAAAACCGTTTGCATCGATTACTTCATAACCTGTTTCATCTTTATAATATTTTTCAAATTCTGTTCTCTGGTCGTTATCCATCTGGTAAAAAAGGCGCAGAGCATCCGAATAGCTTATCTGTTCGCCATTCATTTCAAGGTAGAAATCCTGAAATATTTCAAATTTGTTTGGTACGCCTTCAATCCGCATAGTAATCCTTTTTTCCTTTTTATATATTTATCGGAAAATTCTTCGCGAAACTTTAATAAATAAAGGCTTTAAATCAATCAAATATTAAAAATCCGTGATGCAAAAGGGATTTTGTCTGTTTACAATTGTTACAATTCTAAATACATCAAATATAATCATAGGTTTATTGTTCGAAAAATCATATAATAGCGGTAATTTCCCCAATAAATAACAAGAGAAAGAAAGTTATTTTCCAAATCTGTTGCTTCAAGATATGTTTGCGGAGCAGGTTTTCTCTGTGAGCTTCTGACATATTTGCCTACAAAATCGTATAATTTAACCTGAAATTTTTGTGATGGTGTTAACTTTGCTTTCGGCAAATTTGCATCATAAAAACCCATTGGCACCATTTCCTTATTGTAAACAGGAATTATATATTTAATCTTTCCCGCTTCTTTAAAAAGAATATACCAGTTCCCCTCGTGTTCTCTCGGGGTTAAAAGATAATATCCCGGTTCTATCGTGATATTTTTAAAATATAAAGGTGATGTAAGCCTGAAAAGCGGATATGGAGACCATGAAGTATGCTGCATATCATACATTTCTCCCGGATCAATATCATGAATGTATGAAAAATCAGGTACATCCAGATCTCTGTATATTTGTTCATGCTCAGCATCCGCATAAACCCCAAGGCCTAAAAACATTATTAACAAAATTACTAAAAATTTTCTCATACTTTTATTTTAATTATTTAGATTAAAAAAGCAAGAGATGTAAAATAACATAATTTTTTGAAAATTTTGCTGTTTTATTGTACAATTTTCTGTAAACAGAAAAAAAGGAGAGAATAGATGCTTACAGGGCCATTTTTAGACAGAAACTGGATAGGACAGAATCCTGATTATAATTCATCTGATATAGTTATGCTCGGACTTCCGTTTGACGGGACAGTGTCTTACAGGTCCGGATCACGTTTTGCACCCGAGCAGATAAGACTTGCAAGTTGGGGGCTGGAAGACTATTCTCCGCGTTTTGACAGGCATCTTGAAGATGTAAATTTCCATGATGCGGGGGATCTGGAATTTCCGCTCGGAAACACTTACAAATCTCTTGATTTAATTGAAAAAAATGTTGAAGAAATTTATAGAGACGGAAAAAGAGTTTTCGCAATCGGCGGGGAGCATCTTGTTACTCTGCCTGAAATTAAGGCTGTTTCAAAGTTTTATAAGGATTTCGCGGTAGTGCATTTTGATGCACATACGGATTTGAGAGAAGAATATCTTGGCGAAGAGATGTCGCATTCTGCCGTTATCAGACACGTTTCAAAAATTGTCGGAGCAGAAAATATTAAACAAATCGGCATCAGATCTGGAATGAAAGAGGAATGGGAATTTATGAAAAAGCATAATACACTTATTTCCAATTACTCCGAACTTGATGTTTTCAAAGATAAAAAGATCTTTGTAACTGTTGATTTAGATGTTCTTGATCCTTCGGTAATGCCCGGAACCGGAACGCCTGAAAGCGGCGGAATGCAGTTTAACGAGCTTATCGGGTGGTTTGAATATTTGAAAGATTTTGATATAATAGGGGCTGATGTAGTTGAACTGGCGCCTGATTATGATGCTTCGGGTGTTTCAACTGCTGTTGCAACTAAGGTTATTCGAGAACTTTTAATGGTAATGTAATGGTATTAGACAGAATAAATTTTTTAAAAGATGAAATAAATAAAGCGAATTACAAATACTATGTTGAAGATAATCCTTCAATAAGCGATTTTGAGTATGACAAAATGTTTGCGGAACTCAAAAAGCTGGAGAGCGAAAATCCGTTATTTGTAACTCCTGACAGCCCGACACAGAGAGTCGGTTCAGTGAGCGAAAAATTTTTCCCGCATAAGCATAAATACCGTCTCTACAGCCTTGATAACACCTATGAATACGAAGATTTAGAGGACTGGTATAAAAAAATAACAAAAGAATACGGAGAACAGGAACTTGTCTGCGAACTTAAAATTGACGGGCTTGCAATGGCTCTTACTTATGAAAACGGGATATTTGTACGCGGAGTTACAAGAGGAGACGGAATTACGGGAGAAGATATTACAAATAATCTGAAAACCGTTAAAGCAATTCCTCTCAAACTTTTTGAACCCGTAAGCGTTGAAGTCAGAGGCGAAGTTTATATGCCGAAAGAATCTTTTGAAAAACTTAATGAAGAAAATCTTAAAAACGGAGAAAAACTATTTGCCAACCCGAGAAATGCAGCCGCAGGCTCAATAAGACAGCTTGATTCAACAATTACCGCAAAAAGAGATCTTTCCATGTTTTGTTATACCGCAATCTTTACAGGTGATATTAAAAATCCCCCCAAAACGCATTATGAAAGCCTGATGTGCATGAAAAAACTCGGATTTAAGGTTAATCCTAATATCAGACTTTGCAAAAATGCAGCAGAAGCCGTTCAATACTGTAAAGAATGGGATGAAAAACGTTTCGGGCTTGATTATGCAACAGACGGTGTTGTAATAAAGGTGAATAGTCTGCTTGTACAGCAGGAGATGGGATTTACATCCCGCGCACCCAAATGGGCAACGGCTTTTAAATTTCCGCCCGAAGAAGTTACGACAAAACTCATTGCGGTTGAAGAAAGTGTAGGGAAAACAGGTGCAATAACACCTGTTGCAATACTTGAACCCGTTCAGCTTGGAGGAAGCACCGTATCCCGCGCAAGCCTTCATAATTTTGACGAAGTCGGAAGGCTTGATGTAAGAATAGGCGACAGAGTTTATATTAAAAAAGCTGCTGAGATTATCCCGAAAGTTGTTAAAGTTATTGAAGATGAAGAACATTACAAACTGCCTGAATATACTCCGCCTGAAAAATGCCCTTCCTGCGGAAGCAGGCTTAATACACACGAAGGAGAAGTTAATCTTTACTGCGACAACCCTGACTGCCCTGCCAAACGCTGTGCCAAAATTGAATACTGGGTTTCAAAAGATGCAATGGATATTGATAAAGTAGGCCCGTCAATTATTGAACAGCTTTACAACAGAGGATTTGCAAAAACTCCCGTAGATTTATACAAACTT
Organism: uncultured bacterium; assembly: GCA_949284415.1. Classification (GTDB taxonomy): domain Bacteria; phylum Cyanobacteriota; class Vampirovibrionia; order Gastranaerophilales; family Gastranaerophilaceae; genus Stercorousia. The sequence goes on along the minus strand of CASDVM010000032.1, from coordinate 32,086 downwards.
TCCATGCAGGATTTTATGCAGTTAGATCTGGTTAAAGAAAAATCCGCTTTTAATATGTATAGCGCAATACAGGAGAGCAAAAACAGATCTTTATCACGTCTTTTGACCGCTTTTACAATAAAAAATGTCGGAAAAGAAACTGCAGGAGTTCTCGCAAATGAATTCGGCACTCTTGATAATCTTATGAATGCTTCTGTGGAAGATTTATCCAAAGTTGAGGGGGTAGGCGGAATTATTGCACAGGATATTTATGATTTTTTCAGAAAACCTGAAAATATTGAGATGATAAATGAATTAAAATCTCTCGGGGTTGAACCTGCCCCGCCTGTGGAAAATATTTCTGATGAATTTAAGGGTAAAACTTTTGTCCTGACAGGAACATTACAAAGTATGACACGTGATGAAGCTTCCGAAAAAATTAAGCGGATGGGCGGGAAAACATCTTCTTCGGTGTCAAAGAATACCTCTTTTGTAGTCGCCGGAGAAAATGCAGGTTCAAAATTAGACAAAGCTCAAAAATTAGGTGTTATAATATTGACAGAAAATGATTTTCTTAACATGATAGGTTATGGAAAGTAGGATTTATGAAAAGAAAAATGCGAGTTATACAAATATCAGGTTTACGCGGTATACTTACGGTAATCTTTATTGCGTCATGCCTTGCTGCCGGATTTATTTTATTCCCGGCTAAGGTTGCTATGCATATATGGAATTATGCTGCCGGATTTATTGGTTTACCTTTAATTAATGTATATCAAGGACTGCTTTTGTGGGCAATAGTTGCTATTTCAGGTTTTATTTTAAATGACAGAAAAAAATTTCTTGTTGCATTTAAAACACCTGACAGGCTGACTGATAAGGAAATGAAATCCCTTCTTGAACGCATGAAAATTCAATCACAAACACAGGCAATAAATTCTATGATTTTAAAGTCAGGAAATATAAAGCCTGTTGAAAAAGTTGATAAATCTGAAGAAAAATCAGAAAAAGAAAAGGAGAACGTATGAAAAAAGTTTTATTATCGATTACGGCTTTAAGTTTAATTCTGGGGTGTGCGGTTTTGTCGGCTCCTGCAGTTGCAGAAGCTGTTGAAAGAGGATTTGTGTCTGTCAACACATCCGCAAATACCGAACTGACACCTGATATTGCAGATATTTCTATTGCCATACAAACTTATGACTCAAAATCTTTGCAAAAAGCAACGGCTGAAAATAAACAAATTTCTCAAAAAGTTTTATCAGCCCTAAAAGTTATGATTAACCCGTTGCAGGGTGATTATGTTAAAACTATGGATTTCACCGCATCTCCAGTATATTCATACTCAGGCAGCAAGAGAAATTTTGATAAATATGAAGTTTCAAACACCGTAATTATTCATACAAAATCAATTGATAAAGTTGGTGCTATGATTGATAAGGCAATTTCCCTCGGGGCTACAAATGTAAATAATCTGGCTTTATCAGTATCAAATTATGACGATGAATGCAACGAACTTCTTGTAACGGCTACCAAAAAAGCTCAAAACAGAGCTAATCTGCTTGCAAAGTCGGCATCTACAACAGTTACAGGCGTCCGCTCTTTAAACGTAAGCTGCAGTGCAAACAATTCAATAACTCCGCAGTACAGAATGCTTGCTGCAAATATCGGCGGAGCGGATATGGCAGAAGCAAAAGCTGCTTCAACATCTATAGAAAAAGGAATTGTAAAAATCTACGCAACGGTTAATGCAACCTTCTTTGTAAAATAGGGAACATAGCCGATACAACCGGACTGTCTACGGGATTGCAAATAATCCGTTTTTACGGTATTATGAATACTTAACAATATTTTTACGGTTTTGAGGTTCTGAACAAGTTTCGGAACCTCAAAACTTATCTATTCAAAGACTCATTATTGATATAATTTATGAAAAATAACATCAATATAAATTTCATCAATATTTTCAATGAATTGCGGAAATTTTTCGTGCTAAAGCACACACTGATAATACTCCTGTGAGCCTTCATTCCGGTAACATTAAATTTTTAGTTAATTATCAAAAATGACTTTAAACTTCTCCCGGCACCGTCTCCGACAGAGGTTACGCTGTATTTGTCAAGATAATTCATAGAAGTGGAGCTTCCGCCGTCAAATGCCATTGCCCTGTCCCAGCCGAGACTTTTTACATAATCATGAACTTCGTACATATCCATAGGATGTTTATCCGTAATAATTAAAATATGCGCATCATCACCCTTCAGGCCGATTATTGTCCGCGCAGTCTTATGAAGAACCGAACAGCTTTCTCTTATAATTTCCCCTTCTTTATTTTTTGTTATAAAAACTTCTTCTTCCAGCCTCAGCTGCGGATAAACCAGAGGGCCTCCCTGAGCTGAAGTTATTATATTACAGCCGAAATCAACTGAACTTTTGTGCGGCACAATTTCATAATGATATTTTCTGTTATCGCATTCTACTACTCTGAATTCGGTACGATTAATAATTTTGTCCAGATTTCGCATTAAATAAGGATTTCTCAATAAGTTTTCATTGAGCAGGGGATCATCTGCCGTATTTCTGTCGCTTACTATGTAAGATATTGATTTTTGATTTTCGGGATCAAAGTAGCCTGCGTTGACCGTTAATTTTGCTTTTGCACGGTTATGTGCTTCTTTTGCGGTTATAAGGCTTTCCGAACTGATAAATTTTACATGGCGTTTAATTTTATCACCCTTTAAAACTATATGATAAATTCCATCGTTATATGTTACGTCAATCGGCGGAACTCCTGCCTTAACCGCTGATGAAAAGATTATTAACGAAACCATTAAAACCAATATTTTTTTCATATTATAAATCCTTTGACTTGTAAAATCCTATAATTGCGCACAAAAATGCAAACGGCGGGAATATTGCAGTTATAAACGGGTGCAGTACACCTTTTTCTGCCAGGAGATCAAAAAACGGCAGAGTTATATAATATAAGAATATACAGCCGATTGCAATAGTAAAACCGACCAGTCTTTGTTCTCTCGGTTTGCTGAAGCCTAAAAGCGCCCCCATAATTGCAAGAAGCACGCATACAAACGGATGGAAAAATCTCTGCAGATATTTATTCAGCATATACCTGTATTCTTCATCCAGTCCTTCCTTTTTAAGGAGTTTAATATAATTATGCAAATCGTGATTGTTAATCTCACGTTCTTTCTTGACCGAATAAGTCATAAGCGTAAAGGCATTTTTAGCCGATTCGCCCTGCAGAATATCCATTTGAGGGAGTTTTTCAATTTCCGTAAATATTCCGTCATTAGAAATATCATATTTGGTTATGTCATACAATTCCCATTTATCAGAGAAATTCTTGCCTGTTTTTGCATAATATATGTTTTGAAGCTGGTGGACATCAGTATATTTTTTTGGAGAAAAATCAAGCACTATGACATTATACATAGTGTCTTTTGAAAATTTAGAGACAACAACAGCCATTGTCGGAACATTATCTTTATCTTTCTGCGTGTAAATATACTGGGTTGATATATAACCGCCTCTTAAAGCCCCGGCTTTATTAACAGAATACGGGATAAGTTTATCGCATGTTACAAAGCAAAGCCAGGTTACAATAAGACTCAAAGCCAGAACAGGAGCGATAATTCTCTGAAAAGACAAGCCTACCGCTCTGAATATTGTGAGTTCCGAATCTTTACTCAATTTATCAAAAGTAAATAAAGTCCCGAGTAACAGCCCGACAGGAAAAGCTTTACCTAAAATTTTCGGCAGTTCGTAAAAGATTACAAGTACCGCTGTTTTAACACCATATTCCCCGGCGAGAGTTCTTTTTATAGTATTAAGAAGCATCTCAGGCGCAATCCATACAACGGTAAACAACAATATTGCAACAAAAGTTGCCATCATTACCTGCATGAAAATATATCTGTCATAAATTGTTATTTTGGGAAATAATTTCATTACAGGGCAAAATCCTTTCCTAAATAAAATTCTTTTGCGACAGGGTCATTTGCGACATCAACGCTTTTACCCTGAATTTTGATTTTTCCGTCAAAGATTACGTAAGCTCTGTCTGTAATTGAAAGAGTAGCTTTCGGGTTATGGTCGGTAATAAGAACACCTAAGCCTTTTTCTTTGGAAATTTTTCTTATGTTGTCTTTAATATCGCCGATAGCAATAGGGTCAATTCCTGCGAAAGGTTCATCCAGTAACATAAAATCAGGACTTGCTGCAAGTGCTCTTGCAATTTCAACCCTTCTTCTTTCTCCGCCCGAAAGAGAAACAGCTGCATAAGAGCGGAGCTTTAAAATTCCGAATTCCGTCAAAAGTTCTTCAAGTTTCTTTTTCTTTTCGTTAACGGTTAATTTGTCATTCATTTCAAGAACAAGTTTAATGTTATCTTCAACGGACAGTTTTCTAAAAATTGAAGCTTCCTGCGGAAGATAACCGATACCTGCTTTTGCACGCTCATTCATAGGCCAGCAGGAAATATCTTCGCCGTCTAAAAATATATGCCCTTTGTTAGGCTTTACAAGCCCTACAACCATATAAAACGTTGTTGTTTTTCCGGCTCCGTTCGGGCCTAAAAGACATACAACCTCACCTTTGTTTATATCAAAAGTAACGTCATTTACAACGCTTCTGTCCCCGTATATTTTAATCAGATTTTTAGCTTCAATCCTCATTGCATACCCCTCAGTTTATAAAAACATTTTACTTGAAAAAAACTTATATTGCAATTTTTTAGTTATTTTCTATTATTTTTTGTTATAATATTTCTGGTAAAGAAAGGGAAAGCTATGAAAGAAAGAATTGTAACAGGGATGCGCCCCACAGGCAGATTACATTTAGGACACTATTTAGGTGTAATTCAAAATCTGGTTAAACTTCAGCATGAATATGAATGTTTTTTCTTCGTAGCTGACTGGCACGCTCTCACAACAAAATATGACCGTACGGAAAATTTAAAAAACGATATAAGAGATGTAGTAATTGACTGGCTGTCAAGCGGGATTGACCCGAATTTGTCAACGATTTATCTTCAGTCGCTTGTGCCTGAAATTGCGGAATTAAACGTATATCTCGGTATGATTACCCCGCAAAACTGGGTTGAACGCGATCCTTGTCTTAAAGATATGGCCAAAATTCTTCGTACAAAAGAAGGCGCAGGCTCTCAGATTAATTATGGTCTTATGGGCTATCCTGTTTTAATGAGCGCAGATATTATGATGTTTAATGCAAATGCAATTCCTGTCGGAATTGATCAGGTTGCACATATTGAAATTACGCGTGATATTGCAAGACGTTTTAACAATATTTATAAAACAGATTTCTTTAATGAGCCTAAAGCTCTTTTAAATGAATGTTCTTTGATTTGCGGTCTTGACGGAAATAAAATGGGAAAATCTTTCCAAAATGATATAAAAATTTCCGACACAGATGAAGTTACCGCAAAAAAAATTATGACCGCAATAACTGACAGAAGCAGAATGCGAAAAGATGATCCCGGCCACCCTGATGAATGCGAAGTTGCATATAAATATTGGAAAATATTCGGTAATAAAGAACAGATTGAAACAGTAAGATGCGAATGTGAAAAAGGTCTCAGAGGCTGTGCTGATTGCAAACGACAGCTGGGCGCATTGATTAATGAAAAATTTGCACCCGTACGCGAAAAAAGACGCTACTATGAAGCACACCCGCAGGAAGTCGATAAAATAATCCGCGAAGGCTCTGAAAAAGCCCGCATTGAAGCACAAAAAATTCTAAAAGAAGTCAGAAATATAGTTGGAATGTATTAATAAAACATCAGGCAGACCCAAAAAAGATAAACGGAGTTTTGAGTCTGCCTGTAATCCGCGACTATGACTATTTAGCGGGTATACAAATTTTTTAATTTAGTTTTCAATAAAAAAGCCGTTGTTAACGGCCAATCTCATATTTGGTAAAAGGTTAGTGTGTGTAGGAGAAAATAAAGAAAAAGAAAATGGTTTATATTTTCTCTATGCCACATAACAAGATATCTGTAACATATATTAAGTATATATTTTACAATTATTAATAATATATTTTTTAGGTTAAAACTGCAAAGTAATCCTGCACTAAGGATTATATAAATAAAAAAAAAGATGGTTTTAAAATACCATCTTTTTATTGTTCCTTTTCCTAATTTCCTATTGATTATCTTACGACTTGTGATACAAAGTTAGCTATTTCAAAGAATGAATCTTTCACAAATTCTTTTGCCAGTGTTTTTATCGGTCTGTTTTCTATGACATCGAATACATAATAAATCGGATCTTTTGAATTGTTAAAACGCATTCTTCTGTCTTTCTGCGCAAGGTAGTTGTAATCTTCTATATTAAATTCGCCTGAAGAATTTTTCTTATTTCTTCTTCTGAGCAAAGAGCCGAATTGCCCGTTGCCTCCCGTGTTATTGTTTAACTCATTTGTTGTCGGTAACATATTTTATTCTCTCTCTTTATATTTCTTACATATATATAAAGTATATAAGAATAAAAAAATTGCTTTTTTGTCTTTTGCTTTGTAAAGAAATATTACACAAATTCATCTGCATTTTGTTTTTCCGTTTATTGATAAATCATCACAATGCAGATAGTCCATATTACCGTTCATTATTACCCAGCCGGTACAATAGTGATACCCTTTGCCGTTTAAACAATAATTTTTAAATTGAGAATTATTTGTTCCCAGAGGATAAATTCTGTTTGGATTAAAACCAAAGCAAAAAACATTTGGATTCCAGTTCCCATTTTTGTCATGTGTCGGCTTATTGTCCACATGCACATATAGATTTCCGCAATTTGCGTCAGGATTATCTTCAGTACATTGTGAGGGTAAAAGCCACATTCCGACAATTGCTGTCCCATCAGACATTATATAACCTTTATTTTGAGAACCATTTTTTCCGGCAGTATTATGAATTGGTTCATAACCTGCTTTTTGCAGATACTTTCCTATAATATTAAAAAATTTGTCATACTGTTTAAGTGTTTCATCAGTGTGCACTCTCACTCCGTCTTCGTCTTCTGCGGTTACGGAATCTTTTAAACCCCAGTTATCCATAGTACCGTTTTCCAGAACAGCCATTGCATAAGCCTGCGAAAATACGCTGTAAAATTTTTTGACTCTGGTTACTGCTGCCTGTTCTCTGTAATTCTGAACAAGTGGAGGCAGGGTGAGAGCTGCAACCACGCCTATTATCCCGAGAGTTATCAAAACTTCCGCCAGCGTAAAACCTTGTTTCATAAAATCTCCTTTCTCAATTTTTGTAAGATAACATCTTACATATTTATTAGTATTATTGATGCAAAATAAATTTATGTCAAGGCTTGAAAAACTCGGACAAAATATAAAAAAATACAGAAAAATGAAAAAATTATCACAGAATGAATTTTCGGAAATGATAAATTTTTCACGTGAACACCTTGCCTGTATAGAGACAGGCAAAGAATATATCAGTTTAAGAAAGTTATTTTTGATAGCCGATACTTTAGAAGTTTCGCTAAAAGACCTGATTAATTTTGACTAGATTATTTCCCTAATTCAACTATGTCGCTTGAATTTGCTACCAAATTTTTACCTATCGATTTTTCTAGGGATGCTTTAGCGGAATTGTACTGATAAAGCGCATTATAGTAGTTTAACTGAGCCTGCTGGTAGTTTATCTGAGCATCTTTAAGTTCTGTCGGATCAGCTTCGCCTACGCGGTAACGTCCGTATGATAATTCATAATTTTCTTTTGCCTGCTTTACCCCGAGCATTGCAACAGGCATCTGTTTTTTCTTTTCTTCAAGAAGAAGATATGCATTCTGAATTTCAAGATATATCTGATTTTGAGTATTTTTTGCATTGGCAATTTCCTTGTCATACAGGTATCTTGCTTCCTGTATTTCATTTTTTATCAGCATACCGTTAACTGTCGGAAAGTTTAGATATCCGCCGAAATTATAACCGTAGTTGGAAGCCCAGCTTTTACCTCCGACCTGAAACTGTCCTTCTACCGAAAGTGTCGGGAAATATGATTTTTTTACCAGCTTAAGCGTTTGGTTTGCACTTTCAACTTTTAATTCCGCGAGTTTTAATTCCGGACGTGCTTCTCTTGCAATTTCTATAGCACCGTTAAAGGTTATATCAACAGGTTCGTATTTTAATCTTTCCTGTACATTGTATTTATCGATAAAAGGCACGCCCATAACATTATTAAGTTTTGCAATCGCAAGATTTACCGCATTATCAGCCTGAATAAGCTGCAATTTAGCATTGCTCAAATTTACTTCGGCAATTGTAACATCTACTTTAGGGTTCATCCCGATTTCGTAAAATGCTTTTGCCTGATTGTAAAACATTTCAAATTTGTTAACGGTATCTTCTGCAACCCGTTTGTTTTCAAATGCATATAATAAATTATAATAAGCATCTTTAGTCTGGAATATAATATCGTTAATAGTTGCCCCGAGCGTTGTTTTGTATGCTTCATAATCTAAACGTTTGATAGTTGCCTGATTTTGTGTAACTCCAAAGTCATAAAGCATTTGCTGGAGCGTTATCTGACCTAGTATAAAATAGTTAAACGTAAGGTTTCTTCCGAAAACATCTGACAATTGAAGCTGTCTTATTCTTGTGTAGCCTGTCTGCCAGCTTAACTGCGGGAAATAATTCGACCAGACCTGTTTAATTCTTGAATCCGAAGCCAGAATATCATGAAATGCGGCATTAATCTGCGGATTGTTTCCCAACGCAAGCTCAATACATTTATCTAGCGTCATGTCAATATTTTTTTCTACGGAACCTTCTATGACAAAATCAGCATCACCCGTCTTTTTAGGCAAAACCGCATCAGCCGCCGGGTATTCTTTTTCATTGACTTTGTTGCCTATATCGTCTGTCGAAAAAGCATTCAGTCCCGTAAAATTCAATATTAAACATAAAATTATTATTTTTTTGAACATTTAACTATTCCTTTTTTTGAATTCTTTAGCTTTTTTAGATATGGAAGCTTTAAAGTTTTCAACCATAACGAAAAATGCCGGAACAAGAAAAGTCCCTATAAATGCAACCGCCATCATTCCGCCGAATACTGTCATCCCTACGGAATTTCGGCTGGCAGCACCTGCGCCCTTTGCAAATACCAGAGGCAAAAGCCCCAATATAAAGGCTATATTTGTCATCATAACCGCTCTAAATCTTAATTTTGCAGCCTGCATAGCCGAATCAACTATACTCATTCCTGACTGGTGAGCATCTTTTGCAAATTCTATAATCAAAATTGCCTGTTTGGTAGATAAACCTATTAACATAACAAGCCCGATTTGAGAATATATATCGAGCGAATACCCTGAAACATACTGGAAGAATAATGCGCCAACAAGTGCAACGGGAGAAATCAAAAGTACGGCAATCGGAAGCATCCAGCTTTCATACAAACCGACAAGGAACAGATATATGAAAACCAGAGACATTGCAAGAATAGGCCCAATTTGTCCGCTTGATTCTTTCTCCTGTAAAGAACTGCCTGACCATGCGTAACCCATGTCTTTCGGCAGAACCTGATCGGAGATTTTTTCCATAGTGCTCATTGCCTGCCCTGAACTTACTCCGTTTCTGGCCTGTCCGTTAATCAATATTGACGGATACATATTAAATCGCAGCTGGCTGTAAGGTCCTACAATATTGCTTATTGTAACAACGGATGAAAGCGGAACCATTGTTCCCGATTTGTTTTTTACGTAAATTTTATCAATATCGGAAGGCTTTTCTCTGAATTCCGAATCTGCCTGTAAATATACACGGTAAACACGTCCGTATTTGTTAAAGTCGTTAACGTAAGATTTTCCGAAATAACCCGATAGAGCGCTGTAAATTTCGGATATATCAACACCCTGCGCCAGAGCTTTTTTCTCGTCAACTTTTATTAAAAGCTGGGGCAGATCTGCCGTAAATGACGTATAAACCATCTGGAAATCAGAACTTTTATTTGCTTCCGCAATCAGTTTCTGGGCTTCCTGATAAAGCTCCTGAGGGGTTCTGTCCCCTTTATCGAGAAGCTGGTATTCAAAACCGCCGAACATACCCAAACCTGAAATTGAAGGCGGTGAAAATGATGCAATTGTTGCAGACGGATAATTGGCAAATTCTTTTTTAATTTTCGCCAGAATACTCTGCATTGACTGATCTTTACTTTTACGTTCCGACCAATTTTTCAATTGCGCAACGATAAGCGCGGTATTTTCACCTGAATATCCGACAAGGTTAATTGTTGTGTCAACACCCGGGATAGCTAAAATTCTTTTTTCAACTTCTTCTGCTACCATTTCGGTTCTTGATGCCGATGAGCCGTCAGGAAGTTGAATTTGAGAAAATACAGCGCCTTTGTCTTCTGTCGGCAAAAAGCCTTTCGGTATAAGATAAAACATTCCCGCCGTAAAAATAATTATGCCGAGATATAAAATTGCTGTAAGTTTAGGCGAATTTATAAAGATTTTAACACCTTCAAGATACTTGTCTCTGATACCGTTAAACCAGTCGTCAAATTTCTGGATAAATTCGAAATCCGCTTTTTCTTCGCCTGATTTCAAAATCATTGCACAGAGGGCAGGAGCAAGAGTAAGCGCAACAAGTGTGGACAAACCGATTGAAGATGCAATACACAAGGCAAACTGTCTGAACATCTGCCCTGTAATCCCTGCCATAAACGAAACAGGCACAAATACGGCCATCAAAACAAGTGATGTTGCAAGAACGGCACCGAATACTTCTTCCATCGTAACTTCCGTTGCATCGACAGGAGTTTTGCCTTCCTGAATATGTCTCTGCGTATTTTCAAGTACAACAATCGCATCGTCTACAACAAGACCTACAGCCAGTACAAGCCCGAATAAAATCAGCAGATTTATAGAAAAACCTAAAATATTCATGAATATAAACACGCCGATTAAAGAAACAGGAATTGCACAAAAAGGAATAAGCGCGGCTCTTGCACTTCCGAGAAACATATAAGTTACAATACCTACAAGCAAAATAGCAAGCCCGATTGCATTTATAACTTCTTTAATTGATTCTCTTACGAATTCCGTTTCATCACGCTGGATTTTGTATTCAATCCCTTGAGGGAAACTTTTGCTGAGTTCAGCCATTTTAGCTCGGATTTTGTTGGAAAGATCGATTGCGTTGGCTTCAGGAAGCTGGCTGATTGAAATGATTGCCGAATCTCTTCCGCCGATTCGCGAGAAATAAGAATAACTTTCGGCACCGAGTTCTACTCTTGCTATATCTTTAAGCTTAATCTGCGAACCGTCAGGTTTCGAACGCACAATAATATCTTCAAACTCTTTAACATCTTTCAAACGGCCTTTAGTCCTCATTGTTAGTTTGATGAGCTGTTTGTTTTTCATAGGTTCAACACCTAAATCCCCTGCGGGCACCTGAGTGTTTTGAGCCTGAATTGCGCTGTTAAGCTCTGACACGGAAACTCCGAGACTTGCCATTTTGGAAGCATCAAGCCATATTCTCATAGAGTAATCCGATGAGCCGAATACCGCGACTTTACCTACACCTTTAATACGTGCAAGTTCGTCCTTAATATATATTGATGCGTAGTTTGCAACATACAGAGAATCATAAGTATGTGTCGGGGAATTTACTGAAATCATCATTAGACCGGGGCCGCCCGTTGATTTTTTTACGGAAAGCCCGTATCTTCTAACTTCCTCAGGCAGACGCGGGGTAACAAGCTGAAGCTGGTTTTGAACATTTACAACAGCCATATCAGGATCCGACCCGATTTCAAAATACAAAGTAAGCTGATACTGTCCGTTCTGGGAAGTAGAAGACATATAAATCATATCTTCAACACCGTTTAACTGTGCTTCAACAGGCGCAGCAATAGTATCTTCTATAACATCGGCGCTTGCTCCTGCATAAGTTGCTGTTACAACAACCTGCGGAGGAGTAATTGACGGATATTCTTCCAGAGGAAGCATAAGCATCATTAATGCGCCCGCAATCATTATTGCCAAAGATATTACAATAGCCAGTTTGGGGCGTTTTATAAATAAATTTCCTTTGTTTTCGTTTTGCATCATATCCCTTTTATTTGGAAGATAAGAGGGTAGGAGGATAAGAAGATAGGCTAATTTCAGTATTTTACATAATTTTTATATAAAAGCGCTTACCCTCTTACCTTCTTACCCTCCTATCTTCTATTTCGTTACTTTTTCTGTTTTGATTTTTTGCATTTCTTCTTCTGTTACGATTTTGACAGGTTTACCGGGAATTACCTTTTGCAGGCCTTCGGTAACAATTCTGTCGCCTTTTTGTAAACCTTCCGTGATAATCCAGTTTTCACCGTGCTGTTCGCCTGTTTTTACATAGGTTAACTGAGGAAGTTCATTTTCATCGAGTTTGTAAACATATTTTCCTGCCTGATTTTCAAGAACAGCCGTAACGGGTGCAACAGGAACATCAACAGGATTATTGGAATATAGTTTGACCGTAACAAATTCTCCGTGTATAAGCTGATTGTCAGGGTTCTGGAATGTTGCCCTCATTGTAACCGTACCTGTAGAAGGATCAACTTTGTTATCTTGAAAATCCTGAACACCGTTTGACGGATATTTTGTTCCTCCGCTTAAAAGAAGTTCGACTTTTCTGTTTTTGTTATTAGACATATCTGCACTTGAAAGTGCCTGAAAATCATTTGAATCAAGCGGGAAAGTTACATATATAGGATTTGTGCTGTTAATTGTTGTCAAAGCACCTGTGCTTGGCGAAACATAGTTTCCTACAGTAACATTTATTATCCCGACTTTGCCGTCCACTGGAGATTTAACTCTTGTGTAGCTCAAATTTCTGTTAGCATCGTTATATGATGCCTGTGCAGATGCAAGCTGTGCTTTTAGAGCATCTCTGTTAGAAAGCATCTGGTCATACTGCGCTTTAGCAATATAATCCTTTTTTACAAGTTCTGCCGCACGCGCAAGCTGTTTTTCCGCATAAACAAGCTGTGCCTTAAGATTTTTGACATTTGCACCTGCAACATTTGCAGCGTTTGAATATTCGGTGGGTTCAATTAAAAATAAAACCTGTCCGGCCTTTACGTAATCGCCTTCTTTAAAGTAGCTTTTCTGTAAATAACCTGAAATACGCGCAAGAACATCAACCCTGTATTTTGAAACAACCCTCCCCGGCGCCTCAAAACTTCTTATAACACTTTGATTTTCGATTGTCTGCACCGTAACACTAGGTGCAGGCTTATTCATCATAGACTTATTTTGCATAATGCTTGAGAACTTTGAAAATCCAAATCTTATAAGTATAGCGGCTATAATTATAGACAAAAATATTATAATATTTTTTTTCATTGTCTCTCCCTGTCTGATTTTTAGGTAAATGGTTTTTTGTGTTGCATTTACAACATAATCATTTTACTATTAAACATAAATTGATGTCAATAAAATTGTTTCAAGATTATCCTGATGATTAACTAAATTTTTCTATATCTTATTGGGAATGGAGCTAAACTCCCCCTTCCTCATTAGGGAGAGGGATTAGGGAAAAGAGTTAAACAAGAACAAGGATAAAAATTCCCATCTCTCTAACTCTCTCGCAAAGACAGAGGACGTTTAACAATTTCCCTCCCTCATTAGGGAGGGGGATTAGGGAAAAGAGTTAAACAAGAACAAGGATAAAAATTCCCATCTCTCTAACTCTCTCGCAAAGACAGAGGACGTTTAACAATTTCCCTCCCTCATTAGGGAGGGGGTAGGGGTGGGTAACAATGAGTTTATTAATCTAAAAAAATTTACAACCCATCCAAACCTTCCCTATTTAGGGAAGGCTTAATCTCTCTCCCTCGGGGGAGGGGTTAGGGTGGGTAACAATTTTTGTGATAGTATAATAAATATGCCGACCCAAAAAGAAAATGCCAGATATTTAAGAAAAAATATGACACCCCAAGAACGAAAAGTTTGGGATGTAATAAGAAACAGACAATTTTACGGATACAGATTTTTAAGACAATATGTAATAGGTGTTTATATAGTTGATTTTATATGCAGGGAGAAAAAGTTAATTATAGAAATTGACGGAGGCCAGCATAATGAACCTAAAAATCTTGAATATGATAAACAAAGGTTTCTATATTTAGAAAGCAAGGGTTATAGAATTATACGCTTCTGGAACAATGAAATAGATAATAATCTTACAGGTGTATACCAACAACTACAAAAGGAATTTGATATTAAAGAAAAACAGTTATAAGCTTATTCCCCTCCCTAATCAGGGAGGGGTTAGGGGTGGGTAACAATTACCCGATTTTTCTGTTTTTCTGGATTGCGGAAATAATATCTTTTATGAGATGAAGTTCCTGTATAGATGAAGTTTGTATCAGGTTATAAATATCACCGCGCAAAGTATCGTTTTTTTGAGGGGTTAAATTAAAAAATTCATTGATATCTATATCAAGAATTTCAGAGATCTTAATAAATGTTTCCATTGAAGGGTATGAATTTCCATTCTCAATTGTGCACATATGGCGCGGAGAAATATCAATTTTTTCAGAAAGTTCTTCCTGCGAAAGCCCTCTTTCCTTACGTATCTGCCTGATTTTTCTGCCGATTAGTTCTTTGTCCAAATTCATCATAAACCTCTAATAAAATATATAGATAAGTTTAAAATGATATAATGATATTTATATCAATTATCTTGACAAATTGATATTTATATCGTATAATAATCATGTATACAATAATCAAGAAAGGTGGAAATGATTATGAGATTATCAAACATGAGAGTGAGAGGCGGTTTTACGCTTGCGGAAGTATTGATTACTTTAGGTATTATCGGCGTTGTTGCGGCAATGACAATGCCTACATTGATGAATTCAACTCAAGGTGCACAGTACAAAGCCGCTTACAAAAAAGCTTTGTCAGCTTTATCTCAGGCTGTAACTTTGAATGTTGCACTGGATGAATGGGATTTTGCCGATGCTGATGGAGATACTGTTTATAATATTAGTAAAATGTTAAATGAACGTATGAATGTAGTTCGATGTGCTGCTCCGGATGGGGTAGGTATTGATTGTCAGGAGACTTCAGATGCCATTAAAGATGCTAAAGGTGCGACTTATACAGCAAGAAATACTGCAGATTCAGGTACTGGCGTTGAGGATAATGTAGAGCTTTCTGCTGATAATACAACATTATTCTTTAATGATGGTATTATGTTTACATTTGAGGGCGCTGCAGCGAATTGTACTAATGATCCAACAAAAGATGGAGATATTTGTACAGGTTTTATTGATGTAAACGGTATAAAAGCTCCAAACAGAATAGTAAAATGTGACGAAGGCGACAGTGATGATGATTGTGAAATCAAGAGTCCTACAGATGTATATCCTGTTAAGTTCTATGACCAAACAGTATTACCAAATTCTGTTGCTGCCCGTGCAGTACTGTACAGTAAATAATAACATTTGTTCAAGAATTTTTGTATATAAAAAAATCGAATCTTTTTGTAGACCGGAAATCTTTTCACGCCGGTCTTTTTTTTGCAGCGTGCCGCTGCACCCGCCACTCAGGTTTTGCATAAAACTCCCCTCCCTGATTAGGGAGGGGGTAGGGGTGGGTAACAATCTTTACATTTTTATCAAATCAATACCCGTCTATATCTTCCCTAATCAGGGAAGACTTTTTTACTGTTTCCAGCACTTGACAAACCGAATAAAATAGTAAATAATATAAATACAGGGTGGCAGCTCGTCAAGCTAGCCGGATGCCCTTAGAGGTCTAACGGTTCTTATCTGTTCAGGTAAGAGCCCTTTTTTAATACAAATAAAATCATAAAAATTAGTAATAAACTAATATTGAATTTATCCATATCAGCCCCCCCTTTCTAGTCGGGAACCAACCCGAGGTCTACAATGTATATGTAGGCGGTTCCGTTTCGAAAAAGACATCTTTTACCCTGTGGTTTTTTATATTACCATAAACATAACTATTTAACGATTGTTACTTACCCTCTCTCTAGCTCTCTCCCAAGGAGAGAGGACGTTTAACAATTTCCCCTTCCTCTATTAAGGGAAGGAGCTTAATTCCCCTCCCTCAGGGGAGGGGTTAGGGGAGAGGGTCTGCTATTTATATGGTATAATTTTACTATGACTTTTAATGAACATTATTCTCAAAATTCTCTTAATTATGCTAAAGAATTAAGAAAAAATATGACTGATTTTGAACAAAGACTCTGGTACTACCTGAGAGCAAAACGTTTTTTAGGGTTGAAATTTAAGCGTCAAGCTCCTATTGGTAGTTACATTGTTGACTTTTTATGCAAAGAAGCAAAACTTATTATTGAACTTGATGGTTCGGGGCATCTTGATGAAAAGCAAACTAAATATGATGATAAAAGAGATGAATATTTAAAAAATTTAGGGTATAAGGTTTTAAGAATTTATAATAATGAGTTTAATGAGATAGATAATGTTTTAGAATATATACGCATAAACTTACCCTCTCCCTTAATCCCTCTCCCAAGAGAGGGAAATCATTAAATGTACTCTATTAACCTTTAGAGAAGGTAAAAATAGAAAAAATGAATTTACATCTCCCCTCACTCGGGGGGGATGGGGGGAGAGGATAAATTAATTGTTATTCAAATACTCCAACACTTTACGCAATGCTCTGCCTCTGTGAGATATTTTATTTTTTTCTTCTTCAGACATCTCTGCCATAGTTTTTTTATATTCAGTATCTTTTGTTAGAAAAACAGGATCATAACCGAAGCCGTTTGTGCCGGATTGCGTATAAGATATTTCCCCCTGACATTCTCCGCGGGTTTGGAATAATATATTTCCGTCTTTATCAACAAGAGTCATTGCACAGACAAATTTTGCTTTTCTGTTTGTTTCATCTTTTAAAACACCTAATAATTTATCAATCCGCGCCTGAGCTGTTTGGGCATATCTTGCGGAATGGATACCGGGGGCACCGCCCAGAGCCTCCACACACAATCCCGAATCATCTGCCAATGACACATTTCCGCTCACATGTGCGGCTTCACGTGCTTTTATCAAAGAATTTTCTTCAAACGTTTTACCGTCTTCTATCGGATTAAAACCATCGGGAGGCAAAATAAATTCAATATCTGACCCTTGAGCTATTTCGTTTATTTCCTGTAATTTATGAGCGTTGCCTGTTGCAAATACGATTGTTTGTTTCATATATGTTTATCCTTTGTTTGATAAGATGAACAGAAGTCCTGAGGGCTGGAGGTCAAGCTGTTATAGGTGCTTAGCACAAAATAAACTATTAAAACCAGCCTGTCTTCTTGACTTCTTAACATCATGTCCTCTAAAAAAATTATTTCCCAAACCTTCTCTGGCGGTTATGGAATTCCTCAATTGCAGCTGCAAGCGAATTTTTATCAAATTCAGGCCAGTATTGTTTTGTAATATAAATCTCCGAATACGCAATCTGCCACAAAAGATAATTTGAAATTCTCATCTCACCGCCAGTTCTTATTAATAAATCAGGATCGGGAATATTTTTTGTGTATAAGTTTTCCGATATTAAATCTTCTGTTATATCTTCCGATCTAATTCCTTTTGCTGCAATATTTTTTACGGCATGAACAATTTCATCTCTTGATCCGTAATTAAAAGCAATCTGTAAATGAACACCTGTATTATTTTTTGTGGTTTCAACAGAATTTTGAAGAATTTTTTGTAATTTCTCGCTTAATTTTGTTGTGTCGCCTATAAACGAAATTACAACACCTTCTGCGTGCATTTCCGCAAGCTCATTTGTAAGAGTAATTGCAAGAAGTTCCATTAAAAAATCAACTTCTTCCTTTTTTCTGTTCCAGTTTTCCGTTGAAAATGCGTAGACTGTTAAATATTTTATCCCGAAATCATTGCAGGCTCGCAAAGTTTTTTTCAGAGCGTCAACACCTTTTTTGTGCCCCATAGCAGAAGGTAAATTCTTTTCTTTTGCCCACCTTCTGTTGCCGTCCATTATTATTGCAATATGCTGTAAATTTGTTTCTTTTACTGTCTGTGAGGTAATTAAATCTTTTTCTAAAGTTTCCATAATCCTAATTATATTGCAAATATGTAAAATATCAATAAATCCGTTTGTAAAAATATTTTTTTGTGTGATAATTTTAATGAGGCTAAAAATATAATAGCGATGTACACAATATAAAAAAGGAAACAAAAAATGGCTAGAAAAACTCCATTGGAAAAAATCAGAAACATTGGTATTGCCGCTCACATTGATGCCGGTAAAACCACCACTACCGAACGTATTTTGTTTTATACAGGTAAAACTCATAAAATCGGTGAAGTTCACGACGGTGCTGCCGTAACAGACTTTATGGAGCAGGAACGTGAAAGAGGTATTACAATTCAGTCAGCTGCAGTTACTGCTGAATGGAAAGGACACCAGATTAACATTATTGACACCCCGGGCCACGTTGACTTTACAATCGAAGTTGAAAGATCTCTTCGTGTATTGGACGGTGTTGTTGCAGTATTCTGTGCTGTTGGCGGTGTTCAATCTCAATCAGAAACTGTTTGGAGACAGGCTAACAGATATGAAGTACCGAGAATGGTTTTTGTTAACAAAATGGACAGAACCGGTGCAGACTTCTATAGAGTTGTTGACCAGATTAAAAACAGATTAGGAGCTAACGCTGTTCCTATCCAGCTTCCTATCGGTGCTGAAGATAAATTTACAGGTTTGATTGACCTTATGACAATGAAAGCCGAAATTTATACAAACGATTTGGGAACTGATATCAGAGAAGAAGATGTTCCTGCTGACATGGCAGATAAAGCAAAAGAATACAGAGATGCTATGGTTGAAGCTATCGCAAGTGAAGACGATACATTAATGGAAAAATATTTTGAAGATCCTGATTCAATTACTGTTGATGAATTGAAAGCAGCTTTAAGAAAAGCTGTTTGCGAAAACAAAATAGTTCCTGTTTGCTGCGGTACTGCTTTCAAAAACAAAGGTGTTCAGTTATTGTTGAACAACGTAGTTGACTATATGCCATCACCTGTTGACGTTAAAGCAATAGAAGGCGAACTTGAAGACGGTACAAAAACAGAAAGGCATTCTTCAGATACGGAACCTTTCTCGGCTCTTGCTTTCAAAGTTATGACTGACCCTTATGTAGGCCGTTTAACTTTTTTGAGAGTTTATTCAGGCGTAATTACTTCCGGATCTTATGTTCTTAATGCTACAAACGGTAAAAAAGAACGTATCGCAAGACTTGTTCGTATGTATGCAGATCAGCGTCTTGAAGAACAGGAAGTTTACGCAGGCGACATCTGTGCAGCAGTTGGTTTGAAAGACACTACAACAGGTGATACTCTCTGCGATGAAAAAGCTCCGATTATCTTAGAAAGAATGACATTCCCCGAACCGGTTATTTCAGTTGCTATTGAACCGAAAACAAAAGCAGATCAGGATAAAATGGGTGTTGCTCTTCAAAAACTTGCGGAAGAAGATCCGTCATTCCGTGTTAAATCTGATACAGAAACAGGGCAGACTATTATTTCAGGTATGGGCGAACTTCACCTTGACATCATCGTTGACCGTATGCTTAGAGAATTTAAAGTAGAAGCTAATATCGGTAAACCTCAGGTTGCATACAGAGAAACAATACGAGGAAATGCTGATCAGGATTCTAAATTTATTCGTCAGTCAGGCGGTAAAGGTCAATACGGACACGTTAAGGTTAGAATTTCTCCCGCAGAAGAAAATGCCGGATTTGTATTCGAAAACAAAATTGTCGGCGGTGCTATTCCTAAAGAATACATTGAACCTGCAAGAAAAGGTATGGAAGAAGCTTTAGAAGGCGGTATTCTTGCCGGATTCCCGATGATCGATGTTAAAGTTGAACTTTATGACGGTTCTTACCACGAAGTTGACTCCTCTGAAATGGCGTTCAAAATCGCAGGTTCTATGGCAATCAAAGAAGGCTGCCGCAAAGCTCAGCCTTGCATTCTTGAACCGATGATGAAAGTCGAAATTGAAATACCTGATGAATTTACGGGAACAATTATCGGCGATATTTCAAGAAGACGCGGACGTGTAGAAGGACAAGAACCTGTCGGCAACACAGGAAATGTTATCGTAAGAGCTCTTGTTCCTCTTGCTAACATGTTCGGTTATGCAACTGATTTAAGATCAAACACTCAGGGACGCGGTACTTTCTCTATGGAATTCAACCATTATGAACAGGTTCCGCCGAACATCGAAAAAGAAATTATCGAAAAATCAGGCGCTTCTGCAAAATAAGCAGATAAACTAAACAGAATAACAAAAACAGACCTTTGAAAATTTCAGGGGTCTGTTTTTTATCCCTCACCCCAACCCTCTCCCACAGGAGATGGAGTAATAATCATATGTTTCTTCCCCCTATGGAGGAGGTTAGGATGGGGGATAATTAAATTATTGCCATACCACAGTTCTCTCCCAATAGGATAGGGTGTAAAATAACAGAAAAGCCGCCTTCCGAATAAATCGGAAGGCGGCTTTATTAAAACATTTCGCTGATATACATCACCCCGAAAAGTTTTAAAATTATCCGAATGTCTTAAAAGAAGCTTCAACGTTTTTATCAACTACATTTTTAACCGAATCGTATTCTGTCTGGAGTGCTGAATGCTCTGTATCAAGTTTTTTCAATTCAAGATCAAGTTTTTTATCTTTATTTTCCAGATCAGTCATATCCTGATTGTATTTTGATTCGGCAGCAGCTATTGCTCTTTCGTCAGCTACCTCCTGAATACAGTTATCTTCTGAAATTGTTGTTGAAACAAATCCTTTGTCGGTTGTTGAATAATATTCTAATCTTAAAGTTCCGTCTCTCAATGCATTTTCAAAAGTTACGTTATCTTTCAACGGAGATTTTTGAACATTGCCTGCTGTTCCTGTTCCAACCGAAGCATAAATATAATGCTCAGGATCTCTTGCAGCATCTGCTGCGGTAGTTGTATAGGTAAAGTATCCGCTTGACTGCATTTTTGTGAAAATATTCTTGTAATACTTTAAGATACTTGTATTCTCGGAATTTGATGCATTTTGAAGCAAATCAGGATCATATTCAAGATGGAATTGTGTTGTAGTATTACCGTCATTTATCCTTAAATATGCTTCGGTTATTGCCATTGCATAATCAAACAAATCTCTTGATTCCTGAGTTGTACCTTCATAGTTTATAGGTTCGTATATATATTTGCTTTTATCATAAGCAATTGTTGCCATTGTTTCTTCGGAATAATCATTATATTCAAGTACTTCATATTTTTGATCATTATTCATTGTAACATACTTTAATGTATAATCGGAATTCAACGCTGTATTTTCAGAATATGAGTCCGGATTAATTACGTTGTTAGAAGAATCAACATATACCTGAGTAAACGAAGGATCATATTTTATTGCATCAGAGTAAGTATCTTTTACAAGCTGATTACCCTGAGCATCTTTTATAACTTTAGCAGCCTGTATTGCGGCTTCGCTATAACTGTCGGGAGTTCCGTCACCATCAGAGTCATAATCAAAGGCAATCTCTGCAGTACCTGCATCATCACTATAGCATTTGCCAACTTCGCTCAACAAACCGTCAGATAACATATTAGGTTCAACTATAGTGCCATCGCTGTTTTTGTATTTTAATGTATATTCATTATTATTTTTAATGTCAGCAGAATATTCATTATATTCCAGCACATTACCGTTTTTATCAACATATCTTAATTCTGCATCGGGATACTGTTCAAGAATATCCTCGGAATATGCATCCATTACAACGGCTTCACCATCTGAATTAAGAATATTGCCTTTATCATCTTTAATATATAATACATTTCCATCAGCATCAACAGGCTGACCGTCTTCATTTGTTTTAAGATAGCCTGCATAACCCTGACCGATAGCATAATCGTTTTGATTATCAGGATCTCCGCCTGCTACAATTGTTTCTGTCCAGCTAAAGCCAAAATCGTGTTCATTGTCGCCAAGATTAATACCAACAGTCGCAAAATATTTGTCCCAGGCTTCATGAATTTTCTGTTCCGCATCTGCCTGCTGGGTAGTTTTTTCCGAATCATCTTTATAAGTTTTCTGAACATTTATATCAACTTGAGAGTACCCGAGATTTGCAAGAAACTGGTTATAATTTCCCTTTGAGGCAGAGTATGCATTTGCAAGGTTTTCTGTTACCAGAATTCTGCCTTTAGTATCGGTAACAACATACTGTTTGGTATTTTCTGCCATTTGCAAACCCGTCATAAGGTTGTATGAAATATCAGAATATGTAGCTTCTGCACCGTTGAAACCTGTTAAAACCGTCAATTTGGTAGCAGATAAAGCTTCATTATATTCATTAGTAATCTGTTGTGTTTGATCAGCTAATCTTTGTTTTGAATAGGAAACGCTCTGACCGGTATTTTCATTATTGGTCAGTCTTGCCGTAATGCTTAAAAGTCTAGCTTGTGATGCTGCCATTCCCATTTTGTTTACCCTTTCCGTGAATTTTGGTATGAGCTTTCATTTTGTGATTGGAAGCTGATTTCCTTTCAAATAGTTCCTTTAATCATGTTTACGGCATTATTTACAGAAATCTTTAAATTGTTATTATAAAATGTTACAAAATATTTACATTTTTGTTTCCATTACCCCACCCATCATAGTCTTTCCCCATAGGGGAAGGAACATGATTATTTAATTAGCCCCACCCCGCCTTAATCCTCCCCCATGGGGGAAGAAATATTTCTATTTCTCCCTCTACTGTGTGAGAGGGAGCGTCCCCCTCCACCCGCCAATCAGGTGTTGTATTATTCTCCCAATGGTTACACATAAGGGCTGATTATTGCACAGCTTCTTCACATTCGCAGCAAATGCCGTCAGAATTTAGTTTTCTGTATTTCCAGCATCGTGCGCATTTTTCGCCTTCAGCTTTTGTAACCCATACGGTGTAACCTTCTTCAACATATTCATTTAATACATTGTCAGGTTTTTCATCCGTTACATAAGCCTGTGAAGTAATAAATATATTGCAAAGTTCATCTTCATTAGCTTTTAATACAGTGTCATCGTCTGCTTTTACATAAACTGCAACTTCTAAAGAGCTTCCGACTTTTTTATCCGCACGAAGGGGCTCAATTGCGCGTGTTACAACTTCACGGGCTTTAAGAATTTTTGAAAAATCTTCTTCCAATTTTTCATTAGTCCATTTTTCGTTCGGTTTAACCCAGTCTGAAAGCAATATACTTTCAAGCCCGTCTTTCTGACATTCGGGAACGCTCATCCAGATATCTTCTGCCTGATGAGGCATTACGGGAACAAGCATTCTAACCAGTGTTTGTAAAGTTTCATAAAGTACAGTCTGGCATGCACGGCGTGAAAGCGACTTTTTGCCTGCTGTATAGAGTCTGTCTTTTACAATATCAAGGTAGAACGAACTCAAATCAACTGCCGCAAAATTTTGCAATTGCTGGAAGTATTTGTAGAATTCATAATTGTCAAAGGCTTCCGTTACATTTTCGATTAAGTGATTTAATTTATGAAGCGCAAATTTATCTATTTCTTTCAAATCTTCATAATTTACATAATCTTTTTTCGGGTCGAAATCAAACAGGTTTCCGACTAAAAATCTTGATGTATTTCTTGTTTTTTTGAAGATTTCAGCAAGCTGTTTAATTATATTATTTCCGATTTTTGTATCGTTTCTGTAATCAACCGATGCTGCCCACAGTCTCAATATATCGGCACCGTATGTGTTTATGATTTCATCAGGTCTGATGTAGTTACCGAGAGACTTAGACATTTTTCTGCCGTCTTCCCCGAACACGAATCCGTGAGTAAGAACAGATTTGTAAGGTGCAATGCCGTCAGTCGCAACAGAAGTTAAAAGTGATGACTGGAACCAGCCTCTGTGCTGATCCGAACCTTCAAGATACATTTCAACAGGCGTTGTACCGAGTTCTTTTGAACGTTTGTTTACTACCGCACGCCATGTAATTCCTGAATCAAACCAGACATCCATAATATCGTTTTCTTTTTTGAAACAGTGAGTTTTACCGCATTTGGGGCATTTAAACCCTTGCGGTAATAATTCATCGGCAGTGTATTTAACCCATGCATCAGAACTTTCTTTTTCGAAAATTTTAGCAACATTTTCAATTGTTTCATCAGTAACGATAACTTCACCGCAGTCTTCGCAATAGAATACAGGGATAGGAACGCCCCAGGCTCTTTGTCTTGAAATACACCAGTCGGTACGTCCTGCGACCATGTTCGAAATTCGTGCTTCGCCGCCTGACGGAATCCATTTTACTTTTTTAATTTCTTCGAGAGCTTTATCTCTAAATCTGTCGACTTTTACAAACCATTGAGGAGTTGCACGGTAGATAACCGGATTTTTACATCTCCAGCAGTGCGGATAACTGTGGTTTATAT
The DNA here is from genome assembly GCA_949284415.1 of uncultured bacterium. GTDB lineage: Bacteria > Cyanobacteriota > Vampirovibrionia > Gastranaerophilales > Gastranaerophilaceae > Stercorousia. The sequence goes on along the minus strand of CASDVM010000032.1, from coordinate 7,610 downwards.
CCTGTGCTTTTAAAAGCGCACCGCAATTTTTCAGTTTTTCGATAACGATTGCGTTTCCTTTATAATATGGCACTCCTTCAAGGTCTTTATCTTTAACCGCGTCAGTCCAAACACCTTTGCTGTCAAGCGGTGAAAATACTTCAATACCATATTTACACCCGACTTCATAGTCTTCCAAACCGTGTCCCGGAGCGGTATGTACGGAACCTGTACCGGCATCAAGAGTAACGTGTTCTCCCAAAATTATCGGAGATTTTCTGTCTGCAAGCGGATGCTGTGTGCTCAATAATTCTAAATCAGCTCCAGTGCAAGAACCGAGAACTTTTATATCTTTTTCATCCCACTCTACATCTGCAAGGAAATTTGCAAGAAGCCCCTGAGCAACAACATAAACATCTCCCTTATATTCAAATAAAGTATACTCAAATTTCGGGTGCATGCTTATTGCCATGTTTGAAGGAATTGTCCACGGGGTTGTTGTCCAGATGACGGCATATATATCTTTGTCATTCTGAACTTGTTTCAGAATCTCTGTATCAATTTTTTTCTTGCTTTCTTCATCAAACTTAAATCTTACATAAATTGAAGTTGATGTGTGATCGGCATATTCAACTTCTGCTTCTGCAAGGGCAGTTTCACATGAAGCGCACCAGTAAACAGGTTTTAAGCCTTTTTCTATGTAACCCTTTTTGTACATTTCACCGAAAACTCTTACCTGTTCGGCTTCAAAATCGGGATTAATAGTCAAATAAGGGTGTTCCCAGTCTCCAAGAACCCCGAGACGCTTAAATTCACTTTCCTGACCTTTTAAATTTTTATGTGCGAATTCTCTGCATTTCTGCCTTAATTCATAAGGCGTTAAAGCACTTCTTCCGCCTTTAATATTTTTTACGACTTTATTTTCTATAGGAAGTCCATGCCCGTCATATCCGGGAACATACGGAGTATAATAACCTGCCTGAGCTTTGTACTTCAATAAAATATCTTTAAGGATTTTATTAAGAGCCGTACCAACGTGAATTTTTTCGGAACTCAAATAAGGAGGCCCGTCATGCAAAATAAATTTATTTGCTTTATCACGCTGATTGATAATTTTGTTATAAATATCATGTTCTTCCCAGAATTTTTGAATTTCTAGTTCTCTTACAGTTGCATTAGCTCTCATTGCAAGAGTCGTCTGGGGAAGATTTAAAGTATCTTTGTACTCTTTTTTTGCAGTTGTTTCGTTAGCCATAATAAATTATCCTTCTTTAAATTGTTCTAATGTTTTATGAATATCGTTTCCAATACTTTCCTCTTTGGACTGTTCTACAAATTCTTTCATTTTATCGTAATCAAAAGCATTTTCCCAGCGTGCAATAACAACGGTTGCCACACAGTTGCCTACAAGGTTGATTGCCGTTCTGCCCATATCTAATATCTGATCAATCCCTAAAAGTATTGCAACACCGAGTATCGGAATATTAAAGCTTGCTAAAGTTCCTGCAAGGACAATTAATGCAACACGCGGAGCCCCTGCAATTCCTTTACTTGTAAGCATCAAAGCGAGCATTATTATTATCTGCTGGTTTAAATCAAGATGAATTCCCACAATCTGGGAAGAAAAAATAACACCCATTGCAAGATAAATTGTACTTCCGTCAAGGTTGAATGTGTATCCTGTCGGCATTACAAATCCTACAATGTTTTTTGGAACCCCGAAGCGTTCCATAATTTCCATTGCTTTAGGAAATGCTGCCTCGGAACTTGCCGTTGTAAATGCTAAAAGTGCAGGTTCCTGCACGGCTCTTAATAAATTTCTGAATGAAATTCTGACTATTTTGCAGGCAATAAATAATACCAGCAGAACAAACACTGCCAGAGCAAAATACATTGCACCTATTACTTTAAAATAGCTTTTTAAGACCGATAAACCGTTTGCCCCGATTGTTGACGCAATTGCCCCGAATATCCCTAAAGGCGCAAAATACATCACATATTCGGTAAATTTAAACATTATCTGCGAAACTGAATTTAAAACATCAATAACAGGTTTGGCAGCTTTTCCGACAGCAACCATAGCAAGCGCAAAAAATATTGAAAAAACTACAATCTGCAATAAATTGCCCTGCGCCATTGCATCAATAATACTTGTCGGGAAAATACTCGTAACCATTTCGCTGATTGAAGTGTGAGCATGTGTCGCAGCCATAAGTCCTGCTTCCTGCATCTGAATAGCATGCGGGGTATTTCTCGTAACAAATCCGACTCCAGGCTGAAAAATATTTGCCATAGTAAGCCCGATTATAAGCGCAAGAGTTGTTACTATTTCAAAATATATAATGGTTTTAAGCCCGATTTTCCCTAAACTTTTTGCATCACCGTGTCCCGCAATACCCACAACAAGCGTTGCAAAAAGTAACGGTGCAATTATCATTTTTACCATTCGTAAAAATATAACGGCAAACGGGCGCATTTTTACTGCAAAGTCAGGGGCAAAATGACCAACAATAACGCCTAGAATTAATGCTAAAAATATCAGGGCTGTAAGTTTTGAATGTTTCAATTGTTTACCTCAAGAAACATTATATTATAAACATATACTTATGCATATTTCCTGTAACGTTTCGTAAAAGTTTTGTAACAGATTTTACCATGCTTTTGTTTTGTTGATGTACAATAATAGAACAGGCATGTTAAATTGAAAATTAAATTATAAAGGGGAGGTTAATGTGACAGATACCACATGTATGGATAAATTGGATTTATCCGAAAATGCCGTTAAGGTTCTTGAAAAAAGATACTTGAAAAGAGATAAAGAGGGGAAATGTATTGAAACACCGGCTGATATGTTCAGACGTGTAGCAGATACCATTGCTTCAGGGGATTTGAAATTCGGGAAGTCTCAAGCTGATATTGACAAATTGTCAGACAGATTTTATGAAGCCATTACTAACAGATATTTTATGCCGAACTCACCAACATTGATGAATGCAGGAAGGGAACTCGGACAATTGGCTGCTTGCTTTGTACTTCCTGTAGAAGATTCTCTTGAAGGAATTTTTGAAACCGTTAAAAATACAGCACTAATTCATAAATCAGGCGGGGGAACAGGTTTTTCATTCTCCAGATTGAGACCGAAAAACAGTGTTGTAAGGTCAACAATGGGAGTATCTTCAGGTCCTGTATCTTTTATGGAAGTATTTAACGCCGCAACGGAAGCCGTTAAACAGGGAGGAACAAGACGCGGTGCAAATATGGGTATCTTAAGAGTTGATCACCCCGATATCTTAGACTTTATCGAATGCAAAAGCGATAACAATAAATTAAATAACTTTAATATTTCGGTTGCTATTACGGATAAATTTATGGAAGCTTTGAAAAACGGTACTGATTACGAGCTTATCAATCCGCAAAACAATACCGTTGCAGGCAAAATGAGCGCTAAAAAAGTGTTTGACATGATTGTTGACGGCGCATGGAGAAACGGAGAACCGGGCATCATCTTTATTGACAAAATGAATTCCGATAACCCGACTCCTTTAATCGGTGAAATCGAATCAACAAATCCCTGCGGTGAAGTTCCGCTTCTTGCTTACGAAGCTTGCAACTTAGGCTCTATTAATTTAGGACGTATGGTTGAAAACGGCTCTATCAACTGGGATTTACTTGCAAAAACAACAAGAACTGCCATCAGATTCTTGGATAACGTAATTGCAGTCAACAATTACCCGCTGCCACAGATTTCCGAAATGGTTCAAAATAACAGGAAAATCGGCTTAGGCGTAATGGGCTGGGCTGATATGCTTATGAAACTCGGTATTTCTTACGCCTCAGAAGAAGGAACAAAACTTGCCGGTCAGGTTATGGAATTTATTGATTACGAATCAAAATGCGAATCAATAGAACTTTCCAAAGAAAGAGGAAGATTTAATAACTTTAAAGGCAGTGTTTACGAAAGACCTGATTACCTCTATAACAAGTATAAAGGTAAATCAGCAGGTAAAATCTCTGATGAACAATGGAAAGAGCTTGATGCAGAAATCGCAAAATACGGTATCAGAAACGCAACAACAACATGTATTGCGCCAACAGGTACAATTTCAATGATTGCATCAGCTTCAGGCGGTGTAGAGCCTCTGTTTGGTCTTGTATTCTCAAGATTAATCATGGACGGAACCGAAATGCTTGAAGTTAACCCGATATTCAAAGATTACGCGGTAGAGCACGGATTCTATTCGGAAGATTTAATGAAAGAAATAGCCAAAACGGGTTCCGTAGCTCATGTTAACGGTGTTCCTGCAGATGCTAAACGAATTTTTGTAACGGCTCATGATGTTTCACCATACTGGCATGTAAAAATGCAGGCAGCATTCCAGCTTCATACAGATAACGCTGTATCAAAAACAGTTAACTTTGAAGAAAATGCGACACGCAAAGACATCGAAGAAGCTTATATCTTAGCTTATGAAAACAACCTCAAAGGCATAACCGTTTACAGAAACAACTCTCGTCAGTTCCAGCCGATGAATTTGGATGATAAAAAGAAATCTGAAGAAGCAAAGGCTGAAGAACCTGCTATTGAAGAAACTAAAGAAGAATACAACCCGACAGGCGAAATTAAAACAGTAAAATGTCCTGAATGCGGGAATGAAATTCAGATGGCAGAAGGATGTTTCATCTGTCTGAAATGCGGATATTCAGGCTGCTCATAACGGATTTGCGGACGGAGTAAAGCAAAGTCCGGATAGCGAACAGATTGAGCATACTAAAACGTAGTTTTAAATGCGAAATTCTGTGGCGCAGAGTAAATCCAAGACGGAGCGGGACGCTCCACCCGCCACTTGGGTATTGCATAAATTTGTACAGCCTTATAAGGTGGGAAAGCTTTACTTATCCCACCCTACATTCTGGGGTGGGTAACCATCAGAAGAACAGAAGTTCTGATGGCAAGATATCAGGCTTAATGCGCAGCACCGATAATGGCTCGCCTTCCTGACATCTAAAAAGGCCTTATCCTCAAAATAAGATTGAGAGCAAAGTACTACTCCTATAAATAGGGGTAGTATTTTTTGTAAATATTTGTTAACATTTGATTAAAAAGTAGCATTTAATTTTCTTTACGTGTTTTCATGAATACAAAGCAATGTGTGTAAATTTTGAAAGGTAAAAGTGTATGGCAGACAACATGACAATCGGACCCGCATTAGTAATCGGCGGTAACAAAGTCGAAATGACTCCGAAAGGAAAAGTTCAGGTTACAAATCCTCAAGGCAAAGTAAAAACATTGTCGCAGGATGAATTCAAAAAACAGTTAATTCAGAATAAAGACAAAATTGAATCAGAACAAGATTTTGAATTTAAAAAAGATAATAAAAATGCAAAAGCAGCCGCAGGTGTTGCAGGACTTCTTGTTGCAGCTTATACAGGTTTAAGCCTTGCTGTAGGTAAAGGTAAATTGACTAAATCTGTTGCAGAAGCAGGCAAAGAACTTGGCTTTATGTCTAAAGTTAAGAATGTATTTGTTTCAATCGGCGAAAGCGGTGTAGATTTGTGGAAAGTCTTAACAGGAAAAGCTGCTAAATTAAAAGATAAAGTAACAGGTAAATCAAAAGAATTACAAAATAAAAGACAGGCGGTTTATTCAAAAGAACAGGCTGCAAATGATGCACATAGAGATTTTGCAAAAAATGCAGATACTATTAATTTTACTAAAGATGATAGAAAAACTGTAATTGATGATGCAAAGAAGGCTTTTGCAGATTATGATCCTGTTAAATTTATGAAATCAAAAACTCTTGAAAATATGGGTTTAACAGAAAAACAATATAAGGCTGTTAAAGAATATGCCACTTCAGGTAAAAATGTAAAATTAACTTCAAAAAAGAAAGAAGTATTACCTAACTGGATTCAAGATAAAGAATCTTGCCAGAGATATGTGAACGCAATCGAAGCAAAATTCGCTAAAATTGATGAACGTCTTGGAAAAGCTAAATAAAAAAATGTTTTGAAATTTACACATAAAATAAAAATCACCCCTATCTATTTTAGGAGTGATTTTTTTATTTAATCTTTTAACTCTCTGTTTCTCTCTCGGGAGAGGGATTGAGTGAGAAGGTAATTTAAATTTAATATTCTCTAATATTTATATTATAATCATTTATGTTATGAAAATTTCTGTTGTTACGGCAAGTTATAATTATCAGGATTACATAAAAGAGGCTGTACAATCCGTTTTAGACCAGACTTATAAGGACTGGGAGCTTATAATTGTTGATGATTGTTCAACAGATAATTCCGTTGAAGTTATTAAATCTTTTAAGGATGAAAGAATAAAACTATTTATAAATGAAAAAAATCTGGGGCTTAAAGAAACAGTTAAGCGCGGAATTGAAAATGCAACAGGTGAATGGGTTGTATTTTTAGAAAGCGATGATATTTTGACACCTGACTATATAGAAAAAAAAGTTGAAATCGCTAAAAAATACACTGATGTAAATTTGATTTTTAACGACTGCGAATTTTTCGGAGATGAAAATCGCGTAAAAAAAGTGGAAAATGATTTAAGGAAAACAAGGAAAGTCTTAAGGAATAAAAAATATCCGGCAAAAATGTTTTATAATTTTTATTTGAGTAATAAAATTTTTACATTTTCATCGGTAATGGCAAAACGTATTGATTTGTTAAAAATAAATTTTGATACACCTATAGATGTTCTTTTAGATTGGTGGCTCTGGATACAACTTTCATATTTAGGTAAATTTTATTATCTTCCTGAACATTTGACTAAATGGCGTTTACATATGGACAGTTATGTATTCAAGTCAATTTATTCATCTCCAAATCAATTTCAAATGAAGATATATCTTGAAATATTTATTAGACAAAAAAAATTATATATTCTGTTTTTTATTTTATTGGAGCAATTTATATGGTATTTGCAGAAATTTGAACGCAGATTGAAAAGACTAATCTTTAATAAAAAGAAATAACTTATTTATCATAATTGCAAAAGATTTTCTGATGGTAAAAGGGAAATTTGATATAGTATCAAATATTAATTTTTTTACATAATACGGAGTTTTTGTGGAAATTTTTCTTGGAAGTTTTATTAAATTTTTGGGGTAATCTTTGAGTAACAATTCATATTTTTCAATTGTTGTTGCGTCAGTATTTCTTAAATCCAATAGAGATTTTTTAATAAACGGCATATTATATTTTTCTATAATTTGACGCCATTTAAGAATAGTTATATTATTAATATTTTCATAGGCATTAATAAATGTTTTATACTTTAATCCTTTGCCGACAAGCAGTTCAGTAAGACCAATTTCATAGCTTGAAATAATTTGTTTTTTTGTATCTTGATGCTTGACAGATTTTATAAAATTTGAAAAGAAATCTTGTGTGAAAACATTTTTATTGAATACAATAAAATAACTTTGTATATGAGGACGTTTAACAAAAAAATGTTTTAAATTTTTTTTGTATCCAAAATTATTTTTAGTAATTCCCCAAAAATCACAATGCTCGTTTTCCATTTTAGAGAAAACTTTTTCAAGCGGATATAAAGGACCGTAACAGCTGTCATTGGCAAATATAAGTTCATCAAATTCGTCTAATTTGTCTTG
>CASDVM010000031.1 GCA_949284415.1 uncultured bacterium | reverse complement strand
ATTCAAAATTAGTTAAAGATGTAAATGAACATGCTGTTAATATTCTTGAAAAAACTGTGAGCAATTTGTGAGCAATTGACAACATAAAGGCATAAAAATATGCGCTTGGCGCGATTCGAACGCGCGACCTATCCCTTAAAATGTTAATAAGTCTTTTTATTTAGATTGCTCGATTTGCCCTAAACGCTTGCTACGACATTATTATACAACTTGATATAAATTTATCAAACTTAATAAAAAATACACAAAATACACAAAATGTACACAAAAATTTTTAAACAGCAAAGAAATCCAACCTGAGCCGATTAAACCATGTAAAAACCGCAGGCAATAGTTTTTTATGTATAAAGTATCTGAAAAACTTTTTGCTGCGGATAATTACTTTTAAAACTTTACTCCAAGTTGTTGTATTAATTGATATATATATTTCAATAACTCGTTTTCAATAATTTCTTTATTATTTTCTGTAGGTACTGTAATTGTTACGGATTGAATTAATCCATCTTTTTTTATAATCTCACCCTCTTTTTTACTTACAAGCCCAACCGTAATATCATACTGTTGTTTTATTACAGTATCCTTAATATCTTCTGCTTTAAGATTAATCTTATACATAGCTTTTATTGAAAGATTGCTGTTATTTTCTGATATAGTTATTTTATCTCTGAAGCCCATTGAATTTAATTCATTAATTTGTTCTTGAAAATCTGCGGGGTGCATAGCAATAGGAGCCTTGACACTTGATGAAAGAGCTGCAAATGCAATATTTTCAAAAGCAGGCAACTTTATTTCATTTCCGTCAATTTCTACAATATCAGGATTGTAATTAATCATATTTGCATTATTTGCACTTCTTGTCATTGTGTTCATTTGAACAATATCTCTTTTAGACGGAAAGTTTGCTTCCTCTAAATATGGTTTACTCATTTTACATTCTACAAAACCGTTGTCTACAACTATGACTTTATAATCCCAAGTTGGAACAAGAATTTCCTGACCATTTTTTTCAGTATTAATTTTTTTGTATACAGTTAGTATATTTCCAACTTTTAGAAAACCGTCAGGGTCTTGGATAGTCAAATATTGATTATCAGTTTTAATGATTTTAAATTTTACATTTTTAAACTGAATATCTTTTTGCATATAAGCTGCCAATTTGTTAAATAAATTTTTTGCAAGAATTTCTATATTAGCTTCATCATTAAATCGTACATTGCTTACTACTTTATTTATTATTTCATCATCAACACATTGTGAGTAAACAACCCTGCCAGCTTTGTCAAAAATCACACCGCATGCTAACATTGAATATTTGTCAATATTTAAGTAATCTTTATTTGATTTGTATTGTGCATAAGCTGGATGGGTAAAATATAATTTCAAAAAATAGTCAGGCATTGTCCTATTGTAAACATTTTTGCTCTTAAAATCCATATTTAACGAAACTAATGCTGACTGCATATCATAAAAAGTTTTATCAGTTGTCATTAATGAAAATTCTGCATTATTGCCTAATGCACTTGAAAATAAGTTGTAAAGCTTTTCGTTATTAAAATCATTTATAAAAAGAATTTTAGGCTTTTTAAGCTGAGTAATATTACTATTAGCGAATTTACTGAAATCACTATTTATTGAAGGTTTACCTAAAACTTTTTCTGCTACAGAGTAATTTAAATCAGAATAAATTACAGAAATTTGGTTCATATTTTCATCAGTTAACAAATCACCTTTGGTGATACCGCTTTCTAATCCTTTATCTAATATATACAAATGTCTGTAAGTGTCTTTTATTTTAGCTTTTATATCAAAAGGTTTAAAGTCAATACTTGCCTGTTTAACAACTTCTCCTAAACTTTGTTTGTAATTTTCTTTACATAAATCAAATATCTTTTCCTTACGTTTTTCTATATCTGACTCAACCGTTGTTTCGTATTTAAAATAATTTGTTACTGGATAAGAATATAAAGATTCACCAGTTGCCATATTTACGAAATTAATGCTCATTGTTAGAGGCAAATAAATATCTAATAAATTATCAGTTTTTTTTACAGGATACAGTGAAGCTCTTGGAATATGAACATATGCCGCAAAAGTTTTATACTTTGTTTTATCTGAAATTTCTTTATTAGTATTTGGGAAATATTTGTCAAATTGGTTCAAATATTCCCTTACAAATTCACTTCTGTTCTCAGACAATACTTTCCCAAAAGCTGAATTATTGATATTTTTGCTGGTAAAAACTGCAGGAATTGGATATACATTTAATTCATTTGCAAAAGCAGCACCGGCTGAAAAAAATACAGCCAGTGCGAATATTATAAATTTTCTCATAAATTTTCTGTTCCTTTTTGATTTATAGGTGAAAATATTATTTGATTACCATTAATTTTGTAATCATAGGTTTTAAATTTATTTGAAAGATTTGACTCATATAATTTCATGAAAATTGCGTCTGCTACACTGTCCTGACCTGAATAATTAACTGTAAATTCTGCATGAGTCGAATCAGAACTTCTTAAACTAACATTTTTTATACCATCTACATTTTGAATGGCCTTATTTAATGTTATTCGTTCAACAGGTAAAAAACTACCTTTAATCTGAACAACATATTCTGTCCCATACATCATACGTCTTTTCCAATAATCCTGAATTTTTTTAGATAAAACTTCTCCAAGCTCATTACCAATTTTTTTAGCAACAGCACTTCTTGCTTGATCTGCCGAATTACCCGAAGCAGTTTCCGTAAATGTACCGGAAGCAATTACTTCTCCGTCAACAGTGGAATAAACCTTTACAAAAACATTGCCATCACATGTATTCCGCCCTGTATTTTCATTTTTACCATTATCGGTAATATATGACACACCGATTGCAAAAAAATCAGCTTTTGCATCTTTACGAGCCGCCTCAACATATTTAGCCAGTTCTGCAGAGTTAGCTAATTTATCAGAAGTTACAGGCTGACCTTTAAAATATTTACTTTTAAATATATCATTATCTAAAGCTCTTATATCGTAAGTTACAAAAGCATCCTGCAATGCCGGCTGGGTAAAATTTAAATTTTCGGCCTTTGGAGACAAAACATCATATTCTTTTATATTCTGAAAAAATTCATTTTCATTTTTTGAATAATCTACAAAATGCCCGTAAGAAGCTTTATCTCCTGATGATTTTGAATAACTATACCTGTTCGAATTTGAACCGCTGCCTCTGTAACTGTTATTATGACTCCCTCCTGCATATGCAGAATATCCGCCACCGCCATAAACACCGGAGTAACCTGCGGATAAACTTCCATTATAATTTCCTTTACTTTTTGAATTAACATTATAACTATTAGAACTGTTTCCGCTGCCTTTAGCACTTGAATAACTACTTGCTGAAGCTTGTTCATTATCTTTTAATTTTTCATCATATCCATATTTATATGTTGTAACTTCTTTTGTCATAACGTTTTTGGTTAAATCCGAGGGTCTTGCAAAAAATTCATCAAGAATAATCATGATAGAATGAGCTCTAACCGTCTGAGTATTTAATGCAACACCTAAATCAGACAAAAGTGTTCTAAATTCGGTTTCATCGACAGTCAAATAAACTTTTGCCACATAATTATTGTCTTCAACTTCTCCAGTATAATTCTGATCTAAAATGTAAGAACTTGATTGAGATAATATATCATCAAATTTTTCTTTAATTTCAGGTTTTTCAGATGAACCTGCTCCAAGAGTTCTATCAATTAAAATATTAATGCCTGCCTTTAATGCATTTTCCTGAGCTTCAACTACCACTTGTCTTCTAACAGCATTGCTTAATCTTTCATCCTGTTTTTTACGAGTTTCAGCCTGCCTTGAGGCCTCTTTAATCTGCTGTGTCTGTAAAACCTCATAATCAGAATTCTTAGATTTTTTATTCATTTTAGAATCCTGCTTATATCTTACTGTCTTAATATCATATCCGGTAAGAGGAGCATAGCCTTTACCCTCAATCTTTATTTCTACAGCGTCTGCGCAACAATAAAAAAAGCCTGTCATAAAAATAGCCAATGCTATTAAAAATTTTTTCATAAACACTCCTTTTATAAATAAAAAATTTTCAAAAAAAGGACAAGAAAAAGTCTTGTCCTTTCAATTTAACATAATTATTAAAAATCAACTTTTTTTGCTTTTCCTGATGAGCTCTCAGGTAGCTTTACTTCAATCCCGTTTGCTTTATTGATTGCAATTATCTGTGTAGTTACATCTTTTATTGATTTTATATTTGTTGTTAATAATGCAGATGTATCTTTGATTTTTCCTAATTCAAATGCTAATTTTGCAGCTTGAACAGGGTTACTTGCAATATTTGCGGCCAATGACTTGCATTCTTCAGATAATACTATATATTCAGCACTTGCACCTGTAAGACTTGCGAAAGCGTTTATATATTCAGTTTTTTTAGCATCAGAAAGGCTTTTTAAATTAGCAGAAATTTCATCTTGTTTTTCCTGATTTGCCAAAATTGCACTGGTATCAGTTGCGACTTGCATCAATTTAGCACTTTTTTCTGATTCACTTAAATTAGGATCATTTTGAATTGCATCAAGCTCTGCTTTATATTTATTGTAATCTTCTTTTGATAACAATGCAGAAAATAATGATTCATAAGCTGTTTGTACTTTAGCATTAGTACTCAGTAACCGACTGTTAATATGTCCAATAGTCCCGCTTGTATCTACTGTAGCCTGACTTGTTTGAGTTGTTTGCGGTTGTGTAACTTGTTTTAGAGTGTTTAATGACGGTTTTGATAAATCAAATGCATTAACACTTCCTGCAAATGCAAGTGAAACAATGCAAACACCCAATAATAAACCTTTCTTCATAATATGTCTCCTATTCATTCATACATCAAAATAATTCTTGATGCCTGTAACCAACAATTTATATATATCATGATTAATTTAAATTTACAAGCAATAATTTACATCTTTTATTGTATATTTTTTACATATTTATACATCTAAATCATTAAATTTCAGACTTTAATAGGAATATAATATATTAGTAATTGTCTTTGTTATCAACTAAATTAATTAAGTCGTAATAAAAATCTATTTTTTTTTGTCCGCCTGTAAGCAATTTATCAGTTATTTCATTTAATTTTATACTGTTACTGTTGTTGTCATCAGTAACAATATCAAAAAATGTTTTAGGGCTTAAGTTAAATACCTCACACAATTTACTTAATGTTTTTGCTGAAATAAATGTATGCCCGTTTTCAATATTACTCATTGTCCTGATGTTAATATCTAACTTTTCAGCAAGGCTCTCTTGTGATATTTTTAAAGCTTTTCGCCTGTCTAGAATTATTTTACCAACTGCTTTTTTAATAAATTCTTCACTAAATTTCTGCATTTTATAATTCTAGTTTATGTGTATGTTTTATTCCACCTCAAAATATAGCTTGTACACATGTATAATTTTTTCTTATTTTAAGTATATTATTCAGCTCACAAATACATTCTTTATAAGTTTTTTGTATTTTTTCATTATCTTTTTTGCGTGCTTGCATGTCTTTCATTCTTTGTTTTTGTCGCCGCAACTGTTCTATTCTCTGTCTATGCCTGTCATTTTCACTTGCTATCTGACGGTCGATTGTTTCTAATTCTGGATTTTGCATACTTGACTTCCTTTTTATTTAATAAGAAAACGACACTTGCATAAAACAAGTGCCGTTTTCTACTGAACAATAATTTTACGCAAGTTTTAATTTTATATCGTATTTATAGCCTAAGCCGTTCAAAAGTTTAAAAGCTGTTTCCAATCTAGGTTGTTTATTTCCGTTTACAATTTCAGACAAATTACTTCTGTCAAGGTTTAATTCTTTTGCAAGTCTTGAAATTTCTCCACGTTTTGCATTTTTAACACGTGCTTTAACTACGTATGTAAGACATCTTGTAAAAGCGTTTACATCTCCGTCCTGCAAAAATTCTTCAAGTGTAAGTTCAAGCCACCCTTTCTGAAATTCAGGATCCTGTAAACGTTCTAACATATCATCATCAAAATTAGGGGCTTTATCTATATATGCTTTTTGTTTAGGTGCTAATGTCATTCTCTGCCGTCCTTTCCATATAATCTGAAAAATATTTATTGGCTTGTTGCACAACTTTTTTCTGATCTGTCTTTTCACTACCTGCCAAAAACAGCACAAGCGTTTTTTCAAGGTCATAATAATATATTCTATAGCCTTTTCCAAAATCCATTCGTAGTTCAGATAATTCAGACTTCTGTAATGGTTTATGGTCGCCGTACAATCCTTCTTTCAGTTTATCTACTCTTTTGGCAACTCTAAGTTGTATTGACGTATCCAAACTGTCAAACCACTCGATGTACGGGCATTTACCTTCTTTCATGTAGTAGTATTTGATTTCTTTTTCCATAAAAGTTCCTTATTTATATTATAGGTTAAACCTACAAATAAGTCAAGTGTTTTTGTTATTTACTCTGTAATTAAAAAAGTGTATGCACACAAGACATACACTTACTTGCTTTTGTACTAAGGGAACCTGTCTTGCAGGCTTATGCCCTTTCTCATTTGAGCTAGAGTACATATTTATTATATCCTATGTTTAATAAATTTTAAAACATTTACTATATGCTTTTTAAATTTGTTTATCTAATTCTTTACAAGTTTCTAAGTAATCATCAACCATTTTCTGAAAAGCATTTTTCAATTCTTCAATGTTTTTACCGTCATAGGCAACTAAATCTCAATATATAATATGTTTCCGTAATAACATTCATCTGCTGAATTATATTCAACAGAGCCAATAAAATTTTTATATCTTAAATATTGTTTTTCAGACATATATTACCTATGCTACTTCAAGCTCATAGCCTAATTCTTGAAATATTTTTGCTATAGTTGAGAATTTTGGTTCTTTCTCACTTTTAAACAAACTGTATAAATGACTTCTTGACATTCCTACTTTTTTCGCAAAGCCTGAAACGGTATCTTTGGCTTTTATTACAATTTCTAATGCACGATAAAAAGAATTAAAATCACCGTCTTCCAAATAATCTTTTAAACTTGCATTTAGAAACAGTTTAATTTCTTCGTCTGATTTTAAATCTGTAACTATATAATTTTCTAAATCTATTGTATGTTTTAATTCTTTCATTGTAACTTTCTCCATTCTTGAAGTATATTTTTGGCTTTTTCTATATCTTTTTGTTGAGTTGATTTGTCTCCGCCATTAATCAATAATACAATTACATTATCTATTTCCGTATAATAAATTCTATAGCCCGCTCCAAACTTAAATCGTAATTCAGAGATTTCATTATCTATTTTTTTATGGTCGCCAAAATTGTTTTCTAAAAGTCTTGTCAATCTGCTTTGTATTCGGGCTTTAGTTGTTTTATCAAGAGAATTAAGCCATTCTATGAATGGTACTTTTTCATTTTCAAGTGCTGCAATTTTGACAATTCTTTGTTCCATATTTACAGTGTACTCTATAGCAGACAATTTGTCAATATACTTACTTTTTGTATAAACCAAAAACGACCGTTAACGGTTGGTAAATCTATAAACCGAAAAGGGTCGTGTTTTGGTTAATAGATGTGTAAAATAAAAATAGGAATAATGCGTTTTTAGTTTACAGGAGGCATTTTTATGACAAATTATGCATATTTAAGAGTTAGTACCGTCTTGCAAGATACAGATAAGAACAAACTTGAAATACTTAAGTTTGCAAATTCTCACAAACTCGGAAATGTTGAATTTATTGAAGAACACATTACAAGTAAAAAACATTACAAACAAAGGCTTATAGGTCAACTTCTCGAAAATATTAAACAGGGAGATGTATTAATTGTTCCTGAACTTTCAAGGCTTGCACGTTCTGTTTCTCAAATATTTGAAATTATTGATATGTCGCAACAGAAAGGTTTTACGCTCTACGCTTTGAAAGAAAATTTTTGTACATCCGACAAAACTATAACTTCTATAGTAACATCAACGGTTTTCGCACTTGTTGCTCAAATCGAAAGAGAATTAATAAGCCTTAGAACAAAAGAGGCTTTACACGCAAAACAATTAAACGGTTTAAAACTCGGTCGCCCGCAGGGCAAAGGTAAATCTAAACTTGATGAGCATAAAGACACTATTATAAAATTACTTGACTGTGGTGTGCCCAAAACTGTTATCGCAAAACAATTCAAGACTTCTACTGTTAATCTGTATAAATTTCTGAATAATGTTGCATAGCCTTGTTATTACTGACGTTGCTACTCGAAAACATTAAATTTTTAGCTGATGTTTACTTATAGAATATTTGTTTTATTTATCCGTATTATATCTGCATTTTCTTTATAGCCCCCAAAGTACAAGAAAAACGGCACGTTTCTTGTGCCGTAAATAAGGATTGAATGGGCATCGTACGTTATTCTTCTATATATTTTTTATAATTTAACATTCCTTGTAATGTTTGCATTTCCTTAGGTGATAAATCTTTTTTATTCTGTAAAACAACTATTGACTTACGTAGCCTATTATCTATACTGCATTTCCCGTTTT
>CASDVM010000030.1 GCA_949284415.1 uncultured bacterium | reverse complement strand
GAATTTTCGTCAAAACTGTTCTTGCATTGCGAGCAGCACAGGTTATTAAATAATTTTTCTATTTTCTTTTTCATATAAGTCCTCACTATTATTATAAATAAAATTTTATTAAAAAATGTTAATTTTTTGCAGGGCATGGGTATAATAGAATTAAGGCGGATTATATATGTCGTTTCGGTTCGCTTAAGCTTAACAGATAGGAGTGTTTATCATGGAAGCTATCAACTTAATTCTATTCGGTTTCATCGTTTATACTGCGTTAATCGTAGTTCCGAGTATCTGGGAAGAATTAACAACAGAAGGCTAAATCCTTTAAATTTTCAGACGAGGAAAAACAGTTTAAGTTCCTTTTTTGTTAAAAAAATCAGAGAGTGTGGAAGTATCTGGAATATAAAGTGTAAATAATACGTTAAAAGTTTTAACGCTCCTTTTAATACTGCTTTTTTTCGATTTAATCGTTAAAAGTCAGTTTTTTTTATGTTGAAAATTATTAAAAATATTGTTATAATGACAATATAAAGTAAAAGTTTTAAAAGAAGGAGTTTGAATTTATGAAAAGATCAGATTATTTGAGAATTTCGGGGGGGGGGCATTTTTAGCTGCCGGAAGGACATTAAGCCAAGTTTTATACGGTAATTTCATTGCGCATTTATTGCGCAATCTAAAATTTATCATAAAAAGATCGCGCACCATTTGCGCGATGACAGGTCTTAATATTCTTTCCCTCGTCCTTTGGGGAGAGGGTGTCCGAAGGACAGGAGAGGGGATTGTTGGATGTCAATCTAAAGTTCAGCATGAGATAGATTGTCATCCCGAACTTATTTCGGGATCTTGTGAGATACTGAAACACAGAGGTCAATCAGATGTTCAAAAGATGCTGAAACAATTTCAGCATGACGCTAATTCCCTGAAACGAACTTATTTACCTATTCACTTATTTTCTTATTCACTTCACAAAAAAGCCGCGTTTACACTGGCTGAGGTCTTGATAACCTTAGGAATTATCGGCATTGTCGCTGCAATGACACTGCCGGCGTTAATTGCTAATTATCAACGCAAAGTTCTTGAAACATCATTTAAAAAGTCTTATTCGGTTGTATCACAAGCAGTGCAAAGATTAATTGATGATGAAGGCTATATTCCGAAAGCTGAAAATTTTGGTATGGGTGAATTCAATGTGGTTTTAAAAAATTATATTGGCAGTATAGGAAATATCCCTATGCAAGGAGAGACATTCCCTAATTGGTTTACAGCTTTTTACCGTACTTATAATAAAAGAAGTTTATCAGGAAGTGCTCAATGGTGGTTTGATGATGGGTATTTTACTGCTGTTGACGGAAGTTTTATTTTCGTTGATAATTCAAATACCGAAAATCTTTTAATCGGTGTTGATACAAACGGTAAAAAAGCTCCAAATTTATTAGGACATGATGTTTTCTTATTTGAACTTGATTCTGAAACCGGTGCATTGAGAGGATATGACGGTTATAATAAAAGAGGGGATGAGGAAAGTAAATATTGTGATAAAAATTCTACATCAGGCTTGAATGGGCTTTCATGTTCTTTTGAAGCGCTTAAAAATCCCGATGAATATTTCAAGAATTTACCTTAATCTGACAGTACTTCATTCATGCTCTCAAATGCGGTATTAACCGCATAATCCATCTCTTTTTGCTCTATAATCAAAGGCGGGTTAAAATAGATTACATCGCCAAGGGGTCTGAGGATTACTCCGCGTTTGAGTGCTTTTTTGTAAATTTGATAGCCTGTTCTTAGTTTGCTGTCAAATGGTTCTTTAGCTGTTTTATTTTTAACAAGTTCTATTGCGTTAATCAAACCTATATGCCTTACTTCTCCGACATTTTTGTGATTCAGAAACTTTTCATTTATTATATTGTTGAAGTATATAGCATTTTCATGTGCTTTGTTTAAAACAGTTCCGTCTTCAAGAACATCTAAAACTGCATTTGCCGCAGAGCATGCAAGAGGATTGCCGCTGTATGTATGGCTGTGCATAAAGGCCTTTCCCGTATTGTAATCTGCGTAAAATGCATCATAGATTTTTTGCGTTGTTACAAAAAGAGCCATAGGCATATAACCGCCCGTCAAACCTTTGGACAGACACATAATATCAGGGGAAACTCCTGCATGGCCAAATGCAAACATTTTTCCGGTTCTTCCAAATCCTGTTGCTATTTCATCAGCAATAAGGTGGACATTATATTTGTTACAAATCTCTCTTAATTTTTTAAGATACAGAGGCGGATAAATTTTCATACCTGCTGAACCCTGTAATAGAGGTTCCACAAGCATGGCAGAAGCTTCTTGTCCGTATCGGGCAAATGTCTTTTCGGCATGTTCAAAGCATTCGCAATTGCAATTGTCTCTTGTTTGCCCATAGGGACATCTGTAGCAGTCAGGTCCTTTAACTCTTACAATATCCATTAATATAGGTTTATAAAGCTTTGTATAAAGGTCGCAGTCTCCTATTGATAACGCTCCTATTGTTTCTCCGTGATATGCGTCTGTTAATGCCAGAAATTTTGTCTTTTGAGGATTTCCCGTTTGTTGGTGATATTGGAAGCTTGCTTTCATTGCCGCTTCAATTGCGGATGAGCCGTTATCGGTAAAATTGAATTTGCATAATCCTTCAGGAAGAATTTCGGTAAGCTTTTCACAAAGCTTTATTGCCTGTGTATGTGTAAAATTTGCGAATATAACATGTTCAAGTTCGTCTATCTGTTTTTTTACTGCTTCATTTATTTTTGGGTTGCAGTGTCCGAGAAGATTGCACCACCATGAACTTATTACATCAAGATATTTATTTCCTTCCATGTCATAAAGATACATTCCTCTGCCCTTTTTTATAACAATCGGTGAAAGTTCTTCATAATCTTTCATCTGTGAGCAGGGATGCCAGATATATTTTAGATCTTTTTCAGCCCAATTATCCATCTTATACCTCTTTAAAAATTTCCGATAAATCTGCTATGTCTTCTGTGTTTTTTCCAACTGTTGTAATAACTTTAATCCCTGTTAAGGCTTCAATCTGTTTTTTGTTATCTTTCTGCATTAAATCATTTTTGTCATAATTATTAAGTATAATTCCTTTAACGTAAATATCCTTCTGTCTCGTATATTCAACCGTAAGCAGGGTTGAATTAATTGTACCTAGAGAGGATGATGCAATTATGATTACATCAAGATTTAATGCTTTGATAACATCAGTCAGCAATATTATTTTATTTGAATCAATTTTGAAAGGACATGCAATCCCGCCGGCTCCTTCAACAACTATATAATCAAATTCCTGTTTAATACGTTCAAAATCGGATTTTATTTTGTTTAACTTTATCGGCTTATTTTCAATTACTGATGCAAGATGGGGTGAAACAGCATCTTTAAATATGTATGAAACATAATCCGAAGGATTTTTAGCTATACCAGATTGGTTAAATACATAATCACAATCACCCGGAATAACTTTACCGTTGATAAATTCTGCACCGCTTAAAGCAGGTTTGTAATATCCGCAATTTATTCCAAGTTTCCTTAACTTTTTTACAATAAGTGCCGATACATAAGTCTTTCCAACATCTGTGCCTGTTGCTGTTATAAAAATGCCTTTTGTCATTTTTTTATTCCTCTGTAAAATTTCACATAAAAAATTATGCGGCAGCTTTAATGTTACCGCATAATTTTTATTATTCAATATTTTTATAACGATCCGCCGCCGCCATCGCGGAAGTAGTCATAATGTCTTATATCATCGTAATTGTTGACATATTCTGCTTCAACATTTTTCTGGAACTGTGTTTTCGGTACAGCTGCAGTGCTTCTTGAAGCCAATAATGCGTCAATATTCGGAGCAAGCGTTAATTCAAAGTGGAAACGTCCCATTTTTCTGTCGGGTTCCCAGTGATTGCTTATTAAAGGATAGCCCCAGTATAGTCTTGCACTTAAGTCTCCCGGAAGCTGAACTCTTAAACCCATACCTACTGATGCTGCAAAGTAGCTGCCGCCGTAAATATCTTCGCTTGCTGTCGGAAAGATTCCGGCAGTATCCGCAAATACTGCACCTTTTACATATTTGCCGATAAACGGAATTTTTTCTCCTGATCTCGGGCTTGTAATTTCTCTCGGCAATATCGGGAACATAAGCTCACCGCTTATAAAGTATCCGTTCTTACCGATCATCATACCTTCCGAGTAACCTCTTACTGTAGCCAAACCACCTGTCTGCATCTGGTCTAAGTATGGAATTCTTTTATCTCCGGGGATGATTTGGTAATTACTTCTCAACTGACCTATAATACCGTGAGAGAAATCATGTAATCTTACTATGCTGCCGCTGTATTTAAAATAGTTATTATCTCTGTCGCTGTTAAATATCGGGAATGAATAATATGCATCCTGATTTAAGTACCAAATACCATATTTAGTATCTTTTCTTAACATCAAAGCAACTTCTGCGGATGTAATATTATCTGTGCTTCCAAGGTAATCGTCAAGTATACCTATATCACTGAAAGTTCTTGCACGTTTATAGTTTAATCCACCGTATGCTTTTAATTCAAATCCGGGTTTTCTCACAATCGGCTGTGTGTAGTACAATGAATACTGATATGCATTACTGCCTATTTTTAAAGGAACCAGAGGACCGTATTTGATATCAGCAAATGTAGATGAGAACATAAAGCCGACACGTCCGTCATGTTTGTTTACGGGGAAGTTGTAATCAAAGAACGGGCTCTGTGCGCCTCTTGAAAAATACGAACCTAAAGACATTCTGTCTCTATGTCCGAATAAACTGTCGGCATAAATCATTGCACCGCCTCTGATACTGCCTGTATTATATCGTCCGGCGTTATCCATAATACCCATTATGTGGAAGGGGAAGTTTTCATCTGCTACAAGTTCAATATCCGTAGTACCGGGTTTTTCGCCTGCTTTCAAGTTTGCGGTAAGTTTTACGCCTTCATTATATCTGTTGAAATCAAGAACATCTTTTTCAAGTTCGACAATATCAAACAACTCGCCTTCTTTTTGCGGTAACCTGCTTGTGATATATCCGTCTTTTGTCCATCTGTTTTGTTCAACAGTGATATTCCCGATTTTACTTTCTGTTAAAGCAATATAGATGTTGCCGTTTTCAACTGTTTGTTCGGGTAAAAAAGCTCTTGCCGTTACAAAACCTTTTTCGGCATACAAATTATTAATGCTGTCTATTACTTTTTGAATGTCTTCTATAAAAACATTTTTCCCGACAATCGGTTGAACAAGCTTGTTGATTTCTTCCTTTGTTAAAATTTCAGAAGGTGCAACTTCTACAGAATTTACAAATACACCTTTTGTATTCAATTCTTCAACGGTTGCCTGCTGAATAGATCCGCCGTTGTAATTTTGTATAATCTGGTTTCCGGCATCAGGATCTTTTTCAAGTTTTTTGCGTTCCTGGTAGTAGTTGTAATCTTCATTCCTGTAATTATCCTGATACCTTTCTTTCAGGATATTTGTATCATGCATCTGGTTCAATCCGCTTTGTCCTTGAATCATCTGCATTTGCTGCGGGGTAACATCAATTCCGCCGAGTGCGTCAGCATTGGCTGTTGTATATGATGCAGAAACAATCATTGCAAAGCATAATATTGCCTTAAAAATAGATTTTCTCGAGTTAATCTTTTTCATTTAATCACCTTTGTCATTAATAATAAAATATATTTTATTTAAGTCCGGTCAATTTAATTTTTGCGCTTAGATGTTGAAATAAAAACATTTTTTTAAGTTATATTACAAAAATGTAACAAATCTTTATTTTGCTGCAAAATTTCAATTTAACCTGCTATTATTATACATGATTTAGTTATGCTTGTAAATATTAAATTTAAAATATCAATCCTATAGATGATAAGTTTATTTTTAAATAAAACAGGCGTTGTATGAGGGAGATAATATGGATAAAAAAATCAAATTTTTAACATTGGGTTTATTGACTTTTGCAGCAGGTGTTGCTTTTAATAATTTTGCGATGTCTGATGTACCTTCTAAAATTGGTGTAGTTGATGTTCAGGCTGTTGTTAATTCATCATCTCAGGTTCAGGCTTTGAAAAAAGAACAGCAGGCCAAAACAAAAGAAATTGTTGCTTTTGTTGAAAAAGCAAGAAAAGATGTTGCTGCTACTACTGATGTGAAGAAAAAACAGGCGCTTGAAGAAAAATATTCAAAAGAACTTGCTAATAAAAAGATTGCTATGGATAAAAATTATGCAACAAAGTTAAAAGCTATTGATGATTCTATTTCAAAGCAAATTGAAGCTCAGGCAAAAGCCGGCGGCTATGATATTGTTTTGACTAAAAGCGTAGTTTTATACGGCGGATCTGATATAACAGATGAAGTAAAAAAAGTTGTTAAATAAATTTATTTAAAAAAAATGAAGAATAAATTCCTGTCTTTATAAAGGCAGGAATTTATTTTGTAATATTATTCTGAACTTTTTGCAGAATTTTAATATAAAGAAGTTATACATCTTTATAAGATCCTGCAAACCGATTTGTATAAATGGTATGCAGCAGCTCATGTGCTTTATGGGAATTCGGGTGTTCAAGATATTCCTGATAAAGTTTTTGGATTGACGGATTCATGTGTGATTTTCTGTAAGGAAGTGATTCGTCTTCTTTGTAAAGACCTTGTGCGCGTTCTTCCTTAATTTTAGAATTATCGCAGCTTCTCGGCTGACCGCCTCCGTTAATACAGCCTCCCGGGCAGGCCATAACTTCAAGCATCTGGAATTGAGCTTTACCTTCTTTAATCTCTCTTAATGATTTTTCCGCTTCTTTAAGAGTTGAAACAACTCTTACTGCAAGTTTAGTTCCTTTAAGGTCAAGTTCAATATCTTTGCAGCGGTTTGATGTACCTCTCATTTGTTTTATATCAACATCTTGCAGAACTTCTCCTGTTGCAAATTCATAAGCAGTTCTTACTGCAGCTTCCGCAACACCGCCTGATGCTCCAAAGATTGTTCCTGCGCCTGTATATTCTCCGAATGGTGAATCAGGTGTCTCGGGATCAAGTGCACTAAAGTTAATCCCTGCTTCTTTAATCATACGGCCGAGTTCCTGTGTAGTCAGAACATAATCTGTATCAGGACGTCCGTTATGCGTAAGTTCAGGCCGTTTACATTCATATTTTTTAGCCGTACATGGCATAATTGCCACAACAACAAGATTTTCTTGCGGGATATTAAAATGTTCTGGAACGAGAGTTTTTAGAACCGGCGAGAGCATACTCATCGGAGATTTACAGCTTGATAAGTGATTAAGCATTTCAGGATGTTCCATTTCCAGATATTTAATCCAGGCAGGGCAGCAGGAAGTAAATATTGGAAGATTTTCTCCGCTTTTCAATCGGGATAAAAACTCCGTTGCTTCTTCCATAATTGTTAAATCCGCACTGAAATTAGTATCGAATATCAAATCAAATCCGATTTTGCGGAGTGCTGCATTCATTTTGCCGATAGAATTTTCACCCGGTTCAAGTCCGAACATTTCTCCTATCGCAACCCTTGTTGCGGGAGCCATTTGAACCACAACTTTTTTATCAGGATTTGTAATTTCTGACCAAACCTGTTCGACATCGGATTTAATAGTTAAAGCACCTGTCGGGCATACTGCAACACATTGACCGCAGTTTACGCAGTCAACCTGACCGAGCGGTCTGCCGTTCATAGGTTGAACAACGGTTTTTGAACCTCTGTTTGCAAAACCTAAAACGGAATGTCCCTGAAACTCCGTGCAGGCTCTGACGCATGCACCGCATAGAATACATTTATTCGGGTCTCTTACAATTGACGGACTTGATGCATCTATCAAATGGTATTCATCAAGTTCTTTGTCAGGATATCTGATGTTTCTGATTCCGTATTCTTCTGCATATTGCTGTAATTCGCAGTTCCCTGATTTTTCACATGTCAGGCAGTTTCTGTCATGGTTTGCAAGAAGAAGTTCCAGAACCGTTTTTCTGATTCTTCTTGTTTTTTCCGTATTCAGATGAATTTTTAAGCCGTTTTCAGGAGGCATTGTACATGAAGATTGAATGCCTCTGCCTTCAACTTCCACAACACACATTCTGCAGGCGCCGAAAGATGTTAAATCAGGGCGGTAGCAGAATGTCGGAACATTCATTCCTGCTTTTCTTATTACTTCAAGAAGATTTCGTTCATCGGTAAATTCAACTTCTTTTCCGTCTATAAATAGTGTTTTTTTATCTGTCATTTTTGTTATTCCTTATATTGGAAGTCCGGAAGCTCAGATGTCAAGAGGTCAGGCTATTATCAGTAAATTGCTTACCTTCTTGCCTTCCTGACTTCTGCTCTTCTATTCTAATACTATTGCCTTGAACGGGCAGTTTTGCATACATGCTTCGCATTTAATACATTTATCCTGATTAATATGGTGTGGATGTTTGATAGTTCCCTCTATTGCTCCTACAGGACAAATTCTTGCGCATTTTGTACATCCTCTGCAGGCAGATTCGTTGATTACGAGCTTTTTCATTGCCGTGCAGACACCTGCAGGACATTTTTTGTCTTTTATGTGTGCAATATATTCGTCTCTGAAGTATTTTAATGTTGAAAGAACAGGGTTAGGTGCGGTTTTGCCGAGTCCGCAGAGCGAACCGTCCTTAACAGCGTGAGCGAGTTCTTCCAGAGTATCTAAATCCTTCATCTCACCTTTTCCGGCAACGATTTTTTCAAGGATTTTAAGCATGTTTTTAGTCCCTTCACGGCAGGGAACGCATTTCCCGCAGCTTTCGTGCTGGGTAAAGTTCATAAAGAATCGTGCAACTTCAACAATACATGTTTTGTCGCTCATTACGACAAGTCCGCCTGAACCTACCATTGCACCGGCTTTAATCAGGTTATCGTAATCCATCGGGATATCAAGATGTTCTTCCGTTAAGCAGCCGCCTGAAGGACCTCCGATTTGTACGGCTTTGAATTTTTTGCCGTCTCTCATTCCTCCGCCGATATCGAAAACAATTTCTCTTAAAGTTGTTCCCATCGGAACTTCAATAAGGCCTGTGTTATTTACTTCGCCTGTAAGGGCAAATGTTTTTGTACCTTTAGAAGTTTCAGTTCCCATAGAGGCAAACCAGTCTGCGCCTTTTAGTATGATTAAAGGTACGTTGGCAAGTGTTTCAACATTGTTAATCAATGTTGGTCTGCCAAACAAACCTTTGTTAGCAGGGAAAGGCGGTTTAGGTCTCGGCATTCCGCGCTCGCCTTCGATAGAGGCCATGAGAGCTGTTTCTTCCCCGCAGACAAATGCTCCTGCGCCTTCTTTAATATGAATTTCAAGTGAAAAGTCGCTTCCCATAATATTTTTGCCTAAGAAGTTTCTTTCTTCCGCATCTTTTATGGCTTTTCTTAATCGTTTAATAGCAAGCGGATATTCAGCTCTAACATATATATAACCTTCATCTGCCCCGATGGCAAAAGCTGCTATTGCCATACCTTCAAGAAGTTTATGCGGGTCTCCTTCCATAACGGATCTGTCCATAAATGCACCCGGATCGCCTTCATCTCCGTTGCATACAATGTAAGATTTCCCGCCTCTGTTTGCTGCGGTAAATCTCCATTTGCGACCTGTCGGGAAACCGCCTCCTCCTCTGCCTCTTAAACCTGACTTTTCAATAGTATCAATGACTGCATCAGGATTGTTTTCTTCGAGAACTTTTGAAAGAGCTTCATAACCTCTGACAGCTATTGCTTCATCTATACTTTCGGCGTTAATGTTTCCGCAGTTTGCAAGAGCCGTTCTTGTTTGTTTAGCGTAGAAATTTATATGTTCATCGTCCAATACCCGTTCTTTTGTTTTCGGATCGACATATAAAAGTCTTTCCACAGGTTTGTCGTTTTTGATGTGGCTTTCATAAATTTCTTCTACATCTTTTTCTTTAACTTTTACATAAGTAACATGTTTATCGGGAATTACGACAAGAACACCCTGTTCGCAAAATCCGTGGCAGCCTGTGGGAACAATTGTCATTTTATCGTAATCTGTCAGTGTTGAAACATCTGCTCCGAGTTCTTTAAATTTTTCAATTACTTTTAAAGAGCCGTTTGCAACGCATCCTGTTCCTGCGCATACAAGAACTCTCAATCCCTGATTTGTTATAATATCTTTAGCTTTTTTTTGTTCTTCCTGAATATTAATATTCAATGCTGTTTTTTCCATTAGTTTTCCCCCTTCATAATTGTATCCAACACTATAGTAATAGCATCAGAGGTCATTTGAGGGTAAACTTTATCATTTATGACCACAACAGGTGCAAGTCCGCAGGCGCCTAAACAGCTTACTGTTTCAAGAGAGAATAATCCGTTTTCGCTTGTTAACTGACCTGCCGGTATATTTAATTTCGCTCTTATTGCATTGAGAACAGGCATTGAGCCTCTAACGTGGCATGCTGTTCCATCGCATACTTTAATTTCGTATTTCCCTTTCGGTTCAAGAGAAAATTGCGCATAAAATGTTGCAACTCCAAAAACTGTTGCAGGGGATAAACCTTCCATCTTAGTTCCGATATAAATCATTGCTTCTTCGGGAAGATACCGGAAAACTTCCTGAACTTTCTGTAAAATCGCAATCAGGTTAGATTTTTTATAGTCATAAGATGCCATAATTTCATCTAACTTTGATGTATCGATTTTATGAGGGCTTTCTACACTCATTTCGAACTCCTATGTATTCAATTGTCTGACTAACCCCGATTGTATAATAATAGAAAAGGTAAAATAATATATACAATCTTAACAAGATTATTACACAACAGCCTTTTTAAATCAAGCTTTTTAATATAAAAAACATCATCTGTGTACGCTGAAGCTGTCAGATGATGTTTTTTTATTATGGTCTCTGAATTTTACTTAGAATTTTTTCCTGTTACGTTTCTTGTAAGTTCTTCAATTGAACGGTAAAGGTTTCTCAGGAATGAATCTTCTGTTATTCTGATACCATGTCTTGCTATTTCAATATCTTCCCCCTTTATCGGAATTATTACGGTTGTTCTTGCATATTTGGGCAAAGTTTGGTTTGTATTTGCAGAGACAATTTTGTTTTCGGATTCGCCTGTCAAAATATTTTGTACAACTACATTAAGTTTGTCGGAAGCGTAATCTTTAATAAAAGAAGGTGTAGTTTCATCATCTGAAACCAATCTGTTTGCGTTGTAAATATCTACGGAAACGCCTTCTCTTTGTGCATAATTTGCGATAACTTCACGGGCTTGTTTCATTTGTTCATAAGAATCGCCGTAAGTATTTTTGTCATGAAGTCTTATGTAATTATTTAATTTGGCTTCTTTGCGTTGAGCCAGATTTTTTGCTCTGTTGGTTTTAATTGCACTGATAATTTTTTGAATTTTCATATTTTTTTTATTCTCCTTTTTGTATCTTTATAAAATTCGTAATAAAAATTTTTGCTATTATATGAATAAATTTTAACCTAAATTATTTTACGGCAATAATCTTTAATAGGACACATACTGCACATTGGTTTTTGAGGTTTGCAGACGTTTTGTCCGTGAGTTACAAGAAGTGTATTTATGTCTAGCCAGTATTTTTTAGGCAGTTTTTCTCTGAGAGCAAATTCTGTTTCTTCCGGATTTTTTGTTTTTACGTATCCTAAGCGGTTGCAGATTCTATGGACATGTACATCTACGCATATCGCAGGAATTCCAAAACCTTTTGCCAGTACAAGATTAGCTGTTTTTCTTCCTACACCGTTAAATTTTATTAATTCTTCTATTGTATCGGGAACTTTGTTATCAAGCTGTTCTACAATAATTTTTGAAAGTTCCGTAATTTGTCTTGCTTTGTTTTTGTAAAATCCGACAGGATAAATAGCTTTTTCTAGTTTTTCAGCATCGCAGTATGCAAAATCTTCTGGTTTGCGGCCTATTTCAAGCATTCTGAGAGTCGCAGGGTATGTTGTCAAATCATTGGTTCTCAAACTCAAAATGCAGGCAATCAATACAAGATACGGATCTTTGAATTCCTCCATAAGCTGGACAAATTCACGCCTTGGCTGTTTTGCATCAATTAAAAGTTTTACGATTTTATCAATATCGATTTTCATAAAGATATTATATTACAATCACGTGAAAGTTAAATATATTGATAAATTTCTCTTAATAATGTATAATAATAATTGAGATTAAGTATAAAGAAGGAGTTTGAATTTATGAAAAGATCAGATTATTTGAGAATTTCGGGGGGGGGGCATTTTTAGTTGCCGTAAGGGCATTAAGTCAGGTTTTATACGGTAATGTCATTGCGCATTTATTGCGCAATCCAAAACTTATCATAAAAAGATCTCGCACCATATGCGCGATGCCAGGTCTTAATATTCAATCCCTCTCTCGCAAGGGGAGAGGGAAAAGTTCTTTACGCTTCACTTTTCACACTTCACTTAAAAAACGAGCCGCGTTTACATTGGCCGAAGTTTTAATCACCCTTGGCATTATCGGCATTGTTGCTGCGTTGACTCTGCCGTCAGTTATTACTAATCATCAAAAACAAAAGACGGTTTCTTATGTTAAAAAATTCTATAACGAAATAAATAATGCCGTCAGAATGGCTGTTGTTGATAACGGTGATGTCGAGTTATGGATGGAAGATGCACGAACTGATAATTACGCTGCAAATCTTAAGTTTGTACAAGATTATATTTTGCCATACATAAAATATTTAAAAGTTGATAACTGTTATACGCAACGTGTTTGTGTATACTTGTCTTATGGTATGTTTACATATCGAGTCGATAATAATGGCGGAGATATTGCTTTTTTTATAAATAGTAAATATGAAAGAATACCAAAAAATTATTTTGCTTTTCAATTTAACAAACGCAATGATGTTGATGCAAATTTGAGTAATAAACCTGTAGTAGAGCCGTATGCTTATAATTGGGATGGGGACTATAACCCGCCGGATTCTAATACTTTAAAAACTGCAAGTTGGGGAGGTTGCAATCCATCGGCCTCAGGAGATGCGCAATATGCGTATTGTACAAAGTGGATACAGTTGAATAATTGGAAAATTCCTGATGATTATCCTTGGAATGCTAAAGAGTAGAAGGATTTAAAAGTGTTCCTACATCTACTGCGGTTTTAAGTTTTAAAGCATAGATATCGGTGCGGTTGAAATCAAGCATTTTGACCGCATCTTTTTCCGTTGTTATAATTATTCCCTGCGGAATTTCTTCTTCTTTATAAATGTGGTGATCGTCAAAAACTATTTCAGCTTTTATTTTATAATCTTTTAAAAAGTTGAAAAATTGTTCGGGCTGGCCGATTGCGCATAATGCTGTTATCTCAGCTCCTGTATCAAGATGTCCGCCTGTTTTTATATTGTATACATAATTCGGTTCTGTCCGGCATACCTGCGTTTGAACTTTCATTTTTTTTGACATTATTCTTGCAAGTTTTTCGGACTTAGCGTGATCTGTACTTTTGCTGACTATAATAAGTCTGTCAATTCTTTTGAAGCTTTCCGTACCTTCTCTTAATGGTCCTGCGGGAAGAAGCTTTTCGTTGCCGAAACCTTTTTCACTGTCCATTAAAACAATATCTAAATCGCGGTGAAGTCTTCTGTGTTGAAAGCCGTCATCCAGGATAATTTTTGTAACCCCGAATTTTTCAATTGCATATTGAGAAGCTTTATATCTGTTTTTAGCTGTTATAACAACGGCGCCCTTTATGTTTGTGGCAAGCCAGTAAGGTTCATCTCCCGCAAGTTTTGCATTGTAAAAAATTTTTTTTCCGTCAGAAATTACGTTAATATTTTTATTTGAAAGTTTTCCGCCGTAGCCTCTCGAAATAATTGCAGTTTTTTCTCCTTTTGACATAAAATATCCGGTAATTTCCGATACTACAGGGGTTTTGCCTACGCCGCCGGTTGTAATATTGCCTACAGATATTACAAATGCATCAACTTTTTTAGCCTTTAAAATATTTTTGTCATAAAGCAGATTTTTAAATCTGCTCCCGATTCCGTAAAATATGGAAGCAAATTCCAGTAATTTTACAAGAGCGCCTTTTGCGTCTTTATTATAGTGAATTTTAGTAATTTCCGTTTTTATATTCAAATTACCCCTCATACGCCTTTCCGGCACCTTCCCCCGCAAGGGGCGAAGGATAAATGATTTTTAGAACATCAATCTCCAGAGTAAAAATCTCTTATTTAATTTTTCAGAGAATTTTCTCAAATTGCAGGTTGTAACCCGTGTATTTTCAACAATTGATTGTAATTCCGATTTGTTTTCCGGTGTTAATTTGTTAACTGTTTCAAGAGTTGTTGAAATATCAACCATTGCAGTATTAACATTTGCAACTGCTCTGTTGATATCTTTTTTCAGCTGATCATCTTTAGTTAATGAATTTACATAACCGCTGATTTCATTTACATTATGCGTAATAGCACGCAAGTCTTCGGCCATAGCTTGTGCTTGCTGTTCATCGCCTATGATTTTATTCAGATTTTGAGAAAGCCTGTCTATTGAATTTGCAGTTGACATCATTGTAGTTTTGAACTGCGGGTCGCCGATTATGTTGTTAATATTATATGACAGCATGTTGAAATCGGTTGTGGCCTTGTCCATCATTACCATTAGCTGTCTTAGATCACTACTTGAATCATCTATCAGGCTGTTAAGCTTGTTCATTGTCTGGCTTGTCTGACCTGTTAATGAGTTTATATTTTTAACAGACATTTTAAGTTCTGCAATAACCTGATCAGACAGCAAATCGTTAATCTTTTTGTTTGTCTCGGTCAGAGATTCGGCAGCGCGGTACTGCCAGTCCATAAAATCAGCTATACGCATCGGTTCTATTATTGTATAAGGACAGGTTTGTTTCGGGTACGGAAGTGTTACATCATCGAGTGTTGTAATTCTGAGTTTGTTCGTTCCGTTTTCCCTTACTACTTTGCCCTTCAAAAATTCAGGCAGAATCAACCCGGGTAAATTAATTACATAGTCTATTTTATAAGCGTAATTTGTTTTAATTCTGTCTTTAACAGAATAGGGCACAACATCTTTTGATACAACTTCTATATCTTTAATTTTTCCGACATCATAAAACTTTTCATCGAGTTTCATTTCAACGTCATCATCTTTATAGAGAATATCTTTATTTACCATCGGGATAAAGACCGTTCTTGTTTTTGGCGGTGTAATTTCTAAGAAAAGTTCCCCGATAAGCCCTGACTGCTGTATTGAAAACATTGAGGCTTTAGGTATATCAACATTAGGCTCTGTTATGACAAACTTTACCTTAACATAGCTGTCTTCACCGTCTATAACAGGTATAACTTCTTCTACCTGTCCGACTCTCAATCCCATCATCTGTACCCCTGCACCGGGCCGCATGCCGTTTACATCTTTAAATTTTATTTCAACCCTGTCCGCAGATGAAAAAGTACGTCCCTTAACCTTAAATACAACGCCGATTAAAAGCACTAATGCCAGTAATGTTAAAAGCCCTACTTTAAACGATGACGAAAATTTCATTTGATGCCTTTCCTACTTTTAAATTTATTGTAGCAAAAACAACAAATTTATGCAAAAGTGTAAAATTACGGTTCCTTTCTCATCGCTGTGTCTAATTCTTTTAAACTTTATGTTTGTCATCCCGAACTTGTTTCGGGATCTGATTTTCATGCGTCTATAAATAATTCGCAAGAATATTTTTTACGTAA
This sequence comes from uncultured bacterium, assembly GCA_949284415.1. Classification (GTDB taxonomy): domain Bacteria; phylum Cyanobacteriota; class Vampirovibrionia; order Gastranaerophilales; family Gastranaerophilaceae; genus Stercorousia. The sequence continues at coordinate 8,199 of CASDVM010000030.1, read as the reverse complement.
TTTTGAGTTTCCTTGTAAGGCGGTACGCCGTCATATTTATCGACAGCACCCGGGCCTGCGTTGTACGCGGCAAGAGCCAGTATTACATTCCCGTTATATTTATCAAGCATTGATTTTAAATATTTAACTCCGCCTTCTACATTCTGTACAATGTTATAAGGATCCTGAACTCCTAAATTCTTTGCGGTAGACGGCATTAACTGCATTAATCCCATTGCGCCCGCTTTTGATTTTGCTTTCGGGTTGAAGCCTGATTCCTGCTTAATCAAAGCCTGAACAAGTTTTTCATCAACTCCGTGTTTATCCGCAATCTGATTTACTACATTTAAAATCTGTGATTTTGTTGCGCTTTGCGTGTTTGCCTGAATAGCATTTGCTTCCTGCAGGGCATTTGAAAAACTTAGCTGTGGTGATGCTTTTATAAGATCCGCATTAACCTGTTTTAATCTCGGGTCTAAAAGAAGTGTACCGAAATTTGAAGTTGTTGTTGACTGCAAAACTTTTTCAAATGACGGTGCATTATTAACTTTATTAGTATCAGGGTAAAGTGTATCAAGCGGATTTGTCGGATTATTTTGCGCATTAAGACTGTTTACCTTGTTGGTAATTTGTGCATATCTCTGCATTGCCTGCGTTTGACCGCCTGTATTTAATAAGCCTTGAATAAATTGTGAGAACATTTTTTCTACCCTTCAGATATAAAACCTTCCTCCAATTATATTCTACATACAATCGGATTTTTGCGTATCCTCTATTTGAATTAATGATTTTTGAAGATTTGTCAAACATTGAAGTGAATAAGTGAATAGGTAAATAAGAGAATAAGTCTTTACGGGGTGCGAAAGTGCTAAAGCGCATGACAAATATTTACTTTCAATATTTGCATCCGGTTTATCTCAGATTTTTAAAATAATTGGTATCTGTCATTGCATAATATGCACAGGTAAACCCGTTTTCATTAAACGTTGAATTTTTATCGCAACGTGATTCTCTTGCACTTTCACTGCTCCAGTAGGTTCCTTCTGCTCCCATCGGTAAAACCCTGCCGTCTTCTGTTATTTGAAACATAAATAAATCATAACCCATTTTATTCGGGCGTTTTTTGAAACCGTTAACATCTACTGAAACTAAATAACCTGTCCGTTTGGCTTGTTCTCCCTGTTCTGTTAAAAGCAGTGTACCATCAGGAGTTATAAAGCCTCCGTCATCAAAGTAGGCTCTGCTAAGTGTACTACCGTTTAAAGTTTTGTAATAAGTAAATGTTCCGTCTTCTTCATCCAGTATACAACCTGTATTGTAGGTTATTGAGCCGCAATCCTGAGCGGATTTATACTGTTGTGCAAGACGCTTTTTGAATCCGGAGCTGTAGTTTTCATATTCAAAATCAATAGCATCATCTGTTTTAATCATTAGTATTGCCTGCTGCAGAACGGAATACTGTTTTTTGAAAGCTGTTTCAAGCTCTTTTTTCTGTGTGGTGTTGATTAATGACGGCATAGTCATTGCAGCTACAACTCCGATAATTCCTAAGGTTATCAAGACTTCAGCAAGAGTAAACGCTGCACCCGCAACTTGAGTTTTGCATAAACTTTTCAAGGCATTGTGAGATTTATCAGAACCTAAGCAAGCCAGACAAACACTCCTCAAACTGTAGGGTGGGATAAGCATAGCGTTCCCACCATTTCTGTTATTCTGAACAGGCAGGATTCTTTCGGCTGACGACTCAGAATGACCTGTGTTTACTACTTCTCGCAAGAGATGAAAAATTTTTATGATACCTCTTACTGCCCTGGTGCCATAGTATCTTACTAACTTCTTAAAACCTAAATCGCAATACCTTATTATAACAGGTTTTTCGGGGGGGGGGCGATTCTCAGCTCTTCTCTATTCATAACTTTTGCCTCCTAAAATTTAAAAAACATATTTTTATTATTTCCGATTTTTCGTGTTTTGTCAATATTTGCAAAAACAAAAATTTATCTTTAACAGATGTACATGCAGTCGCCGTAAGAGAAAAAACGATAATTATTTTCTATTGCTTCTTTGTATGCCTCAAATATAAAATCTTTACCCGCAAGCGCACTTACCAGCATCAAAAGCGTGGATTTCGGCAGGTGGAAATTTGTTATTAAATTGTCTATTACCTTGAATTTATAAGGTGGGTAAATAAATAATTCCGAATGGTCATGGCAGGGTTTTATACAGCCGTATTTTTGATATGCTGTTTCTAGAGTCCTTACAGTGGTTGTCCCGACTGCAACAATTTTTTTACCTTCTGCTTTGGCTCTGTTAATTTGTTCTGAGGCTTTTTCTGAAATCTCAAATGTTTCAGAATGCATTTTGTGATTTTCGACATTTTCGCATTGGACGGGTCTGAAGGTTCCAAGACCTACATTTAAAGTAACATATGCTAATTCAATACCTTTATCCTCAAGTTTTTGTAAGATTTCTTTTGTAAAATGCAAACCTGCTGTGGGTGCGGCAACAGAACCTTCGTCTTTTGCGTAAACTGTCTGGTATCTTTCAAAATCAAGTTTTTTTAAATCATCATTCGGGATTTTTCTTTCAATATATGGCGGAAGCGGTATCTGCCCGTTTCTGTGCAGTACATCAAGCAGATTATCACCTTCAAATATCAATTCAACAAGCCATTCGCCGTTTTCTTCCAAACGTTTTACAGCCCTGACAGACAGTTCATCGCTTATTTTAATAATTGTATCAGGCTTAACTCGTTTGGACGGTTTTATTAGGACATCCCACAAGCACCCATCACCCGAATTTGTAAATTCGCAATTCTGCTCATTAACAAATTCTTCACTCTCCCACAAGGGGCGAGGAGAAGAAGGTTTCAGCAAAAAAACTTCAATTTTAGCCCCCGTATCTTTGTGGCCGATCAGTCGTGCCGGCAGCACTTTTGTATTATTCATTACCAGAAGCGTATTACTGTCAAGCATGTCCACAATATCGTAAAAATGTTTATGAGAAATGGTTCTATCCTTTCTGTTTAGAACCATCATTTTAGAATTTTCTCTTTTATCCGCAGGCATCTGCGCGATTAATTCTTCGGGTAAGCTGTAATCATAGTCTGAAAGTAACATTTTAATATCTCTTATTTTTGAGATGCTGAAATAAATTCAGCATGACTGTTAGTTTTTTGTCAGCCCGAACTTGTTTCGGGATCTCTTTAAATTATTCCTTCGGTTCAATTTTTTTTGCGCCTGCAATATCCGAATCCGTAACAATATTTTTTGTACGTTCCTGCTCCATGTCAATCTGCTTATTCACAATAACAGTCTGCAAAATTTGGATTATATTGCTTGTTACGAGGTATAATAAAACACCTGCAGGAATAGGGATTATAACAAATGTACCGATAATCATAATCGGCATAAATGTTCCCATTGATTTCTGGATAGCTTCCTGAGTAGGATCAAGCGCGCCGTCTTTCGGTTTTTGAGTTGACATCATAACTTTTTGTGATGCAAACATTGTGAGCGCAAACAGTGCAATCAAAATAAATACATCCCAGTGGAAAGTTCTTTCTGCAACAGTTGTCGGAACAGATGCCGCTAAAACGCTGCCTTCTTTTTTGAATGTAATGTTTTCGATTTCTTTATTTGACATATCGGTAACGGCAATTTCTGCTTTTTCAATGCTGTCCAGCTGTGCAAATTTTAAATTCAAATGATCTAAATCAATTTTGAAATCAACATTTTCTCCGGGTTTAAATTCTCCCTGAATTTCAACGGCTTTATTAGGATCTTTAATTTTTACGTTTTCAAGAGTTTCATCAGGAAGATATACTGTTGCGGTTTTTCCTAAAGTAAAAGTATCACCCTGCGAAACCCCGAAAGTGCCGTCATAAGATCTTCCTGCAGTTGCTCTTAAAGTAGTATCAAGTCTGCTCAAAAATCCTAAAGATGTATCGCCTGCAATTTGTATAAACTGAGGGCTCATCAAAGCCGAATATAAAAGTATGAAAATAGGCAACTGGATTAATAAAGGCAGACATCCGCCCATCGGGTTAAACTTATGTTCTTTATAAAATTCCATAAGTTTTTGCTGCATTTTTTGCGGATCGCTTTTGTATCTGTCCTGAATAGCTTTAATTTTCGGCTGTAAATTCTGCATCATTTTCATTGATCTTTGCTGTGATACATTCAGCGGCCACATAGCAAGCCTTATAACAACCGTTAATAATATAATTGCAAGTCCGTAATTTCCTACAAGCGAAGCTAATGCTTTTAATGCTTCAATAGTTAAAGTTGTAAAATCCAATTTCCCTAATCCTCATTTAATAGTGTAAAATCTCTTCTCCAGAAGTTTATTATAAAAGTAAAGTCAAGTCAATAAATTGTAAAATCAGATGCAAATAAGCAAAACATCGCACCTTGGTTTCGTGGTACGCAAAGATAAAGCCTAAAGAATTTGTCGCAGAATGCTTTAATGCTCTTTGTGCCGGGACAAAATTGGCTGATGATGTTATGAAAATGTATGAATATTACAAAGATCCCAAGCTTCCTAATATGTAATAAATATACCGGTCGAAAATCAGTTGCAAAATAGAATTTAAACATAAAATAAAGGCTTTAGAGATTTTCTAAAGCCTTTATTTATAAATGGTCGGGATGACACGATTTGAACGTGCGACCCCCTCGTCCCAAGCGAGGTGCGCTACCAAGCTGCGCCACATCCCGAAGGTATTTCTTTTTTTATCGGTCTTTTGGCTTGCTTGGTAGCGGCGCTACCAAGTTCCTCCTTCTTTTTCGATACTCAATCGAAAAAGCGGAGTCCTTGCCACATCCCGAAGGTATATTCAATTTTCAAATGTTCCATATTTGAAAAGGTGCGCTACCACCTCTCTTGAAACAATTCAACGGATTGTTTCACACGGCAGAGTGCCACATCCCGAAAGAGGTAATTACTGTATAAAAGCAATTTTTATTTTAGGATAAATATTTTTTTTCGTCAAGTGTTTTTGACAAGAACTTATATTGTAGTTTAAGCTATGTCCCGTATTTTTCTCTTTTATTTTCAAGCATACTTTGTTTTGCGGCAACGCCAAGTCCGATACCTGCTATTACATAGGTAAGCCATGCAAAGAAGTAATTTCTTTTCAGCGGAGCAAAATTTACTGATTTGCCGAGAGTTTGTCTTGCTGCTTTAACTCCTCTTATTGAGGCTAAACCTTCTTCTGCAATTGTCGGTAAAAAGGCTGCAAATCCTATAATTCCCGCATTTTTCTCTACAAAGTTCGGTTTGTTGTCATCGCGCCTGAAAAGTCCGTTCAACAATAAAAGTGCAGTCGGTACAGCTGATACATAACCACGCGATTTTTGAAGAAATCTTAAAAATTTACCTTTGTGAGCGTTTATTGCATGACCGAGTTCATGCAAAATCAGAGACGGTTTATTTTTTGGGGCAACTGCAAGTTTTAACTGATCCGTGTAAAAAGCATTTTCTCCTTTTGCAACAGGAATAAGCTCTCTTTGCAGAGCCGGCGGATAATTTCTTATATTATTGCCGTCAATAAAATCGACAGTTACATTAAGCTTATTTTTAAGAACCATATTTTCGGCTGTTTTTTTTACGTTTGCTTCAGTCGAGAACTCTTTTCCGCACATAAGTTTATTCCCGCACCATTGTGATGCTTTGTGGAGAAATAACGTAAATGTCTGCAAAAGACTGGCCGTTAAAATTGTTTTTTCAGGATTTTGCGGTTCATAATTTATCGGCTCAGGACGTGTGAAAGTATTATTATTTGAAGGAAAATAATAATATTGATTTCCGTAATTAAAATTTACACTGCCGAGTCCACTCACGTTTTTATTAAAACATGTAATAAGAAAAAATTGCCATAAATTTTAATATTTATTCATCAATCTTATCAAACATGTCTTTTCCTGCTCCGCATAGCGGACATGTCCAGTCATCAGGCAGATCGTCAAAATTTTTGCCTTCTTTTTCCTCGTCATAAATCCACTGGCATACCGAACATTTATATTTCATTTTTTTCTCCTTTTGTGTTATAATTCTCTGTATGAAACATATATTTGAAACAAGAGTTTATTATTCTGATACTGATGCTTACGGTGTAGTCTGGCATGGAACATATTTAAGATGGCTTGAAAAAGGCCGTGTTGATTTATGTAATATGCTCGGAATTGATCTTGTAACAATGAAGAATATGGATGTTCTGCTCCCTGTTACAAATATGAATGTCAGATATAAAGCATCCGCAAAACTAGATGATACTGTTATTATTGAAACATGCATTGAAAAATTCAACAGCCTGTCGGTTACTTTTAAGCAGGTAATAAAATCAAAAGACTCAGGTAAGATTTTTATAGAAGCTGTATTTGATGTTGTTGCTATAAATAATGCCGGCAAACTTTACAGAAGAATGCCTGAGGGACTTTTAAAAAGTTTTGAAAACTCCGTTGAAAAAGAGGACGATAAATGTCCGGCGTGCGTTTAAATAAGTATATTGCATCTTCAGGGATTTGTTCTCGCAGAAAAGCCGATGAACTTATTCTGGCGGGAAAAGTTAACGTAAACGGCAAACTTGTAACCGAACTCGGATTTATAATAATGCCGAATGATAAAGTTTTTGTTGATAAAAAACTTGTAACACCTGCCCGACATCAATATTATCGATTTTTTAAACCTGCAGGTTATATTACGACAAGAGATGATGAGCAGGGCAGAAAGACAATTTATGATTTACTGCCAGAAGAATTGTTCGGGCTCAAACCTGTCGGGCGTTTGGATAAAGATTCAACAGGACTTTTAATTCTTACAAATGACGGTGATTTAATTAACGCTTTAACTCATCCGTCAGTAAAGGTTCCGAAAGTTTATCTTGTTACGATTAATTCTTCAATACACAGACATGAACTTGAAAAGCTTGCAAACGGAATTGAGCTGGAACCGGGTAAAATCGCTTATGCTGATATAGAAGTTTTAGAAATGGACAGCTCGCATACTGAAATGCGGATTACCCTGTATCAGGGGATGAACAGACAAATCAGGAAAATGTTTAAAGCTGTCGGGTATGAGGTTAAAACATTGAAACGAATTCAGCATGCGACATTGACTCTTGACGGGTTAAAACGCGGTGAATTTAAACCTATAAAACCTATTCAAATAAGAGAATTGAAGAATTTTTTAAACAGGATTTCGAAACAGTGAAAAGAATAGCAATCTGCGGAAATATTGCATCAGGAAAAACTGCCGTACAGAATATTTTAGAAGAAAACGGATATAAAGTCCTTGATACGGATGAAGTGTCGCATAAACTTTTGACAGTAGAAAATAAAGAGCTCTTTAATGCTTTTAAAGATTATGATGTGTTTGAAAACGGAGAGTTTTCAAGGTATAAAGTCGGGCAGCTTATTTTTTCGAATAACATTGCAAGACAAAAGATATCTTCAATTATGCACCCTCAGATTGCAGATGAAATAAAAACATTTTTTGAAGAAAACAAATCCGAAAAACTTGTCTTTGTCGGAATACCTCTGTTATTTGAAGCAGACATGGTATATTTGTTTGACAAAATTATTTTTGTTTACGCAGATGATGATATACGCCTTGAGAGACTATTGAAACGCAACAATTATACTTTAGAGCATGCAAAAGCACGTATGAATTCGCAGATATCTCAAGATGAAAAAATTAAAAAATGCGATTATGTTATAAATAATAATGGCAGCTTAGATAAATTAAAAAATCAAACCATCAGGCTAATTGAACAAATCCGCTGATTTTTCCGTTATTCGCCGAATAATTTCTGTAAGCAACTTTGTTGGATGTGTTTCCTTCGATAGTCTGGAAAGAACCGTCCGAGTTCACTTTGGTAACAATTCCCGTATGAGATATTCCGTTTTTGAATATAACAACATCCCCCGGTTTTACATTCTGAGCAATAAGTGATGATTTGTTTGAAGCACCTGAGGTGTTAAGATAACAGTTGTTATTTTTACCCCATTGCCTTAATCCTTCAACGCTGGAAGAGCCAAAGCCTGACGGTGCCTTTTTTCCGTTTTCTTTATATGCTTCTTTAACTACATGACTTACAAAATCTGCGCACCAGGCATGGTTTTGTCCTTTTGTAAATAGTTTAAACGAACCATCGCTTTCTTTAAATCCCAGATACTGTTTGGCTGTTGAAACAATATCCGATCCCATATTACCTGTCAT
>CASDVM010000029.1 GCA_949284415.1 uncultured bacterium | reverse complement strand
CTGCGCACTATAAACTTAATATGAGTACATATGCACAACAAAAAAAAGGAGCCGCAACTTCGGGAATTTATCTCAAAGCCGTAAGCTCCGTTGGAATTAAGAATAGCTGGAAGTATGAAAAAGATTTAATTATATTTAATACGGATTTATAAATAAGGGCAATTAGCCTATTGTACAATTTTATAAAAAACTTTGACTTTACATGACAAAATCATTAAGTACTTTGTATGCTGAAATATTTTCTTTTACTTATTGCAATATTTATCACAATACCTGTTTACGGACAGACTGTTTTGACAGGAGAAGTTAACTATAATATTCAATCAGCAAGAGAAGAATTGGTTAATACTCCGCGCAAAAAACTTGATGCTTTTCTTGTTGCAAAAAACATTACCGACAAAAATAATATTGAAAACTTAAAATATTGTTTAAAAGGCAATGTTGAGCTGAAAGACAGAACTTTAGCATTTTTTTCCGATTCCACTTATGCTGTAATGTATTATAGCGACATGTATCATGTCTGGTATTATTCAAAAAACGGAAAGCTTATTTATACGGAAGAAAAAGACGGGCTTGAATACCCTTACAAATCATATAAATATACCGTTTCAGGCAGACTTATCAATATGGGTCTTCGTGTATCAAAAGATGAAACCTTCATTTATACACCTCAAGGCAGGCTTGTCGCTCACTGGCTGAAGGACAAGGCTTACGATGAATACGGAAATGTTATTATGACAAGAAAATATTCCGAATAAAAAAAAACGGCATAATGCCGTTTTTTTTTATTTCAAATTCCAAAAATATCTCTGGAACTTTTCTTTTAAACCTGATTTTCTAAATTCGCCTTTTTGAACGGATTCTATTTCAAAAGGTTCGGGCTGAACGGTTCTTGCAAATTTTATATCAGGTTCGCCGAAAAGCATCACGTAAGATGCCTTGTAACCTTTAGGGATTTTCAAATAGTCCGACAATTCAGGCATAATAAGAAGGCAAAATTCCGCAAGACCGCACCAGCAGGTTCCGATATTCATACTCTGGGCGTAAAGTTCAAAATAGCTCAATGCAATCATGGGATCAACATTGTAGCAGGGTGCATCTACAGGTGTTGAGACAACCACCATGTGAGGGGCGCCTCTGAATACTATATCTTCACCGTTAAGAAAAGCGTTAGCATATTTGCTGAATTTGTTTGCAATAGCTTTAACAGGCTTTTTTGTTAATGCGTCAAGAATTTTTTTATTAACATAAGAGCGGAATTCGTTCATAACTTCAATATCATCAATAAATGCGAAATGAAGTTTATGAAAATTACAGCCTGTCGGCACAAATTTCAGCATATCTTTAAGCTTCTGCATCTTAGTCTGTGCAAGATTTTCCTGCTTGTAATGCCTGCAGCTTCTTCTTGATTTAATCAAATTCAAAATCATTTCAGGGTTCTGGAAATAAATTTTGTCTGAATTTTCAGGATTTTTACCGCAAACAGATATTGCCCCGACAGGACATACAGCAAGACAGTGCTGGCATTTAAAGCATTTTTTCTCATCAATTTCCGGGAATTGTTCATCATCAAATTTCAGAGCCTTTGCAGAACAGTCTTTAACGCACAACCCGCAATGAATACATTTTTCTTTATCCACTTCAAACATAATTTTCACCGCCTTCCTAAATAACAAATTTTACTTTTTTATTATACAAGAAAAATTATTAATGATATAATTCAATATATGAAAAAATTTTTAATAGTGATTTTAATATTACTTATCAGCCCCGCAGGTTTTGCTCAAAAAAGCGTTGAAAAAATTTCGCTCCAAGAAGCTCTTGATATCGCGCTTGAAAATAATATTGATTATCAAGCCTCAAAAATGAATATTGACAAGGCCATAAATACAGTAAAAGCATCAAACAGACTTCAAAACCCGGAAATAAACACATTTTTTAATATTGGAGAAATCGGAAAAGGAGAACCACAGGCAGCAGGATTAAGTGAAAAAATAGAAATAGCAAAACGCGATGCGCGCAAAAAACTTGCACAATCAAATCTTGAACTTGAAAAACAAAATCTGGATTATGTAAAGTTTGACCTGAAAATGGATGTACGTGAAGCTTATGTCAATCTTGTCGCCGCAAAAGAAATTTTAAACGTTCTTGAACAGCGGCGCAAGTTACTGAATGATCTTCTTGCAATTGCAAAAAAACGTGTTGAAGCTGGCGAAGTTGAAGAGATTGACGTAATTCAGACAGAAATAGCACTGGATCAGCTCGTCATTCAGGTTAATACGCAGAAAGCAAATGTAAAAAGCGCCAGATATGATTTTAATAAAGCAATAAACGCAAATAACACAAATCTGTTATATGATGCGGAAGACGACAATTTTTCCGATAAAGAAGATTTTATAGCTCTTTTGAGCCCGAAACCGCTTGCCAGAATCCCGTCATTTGAAGCTATAAAAGAAAGTTCGCTGAAAAACAGATATGATATCAAAATAGCCCAACAACAAATTGATGTTGCACAAAAAAATCTGGTATATGTCAGTCGTCAGAGAATTCCCGATATTGAACTTCAGGGCGGTTACAGTTTTATTACAAGGGGGATGAGCGACTCAGGCCGATCCGTAAACGGGGCTTACGCAGGGGCAAATATTGTAAATATCCCGCTGTTTTATGCATACAAACCCGAAATTCAAAATGCAAAAACAGAAGTCAATCAAGCGGAACTGCATTATATGTCCGTAAAAAATAAAGCGGTAAATGATCTTAACAGTGCTTATGAAAAATTTGTTACGGCAAAAATTAATCTTAATTACTACAATGATAATCTTATAAAAAATTCAAAAGATATGATAAGAGTTGCCCAAAAAAATTACGCAAACGGGAAAGCCTCTCTGACTACTCTCATCGTTATGGAACAGTCTTACAGGTCAATAGTTGCAGGCTATACTTATGCGCTTGCGGACTATTACAACTGCTGGATTGAATTCTTAAGAGAAGTTAACTCGGAAAATTTTGATCTTGAAGAAGAAAGTATTTAAAAAAGAAAGAGAATTATGTCAAAACTTGAAAAAATAATAAAAGTAGCACGCGGAATAGAAAAAGCTGATTTAGTAATAAAAAACGGCAATATAATAAATGTACTCTCGGAAGAAATTCACAAAGGCGATATAGCAGTATCTGACGGTATAATTGCAGGTATCGGCAAAAACTATGAAGGCAAAAAAGAGATTGATGCAAAGGGTACTTATATATCACCGGCATTTATTGACGGTCATGTACATCTGGAAAGTTCAATGCTTCTCCCTCATGAATTTGCAAAAGCCGTTGTCCCCTGCGGTACTACAACGGTTATTACGGATCCGCATGAAATTTCAAATGTACTGGGGCTTCACGGGATAAGCTATATGCACGAAGCGGTAAAAAACTTACCGTTAAATGTTTATACGATGCTTCCTTCATGTGTTCCGGCAACACCTTATGAAACATCAGGGTTTGACCTTAACAGCTATGACCTTGCCCTTTTGATAGACAGCCCGTGGGTTCTCGGAATTGCAGAAATGATGAATTACTCGGGGCTTCTCAATCTTGACAAAAATGTCCTTGCAAAACTTGATCTTGCAAAAGAAAAAGGCAAAAGGATTGACGGACATGCCCCGTTTTTGAGCGGGAAAGACCTGTGCGCTTATGCAGCAAGCGGGGTTAAATCAGATCACGAATGCACAAACCCCGAAGAAGCAACCGAAAAAATACGTCTGGGGATGTATATTATGATTAGGGAAGGCACTGCAGCAAAGGATCTTGATGCACTAATTCCTGTTCTGAAAGAAAAAAATACAAGAAAATGCATGTTCGTAACAGACGACAGACATCCGAAAGATTTAAAAGTCCATATCAACGATATGGTAAGACGCGCGGTAGATGCAGGAGTTGATGTCATTAAAGCAGTTCAAATAGGAAGCCTTAATACGGCAGAATATTTCGGGCTGAAAAATCAGGGGGCAATAGCACCGGGATACAGGGCTGATATGCTGATTTTACCTGATTTAAAAACATTTAAACCTGATACTGTTATAAAAGACGGGAAAATAGTTGCCGAAAACGGAGAACTCTTAAAATCTTTTGCGAAATTTGAAAAACCGTCTGTCAGAAGCTCTATAAATGTTCGCTGGATTGAGAAAAAAGATTTTGAGATAAAAGGAACATCAAAATTTGTCAACACAATTGAGATTATTCCGCACCAGCTTGTTACAAAATCTTCTGTATGTGAGGCAAAATTTGAAAACGGCCTTTTAAACAGCAATACAGATACCGATACTCTGAAAATTCTTGTAATGGAACGCCACAGAGCAACAGGTAATATTGGTAAAGGCTTTGTTAAAGGATTTAATTTAAAAACAGGTGCAATAGCCTCAACAGTTGCTCATGACTCACATAATATGATTATTGTAGGAACAAACGATTTTGATATGTATACGGCCGCAGTCGAACTCGTAAAAATGCAGGGCGGAAAAGTTGTTGTAAAAGACGGCAAAGTAATAGCAAAACTTCCGCTTCCGATTGCAGGTCTTATTTCTGACAAAGACTTTGATTACGTTGTAAAACACTGCGAAGAATTGAATAAGGCAGTAAAAGAATTGGGCTGTACACTTGATGATGCCTTTATGACAATGAGCTTTTTGTCATTACCTGTAATCCCTGAACTTAAAATTACCGATAAAGGTTTATTCAGTACAAAAAAATGGGACTTTGTAAAAATTAATCCTTAAAAAAGACCGCTTTTGATTAGCGGTCTTTTTATTTATTATTCATCTATTGTTGTTGTTGATATATTCTGTATTGTCTGGGCTATCGGCTGATCTTTTTCCAGTAAGCTTAAGTATAATAACTTGTTAGCTGTTGCCTGATCCAGATCTATGAACTTGCCTCCTGCTTTGACATCGCTTGCTGATACAATCTTAACGTTAGCGTTGATTTCCAAATCTCCGTAAGTTAAATGTACAGGAACAACATCGCCGACTTTTAACTTTTTGTTGTGTTTAAGAGATACACCGCCTCTTGATATATCCGAGATTGCTACGACATCATCTGTTGATTCAAATGTAATCAGGTTCTGATTCTGGTCTGCGTCAAATCTCATAAATTGACGTTTATCTATTGAATCTACTCTGTCGCTTACAACACGCTGCTTGTAGAGCTGTGCACCAAGATCAGGAATTCGTTCCGGTTGTGCTTCCGGTCCCGGCTCGGGCTCGGGTTCGGGCTCGGGTTCGGGTTCAGGATCCGGATCCGGCTCAATATCCGTATCAGTGTCATTGTCAGTATCATTATCGGTGTCTGTATCCATATCATTATCTGTATCGTTGTCGTTATCCGTATCGTTATCAACGTCCGTATCCGAGTCTGTATCAGTGTCATTATCTATATCGGTATCTGTATCCGAGTCTGTATCGGTATCACTGTCAGTATCAGTATCGTCATCATTATCTATGTCCGTATCGGTATCATTATCCGTATCGTTATCCGTATCAGTGTCCATATCATTATCATTATCTGTATCGTTGTCCGTATCACTGTCTACATCAGTGTCCGAATCGGTATCAGTATCTGCATCCGTGTCAGTATCAGTATCACTGTCAGTATCAGTATCGCTATCCGTATCAGTATCGTTATCAGTATCCATATCAGTATCAGTGTCATTATCGGTGTCGTTATCGGTATCAGTGTCCATATCATTATCATTATCTGTATCGTTGTCCGTATCACTGTCTACATCCGTATCAGTATCGGTATCAGTGTCTATATCCGTATCAATATCTGTATCCGTATCTGTATCAGTATCAGTGTCCGTATCTGTGTCCGTATCTGTATCTGCTTGTTCTTCTTCATCTTCAGGAACAACAAGGTTATCATCATCATTTTCATCGCCCTGTTCATCAGATGAAGGATTATCAACAGGCTTGCCGTCTTCATCCGTTACACCGTCATAACCGTCATCCATACCCTGAGAGCTTCCGCCGTAATAGTAGTTACGTCCGTTGCCGCCTGATGAAGTCTGGTTTTCAGGATCACCGCCGACTGCTTCAACATCTTCAGGTCTTACAGCTTTTGCTCTGATTGAAACATCAGAACCATCACCTGAAGCATTTGTTAATTTTGATGTTGTGTCATCAGCGGTAACTGTAGATAAATTGTCTTCTCCACGGTGCTTGCCCATATTGAAGTAATATCCGCCTGCATAAGAATTATCAGCAACAAGGGTTAAATCCTGTTCATGAACAACATTTCCGTCTTCGTCAAATCTTCCGTTGCCGTTGTTGCCCTGACCTCTTAAAGTACCGTTTTTAACAACAATTGTAGAATCTGCAGCATGTTCGTATTCGGGTGCTTCCGCTTCATCCAAATAACTGCCTAAGTCAAGTGCTGTTAATTTTGCTTTTTCAGGATGAATATTTTTGTTTTCGCCGTAGTAATCATTTGTGTATGTCGGAACTTCGCCAAGATGTTCGATATACATATTTTTACCGCGGGTTGTTAAATCTATTCTGTTTGCGGCGGTTGTTTCACGAACGTAGACATCTCCGGAAAATTCTGCGTTAATAGAGCCTTCTCTTGAAATTAATCCGCCGATATTTGTATCTAATTTGCTGCCGTCATCTGCATCCATACCTTTAATATGAATATCTTTAACAGCAAGCATATCAACGCCTGATGAGCCTTCGTCAACAGTTGTCGGAACATGCGGTTTTGTTGCATCATCACCGTAGAAGATGTTTGCAGCACCGTTTTGTCTGAAAGTTAAAGCATTACCTTTTTCGCCGATATTTCCGCTTGCAATAATAGAAATACCGTTTCCTTCAACGCTCGGATGAGTTTTATCAGCTTCACCGCCATTTACAATATTGAATGCCTCAGTACCTTTATTTTCAGAATCAGCAAGAAGAATTACACGTCCGTCAGCTTTAATCTGATTAACTTTCATATCTTTATTAATGCTTGCAAGGTTAACAAGTGAGCCTGTACCGGAACTTACTGCAGTAATATCACCGTCAACAGCAACATTAACCGATTTTGTCAAATCTCTGTGGTTTTGTCCGATGCCTGTGTAAACTCCGTCATTAGGTCCGACTTCTTCGCCGATAGAACCGTTTGTAACCTTAACGTTCAAATCAGCACCATTAGTTGTCGCGATTAATGTTTTATTTACGCCATTATTAAGTAAATTGCCGTTTTCAACGGTAATTTTTACATCAGCATTAGAATCAATGTTTTTATCAACAGACGAATGACCTATTGTCATATTGGAATTTTTGTTAGTAAACTGAACATCAGCATTTGAATTTGTATTAACAGCTTTTCCTTGAATATCCATACCATTTGCATCGTTGTAAACAAGCAGTGAAGAGCCTTCAGAAGTAATATTACCTGTAGAATTTACGAGTAATTTACCGTTATTATTTGTAAATTCAGCCTTTCCGGTTTTATTATTAACCGAGCCTGAAATTGTCATGCCTGTACCGCTGTTTTTAAATGTTAAATTACCATTATTTTTAACAATGCCTGTAGTATCAACAAGGAGTTCGCCTGCTGAGTTTGTAACGGTTAAATTACCGTTGGGGTTGGAAACCTCACCTGCAATATTAACACCTGATGCACCTGTGTTTTCTATTGTTATATCACCTTTGCCGTAATTACGAACCTTTGCGCTAGTACCAACAGAAGTACCGGTAACAGATTTAATCTGGATGTTACCGTTGTTATTAACGAAAGTGTTGGCATCAGTCATATTATCGACTTTAACAAGATTTTCAAACAATTCTGCAGCTGCGGCTTCACCTGTCAAAGCTTCCGTGTAGTTGTTACCGAGGCCTGCAACAACAAGCCCGTTGACATTAACCTGTCCGCCCTGTAATTCGGCATTACCGCGGGCAGCAATCTTACCGTCTATAGTGATAGGCTGACCGCCTAAAGTTAATGTATTTCCATCACCTGCCTGTAAGGTCGAAGTGTTAAATGTTTTGTCGGTAGAATGGGTAACAAATGAACTATCACTATATTTTTCAACTATATCATAATTACCCTCAGTACGACCATCCGTAAGTTCTACTGAAGTTAATAAGCCTTCCTGTTTTGTAGGCAAATTTAAATATTTTGTCAAAGAGTCATAAGATGTTTGTGTTGGTGCAATAACTGATAAATTCCCAACATTTAAAACGCCTGATGCTCCAACAACCATACCTCCTGGGGATATAAACATCAAATTACCGTCCGATTTTAAAGCTCCGCCAACATTCTGCAAAGCATTAACAATACCATCTATTTTAACACCTTGATTAACAAGTGCTACAAATGTATCAATTGTTCCTTTTGACGGTTTGATATAATTAATATTATGAGTAGTAGTATCCGGATTCCAAGTAACGTTATAACCTCTTTGTGTCATATACTCATAAATAAAATTTAAAACATGTCCTTGATCCAGATTAAGTTGGTCAAATTGTTTAAACCCCGTACTGCCATTTACTGCATCAGGCCCAACATTCCATGTATTATTACCAGCACTGGGAATTGCTGTACCATCAGCATTAGTAATAGTTGATGCTAAAACCTGATAAGTTAAAGATTGCTGCATCACAAGAAGTAAACTTAACATAAATGCAACTACTCTTTTTTTCTTTATTCCCAGTGTCTTCATATTTGACCTCGATTTTCTTTTTCTTGCACGTAAACACTTTATATTACATGTATATAAACGGTTTATAATGCAAATTCTTTACTGTTTTTTATAAAATATTTACAAAAATTTATATTTTATTAAGGGGAAACTAGCTTCCCCCTAATTTATTTATTGTATTCAGTATATTCACCTTTACCTTTAAAAGATTTTGATTCCGATTCTGACTTGTCGTAAACTCCACCGGTACCGCCAGGACGTCCTTTTGCAATTTCAATATCACGCCAATTATCTTTTCTAGTTACAGTTATTTCCTGACCGTCAACATTAATTGTTACCGTATGATATACAGGAACATTTCTAGGAATATCGCCCCATTTCATATCTGTTCCTGCTCTCCACATCTGATCCAGTTTTCTATAAACAGCTTTCCTATACTTATTAGGAATTTCTTTTCCATTAAGTTCATACAATACTGTATATGCCTCTGCGCTACGATATGGCGTAAAAGGTCTTGTCGGAACTTCTGATTTTTCAGTAATTTCACCAGATCTTACAGAAACAGTCTTTGATTGTGGAATATTAAGTTTAAATGATGTATCTTCTGTATCTGTATCAGTAACCTCATTTCTTAGTTTTACTATTAAATCACTTTTACTTCTTGCTTGAATTTTACCCATATTAATAGCATTATTGACACCGCCACCAATACCACCAAATATCGCCGCATTTGTCGCTGTTTTTAGATGATTATTACCCTTATCACTATATTTTTGTCCATCAACTTCATCAGATAGAGATACATTTCCAGTTGCTGTACCACTCACAGTACCAGATAAAGTTACATCTCCAGTTGTTACTCCAGATACCGGTGTATTATGAGTAGATGAAACCGTTCCAAATTCATCAGTCCAAGTATCTGTCGTAGTTACCCAATCTTCATAAGCTAATGATGCCTCCCCAGTGAGTGTAACATCCTTACTATAATTTAAAGAGGCAGGCCCATTCAATGTAACCATTTGAGAAGCAGTCTCTCCTGCTATACTTACAGCACCAGACAAGACAGAACCCAATCCTGCAGTTGCAAAACCTAATGCCGCACCAATACCAACACCTTTAAGTACATGCAAAACACGTTTAGCGTTAGTTGGGTTCTTATCAAGGCTGTAACCACCCTTTTCGATTAAATGACGGAGTTCATTTAATTCTCTATTACCGACTTTTCCGTTGGCATTACCGAGAATCTGTTCTATAGATCGTGGATTACCATCCTTATCTCTAAGAAATTGCTCTTTTAAAACATCACGACCTTCTTGTAAAGTTAAATTATTATCTTCATCAAAATTATCTCTGACATCATCATCTAACTTATCAAGAGATCCGCTGCAAGCCTGTCTGCAAAATTCTTTAAATTTATCTTCACTAAATTTATAATATTTGCCATCTACTTCAAAATCGCAATCAGAAGCTGTTCCCTCGGTACAGAATCGGTCAGGGTCAGCCATAACTAATTCACGCCCTGCTTTTCCAATATCATTATGCTCAATGGCCGAATTTGTTTCGGCTTTTTCTGCAGCTTTTCTTGCATCTTTAGAAAAATGAACTCTTGTATTTTCAATATTCTGCTTTGTTTCTGCCGCTTTTGTTTGACGTTTTGCTTCATCTTCAATAAATTCTTTTTTATCTTTTTCAATCTGTTTATCACTTCTTTTACTCAAAACATCAACAGTTGCCATTCTTTCAATTAAGACATTTTTATCAAAATTTGTTCCTTGCAAAGTATAATAATAAACAGCATTTTTTCTGTCTCTTGGATCAGACAAATCCTTTACTTTATTACTTTTTGTACCTTTTTGTAAAGCCGCTAGTAATTCTTCGTCAGATGCATTTTTATCAACATTTCGAAGAAGAGTAGTAGCATATGCTTTCTCATCATCAGTTGCATAATTAGTCATATAATCTCTGAATAATTCTACATCTGACTTTTTATTATTATATTCTTTTGTAATTTTACCTATTTGTTTCTCAATATCTTTTGAATATTTATGTTTTGCAATAGAAAGAAGCATTGTAGACTGATTTTCAGGCTTATCTGCCCATTTTTCGAGTTCTGCTTTAAAAGCTTCCTCTGTCTGCCTTCTTCCGGCTTTATTATGTTTCAAATCATCTGCAACATTAACAGCCCCTTCTTCTCTTACTGTTTCAGTTGTTTTCTTAGCTTCTATATTTACCTCTACAGGAGGCATAGATTGTTTTTGAGGCTCTTGTTCAACTTTATTCAAACGAGCTTCTGCCTTTGTTTTATCCAAAACAGTATAAGTGCCGTCTTCATTTTTTTTGATCGATCCTTCTTTTTCCATTATGGCAATAAATTCAAGATCTGTATCTTTAGTAAATTGAAGTAGAGTTTCCTGTTTTCCTTCCGCATATTTTGCAATAATATTATTTAACTTTTGTCCTGCTTCTTGCGAAGCAATAGAAATATTTCCTTCTTTGTCAACAGAAATACCAGCCTTTTCTAATTCAGCAGATAGCTCAGCCACACTCTTTTCATCAAGCTTGTAACCAGCATCTGTCAAACCACTTATAACATCATTAAAAGCAATTGTTGTAGTCGAAGTTTGCGAAATAATATTCTTGTCTTTCGGTTTATTATTAGGATTCGATTCAACAACAGTACCAGCAACAGGTTTTTCAAGACCTTTTGCCTGATTGACAGGTGCATTACCGTTTACAACAGAAGCTCCGCCGGCCCCTTCTGCAGCAACAGTTTTTTTCACAAAACAACTTTCAGAAAAATATTGTTCTTTACCAATATATTCTCCCTTTTCGTTTTTTGAAATTATACCTTGGTCAATCAAGCTCTGTAATTGACCTGCGCCAATTTGAGATACGTAATTAGGGTCTAGTAATGCACACATATTCAAATCCTTTCTTCAACTGCTCGTGCTTTATAAAAGCATGCGAACAATTTGTTTTTATACTTCTCTATGTCCATGTAAAAAATTTTTTTAACCAAAAATTGCGTCAATTCTGATAATTTTTACAATCTTTTTTTAAAAGCCTTGATTTTACACGGTTTTAGAGATGTATTTCTTCTTTACATTTGTTAACATTTTAATATACTTTGTATATATTTTACTTATACACACGATATATTAATTGTTATTCCGAATATTTTATATCCGGAAAGTACACACTCTTTTTTAGAGCCTTTACCACATGCGTTTACGGCAGATTTCACACAAATCTTTAAATTTTTTTGATAATATGTTACATTTATTTACAAATATATAATTTGTCATCCTGAACGCAGGATTGACATACATGTTGCACGATCTGATTGAGATGCTGAAATAAATTCAGCATGACAAAACGAGTAAACAAAGGACATAGAAAAAATGGACGATATTTTTCAAAAACTCGCAAAATCCGAATTCAGAAGCAAATTCAAACTTAAACAAAAAGAAAAAGATTATATTGCTCAAAAAGGTTTGAACACAATAAGAAGCCATGCCTGCGATTTTATTTCCAAAAGGCTTGCGCCTGCGAATATCCCAAATGACGGCAAGCAGACTCCTATGAAAGGTCATCCCGTTTTTATTGCACAGCATGCAACTGCTACATGCTGCCGCGGCTGCTTATATAAATGGCACAAATTTCCGAAAAATACTCAATTAACCGCAAGCCGTCAGGAATATATTGTAAATATTATTATGGAATGGATAAAAAGACAACTTTAATACAAATGCTGTCGTGTTTTTTGTATGAAATGATGTTTTATGTATTAGACATTTCTTTTTTCCAGACAACGTAAAAATAAACAGCCAGTATAAAATATACTGCCCACATTAAGACTGTTGAATATGCTTTAGTGCCGCTGATTACAAGATTCAGCCACATTAAAATGGAAAGACCGTTAACTATCATCCAGATTATCCACTGTTCAATAGCTCTTTTTACAGTCAAATACATGCCGAGAATCGATAAAAATGCGGTAATACCGTCAATTACAGGACTTTTGTCGTTAAAGTGATATAAAATCAGGATTGTTAATATACATCCGAAAATCCCTGTAAGCCCTGTTTGCAAGCGATCTATGGGATTTAATTTTACTTTCACAATTTCTTTTGTATCTTTTTTAAGATGCTTTTTCCATTTGAAAATTCCGAGAATCTGCATCGGAATATAATAAAACAAATATAAAAACATATTGCCCCATAAAGCGTTTGTAAACGCAAGCCGTATGTAGCATGCAGAACCCAGAAGGCCGAAAAAATAACAGGAAATTTTACCTTTGCCGGCAATAATTGTGTATAAAATTCCGCAAATTGCATTAACAACTGCAAATGGGCTGTCATTTAAACAAAACGCATTAATTAAAATTAGGATAAAAACAAGTATTAACCCTAAGATTTCAAAATTCTTCCATCCCTGCAGTTCTTTTTTAATAAATTCTGTGATTTTCATTATGAGCATTGTATAATGAATTGAGATGAAAGTACAGTCGATTTATACAAGCAGAATATTAAAAAAAGGATTGGAATTTGCCTCTGATAACAGTCTGCTTTTCGGAGCAGGCGCATCTTTTGTACTTTCTACAGCGGTACGATCGCCGATTATTCTCTTAACACCGAAAACAGATAAAGAAAATAAAAAATATGCCTGTGCTAAATCTCTTGCATCAGGTGCTGTAAACTTCTTAACAGTACTTGGTGTATCTCTGCCGATTTCAAAAGCAATAGGCAAAATAGACAAAAATCCGCGAAAATATTTGAAAAAAGAAACAATAAATATATTAAAATCAGGTGAAAAAAAACTTGTAAAATCAAGGCGTTATTCATTTGCCACACAGTTGTTTAAGCTTGGATTGGGCTTTGTTCTTGCAGCACCTAAATCTGTACTGACATGTAACCTGATACCCGGGATTATGTCAAAAGTCTTTCCGGAAAAAGAGAAAAAGAGATCATTATCATTCACGGGCGGGTATAATGACGGAATTTCCTATATATCAAAAGGTATAGGTAAATTAATTGACTCAGAGTTTGTACAAAAAATGTCTGAAAAGTTTCATCATACAAACTTTGAACATCACATGATGTCATTAACAGATATAGCTGCAACAGGAGCATTTATGGTTCAGACGGCAAAAAATAAAAAAATTGAAGAAAGCCGCAAAAAACCTTTAATATATAATGCGGCTTTGTCAACAGGATTTTGTATCGCCGGCAGCTATATGCTGAGTAAAATAATAGACAAGCCGACAGAAAAATTTGTGAAAAAATTTTCAGAGATAAACAAAAATTCCCCTAAACTGGACAAGTATCTTGACGGAATAAAAGTTGTAAAACCTGCATTAATCTTAGGCGGAATATATTATATAGCAATCCCTGTTATATCAACATTTCTGGCTGACAGAATAGACAAAAAGAACAGTTA
This sequence comes from uncultured bacterium, assembly GCA_949284415.1. Classification (GTDB taxonomy): domain Bacteria; phylum Cyanobacteriota; class Vampirovibrionia; order Gastranaerophilales; family Gastranaerophilaceae; genus Stercorousia. Next base: position 77,059 of record CASDVM010000029.1, on the reverse strand, counting down.
ACAAGGAATATTTACACGGTTATAACCTTAATCATTATCTTCTTCAAGCGATTCATTAACAAATCTTGCAGGATTTTCAATTATATATTCAAGATCACCAGGATTTTTAATATAGCCGTAATCGTATCTTTCAGCATTATGATTAAATGAAACAGTACCGTAATCCAGAATTCTGCCCATAGTTGTCTGTGAAATATCAAGCATTTCTATTTTGGATAATGGAATATCTATTTCTACAGGATTTATAACACCAATTTTTATATGTGCAAATTTCGTTGTGATTATAATTTTATCGGAATTAAATCTTAAAATGGGATAAATAATAGGAATTAAAATCAACAAAACAATTATCCAGCTGAAAATACTGTGAGTATTCAGAAAAATCACCCAGAAGTAAATAAAGAAAACAGGAGTCAAAAAAACAGGCCAGAAAAGCGCCATCCAGTGTTTTTTCACATCATAAAGCACAAGCTCTTCACCGTTATCCGGCGGAAATTCATATTTTTGCGTCTCCGGTTCGTTGTAATGATGAACAATATATTCTTCGTCTGCTGCTTTTGTTTTTTCAACGCTTTGATCATTCTTTAAATCAGCACCGCAGTATCTGCAAAAATTATCGAAATCTTTAACCTGCTTTCCGCAATTTGGACAAAACATTTTCCACTCCTTTGTGAGCCAATTTTACCATAGGATTTGACTTTAGTCAATCAAGGTTATATTATTAATTCCGGAGAATTTATGGATAAAACCGAACTTTTAAAATTATACAATTTGGACCTGGACGAACTTTTAAACTTGTCATCAAAATATCTTAAAAATGACGTTGAACTGTGCTCGCTTGTTAATGCAAGAAACGGTAAATGCTCTCAAAATTGTAAATACTGTGCGCAGAGTTCACATTATAGAACTCAAATAGAATCGTACCCTCTTATAGATATTGAAAAAGTAAGCCAATCGGCACTTGATGCAAAAGCTCATAAGGCATCGCGTTTTGCAGTTGTAACATCAGGAAAAACCCCTGATGAAAGCGATTTTGACAAAATTCTTGAAATGATCGCTGAAGTGAACAAAATTGAAGGATTAAAAAGCTGTGCATCTATCGGCATTTTGAATGAAGAACAGGCAAAAAAACTTGCAAAACACGGTTTAGTAAGATTTCACCACAATATTAACACTGCCAGATCATATTATCCTGAAATTTGTACAACCCACAGCTGGGATGACAGAGTAAATACCTGCAGGCTTGTAAAAAAATACGGAATGGAGTTGTGCTGCGGGGTTATTCTGGGCATGGGCGAAAGCATAGAACAGAGAGTTGAAATGGCTCTTGAATTACGTGATATTCATCCCGATTCAATTCCCGTAAATATATTGATGCCGATTCCGCAAACACCTTTTGAAAATTACTTTGATAAAATTGATGAGGAAAATATTTTAAGAACACTTGCAATTTTTAAAATAGCAAATCCTGATTCAATTTTGCGTTTATGCGGTGGCAGAATGAAATTATCCGATGAAAATCAGAAAAAAGCTTTAAGAACTTGCGTTGAAGGGATAATGACAGGTAATTATCTTACAACAACAGGTAAAACTCCCGAAGAAGATATTAAAACCATTCTTGAACTTGGGAAAAATATTAAATTGTAACAAAAATTTCATATATTCTAAAGATTTTTAACCTTTACTCCGTTAATATTGAGGTATGAAAGGTTAATTTGTATGAGTGATGATAAAAGAATTAATTGGCATCCGCCTATGAAGGCGCCTCAGGAAGATTATTCAAAGATGTTTAAATTGGATTTAGATAAAGTTTTTCATCCTGATTGGGTAAAAAACAGTCTTTGGAATGTTAAAGATAAGACTGAAAAATCAGCGAAATCTTCAATGCAAAATGTATCTGCCGAAGCACAGAAACTTCATAAAGAATGGCAGACAGTAATGGAGGCAGAGTCAAAAGTCAAACAAAACAGAGTTAAAATTGATCCTAACATATCAGTAAAATTTTTCGAAGAAATTACAAAAACCGCGAAAAGGCTTAATTGTAAACCGGAAGATCTTGCCGCAATAATATACAGAGAATCACATTTTGACCCTCAGATAAAAAGCAGCACCGGCAAATATGCGGGTTTGATACAAATGGACAAGACGACATTTGACAATCTTCCCGTAAAGAATAAATGCACCTATGCGCAATACTGCAAGCTTCCACGTGAAAAACAGCTCAAATACGCAGAAGCATATATAAAATACAGAATAGATGAAAAAGGTCTTTCCGGTAAAAGATTAAGCGGGGGACAAATTTATACTCTTATTCACCGTCCTAAAGATGTTGACAGGCCGTCTGCGGTAAGAATTCATCAAAGGCGTGTAGATGAGGCAAAAAAAGTTCCCGCAAAAATGAAAAAACTTAATACAAAAATGTAATTAATTATAATAAATAAGAAAAACCGGTATCTTATAAAAGATACCGGTTTTCTCAGGCTTCGAACAAATTGTACTGTGCCGGCTTTGCATCATCGCATAGCTTGATGCTGTTTATTCCGAACAGCCGAATGCAATAGTAATGTGTTCTCTTGGATTTACAGCGGAGATTTTGTATCCGCGCGGGTCAACAAGGTAAGCAAATTCGTCGCCTGTAGTCTGGAATAAGCCCATTGTACCTGATAAAGCTGTTCTTGTAACATCGACAGGAGCTTTAACGGTTTCCCATAAGCCATCGCCTAAGTTACGTGCAGCTGCACCGAATTGTCCCTGGAATACGTGTCCTAACATATAACCTGCATCGTTAGATACGTTTTCTACGGCGTTACCAAGGTTTGTAACAACACCGCCGACTGTTCTGCCCGCTACACCAACAAGAGAACCTGCAAGTGTAAACGGCATTTCAACCAATCTTGCAACAGGGTTAACCTGTTTTGATTTGTTAACCTGTGCCTGCAAAATTTGTTTAGGCAGTTTGGTTTTGCAGTCGCCGTTTTTAATGTCTGTGAATGAAAGTTTCAAAGCACCTTTATCACAACCTGAAGGTCTTATAACTTCAACAACCTGACCTGTTACGGTTGAACCGCAAGGGTATGTTACACCGTTAATTGTTACATCTTCAAGAGTGTTTGCTCTGAAGTACTGGCCCACGTGTGATGATTTTGCCGTTAACTGGTCAATCATCTTAACTTTTAATGTAGGAATCTTAACAATTTCTTCCTGTTCTACAAAAGCATTTTTGTTAACAGGACATGCAGGGCAGATGTTGTTGGCTGTTTTCGGGTTAGTATCATAACCGAGAGCTACACGGACTGTCTGCATCATGGAAGCAACTTCCGCACGGGTCGCTTCTTTATTAGGCATAATCATATTCGGATTTGGCGAATCTTTTAAAGCACCGTTTTCAAGTGATTTTGCAACAGGAATTCTTGCCCAGTTAGGAATAGAATTACCGTCAGCATATTTGCTTAAAATTTCATCAGCTTTACATTGATCGATATCGCAGGTCATGCCTTTTGCGATTGTAGTTAAAGCTTCGACTCTTGTTACAGGGTGATTCGGTTTGAAGTTGCCATCGGGGTAACCCTTTAACAGGTCTTCATCAACAGCTTTTGCAATAGCGGCATTCGCCCAGTTGCTTTTCGGAACATCTTTAAACAAACCTTCTCTCGGCATATCACATTTGTCAAGGTTGAAACCTTTAACAAGAATTGTTGCAAATTCTGCACGTGAGATGTTTCTGTTAGGTTTGAAATATCCGTCAGGATAGCCTACTACTACATCGTTTATAGCTAATTTATCAATGTCGCATGCTGCCCAGAAACCGTTCGGGACATCAGGGAACTGGCATCCGCCGAGGTTTGCTGCTGCACCTGTTGTCTGCATAATCTGGTTAGGAATTTCATACGGAACAAAGGATTTTCTGACAGCATCGATTGAATTTGTCGACTGAAAATCAATCGGGCAGTTGTTACCGTCCATTAGTCTGTCGTTTCTGTCAATAGGAATACCGTTATGTCTTGTCGGTGCTTCATTCAAACAAGGCATTTGAGTAGCGGCACCTGTAACCTGACCTTGAGATGATACTGTTGTACCGTTTATGTTTGAAGAAAGAACTCTCGGAGTTCCTGCAAGCGGTGTATCTGTCGAGAATATAGAATTTGCAGGCTGTCCTATGTAGTTATTTGTACCGTAGATTGCGTTCGGATAACCGTAAACCTGTTTCATGTCTTTTCTGTCAGGTTTGCCTGTTTGAGGACAAACAGCACACGCAGGATCTGCAGGCTGATCACAGCTTATTTCATCAGGGCATCCGCAGTCTGATTTTTTTTCAGTTTCACACGGATCACACGGATCCGTACATGGATCAAGTTTTTGGCAGTCGCAGTCAGGCATTGCCTTTTTACACTTTGAACATGTGTTTGGTTTTGCAGTCTCACACGGACATGCAGGACCTGTTACTACAGGCAGGGGTTCTGCACACGGCGCCGGAGTTTCCGGAGCTTCACATGGACAAGCCGCCATTGCCTGATTCAAGGAACACGTTGCTATTCCAACGGCAATTGCAGCTGCCACAGTCAGTTTTTTAATAGTCATTTTTACCTCCTTGTGTTATGAGATTTTTTTGAAAAATCCCGAAAAAAATTTTAAAAAACAAACTAATACTAGATTATGTACTTTATTCTTCCTTGGAAACATTACCGTAAGAGGTTATTCTGTCGGGCTATTTGAAAAAACAAATATCCTCAACCATGAAATAAATATTTTTTGTGATATAATCAATACAGCTTCTTGTACCACCACTTAATGGTGGTTTTTTCTTTTTGTTTCAAGTATTATATTTTTATTATGAAAAAGTTTTATCTTGCTTTATTACTTTTATGCCTTATATGCTGCGGATGCGGCAAAAAAAATACAGCCGGTGATGATTTAAGTAAAATTATTCAGCGTGATAAAATTATTATCGGAGTTAGAGATGATGCTCCGCCTTTCGGATTTAGGGACAAAGACGGTAACCTTATCGGCTATGATATTGATCTGGCAAAAATTATTACCGGTAATATTTTAGGCAATGAAAATAAAGCTAAATTTATTCCTGTTACTGCATCAAACAGAATTATGAAGCTTAACTCAGGTGAAGTTGATATGCTGATTGCAACTATGTCTGTTACAAACCAAAGACAGCAAATTTTAAATTTTTCAATACCGTATTACATTGCGGGACAGGCTATTCTAGTTAAAAGCTCCAGCAAAGCAGAATCTTTAAGCGATTTTGAAGGTGAAAAATTAATTATAGTATTTGGTTCAACAAGTGAAAGAAATCTGCGAACCAATGTTCCTGAAGTTAAAGTTATAGGATATAAAAATTATAAGCAGGCATACAAAGCCTTAAAAGCAGGGAAAGCTCAGGGAATTGTTGCGGATGACACCATACTTCTGGGATTTGCAGTTAACGATAAATCAGTAAAACTTTTACCGAAAAGATATTCAAAAGAACCCTACGCGATGGCTTTCCGTAAAGATGAATACTCTGTAAGGTTAATGAATAAAGTTAATTATGTAATCGAAAATCTGCAAAGCAGCGGAAAACTTAACAGACTTCAAGAGAAATGGGAGATAAAATAATTTTTTCCGATATATTATTATTTTACGAATAACGGCCGTATAAGCACGTATATATCGTTAAATAATACAAATACCAGAAGCAGTATCAATAATGAGAAAAATACCATCATTATTTTATTTGAAACTTCTTCATCAACAGGTTTTCCCTGGATTTTCTCAACAAGCAGGAATAAAAGATGTCCGCCGTCAAGCGCAGGTACAGGCAGAATATTTAATATTGCCAGATTCATTGAAATAACAGCGGTAAGTAATAGTCCGTAAAATATACCTTCGCTGCTTATAATATCGCCGCCCATTTTGGTAATCAGAACAACGCCATGCATATTTTTTAACGGGATTTTGCCTGTGAAGAGCTGCTTTAAAACTATAAGCATTGATTTTGTCTCATTATAAAGATAATTGTAACTTGCACTAAACGCTGACTTTACACCTGTAACCGGAATTAATATCTCTTTTCTGTCAAGAGTAATTCCTATAAGACCGTCTTTGTCAGAACATACAGGTTTTAAATCTACAGTTTTTCCGTCTCTCAAAACCTTCATATACATAGGTCTTTTACCGTCAGATAAGGCATAAGCTAAATCATTCAGCGAATAAGTCCCATCAGTTTCAACAAATTTTTTGCCTTTGACTTCATCACGCAGTTTAATTTGTTTATCTGACAGGTTAATTTCATCAGGTTTAAAAAGTTCAACAGCATTTAAAACATTTTTGCTTAAAATTATTTTCCCTTCTTCCTGAATATTATTGGGGATTTTAACAACCAGACCCTGCGGAATTATTTCGTTTTCCTTAAATGCCGGATTTATACTTTTTAAATTTTCGTAATTTTTTTGAACAATTTCTTCCTGCGTTTTGCCGTCATAAGAAGCACTATACATAGCATACAAATTAATCCCGTATTTTGTATTAACATCCGTACCGTTAATCTGCAGAATTTTATCGCCTTTTTGCAGTCCTGAAGTCCAAACGCTTGCTTCTTTAGGCGCAACAATATCGTTTACATAAATATCAAATTTGCCTGACGGCATATTATGCCACATCACAGCCGTTAATAATACCAGAACATAAGCACAGATTACGTTGGCAATAACACCTGCTGAAAAAATAACGGCTCTTTGCCATACAGGCTTGTTCATCAATCTGTCGGGAGAATTTTGCGGTAAATCCGAATCCTTGTCATCATCAGGAAAAGATACATAACCGCCGAATAAAAAAGCATGGACAACTAATGTTATATTTCCAACCTTTTTCTCCCACAGGGTCGGACCGATAGGCAGACCTATACCAAATTTGTCAACTTTAACTTTAAAAAGTAAAGCTGTAAAAAGATGACCGAGTTCGTGGACAAGAATTAAAAGTCCGATTAGCAAAATCATTATAATGACTGACATTAGTTATCCCTCTCAAAATATTTCAATAATATAAATATTTTAGCATAAAAAAATAAATAGACATTATCCTTGAGCTATATTCCTCATAAAATTAATAATAAAAAGCTTCCGCTTTATTGCGGAAGCGCATTTTTCCCAAATCAGAGTTCGTCATAATTCAGCATCGCCAAGCCCAAACTGTTCAAGAGAATTCTCTTTTGCCTGAACACAAATAAAACTCATTTCGGTATCTCCGGTATTTTCAAGAGTGCGTGATGCAGGCGGAAGAACTTTTACAGTCGAACCTTCCCTGACATTAATTTTTACATTATCGACCGTAATAACACCGATTCCTTTTAATATAATATAAACTTCTTCATTTTGGTTATGTTTATGGTTAAAAGGGACTTTAAAACCTTTTGGAACGGTATTAAGTGAAATCTCACTGCCTGTGAGCCCGAGAATGTCATGCAAAAATACTTTTCCGTTATCTCTATTGATAAGTCCGTCAATTTTTCCGAATTCCGCTGTTTTGTAATTAGTCATAAAAACCTCCTTTTTTTTAATTTGACATCTAACTATTTATTCAAAAAAATTTTATCTCATTTTTTCAAGAATTTTATCAAGAGTTTCAGCCTCATTTTCTGAAAGATTTTTATACAGCATCTTGCATAATTCATCAGAAATCTTTTCAAATAAAGGCTTAAATCCTTTTCCTTTTTCGGTAAGAATTATATATGTAACTCTGCTGTCTTTATCTGACTTTACTCTTTCAATGTAACCCTGCTCTTCCAGTTTATTAACGAGTACGGTTACAGTAGGTTTAGTCCGGTGAATTTTCTCTGCAATATCTTTCATTGTTAATTTTTCATATTTATATAAAATAACAAGAATATCGCCATGACTCGGAACAAGCCCTATTATACCGTTATTGTGTAAACTGTCAATAATAAAACGGTTTCCCTTTTCATGTATTTCAGATATTAATGAAAGAGTTTTTTTCATAGGACTTACAAATTTATTATAATTAGATGTCTAACTTATGTCAAGTATATTTATGTTTTTTGCTGAAATGTCAGTACCCTATACTTCCATAATATAATCATCCATTACAAAGCCTGCTCCTATATCCGTTACTACGGCATCTATTATTTTAAATCCCCATTTTTTGTATGCGTTAATTGAATTTATATTTTGTTTATTAACCGTAAGTCTTACAGGCTTTCCATCTGCTATCCGCTTTATTTTTTCAAAGGTTTTTGTACCGAGACCATTGTGTCTGAACTCTTTTTTTAAATATAACTTTGACAAAAACAGATAGTCATTTTTATAAGAAATTCCAAAATAACCGGCTTTTTCGTTATTCTCTATAATAAAATAATAATTATAATTTTCATTTTCAATCTGATTTTTTATTGCTTTTTCAGATTGAAAATTTTTCACCATATAATCAATTTGTCGGTGTGAAAGCAGGCAAGTCCAGTATTCATGCCAGATAGCAGAAGCCAGACCTGCCAGTTCTTTTATTTGATTATTCTCAACTTTTTGAAATGTAAGCATACAGTATAAAATAAGGTGAATAAGAGCCTTAACAAAACGATACCGCTAAAATTTTAATGAAATGACCTGTTAAAGTAAGGCGCACCTTATTCACTCAGTTACCCTATTACCGGCTGAACAAATGTTCTTGCTGCAAGGTCTTTGTCAAGCATTAAGAGAGCTTTCTTGTCATCACCGATAAGTTTCAGTGTAGCAAGAACCTGTCCGACATTATCTTCTTCTTCAACCTGTTCTTTAATATACCAGTCTAAAAATGAAATTGCCGCACGGTCTTTAACTTCATCCGCTACATCAGCAAGTTCGTTAATAGAAGCCGTAACATATTGCTCGTGTCTCAAAATATGTTCAAAACAGTCAAGCGGTGATTGCCAATCGGTTTCAGGTTTTTCAACGGCTTCAAGGTTTACCGTTCCGCCTCTTTGGTTAAGATAATCAAACATCCCCATAGCATGGGCACGTTCTTCCTGAACCTGAACAGACATCCAGTTTACAAAACCCTTCAAATTTAATCTTTCAAAATATGCCTGCATTGAAAGATATAAATATTCGGAATAAAATTCTTTATTAATCTGTACATTAAAAGCTTTTTCCAATTTTTCACTAATCATATTTACTTCCTCTCTTTTTATAATTTGATTTTAGCACTAAAAAAAATTTTTTTAGCAATTTTTTTTTCTTTTTGTTTTATTATAAAAAATAAATAAAATCGGAGTGTGTATGCAGATAAACAGCTATAGCCCCCATTTCTGCGGCTGCAAATCAGAGTTTGGCAAAAGACTTGACAAATATTTGTCGGAATCAATCGGTGATAAAACTCAAGAAAAAGAGCTTATAGATATTTTTTCAAAAATGGTGCCTAAAAAATTGTCTCCAAAAAATGAAATCGGCAGGGGATGTCATGGAACTGTTTATGCAATTGATGATGATTATGTATTCAAAATTACAAACAGTTCTGCTCCAAAGTTTGGCAAAATTTCAATAATTACGGATACAGCTTTAAAAAATTTAAAAACATATTACGGAAATGTAATTGCCAGAATCGGCAATATGGAAATTATGAAAAATGCATTTAAGTCGAAAGATGTTTTGCCTGCAGGACTTCCTATGCGCCGGATGTCGCGTGGCGAAAAATTGGAGTATTATAATGAAGTATATTTAAAGCGGTTTTGTGCATTGCCCCAATCAGCTTATAATAAACTGGCAGAAGATTTTAAAACATTAAATTCTATGAATCAGCGATTTGATACAATAAACCCCAATAATTTTTCAGTTGACGGTAATGAGATTAAAATTGTTGATGAAATTTATCCTGCAGAAGATAAAAATCCTAATACTCTTGCAAAGTTATTTAAAGTTTTTGTAAATTCTTATGATGCCAATACGGCAGCCGAATTTGACTATCTTGCAATTCCAAGAAGAAAACAATTAATTAAAAAGTTAATATTAGCATCAGAAAAATCCGAACTTCCGTATTATTGTACTTTTAATGACCGCGGGGAATTGAATCTGGCAATGCATTTGTGTGATTATCCCGAAGGTTTTTCTGACATTCAAAGAACACTGATGGACTATAGAAAAAAATATCCAGATATGAATATACGTCTGCAAAAAATTTCGGAATTTCTTGATCAATATAACAAATTTAATGTTGATACAATTTCCTTTTACTGTTAAATTAACAATTCAGGTAATGATTTTTTTTCATTAATTACTTATAAGTAAGCATGTTATGAAAAATAATGCCGTAAATAAATTGTTAAAAGCTCTGGGAGAAACAACCAGATTAAAACTAAACGATTATAGTAATTATATAGCCTTCCACGGAGTCGGAAATGCTTATTCAAAACGTTGGCTCGGCAATATCGTGCCTGCTGATGTGCTAAAGCTGTCTGTAAAAGAGGCTGTTGAAATTATTGCAACACTTTCGGAAAGCAATATTTTTTACGATAAATTCCCTGACTATATAGGAACACCGATTTACGGGGATAACTGGGGAAGGCTTGCGAATTATATAGAGATTAACGATCGTGCAATTGCCGTTATGGATAACGGGTGCACCTGCAAAGGGATTTTAAGCTGTATAAAATTACTGCCTGCAATTCCGCCTTCCGCCAAAAGCTGGGCAAACTGTATTATTTTGTCTCAAATCTGGCAGAATATTTACGGAGATGCTTATGAAAAAGGGCCTTTTGAAGAAAACTCGATTTACGGTCTGAGACTTAATGCAAGCTACAGCGACAATATAATTGATTATTCCATTGTTGACAAAATTACGCCCGAAGAACAATTGAAGGCATTTGTTGATTTAGCTCATTTTAGAGGTATAAAGGTTGGTTTCAGGCATGTGATTTCGGCAGATCAGATAAAAATTGCACGACCGTACCGCAATGATGAAATTTTCAGCTGGCAAAACCCCGAACACGTTGAAATTTATATAACCGAATGCGTAAAACTTATAAACTTGGGATTTGAATGTATGTTTATAGATTCAGCCAAGCATATCGGCGGTTATGATATGTCAAATTACACAGGAGTCGGAGCTTTGCCTGAATACCGTCAGATGCAGTATATTTTAAACGAAATCCGCTTACGAACGGGCAAAACAAATATAAGTTTTGTCGGAGAAAAAAGTTCCGATGATTTTGAAAGATATAGAATGATGGGCTTAAATGCGGGAACCGATTTTATAACAGGCGACAATTTTGAAGCCGTAAGAAATTTATCTGAACGCCTGAAATATTACAGAGATTATGCGCCCGGTGTTGAAGTTACAAACGATAATAACGAAGGCGGACTTTCATATGAGCAAAAATTAAACCGTATTAATTCAGCACTTTTCGGATATTATCTGGCGAGCGACAAACTTCCGAGTTTTATGCAGATGAATGATTTGTTCCCGTTAAGATACGACACATCTACACACCATCTTATGATGACAAACCCGTCATATTCAACAGACGGCACTGCACTAAGCCACTTTGAAAATCTTTTTGCAAAAGATGACGGAAGATATTACAACAAATGCGCGGGCGAACTTTTTGCCCGGGCACTTGAAAAATAAGATACTAGGGGATTAGGGCACTAAGGCACTAGGTTATATTACTAAAAGAACTTAGTATCTTAGCGCCTTAATATCTTAGCATCTTTTATAAAATTGAAAGGAGAATAAAAAATGACATTTAATCCGTTAGAAGAAAAGGGAATTCCCGTAGAAAAACAGCTCAGAAGCTGGCATGATATTGTTAAAAGACCTTTTGACAAACATTCGGTTGACTGCTATTCAAGAACACGGCAAATTTTAATGAACGGCATTGAAGTTGAAGCATGGAATTTTAAACATAACTTTGCAAGATGCTGTCCCGATATGGAAGTTAAAAAACTTATGGCTTTATCAAGAAAAATTGAAGATATGCAGCAGACAACGGTGAACTGGCTTACTCCTGCATGCCAGACAGTTCTTGAAACAACTTTAGGCTATGAACAGGTTGCAGTCGATTTAACAGCGTGGATGGCGCAGAACGAACCTGATGATTATGTAAAAGAAACATTCAATTTCGGACTTTTAGAGGACTTTGACCACCTTTACAGATACAGCCAGTGGGCTTATATGGTTGACGGAATTGACCCTGATAATATTCTGCAGGGAATGACAGATGTTGTTTTGAGCCGCCCGACACAAAACCACCACAACGACAACAGAGTAAGACTCCGCAAACATTATGACAGAGCTACAGCTTCACCGCAGACAAAAGTAAATATTTACACTCTTGTATCGGGTGAACAGCAGACGCATAATTTTTATGCAGAACACGGCATGATGTATCCTAATGATGATTTAAGAAGAACTTTCGGTGAAATATGCGATGTAGAAGAAGAACACGTAACAATGTATGAATCTTTGATAGACCCGAATGAAACGCCTTATGAAAAACTCCTTCTTCATGAATTCACCGAAGTTTGCACATACTACAACTGCTACAAAGATGAAGAAAACGACAAACTCAAACAAATCTGGGAAGAATTTCTTGCATTTGAACTTGGTCATCTTCAAGTTGCAGTTGATTTACTAAAAAAATATGAAAAACGCGATCCCGAAGAAATTATCGGAAATAAAATCGTTCTTCCGTGCCACTTTGAAACCCAGAAAGAATACGTAACAAATATTCTGGAAAATGAAATTGATAAGCGTCATGATGACAATTTCGGCTACACAACAATTGAGAAACTTCCCGAAGATTGGCCGAGTTATCACGCACAGAAAGTTTTGAACGGCGAAGGAGCGCCGACAGAGCAAACAATTCAGCTAATAAAAACAGCGCTTAATATGGATATAGTAACGGCAGAACCTAAATTGCGCAAAAAAGAACCCGAACTTTTAAAACGCGGTTTAGAAGAAAAAGCACAAGCGCCGAACACTGTAGCGGTTGAAGATTATGAGGAATTTGTAAAAGTAAAACCCATGGAGTTTTAATTTATGCAGAATAAATTCTTAAAAATCTTGAAAATAACAGCTTATGCAGGACTGATTACGGCAAGCATTTTTTCAATTCTTAACGGAATGAAAGAAAAAAAGAAAAAAGACGATAGAGAAAAAATGCTTCTGATTGCAAGGCAGATAGATGCCCAAATCCGTAACACAAACCGTAAAACATCCCCCCGCTATCATGAAAAAAATCAGATAAAATATGAAGAATTATGGGGTAATAATGAATCTTCCCGCAACTGATTAAACGGCACCTTTAAAGGTGCCGTTTTTATTCATAAACAAGGCCATACCGAACTTGTTTCAGAATTTTATATTCACAAACCTTTATATGAGATTAACCAATCCTGTCGAATGGTCAAAGTGGCATTTTGCAATCTGTAATTTCCCGGACTTAACAGCTTCGTTAATAATAACTGAATGTTTCATCAAATAATCTTCAACCCATTTAGTATGCTCCTGAGCAAAAAAGTTATGGCATTCTATATTTTCTTTATGATTCAGGACAGGATATACACATTTTAAGATTGACGCAAAATCCTTCATCGGCTCGGGATAGTGTTCCTTTGCATATTTCATAACTCCGCAGTCATCATGTCCCAGAAGTATCAGTAAAGGCACCTCAAGTTTCTTTACCGCATATTCAACGCTTTCTACAACATTAGGACCTGTAGTCATTCCTGCAACTCTTACTACAAAAAGTTCGCCGATACCGCAGTCAAATATTATTTCAGGAACCGCACGGCTGTCAGAACAGGTCAAAACACACGCATAAGGTTCCTGATGAAATGCGAACTTTTTCAAAGTTTCAAGCGACATGTTTTTAGCGGTCGGTGTGCCGTTTACAAAATTTTTATTGCCTTCAAGGAGTTTTTCGAGTTCTTTTTTAGCTTTTTCTATCATAAGAATATTCTAAATAATTATTATAGAAAAAGCAATAGCATAATACTTATAACTGCGTTTTATGGTATTAATATTATATTTAAGGAACCTTAACATATATTTATGATAAAATTGTTTTGTGTGATTTAAAAAAGAGAGATATTATGGAAAAAATTATTGATTTTATAAAAAAACATAGTGATTTATCTACATTTTTAGGGCTTTTAATTTTATGCTATTTTGTATTTTTCTTTAATATAGGCAGTTACGCTTTAATGGATGTTGATGAAACCCGCTATGTTTCTATGGCAAGGGATATGTTTCACAGCAGAGATTTTTTAACGCTTTATTTAAACGGCGAATACTTTTTTGAAAAACCCCCTCTTTATTTCTGGGGAGAGTGTTTGTCGTTTGTTATTTTCGGAAAGGTAACAGAATTTACGGCGCGCTTTCCTGTCGCTTTATACGGGACTCTTTCAACTCTGCTTGTTTATTTTACGGGTAAAAAAGTTGTATCGAGGCGTTTTGGCGTAATATCGGCAATAATTCTTGCAACGACTCTGGAATTTGTAATGCTTGCAAAATTTGCAATTCTCGATATTGTTGTAACAACATGTATCGGATTTTCCGTTATGTTCGGTCTTTTGACTCAATTTGTTGAAGACAGAAACAAAAAATACATGTGGTGGCTTTTTTATATATTTTCGGGACTTGCTGTAATGGCAAAGGGAATTCCTGGTTTTGTCGTTCCGTTTGCCGTTATGTTTTTTGTAACTCTTGCAAACAAAACTTTTAAACAGGTTTTCAGGCCGCAATATATTTTACCCGGATTTTTACTGTTCTTTTTAATTGTGCTTCCATGGCATATTATTATGTTCAAAATCCATGATCCTTTATTTTTTAACGAATACATTATGAAACACCATATAAACAGGTTTTTCTCATCAAGTGAAATTGACAGAGCACAACCTTTCTGGTTTTACTTTGTAACTATATTCTGGGGATTAATCCCATGGGTATTTTCGGCAATTTCTTCAGGGATAGCGAAACTTGTATCCGTTAAAAGTTTTGACTTTAAAAACATGACAGACAGACAAAAATTTCTGTTATTCAATATTATAGGTTTTGCAGTAACTTTGCTTTTCTTTTCTGCTTCAAGAACAAAACTTATAACATATATTCTGCCAGTATATTTCTTCACATCTTTTATAATCGGCTCGTTGTGGGAGAATTATATATTCAACGAAAAATATAAAAAACCTGTTAACATTTCAGTTTATATTTTAGGAGGAATTTGTATACTGGCAGCGTTTGTAACATGTTTTTCAAAGTATTTTTTACCCTCTCAAATGTATGCTGATTTTCTGATTATAAAATGGTTCTGTATAATTATGGTAGCGATTTTCGGAATTTCAAGCATAATATGCGCGGTGAAAAATTCCCCGAAAGGCGTTTTTGCCTGCTACGCACTCCTTATAATCATAACTTCCGCTTTCGGAACAAAATTATTTTACAATATGGATTACGAATTCGGTCAAAATGATTTGATGAAGTTTGCAAAATACGCTAAAGAAAATAACAAAAAAATTGTAGTTCTGAATAATGAAAGAAAATATTCCGTACTTTATTATTACGGATCGTATGTTGATAAAGAAAATAAGAGCAAAGTTTACTTCATCTCGCAGGACGATGAACAGGAAATGGCAAAACTCGGCCATATTTTGGATGACAGAGATGTTGTCGTTGTCGTGAGAGAAAAACAGATGCCCCAGGTAGATAGAACTCTTGATTTTGACATAATATTGGACGGCAGAAAATATTCACTCGTGAAGGTTCATTAATGCTTAAAAGATATGAAAAATTCCTTGAAAAATTAGATAAAAGACTTGAACAATATTTTGAAGAACAGTGCGAATTTATCAAATGCAAACCCGGCTGTTCTTCCTGCTGTGAAGTCGGGGAATATCCTTATTCAAGGCTTGAACTTGAATATTTAATGTCGGGATTTGTTGAGCTTCCTTTTGGAATAAAACATAATATAAAAGAAGAAATCAAACGATTGAAGCGCGAAAACCCGAAATTATATAAATGTCCGTTTTTGATTAGCAATATGTGCAGTGTTTACAAATACAGAGGGATTGTCTGCCGTACGCACGGACTTGCATGGTATGATGAAGACGAAAACAGAATACGCCTTCCTTACTGTGTCAATGTCGGATTAAATTATGCAAAAGTTTTTGATCGCGAAACAGGAGAAGTTTTTCTGCAAAATCCAATAAAAGAACATCTTAGAATTGACAGTATCTTAAGAAGTTCTGAAGCTGAGGAATACGAACTTGAGTGCGGAGAAATAAGACCTTTAAAAGATTGGTTTTAATAATATTTACTTTTTTAAAAGTTTTACCCTGTTTTGAAAGTTAAAGAAAAAACTCTTATTGCAGATACTTCAAATACAGGTACACAGAACTCAACACCAGCGAAATAAATGTTACAAGTGCTCCATATTTCATAAACCGCATAAAAGAAATAGGATGACCGTTTACCGATGCAGTTTCACTTACAATCACATTTGCCGCTGCACCTATAATTGTCAGGTTTCCTCCAAGACAAGCCCCTAATGATAACGCCCACCACAGAGGATAATGACCTGTGCCCGAATACGGAAGAGCATGCTGAATTTCCGCAATCATCGGCGCCATTGTAGCTGTGTACGGGATATTATCAACAATTCCCGATAAAATACCCGATCCCCAGAGAATTAACATAGCAGCCGCATCCAAACTTCCGTACGTCAATTCTATAAGCTTCCGAGCAAGAAAACTTATCCCTCCGTTTGCCTCAAAACCGCCGATGATTATGAATAAACCTATAAAGAAAAAAATAGTAAGCCACTCTACATCTTTATATACTTCCTTCGGATTTTCAAACAAAAGCAGGAAAGCAGACCCTGCAGCAGCAAAAACGTATGCAGGAATACCTGTTATGTCATGTGTTACAAATCCGGTTATTACTAGCACCAGAGTAATCATTGAACGTATCATCAAATTTTTGTCAGTAATTGTTTCAGAATTATCAAGATTTGCTATATGTTCCATTTTTTCTTTTGATGCAGTAAGAGAATTCCTGAACATATATATTAAAACTCCTGTACAGACCGCAAAAATTATTACAACAATAAGCGTCAATTCATTCACAAAGTCCATAAAACTTAATCCGGCCTTTGCTCCTATTATAATATTCGGCGGATCTCCGATAAGCGTTGCCGTACCCCCTATATTGGAAGCAATAACCTCCGTTATCAAAAACGGCACAGGATCACATTCAAATTCTTTTGCAATTATAAAGGTTACAGGCATAATCAAAACAACGGTGGTTACGTTATCAAGAAATGCCGAAGCAACAGCCGTAAATACCGCAAGTGCAAACAAAACAAGTTTAGGATGACCTTTAGTATATTTTAAAAGCTCAAGCGCCATCCATTTAAACACACCGCTTTTCGAGGCAATATGCACAATTATCATCATTCCGACAAGCAAAAATATTACATCAAATTCAATATATTCAAATACAGATTTCATATATTGGGAAAGATTACTGTCATAATACCCGTGAAACGGAATTAAACCCAAAAGCATGGTTAATGAAGCACCCGCAAGCGCCACAACAGATTTTTGAACTTTTTCCGCCGCTATAAAAATATACGCAATTAAAAGAATTGCACCTGATATAATCATTCCGTAGTTTTGACTTAATTCGTTTAACATAAATTTCCCTTATAAATTAAAAAGCAACCTTTTCTTTTTCGAATTTAACCCACAAATATTTATTTGCACTCCAAAAAGAAAAACTTCCTGCAAACGGGTGTATTTTTTATTTATTATATCATAAACATTAATTTGTGTAAAAATTCAACCCAAATCAGTAGTAAAATATAAAATAATGAGTTATACTACAAATGTAATAGGATTTGTAAAATAGTTTTTATATTAACTTGTATTGTTCTGTTTATTTAAACAGCATCTTATGCCGTATAAACGGCGTATTGCTTTTACGGAAAAATATTATAAAATAGTTTAAGTAATGTAAAACTCAACATCATATCAGGCAAAAATATTTTGTCAGCAGTTTTATAAAAAATGTGTGTAGGTGTAAGTATTGAACGAAAATAAAGAAAAACTGATAAAAGAAACAAAGGCTCAAAAGCCTGAAAAAGCTCATAAAACTGTTTCCAATCCGCTGGCAAAACAGTTAAATGAGCTTAGAAAACCTGCTTTGAAAAAAGCTGCTCCCGACAAAACAGATATTAAACCTGCCTTAAAACCAAATGATAAAAAAACACGGGAAATTACAAATCCTATAACTGCCGAAACATCAAGTATAGTTGCAAGAATAAATAACTTTAATACCAATAAAACAGCTAACAGAATGTATGCAGGCTATATGAATACATCCCCTGTTAACTCACACAGAGTTATAGATTACACAGAGCTTGTACACAGTTTGAATGATGCATTTGCGAATAAAACCGCCGTACATGATCTTTTTACGGCTGTTCATGATTTATTTACGGAAAATTTAAACAGTGTATTTACGGCATTCGGAGTTTTCCATGAAAAGTCAAAATGCATAAATATAAAATTGTTTACCCCTATGGGAAGCACTTATACATCAAAAATTCTCCTGTCTGACGACACAAATCCGGTTGTTCAATGTTTTAAAAGCACTTCCCCTGTTGTAAAAAATGATAATAAATTTTTAAATATTCCTTATTTACAAAACTCCTCGGCGCTTATGCTTCCGCTAAATTCAGTGAGCGGATGCAAAGGAGTAATGGTAATCGGGAAGGATGACATTGAAAATCATATTGATCTGTTTTCGTTTATCGCGAATTACTGCGCACTTTTTATGGATAATGTCGAGCTTCTGGAACAGACCAACAAATATGCAAATACAGATACACTTACAGGCCTATATACACACAGAGGATTTCAGGAAGTTTTGAAAGCCGAACTTAAAAAAGCTGAGGATAACGGATCAAATCTTTCTATTGTAATGCTGGATGTTAATAACATCTCAAAAATTAACAGAGAACTCGGACATGCCAAAGGCGATGAAGTAATAAAACTTCTGGCAGAAAAGGTTAAGCAGAATATAAGAAGTACCGATAAAGCAGGCCGTTACGGCGGTGATGAGATTGCGATAATTCTTCCTGATACCAATACGCCTGATGCAAAATATCTGGCTGAATATATAACTTATTGTCTGTCCTGCTGTTTTGTGGACGATGTCGGTCCAGTCAAGGTTTCCGTAGGGATTGCAACATACCCTGAATGCAGCCGCGATCAGGAAAAACTTTTAATTCTCGCGGAACAGGCAATGTATATATCGCAGGCAAAAGGCTACAAAGAAGGAATGTCTGCAATTATAAGCTCTTCAGATTTCAATTTCTGGGATAATGATGCACTTAATTCTTTTGCGGAAGTCGTTGCAAAACGTCATGCACAGCTCGGTATTGATTTTGAAGAAGAACTTGTCCATAAATTCAATAATGAACAAATTGTTTCTCAAAATCACCTTATGGAACTTGCAAATTCTTTAGCGGGTGCAATTGATGCGAAGGATCCTTATACCAAAGGCCATTCGACATCTGTTTCAAGATACTCCGAAGCTCTTGCACGTGCGATTAATCTGCCTGAGGATGAAGTACAGAGAATTAAGCTCGGTGCACTTTTGCATGATGTCGGCAAAATCGGTATTCCGGAAAATGTTCTCAAAAAACCCGGCAAACTCGAAAATGATGAATGGGAAATTATGAAACAACACCCTGTCATAGGCGCCGAAAAAGTTTTGAAACCAAATGAAGCTCTGCGAGATTTAATTCCTATTGTAAAATACCACCATGAACATCTGGACGGAAGCGGTTATCCTGAACACTTGAAAGGCGATAAAATTCCGCTTGCCGCAAGGATTGTTGCTGTTGCCGATACTTACCATGCCCTGATTTCAGACAGACCTTACCGTAAAGGAATGAGCGTTGAAAAAGCCTGCGAAATTTTAAAAGAAGGCGCAGGAAAACTCTGGGATGCAGATCTTGTAAGACAATTCATCAGCATTGCACCATCACTATCTACAAGTATTTAAAGACTTATATCAACTTTACACTACAAGTATCAAAAATACTTAAATTGTTTCAGTATTTTTGATACGGATTAATCCGAAAAATAAACTTAAGACAACAGCCTATTTTAGTTACGCTAATAAGGCTCTAACTTGTAATCTTGACAAATGTTACTTTATCGGCAATAATGATAGTAAGGGATATAAGATAAGAAAGGTTGGATTATGAGAATTAATAAGGCTTTGAACTGCCCCCCCCCCGACAGGATGCAGATATAACCAGATTTTTACGGTTATTTGGGTTTAAAAAGCAATTTAATCTCTTTTATTATAATAAATCTGCATTTCCGCTTTATGAAGGTTATAAACAAACAGCTCTGTTAAACAAACCTGACAAGAGAGCATTTACATTGGCAGAAATTTTAATAACACTTGGCATAATCGGTGTTGTTGCAGCTATGACAATGCCGTCATTTATCGCAAATTATCAGAAAAATGTCCTGCATACACAGTTTAAAAAATCTTACAGTGAGATATCTCAGGCAGTTATGCTTTTGAAGGCTAAGGAAGATATAAATATATATGAATATGCGAAGGATAATGAATCTCAAGCTGCATTGGATATGTTAATGACACAGATAAAAGGGGCTTCAGTATTAGAAGGTTCAAAAAGTATTACAAATTTTTTTAGATTGGTTTATGAACCAAGGGCGCTTAATAAAAAAACAATTCTTGGATATTATTGTGATGCTACAAATGTATACAGAGCACCGAATGGAGCCTTTTATTTAATGGATGATGCGCCATCCGATAAAAGTCTTGCAGATCCAAAATTATGTATAGATACTAACGGAAGTAAAAGGCCGAATTCCCTCGGACATGATATTTTTGTTTTTGCGTTTACTTCAGACGGGAATCTTGTCCCTTTTACTTATAAATGGACGGTTAGCCAAACTACGGAAAAGCTTGACAACCTATCTTCACAATGTTCATATACATCGAGTTTGGCTTACTCTTGCAGTTATTATGCACTGTCTGATATAAGCCCTGAAGATTCTTCCAAAAGCTACTGGAAAGATTTTCTGAGATAAAGTTATTTTTTCCTGAATATAATTGAACCGGGAACAATAAATGCCATATCTATGGACTTTTCAATTTTTTGAATATGTTCCGGAAGCTGTGAAAAAAATGGTCTGAAATTTATAGGATTTCGTTTTTCAGATACCCTTAAAATTTTCATTCTATCCATTGCGTAATCCCAGAATACCTGTGCATCAAGAACTTTTGGCGGATAAGCGGGATAGGCGCCTGAAGCTCCGCATTCCAAATCTTCTATAATATAATAACCGCCGGATTTAAGAAGCGGAAATAACATTTCAAAAGATCGTCTTTGATCCCCCCATGCATGCGAACAATCATCAATAATACACATAATATCTTCGTTAAATGATGTAAGCTTCGCCGGAAGAGTATTGGCAACGGCATCCGAGCATATAAAAGAAATTCTGTCTTCCTCAAGAGAAGATAACTTTTCGTTTAAATCTACGCCAATTATATGTGCATAAGGGAAATATTCCTTCCACATTTTTAATGAAGCTCCCGTATAACATCCGAGTTCCACAAGTGTAAATTTTTCATCGCGCAATGCGGATAAGAAAATTTCATAATGCCTTAAATAATCATGCCCCGCAACAATATTATCACGTCTGTTGTATTTAGATGCTTTATCCGTATTGTATTTAAGCCCGAGTTTATCCAAAATTCCGAATTCTCTCATTAATAACTCCTTTTTGTTTTGATTATACAATTATATCAAGACTATTGCAAATTGAAAACAGCTTTTGTCTAAAAATGGCTCATGCTTGCATAATTTCAAAAATAGTGTATAATTATATGAATTAAAGGAATTTTGCAAAAGGTTTCTTTAAAGTACCACTTTAAATCAGGAGAAGAAAAATGTACCAAGATGAAAAACTTGTATGTGAAGATTGCGGCGCAGAATTCGTCTTCACTGCAGGTGAACAGGAATTTTACGCAGAAAAGGGTTTGGTTAACAAACCGAAAAGATGTCCGGAATGCAGAAAAACTCGCAGAAAAAACAACAGACGCCACAGAAAAATGTATGAAGCTGTCTGTTCAAAATGCGGTGCCCAGACACAGGTTCCGTTTAAACCTATTCCGGGAAAAGAAGTCTATTGCAAAGATTGCTTCGTAAAAGAACAGGAAAACGCTGAACAAAGTGAAGAATAGAACAATTTAACGGAAATATTTTATAAATAAAAACATTTTTGTCATTCTCAATTAATTTCAGAATCTCAATCAGATCCTGAAACAAGTTCAGGATGACATAACATTCAAAAATGGTATTTTATTTACATTAACAAACAGACCGGGAATTTATCCGGTCTGTTTGTTGTTTTATACGCCTATGCAGCTGTTTAAATATTCTATAGTGCTTATTTTTTCATCATACAAATACTTTATGAAATTCAAATATGCAGGATTATATGAAGTTATTACAAGGTTTATTTCAAATCCGTCAGTGCAGAAAGGTTCGTAGTCATATACAACGTAGCTGTTATATTTACTTTTCCATTCCTTTCTTTCGATACGGCTGTTGTTTTCTTCTATAATATCTTCAAGCCACCCGAGAATGTCTTTATTCACATTTTTCATTTCCAAGCGATTGTACTTGCTGCAATCATGGCAATCATTTCCCATTAACATGTTAAGTTACTCCACAAAATGTTATAGTTAAATTGTAAGGCTTTTTTTATAGGAAATAATCCCCTTTAGGTATAAGTATTAAATAGTGAAATATGGTGATTTATTATTTTTATTTGGAAGATTTAAGATAGGAGCGTAAGCTGTTTACTTTAAAACAGCTTATCTTCTAATCGCCATACCTTCGTATCTTCCATTTAACAAGGTCTGCCTTGCGTTTTTCTGTCCCTGATTTAGTTTTTATTTCTTTATAATTAATTGAAAAAAAAATTTTTTTATTGAATTATGAATAAGGGTTATTGTAGAAAAAATAAGGATTTTGCATGAACGAAAAACGTATATTGATAGTTGATGATGACGATGAAATCAGAGATCTTCTGGAATTTGACGTAAGGGCAAGCGGTTATTTTGTCGATACCGCCAAAGACGGTATGGAAGGACTTAATAAAGCCTTAAATAATACGTATGATTTGATTTTGCTTGATGTTATGATGCCCAAAATGAACGGATTTGACGTATGCAAAAATATTCGTCAGGCAAAACTTGCAATTCCTATTTTGATGCTCACAGCTAAAGGTACTATTGATGATAAGACGGAAGGTTTTGACTGCGGGGCTGATGATTATCTTGTAAAACCTTTTGACATTCAGGAAGTTCTTTTAAGAATAAGAGTGTTATTAAGAAGAAATCAGGTTGTTGAAGATAAAACAGCACTTTCCGATGAAGTTTTGAAAGCCGGCGATATAGAGATTTTCCCTGAAACTCTTGAGGCTGTTATAGTAAATAAAAAAGTTAAGCTTACACCAACTGAATTTGAAATTTTATACTGTCTTATGCAGCATTTTAATAACGCGGTAACACTTGCGACACTTTTAGATGAGGTATGGGGCTATGACAGCGATGAAGATGTGAGAATGCTCAGAGTCCATGTGGGCGGTTTAAGAAATAAAATAGAGCCTGATACAAAAAGAACCGCAGCAAATACTTCCAAAATTTCTCCGGAGCAGTCAGAATGGGTGAAAAAACCGAAATATCTGCATACAGTTACAAATGTAGGGTATAAATTAACACCGTTCGGTGAAGGTTAAGTCTTATGTTCGGGAAACATTTAAAAATTGTTGAACAAATTGCAATCGTATTTATTTTTGCTGTTGTTGTTCCGATGACAATCAGCGGTTTTATTATAAACAATATTAACCAGCAGTCTATGAGATACCAGCTCAGAGAATCTGCCGTTTTGATTGCGAATATGGTATCGGATGAAATAGATTTTTTCAATAAAACTGTTACAAGCAATCTTGAACAGGCTGTCTTTTCACTGCAGTATTTTCCAACACGAAAATTAAAAAATTCCTATCTTGATTCGATTGCCAAAACTCTGCCGGACTGTGAAGATTTGGAATTAGCGGATGAAAAACAGTTAGCCCGAATTGATAAACAGAATACTCTTAACAAAAAAGCTACTTTTTCGTTAAAAATAGCTGATAATCAATATATTGTTGCGACTTATAAACTCGATGCCGTTAAAGATGAATTATTCCGTTCCCTGGCAGATGAAAAAAGACAAATTTACGTTCTCACTAAAGACGGTTATTTGATTGCAGAACACAATTACACGGAAGATGCTTATAAAAAAACAATTTCTCTTCTGCCTGAAAAATTGAAAAAAGACAAACCCGTAATTTTCGGTGATGTAAAAAACCAGCCGCTTGTATATGTTTCAAAAGTCGACCCTGAAATTACGATAATTGTAAACACAACAGAAAAAGTTACTAAAAAAGCTATTACAAATAACAGTTTAAAAATTATTCTATCCTTTTTATTTGCAACATTTACAATCATTTTTGTTGTCGGATTGTACACATATTACCTTTATATCAATATAAGGCAGTTGTTTAAAGGTATTATTGCCATTTCAAAAGGTAATTACGAACGCCAGATAAGACTTTTGACCACCGCTTTCACCCCTCACGAAATTATATTTCTTGCGTTCGAATTCAACCGTATGGCAACTGAAATCCATAAATCCTATATTCAATTAAAGAAAAATAACATTGAACTTAAACAGCTGAATGAATTCCGTTCAAATCTTATTGATACGGTAAGCCATGAGCTGAGGACACCTTTGACAAGCATTCAAGGCTACACAACACGATTGATGCGCCAGGATATAAAAATAGATGAAGAAACAAAGCAAAAATCTTTAAGAATAATAAAGGAACAGTCTGAACGCTTGAAACGTTTGATAGAAGATTTATTGACAATCCCTGATATCGAGGGTATGCGTCTGCGGACTAAAACCGAACAGGTATGGATTCCGGAAATTCTGGAAGAATCACGAGTTCTGATAAAAAATAAAGATAACAAAGAAATAATCTTCAATATAGGAGAAGATTTTCCGCTTATAGAAGCAGATAAAGACAGACTGCTTCAGGTTTTTGTAAATTTGCTTGAAAATGCAGTGAAATACGCATCAGAAGACTCTAAAATTATAGTAGATACCGCTGTTTTAGATGATACCGTTAAAATTTTTGTAAAAAACGACTGCGAAGTTATCCCCCCTAAAAAGCTAAAGAAGCTGTTTGAAAAATTTATGCGTCTTGACGACAACACAACAAGAACAACACGCGGAACAGGCCTGGGATTATTTATAGTAAAAGGTCTGGTAGAAGCAATGAACGGAGAAATTATACTGCACAGTGATGAAAATTGCGGTTTTTGTGTTGAATTGACATTCAAGCTTGCTAAAATTTCGGAGAATGTATAAATGAAACGTGCAATCAAATTAGCAAACAACGCAAAGGAAGAAATTCCTGTCGGAGCGTTGATAATTAAAGACGGAGAGGTTATAGCAGAGACATTTAACCAGAAAGAAACGCTGCATGATGTAACAGCACACGCAGAAATTCTTGCGATACGGGAAGCCGAACAAAAGCTCGGACGCTGGAGGTTAGATGACTGTGAAATGTATGTTACTTTAGAACCCTGTCCCATGTGCGCATGGGCAATAGTTTCCGCGCGGATAAAAACTGTTTATTTCGGATCTTATGACCATAACTACGGCGCTTTAGGCTCCGTTATTGATGTGAGAAAACTTGCGAATTCAAATATGAAAGTTTATGGCGGAATTATGGAAGAAGAGTGTGATAAAATATTAAAGGAATATTTCAAGGAGCTGAGAAATGATTACAAAAACCGAAATTGACAAATTAGCTGAAACTTATGAAAATATTGATTTTATAAAAGACGATCCCGTTCGCGTTCCGAATAGATTTACTGAAAAAAAAGATATTGAAATTGCAGGTTTTATTGCCTCTCTTGTGGCATACGGCAGACGCGAAGTTTTTTTGAAAAAATTAGACACTCTATTTGAGATCGCACAGAATGAACCTTTGAATTTTATCCTGAATTTTGAACCTGAAATTCTCGGAGATTTTAATTACCGTTTTGGAAAACCTGATGATTTTGCTCAAATTTTTACTATACTCAGGAATTTATATTCCAAAAGCGGCGGCCTGGAAGAACTTTTTAAATACGGTTACCAAAATCCGATTGAAGATAATATGTTTATACCTGTAACGGATTTCTTTTATGCACAAGCTAAAAATAAAGACTCTCAGGGATTTAAGTTTATGATACCCGATGCACGCAAGGGCAGTGCCATGAAGCGTATGTGTATGTATCTTCGCTGGATGGTACGCAAGGGGCCTGTAGATTTCGGGCTTTGGAATTTTATGAAGCCGTCTGAACTTTTAATACCGCTTGATACCCATGTTGCAAGGCTTTCACGTGAAATGGGACTTTTAACACGTAATGCTAATGATTTTAAATCAGTTCTTGAAATTACAGAAAATCTTCGAAAATTCGATCCTGAAGACCCTGTTAAATATGACTTTGCAATGTTTGGATACGGAGTAAATCATAAAACACAAAAATAACAAATTTGACTTTACTTATCAATTAAGTTATAAATATATTAGGTGAATTAAGATGTGTCTGGAAAAAGAAATTAAAACTTTAATCATTGAATCGCTTGAATTAGAGGACATAACAACCGATGATATAAAAGATGATGAGCCGTTATTTATCAGCGGACTCGGCTTAGACAGTATCGATGCTTTAGAACTCGGTATGGCTTTGAAGAAAAAATATCATATTGATTTAAGCGAAGACAAAGAAGAAAATAAAAAACATTTCTACTCTGTTAAGACTATAGCTGACTATATCAGGAGCTGCAAGAGCTCTGAACAAAAATAAAAAAGGATTGGCATAAGTGGCAAAATACACAAAAGATGAAATCTTTGATAAGTTAAAAAGTATTCTGGCTGATGATTTTGAAATCGAGCCTGACAAACTTGTGCCTGATGCAAATTTGTTTGAAGATTTGGAACTTGACAGTATTGATGCCGTTGATCTGGCCGTAAAACTGCAGGAATTTACGGGACAAAAAATTCCGCCCGAAAATTTTAAACAGATAAAAACGCTGGATGATGTTGTTACAGCTGTTGAAAAACTGGTTTAAAACAGCGGAACGGAAGGCAAGATGTCAGGAGGGCAAGCCGTTTTTATAAAAAAACTTAAACCTTTACTGCCGTTTACAGGTACTTTATGTATTGTTTTGCTTTTCCATTTCAGCAAGGTTTATGTGTTAAAATTTTATCCTGTTATAGTTAATTCATTTATTTTCTGTGTCTTTTTTGCATCTTTGTTTTGCAGGGAAACGGTTATTCAAAAATTCGCAAAAAAAATGGAAGGCGGAGTGCTGGATGATTTTACGAGGAATTACACACGAAATTTGACTTATGTCTGGTGTGTTTTTTTATTTATAAATCTTTCAATCTCAATAGCAACCGTTTTTATGTCAGCAAAAATCTGGGAATTGTATAACGCCTGTATTTCATATATTGCGCTAGGGATGATGTTCGGGGTAGAATATATTGTAAGAATTATTTTGAGAGCAAGGCACAAAAAACATGCAAGATAGTAAAAAACCTTTTATATTCCAAACATCAGGTTCAAGCGGAGAGCCAAAAACCGTTAAAAAAAGTTATGAAGCGCTTCTTACAGAAGCCAGTGATATGGCTGAATTTTTCAAATTTCCCTCTGATACTGTTATCGTATCAACAGTAAGTCCCGAACATATGTACGGTATGACATTTACCGTTACGCTTCCGGAAGCTGCAGGATGCAAAGTGGACCGTGAAAGAGTTTTTTATCCGGAAGATATAAAAGATTACGAAAAATTTGTTTTTGTATCAACGCCGTCTTTTCTTGAAAAACTTGCAAAATATGAATTCAAATTTAAAAATAAACCTCTAATGATACTGAGTGCCGGAGCAACACTTAATGACAGAGTTTTTGAATATCTTGAAGGAATATCTGAAGGTGTTACGGAAATTTACGGCAGCTCGGAAGCCGGTGTAATTGCGTACAGGCAATCTCATAACAGCCTTTTAAAACCATTTGATAACGTCCGTATGGAAGTTAAGAGCGATAAAATTATAGTAAAATCAAAATATTTTGACGAACCTGAAATTGTTTTAGATGATGAGCTTGAATTTTTTGATAAAGGTTTTAAAATCAAAGGGCGCCTTGACAGGATTGTAAAAATTCAGGAAAAACGCATTTCTTTAGCGGAAGTTGAAAATGATTTAAATTCATCTGATTTAATTGAAAAGTCATATTGCCTGAAGTTAAATGACAGACTTTGTGCGGCAGTTGTATTGAATGAAAAAGGCAGACAAATTTTAGAAAAAAACGGAAAATTTAAAATTGTAAAAACTATAAAATCTAATATGGCGGGTGCAGCGGCACGCTGCAAAAAATGGCGGTTTTTGTTTGACCTGCCTGTAAATGAACGTGGAAAAATTAACGGAAAAAGAATAAAAGAAATTTTTAATACCAATATAACTTATCCTTATGTTATTGATTATTTAGTAAACAGTACAGATGCAAAATTCGATTTAATTTTTCCGCGTGGAAGTAATTTCTTTAGGGGACATTTCACAAATTTTCCGATTTTACCGGGAGTTGTACAATTATTTTTCGTAAAAGAATTTATAAAAGACGGGTTTAATCTCGATTTTGTGCCGCAAAAAGTTAAGAAGGTTAAATTTTCATCTATCATCAAACCCGGTGAAAAAGTAAGCCTGTACCTGAAAAAATCGGAAACTTCAATTGATTATAAATTTACAAAAGGTGATAAAATTTTTTCTTCCGGCACTTTTGTTTTATAATAATACTATGAAAAAGATTTCGGCAGAAATGATACTGGATGTGCCTTTTTATGACGCTGATTCAATGAAGGTTGTATGGCACGGGAATTATGTAAAATATCTCGAAATTGCAAGATGTGATCTTCTGTCCAAAGTCGGCTATACGTATCTGGATATGATGAATGAGGGGATTGCTTATCCTGTTGCGACTATGGAATTGAAATTTATAAAGTCTGCAAAATTCGGGCAGAAACTCAAAATTATAACGGAAATAACCGAATATGAACCTGCTTTGTATATAAAATACGATATTTTTGATAATGAAACAGGCGAAAAACTTTTTAAAGCAAAAAGCATGCAGATATGTATTGATTCCAAAACAGGCGAAAGTATCTACAGTGCACCGAAAAAATTTGTTGAAAAACTGGAGGAGTATGCATAAAATTTTAGTTCTTACAATTTTAATTTTAGCAGGAGTAAACTTATGCCTTGCATCTGACGATATTTTTAATCATCCGTCAACAAGCAAAGAAATTTCTAAACTGATGCCTGAATTGAAAAACGCATCCTGCAAATTTGAGCAGGAAAAATATATAAGCTCAACGGTTTTAAAATCCGGCGGAAATTTTAAATTTATCAAAGATAAAGGCGCAATTTTTGAAACTTTATACCCGATAAAATCCACTGTCTCTTATACATCATCTCAAAACAGACAGATGAATGATGTAATTGTTGCTATTTCAAATAAAAATTACGCCTATTTAGATAAAAATTTCAATCTGTATTACAAAAACGAAAATGAAAAATGGATTGTCGGACTGAAACCTAAAAAAGGTTCCGCGGTTTCTTCACAGCTTAATAATATTATCATTAAAGGCAAAACAGATATTGATAATATAAAAATTGATATGGTAAAAAACGGAATTACGGATATTTCTTTTAAATGCACAGCAAATTAATTAATATTTTAAGAATATTTTTTATGTTAATGCTTGTAACCATCGGGGTTCTGGTGTTTTTAAGACCTGCAAATACAGAAACAAATATTCTGAAAGCAGTATTTTCCTCAACGGAAGATAATATTCTTGTAGACTTGAGCAGTAAATTTTCCGCAAGAATTAACGTTATAATTGAAAATGAAAGTCCCGAAAAGTCGGAAGAAATTGCAAAAACCATATATGCAAAACTCGATAAAAACGTTTTTTATACATCAGATGTAAATATTACAGGCGTTTTGTCGGATTATGAAAAATACCATAACAATCTGCTTTCTCCCGAAATGCGTAGGCTTTTAATAAACAAACAGTACGATGTTGTTGAAGAAAAAGGACTGGAAGCTCTGTATAATCCTATTATGCCGCCGATAGGATCAATAGAAGAAGATCCTTTTCTTTTGTTGACTGATTTTGTGATGGGGCTTTCGGATAGCAAAGAGGTTTCAAATTTTTCTCCCGTGCAATTTAACAAAAAATACTACAGTTTGATTATGCTGAATGTTGACAGCGAAATTGCTCTGTCGCCTTCTGTTCTAAATGATGAGGTTAAAAAACTTACGGCAATTCAAAAAGAATTTTCAAAAGACGGTACAAATGTTTATCTTTCAGGTGCTCCTGTGCACTCTTATTTTGCAAGCAGTCATTCCATTTTTGAAATTAATCTGATAAGCATTCTTTCGATTATTTTTATAATATGCCTTGTGTATTTTTATTTCGGCTCAATTATTCCTTTAATCCCGATTTCCGTCAGCATTGGGGCGGGAATTTTCGCGGGCTGGAGCATGGTATCTTTAATATTCAAAGATATACATATTTTGACTTTTGTATTTTCAACAACACTAATCGGAATTTGTGTCGACTATTCGCTTCATTATTTTGTATCACTTCAATCGAACAAGTCAGGACAAGATGCTTTAAAAGAAATTTTTAAAAGCCTTTCGGTCAGTCTTTTAACAACTGTCGGCGCTTTTACCGTTCTTTTATTTGCTAATTTCATACTTTTAAAACAAATTTCGGTATTTACGATAACAGGACTTGTAACCGTATATTCAATCGTTGTTCTTTTTTATCCTTATATATTTAAGAAGGCAAAAAGGCAGGATGACAGGAAGGCAGAGCGATTACGGAAAATGGTTGAATGTTTTGTTTCAATATTTAAAAAAATTAACCCTCCCAACAAGTTTATTATACCCGTAATTGCTTGTATAATCCTTATCTTTGCATTTTCCCGCATAAACTTTGACGACAATATAAAAAACATGTACGTTCCGCCAAAATTTCTTGTTAATGCGGAAAAACTTTTCGAAGAACTTGCAGGAACCGGCAGCGACATTTCATTTTTTGTTGTTAAGGGACAAAATCTTCAAGATATCTTAGAAAAAGAAGAAGCAATTTCAGATAAGCTTGAGAGTGAAAATGTTACTTATCAGGCATTGAGCCGTTATATTCCGTCTGTTAAACGCCAGAAATCAAATCAGTATTTAAGAAAACAGCTTTACAAAGACAAAATCGAGGAATATGCGGTATTCTTGCCCGAATCACAGAGAATTAAACTGATTAAAGAAAAAAATGACAGAGAATTTTTAACCCTGAACAATAATTTTGATCTTTTAAAAAAGAATTTTTTAATTGATAAAAATACTTCAATAATGGTTTTAAATGATTATGAAGGCGCTTCAATCAACGGAACACGTTTAATATCTCTCCAAAAAGACATATCATCGCAGCTTAGAAAATGCAGAATAATATGTTTGAGCCTGCTTTTGCCGATTTTTGTATTTTTATATCTTCTTTTAGCAAAAATCTACGATTTCAAATCCGCGTTAAAAATAATTTCTCCCTCAATTTGTGCTGTTTTATTTGTATTCGGGATGCTCGGACTTTTTAACTGTCCGATAAACCTTTTCCATCTGCTTGCAATATTTTTGATAATCGGCTTCGGACTTGATTATTCGGTATTCAGATTCGGCGGGAACAAAAAATCTGCCGATGCCGTTTTAATGTCGTGTTTGACAACTGTATTTTCATTTGCACTTCTGGGGTTTGCGGGATTTAAGCTGATAAGTTCGCTCGGCACAGTCCTTGCACTGGGACTTGTAAGCTCGTATATTTTTAGTTTAATATTAATAGGGAAGGCAAGAGGGCAGGAAGCCAGGAGGTCAAGTTAGTATCATTAGTAATAAGACTTTGAAAATTCTACCAACCCATCTTTAATGAAATGAGCTTGCCTTCTTGACTTCCTGACTTCTAATATGAGGATAAAAAATGAAATACAGAAGAATAAAAAAACATATATCGCCACAGGTAAAGGCGCTGGCTGACGCACAGAAAATAGCCTTTGCCCCTCTGACTTTTCAGGCCGTTAATGCAATGCTGAAATTCGGTATTTTGGAATTTTTGGAAGAAAACCCGTCAACGGTTGATCAAATTATTGAAAACCGTAAAGTATCAAAATATACGGCAGAAACACTGCTTGAGGCTGCATGTGCAGCAGGGCTTGTGATTAAAACGGAGGATAAATACACAAATTCCCTTGTGGCATCTGCGTTTTTAAATAATGAAATGACAAAAGTCAATTTCAATTTTGTCAAAGATGTATGCTATCTAGGAGCTTCAGAGCTTGCAAATTCTTTTGAATCATCAGAGCCTCTTGGATGCAGAAAGTTTATCGGAAGTTACGATACAATTTACAATGCGCTCCATTTTCTGCCTTCCGACATGAAAAAGAGCTGGTTTGAATTTGATCATTTCTATTCTGACAGATGTTTTGATGAAGTTTTGAAAATTATTTTTGAAAATAACCCGTCTCAAGTTTTTGATATCGGCGGTAACACAGGGAAATTTGAACGAGCATGTCTTGAGTTTGATAGTAATTGCACGGTCAATATGATTGATCTTCCCGAAAATATCGATGAAGCAAAAAAACATCTAAAAAATGAAAGATTAAAATTTCACGGTGTTGATGTACTTAAAAATCCTATGCCGAAGATTTCCGGCGCTGTGTTTATGAGTCAGTTTCTTGACTGTTTTTCTGAGGAACAGGTTATTCATATTTTGATAAATATAAAAAATTCAATGACTGATGATACAAAAATCTTTATTCTCGAACCTTTTATCGATAAACAATTTTTTGAAGCCGCACAATATTCGCTTGTTCATATATCGCTTTATTTTACATGTATGGCAAACGGCAAAAGCAAAATGTATTCAGAAAAACGTATGCTGGAAATGGTTGAAAAAGCAGGGCTTCATCTCCATAAAAAGCATGAAAATATCGGAGTGCACGATTATACACTCTTAGAGGTAAAAAAATAGGATTAATTACGGACATCATCGGCTATAAAAAAATAATGCAAAGGTAATAATATTCTCAATGAGTTTAAAATGGTACGAAGTTAAAGAACAGGCTGCAGGTCATACAAGACTTATGCTCCTGTGGTATATATATAAAATTGCAGGCAGAAAACCTGTCCGATTTATCGTATTTTTTGTAACACTTTTTGCATTTATAGGAGCGCCGCAAATCCGAAAATGTTCACAAAAATTTCAAAAAATTGCATCAGGAAACGGCAGTATAATTCAATCTTTCAAACATTTTTTAAACTATTCCTGCAGTTTAACAGATACAATGGAAATATTCACAGATAATTTCGGGATTAAAAACATTTATTTTGCAGATGAAAACGATAAACAGACACTCTATAGAGATTTTTTTGCTAAAAAGGGCGTGTGCTTTTTATGCTCACATCTTGGCAATATCAATGCAATGAGAACATTTTTTAAATCAGGAACCGAAATCGACTGGATTAAAGTAAATATGTTTCTTGAGGTTAATCAATGCAAAATTTTCAAAAATTTTCTTTCTGAAATTGCGCCTGATAATCCCATAAATGTTTACCCTGTTGACAATATAGATTTGACAACATCTATCGATATAAAAGAAAGACTTAATAACGGCGAAATTATGTTTATAGCAGGCGACAGAACTTCCGCTCACAATTCCGACACAGTTTTCTCAAGCAAATTTTTGGGACACGAAGCTAATTTCCCTGCAGGCGCCTTCAGATTTGCGTTAATGATGGAGGTGCCTGTTTATTTTATTGTCTGCACAAAAGAAAAGGACGGAAAATACGCAATCCGTCTGAAAAAATTTGTATCAGACGCGAAAAGGCGTGAAAAATTGACACAACTGCAAAACGAATATATAAACTTTCTTGAAGATTTAACAAAAAAATATCCTCTGCAATTCTATCATTTTTATGACTTTTTAGGAACGTAGCGCTCAAACCGACACATTGTGTTTTGCATAAAATTTACATGCCGTTGTGAAGCTTTAGCCATGACGAAATTACTCCCTCACCAAAAGTGGAGGGCCGGGGTGGGGTACAATTCGGGAGGCAGAAAGAGCAGAGGGCAAGCTGATTACAGAAGTTATTTTAGTGCGCAGCACCGATACTAACTTGATCTCTTGACATCCCTGACTTCTTGCCCTCTGAATAAACCCTCTCACTAACCCTCTCCCATAGAAGAGGGAACAATATAATGATACTTCTTACTGTCTTACTGCCATAGTAACTTAGTATCCTGTTAAATGCCTTCCCTCTAATAAACCCTTATCGCAGTATTGAGAATTTATAATGCCTTTTTCTGTGATAAAATTTATTTATGATAAAAACAATTATTTTCGATTTAGACGGAACTTTATTAAACACTCTTGAAGATTTGAAAGCTGCAACAAATTTTGCACTTTCAGAATTCGGGTATCCCGAACGCTCATTAGAAGAAATCAGGTGTTTTGTCGGCAACGGTGTCAGAAAACTTATAGAATGTGCTGTTCCTGAAAATTGTGAAAATATTGATGAATGTCTTTGTGTTTTTAAAAAAAATTATTCAAAAAATATGTGCAGACATACAGCTCCGTATGATGGTATCTTAAAGATACTGTCGGATATAAAAGCTGAAGGGATAAAAATCGGTGTAGTATCTAACAAATTTGATTCAGCAGTTAAAGAATTGTGCAAAAAATATTTTGGAGACTTGGTAGATACTGCAATAGGCCAGTCTGATGATGTTCCGAAAAAACCCGCTCCTGACGGAGTTTTTAAGGCAATGAAAGAGTTAGGCGCCGATAAAAATTCTACAATTTATGCGGGGGATTCAGATGTGGATGTTCAGACGGCAAAAAATGCAGGTCTGCCTTGTATCGGCGTAACCTGGGGCTTTAGAGACAGAAAAAATCTTGAAGGTGCAGATTTTATTATTGATACACCGTGTGATATAATAAAAATTATCAGGAGTATGTAGATGGAAAAACTCTCTGTCAGTCTGGAAGATTATATCGAAGAAATTTATAATCAGGTATTGAAAAACGGTAACGCAAAAGTTACCGCAATTGCTGATAAACTCAATGTGAAAAAGGCATCTGTTACAGGTGCGCTTAATGTTTTATCCGAAAAAAAACTTATTAATTACGCACCCTATTCACCTATTACACTTACAGCAAAAGGCGAAAAAATTGCAAAAAATATATTGCTTAAACATGAAAAACTCTCTGAATTTTTTATGGAAGTGCTGGGACTTGACAGGCAAGAAGCCGTTGAAACAGCCTGTAAAATGGAACACATTGTATCTGACAGGCTGTTTAATAATATGGTTAAATTAACCGCATTTGTAAAAACAAATTTATCCGACAAAATTAAAAAATTATATTAAAAATGTGAACCCCCGTAACTTTACGGGAGTTCTGTTTTGTATAAGAAGGTGTGTAGAAAAACCATATTTTATGATTCAGCGCCTCTGTTATTTCTGTACCCCGTACCTGCTCTGTAACCGGATATAAAATACATAAAAGGCAAGGCAGGCTCAATCCACTTAAAACCTGACAAAATTCCGGCTGTTGCAATATCATCGGCATGCAAAACAATATCTAATGCCTCGGGTTTTCTTTCATTGTATAATCCTTTTCCGTTGTTTCTTTCACCGAACAATGGATTAATGCATTTTTTACTTACAAAATTTGCGATATAACTCCCGCCGACAATTCCCGTGGCGGTAATACCTGCAAGAATTACAGCAAGCTTTTTCATCGGTGTCAGAGGCTTAATCTTTTTAGCTTTCTCTAATTTTTCGGAAAGAAAAAGGGCAGTACCGGCACCGACATTACATAAGAATATATTTGCAAGATACTGGTACAAACCCTCTTTGACCTTATCGGCCGTTCCTTTTCTATTATTTGTATGTGTAATTTTATCAGCAACTATACCGCCCGCTACCCCTCCTGCAACCGGAATTAATCCCAGAAGCGATAACCGCTTAATTTCAAAAAAAATCTCCTTTGAATTCAAATTTTTCTTTTCAGGCAGAATTACACTGAAAAGTTTTTGTTTCGCAGGAGATTCAGGAAGTTTGTTTTGTAAAAGT
The DNA here is from genome assembly GCA_949284415.1 of uncultured bacterium. Lineage (GTDB taxonomy): Bacteria > Cyanobacteriota > Vampirovibrionia > Gastranaerophilales > Gastranaerophilaceae > Stercorousia. Next base: position 40,683 of record CASDVM010000029.1, on the reverse strand, counting down.
TCAATTTGTTTTGGTGAAAGTTCTTTTAATTTGGCTGTTTGAAGCGCACTTTTTACATCAACCCCAGTGATATTTATTTCTGCTAAAAATCTGTTTACTGCTTTTGTTTGTACCTTTTGAAGTTCAGTGATATGCACACGTTCCATTAACCCGTTAAAAATCTTTTTCCCGCCGATTTTCAAGCCTCTTGTCCCCAGTAAAGATGCTCCGATTGTACTGAGTATTACAACTTCGTTTTGAACAAATTTTGATCTGCTATGTTTTTTATCTTTTTTTGAGTCTTTAACGGAATTAAGAATTCCAAATCCGCTGCCTGCTCCTATTAATAAGACAGGCATTTTATGATCAAGTTTATTCAAAACCATAGGCTGGTCTATGTATTTACAGAGAGTTGATATTTTCATTTTTTCTTCTCAGTTAATTTGTTAGGCATGACTAACTTTATATAAAAAATATTTCTTTGTCAAGTCGTAAAAAATTTCACGCTGCCGTTATTTAATTAAAGACAGCTGCTGTACAAGCATTTCATAAATTATATTTGACAATTACGGCTCAAATTTATATAATAACTTTATGACTAAAATTATTAAAGTACAAAAAGGAACAAAAGACATTTTACCTCAGGAAGTTGAACAATGGCACAAACTTGAGAAAAATGCCCTTGATATATTTACCCGCTACCGATACAAAGAAATAAGAACCCCGATTTTTGAAGCTACTGAACTTTTTGCCCGCGGAGTAGGTGATACAACTGATATTGTAAACAAAGAAATGTACACCTTTGAAAAAAGCGACCGCTCTATAACTTTACGTCCCGAAAATACAGCCGGTGTCGTACGCTCGTTTATTGAAAACGGAATGGCAAGATTATCCGCTCCCGTAAAATTATGGTATAAAGGTCCGATGTTTCGCTATGAACGCCCGCAGGCAGGCAGACAAAGACAGTTTCATCAGGTCGGCGTTGAAATGTTCGGGATTAAAGAACCGGCTGCGGATGCTGAAGTTATTCTTCTTGCTGTTGATTATCTCAAATCTCTGGGTTTAAACGATCTTGAAGTTGAAATTAATTCTCTCGGATGCCCCGAATGCCGTGAAGAATACAAAAAAAAGATTAAAGAAGTCTTAAAACCCGAATTTGATAATCTTTGCGAAGATTGCCGGAACAGGTATGAAAAAAATCCTCTGAGACTTTTAGATTGCAAAGTTGATAGTTGTAAAGAAATCTTTGCAAAACCTGAAATTCAAGAAGTTATTCAATCGGATTTTATATGCGAAGAATGCGCTGAACATTACAGAGCTGTAAAATCGTATTTGGATAAATTAAAAATCAAATATGTTGAAAACAAACTTTTAGTCAGAGGCCTGGATTACTATAACAGAACTGTTTTTGAGATTAAGTCAAACAATCTGGGATCCCAAAATGCAGTCTGCGGTGGCGGGCGCTATGACAGTCTTGTTAAAAACCTCGGCGGCGAAGATACACCCGCTGTCGGCTGGGCAATGGGTATGGAAAGATTAAATTCTTTACTGCCTGAGATTGAACCTGAAAAATCGGACGGCTATATCGTATCAAATTCACCGGCTGACGCTCTTGAACTCGCTGAAGAACTCAGAGGACAGGGACTCAAAATAGAATTTGATCTTGCAAATAAAAAGTTCACAAAACAGCTTGAAAAAGCCTCAAAAATTGCTAAATTTGCATTAATATTAGGCGAAGACGAAATTAATACAGGTAAAGTTTCAATAAAAAATCTGTCGACATCCAAACAGGTTACGGTTGACAGAAAAGAGGTTACATCTGAAATAAAAGGATAAATTATGGCAAATTCTGTTGACGAGGTAATTGTAAAGTTATCAATAGCCTTTAATCGTATTTTCAATGATTTTAAAGGAATGTATTTGTTCGGCATTCATACTGACGGCAAAATGCATGAAGGCGAAGACATTGAACTTGCGGCAATTTTTGATATTGAAGATAAATCAAAAAGAGAACAAATCTGGCCGATTATAGGTAAAATCGAAACAGATATGGATGTTTGCATAGATTTATACCCTTATACGCCTGAAAGCTTCAAGCAAGATGAAGAAATTTATAGTGAAGTTATGGCAGAAGGAATTTTTTACAACAACAAAGGGGAGCGTGCTATTCCTCCTGCTAAATAGATATTAATTTGCATTGTCTTAACCGATGAGTTAAAAAATTCGTGTGAAGGCCTAAGACGAAATTTCAACAAACAAGTATGTTAGATATAAAATAAACAAAAGAGGTAAAAAATGAGCCAGATTACAATTCGTTCAGACAGAAAAGATGATTACAAATTCTTCTATAAAGGAGAAGAAGTAGTATTAGGTGCAGGAAAAATTATCAGCATAGCATCAGGACTTGATGATGTAGTGCTTCCGACCTGTGCTATGAAAATCATCAATAACCTTATTGTTATTAAAGAAGATGTTAAGCATAAAAAAGACTAAAGAATTAAATTGAAATATAAAAAGGCAGTTGAATTCGGAAAAATCTTAGAGCCGACCGAATAAGACAGGGATATTCTTAGAAAGAAGAACCGGTAAAATCTGACACCTGATTTCCTTGTAATATATTTCATTGAGTACAAAGTAGGGTGGGATACGCGAAGCGTTCCCACCGAATAAACTTTATAGCACTATTTGTGTTCCGAGAATAATTCTGTGGCTGTCTTCAGTATCTTCGTTATCGCAGAATACATAATTAAGGATTAAACGCAGAGCCTGACCTTTTATGAAGTAATTGAGACCAACGGAATATTCTCTTCGCTTGTTATCTGCGATATCGCGGTTCGGGTCAAACTGATCATAGCGCGCCAAAATATGCAATTTTTGGGTAAGTCTGTATGCAATTGTAGTATAAAAACCTTCCGCTTTATCAGTACTTCTGTATGTTCCGTTGTAACCGTCAGCTATTGCATATTCAAAATTTGCCATAAATTTTTTGTACCTGTAGCTTGCGTAAGCACCGCCGACAGTGTAATCTGTATCGTTATGCCCTGCATTCAAACCTCCGCCTAAAACAAGTGTTCCGTACCTGCCGTCAGTTTTGCCAAGCGGTTTAAAGTTCACCCAGCCTGTAAATTCCGCTCCCGGAAAAAATTCTTTAAAAAATCTGTCAGAACTGTTGAGGGCTAAACTGTAGTCAATTAAATCATAGTCGCCTACAACCCTTAATCCGAGTGCTCTTGTGTTGCCGAAAGTTCTTGATATCTGTGAACGCATTGCAAAAGGAAGTACGTAAGATCCCATACCGCCTTCAAATCCGACCTGATTTCTTGAATTTCCAATAATGATTTTGTGATGTGGAATACGGGTATTCATTATATATGCATCGGTTACCAGCCCCTGAAGATAAGTTCTGTTCTCTCCGGGTTTAAAGTTAAACTGCAGTTTAAAATCAGTATTTTTGTCTTTAAAATCCCCGACAACACCGGCTTCCATAAACCCGAAACCGTAATCAGTATCGTAATCCGAGCCCTCAAATCCGAAACCTAAATTCCCCTGATAAGCCCCGTAAAATTGAACTTTGTCAATTGGGCCTTTATTATATTTGAAAGTCAATTCGTCCTGTAAAAGAAACGATGGGATTGAAGTTCTCTCAAGCTTTTTTTTATAAATTCGACCGAACAAAGATTCTTCCTCAATTTTAAAAGGATGTTCACTATCTTTATCGGTATCCAGAAGGTGATCAAAAATCGAGAACTCCGTATCAACGTTATCTCTTATAATATCTTTTTGCACCCAGTCATTATCATTTTTGTTATCGGCAGGGGGTGGATTTTGACCATCATTTTTTGTAACGTCAAGATGAATAACTTCCTGAGATTCAACAGGTTTTGACGCCTGCTGTTTATTTTTTCCGAATGCAAAAACAGGAGGGGCAAGAAGCATTAAAACAAGTATTACAGCTATTCTCTTGAAAAAACAGTTCACAAATATTAATGTAACACAAAATATATGCAAAAAAAATTTTTTTTAGTGTATATTAATTATTATGACGAATGTAACAAAAAAAGCCATGAATAAAACTATAGAAAATAAATATACTAAAATAAAAGTTAAAGCCCCGATTGTAGAAGCCCTGAAAAAAGCTTACGAAAATCCGAGCTACCAGTTTCACATTCCCGGTCATACAAAAGGAAGCGGAGTTTTGCCCGAATTTAAAAAACTTATCGGAGCAAAAGCTCTTTCAATTGATACGACCGATGAATTTGACGGGCTTGGGACACTTCATCCAGCAACTGGGCCGATAAAAGAAGCGCAGGAACTTGCGGCTCAAGCATTCGGAGCTGAAAAAACATTCTTTTTACTGAACGGTTCAACAGCAGGAAATCTCGCTCTTGCAATGGGTTTGACAGGACGGGGGCAGAAAATTATCACAAACCGCAACTGCCACCGCTCAATTTTAACAGGCATGATAATTTCAGGCGCGGAACCTTTATGGCTTATCCCGAAAAAATTTGACGAATGGGGAATCTGGGGTAATGTTACTCCTGAAAGCGTTGAAGAAATGCTCAGTCAAAACCCCGATGCTTCAATGGTATGGATTACAAATCCGACTTATGAAGGCGTTGTATCGGATGTAAAATTTATTTCCGCAATCTGCAAAAAATACAATGTTCCTTTAATTGTTGATGAAGCACATGCTTGTCTTTGGAATTTTAACAATCATCTGCCCGAAACAGCTTTAAAATTAGGTGCTGATGCGGTTGTTCATTCTCTGCACAAAACAGGCGGAAGCATGAGCCAGAGTTCTATGCTTCATATTGCAAAAAATTCCATGATTGATTGTGATGCCGTTGAAAAAGCTTTGAAATTACTGCATACGACAAGTCCTTCTCTAATGCTTCTTGCAAGTTTAGATGCCGCACGCGCAAATCTTGACAGCCAGAGAGGCAGAAAACAGCTTGAAAGGGCAGTCCAAAATGCAAAATATTTACGCAGAGAAATCGACAAACTTGAACATATTCATCATCTTCAACCTGATTTCGGCTACAAAACAGATATTACTAAAGTGTTTATCCGCGATGACAGACTATCAGGGAAACGTCTTGAATCCATATTAGAAATCGATTTTAACATAGAAGTTGAAAGTGCTTCTGATGCAGGACTTTTAATTCTTTCAAACATCGGCAACACACGCTCTGATATGCAGTATCTCGCAAAATGTCTTGAACAGATAGACAGAACAAATTACACAGACATCTGCTATCTGGAAAAGAAAAAACACATGCCGATGCTCACACCGATTATCAAAATGACGCTCAGGGAAGCTTTTTACTCGCATAAAGAAAGAATCCAAAAAGAGCATGCAGTAGGAAGAATTGCTGCAGAAGTAATTGCAGAATGTCCTCCCGGTATTGCCGTTCTGCTCCCGGGTGAATTGATAACGGAAGAACATCTGCCATATCTTGTGGATTATGACACGATTGAAGTGATAAAGTAAAAATATTTATGAATATAAAAAATAATCCGAGAGAATATTCCAAATTAGCCGTTGTATTTTTTCTTACAGCAGGAGTAATTGTAACAGCCGGAATTATGCTGTTATACGGCTATTTGAATTTTCTGGCTATAGGACATTATACTCTGGATGGTTTTGTCGGTTGGTGCGGAATATTTCTTCTATTCCCTGCTATTTTATATATTTGTGGAATTATTGCATTAATAAAAAGACACCAGCTGATTAAAAAATCATTTTCAAAGAAAAATCTTACATCCATAGATTTTTTATCAGATAGAATAAAATTTAATTTTGTTGACAGCAAATACAATTTTGCTGCTGCATATAAAGATCTGGAGCTGCTTTTAAAAATAGAGACAGAATTTGTCTCAAGTCCAAGTTATCGTGAATTAAAATCTTATATCATAAGTGCAGTTAATCTTACGTTTAACATTAGAAATCAGGCATTAGCACGAATAATAGGGGAAAGTATTTCTTTGAAAAATTCTTCCACATTCAGAAAAATGAAACTTATTTATCAAATTATTGATTATGAAAAAAAGTTTGACAAATTTAATTACTATATTTCAGATCCCGGACCACGTGTAAGTATTAAAAAACAAATAGAAACTTATCGCAAAACAAAATACAAACAAATATTTACTAAAGCTGACAGAAAAATTCTTAAATATCTCTCAATATGTATATTTGTATTGTTAATGGTTGGCAACTTTCTTATAAAAAAAGATTTGAATTTAGAAACAGATTTTGCTTTCTTTACTGTATTTATTTCAGCTCCAATAGCAACATTAATTTTAGACACCTTTATGCTGTTGGACAGGCCTAATGAAAATGATAAGTTTTTTATAAGAAATATTATAATATTTAAAATTATCCTGCTTGTAATATATGCTATTTATTAAAATGAATATTTAGTCTAAATATATGATTACAAAGCATTATACATAGCCTATAATTTTCACGGAGGTTATGAAGATGATTTTAACAAACATTGAAAGTGTACCCGGTATGGTGATTACCGCTCAATATGGCCTTGTTACCGGAAGCACTGTCAGAGCAAAAAACGCTATTAAAGATTTCGGTGCGGGATTGAAAAACATGGTCGGGGGAGAGTTAAAAAGCTATACGGAACTTCTTACAGAAGCGCGTGAAGAAGCTATCCAGCGTATGCAGCAGCAGGCTCAGATGATGGGAGCGAATGCAGTAATTAATGTAAGACTTGCAACATCATCGGTTACCGTAGGCGCCGCCGAAGTTTATGCATATGGAACAGCAGTAAAAGTAGCACCGAAAGGATAAAAATATAATGGGTGATATATTACTACTTTTGATTGTGCTTGGAATTACTTTTATGACAGGTACAATTATTGAAAAAAAACATTTTGAAAAGATTAAAAAACGCGAAATTGCACTTATTAAAAAACCGATTATAAATTTCGGAGCAAAAACATGGCATACAAACAAAAAAATTAAAAAAATTGAGCTTGTTACAGGTGAATGTGTTATAAGCGGGGATTATTTCAAAAATTTTGTAGCATCACTGAAAAGTTTTTTCGGCGGCAGGCTTACAACTTTTGAATCAATCTTAGACAGGGGCAGACGCGAAGCAATTCTCAGAATGCGTGAAAAAGCTCGCGGTGCAAATTTTATCATTAATACACGAATAGAATCCGTTATGGTTAATGATACTTACAATCCTCAGGACAGTGTCCCGCAGTGCGCCATAATAGCATACGGAACAGCCATAACTTATGAATAAAAACATTGAAGACAAATATTTAAGTGTAATAGAAAATAATATTAATGTCGGCAAATCAAATGCAGGAACAGAATTTTTGATTTTGCTTGCAGGTATAGCAGGAATATGTATACTTCTGTATCTTTTTGCGGACGCAATAGGCTGTTTTTTTATTGACAGAATGTCAAATGAGACACAAGTCAAAATTGAAAACGCTTTTTCCTTCGGTACAAAACCGAAGGTGTCTGACAAAAACGAAAACATAACAAAACTTGAAAACATAAGAGATAAAATAGTTCCGCTTGATAAAAATCTGCAGGGTAAATCTGAATTTCCGATTTATGAAGTACCGGAAAAACAGATTAACGCATTTATAACCCCGAACGGGAGTATATTTTTTACAAAAGGACTTTTAAAAGAAATACGGGATGAAGAAGTTCTCACCTTTGTTATGGCTCATGAACTCGGTCATTACGCACACAGAGACCACTTGAAAAGTATGAGCAGACAAATAATTGTTGCTCTTATAACATCAATGTTTGCATCCGAAAATAAAGATATAAATCTGACGGTAAACAGTATTTCAGGTCTCAGCGGGCTTACATATTCAAGAAGACAGGAAAAAGAAGCAGACAGATACGCAAATAGAACCGTGTACAGATTATACGGAAATAATAAAGGAGCTGTTGAATTTTTCAAACTGCTTGAGAAAAAAGAAAAATCTCCTGAATTTTTACAATATTTTTCGACCCATCCGTCCACAAAACAAAGACTTCACTTGATACAAAACAGAAGGTAAAATTTATGCATATAAACAATGTTTCGGCTAAAACATCAAAAAAATTAGTAATAATATTGGCTCTATTGTCAATTATATATACTACAGCTCTTATAATAGCCTATACGCATTTTTCCGTATCTACCGAAAAATCTATACAGGACTTTTTTTCATGGGCTGTAATAACTTTTGACAGTTTAATAAAAAGTAATCCTGAAGATCCATGGATAGCATGGGGACTTTTTATTATTATGCCGGCAGTATTTTATATCGGGCTGATACTTGCAATAATTGAAAGACACGCAGGACTTGCAGAGCTTGCATCAGCTTTAAATCTTAAATCCGTAGACTTCCTTTCTGACAGGGTTAAATTTAACTTTAACCGTCCGCAATACGATTTTGTCTGCGGATACTCGGAAATAAACAATTTGGAAATGATTTTGATAACTACGCTTGCCCGTAACAAATACGGCACTTATATTGTATTAAATGAAGTTAAACTTAATTTTACCGTTTTAAATAATAAAAAATTTTCTTTAACTAATACTCCCATGGCTCCTATAAGATTAATTTATAATATAGTTGACTGCGGCAGGAAAGTTAATAATTTTTCATACAAATTTGAAGGTGCAGGAGAAGATCAAGATCTGAAAGAAAAAATCGAAGAATATTTGCACAAAGGTACAAAACCCGTTTTGACAAGCGTTGGAGAAACAAAATATAAATGGATGTCTATTGTCTTTTTTATCATAGGTATGGTATTTCTCGTAGGATTTAAAGATGCATTTAATGATCATTTATACAAAAACTTTATGGTGCTTTTGATTCCGCTTGTGCCTGTTGGAGCATTTTTAGGAATTTCATTTATATTTGACATAATTCTAATAATTGACAAAATTAAAGAAAAAAGTTACAGGGGTTATAATGGATAACAAAGAATTAGAAAAACTCGTTGAAAATCTTGAAAATATTGTACCGACCATTACGGAAAATTCAAGTGATGAAGAAAAACAAAAAGTTTTAGAACAAATAAACCAGGCTGTTCAAGCGGCTCCTGAAAATGAATTTGTGTTAACCTGGAAAGCTCTTTATTACCAGGCGATTCAAGATTATGATAATGCAATACTTGCCTATCAGGATGTGTTGAAAGTCAAACCGAATGACCAGCTTGCAAAAGACAGCATAAAAGACTGTGAAGAATTTAAAAAGTGGAAGGCAGAAGGTTTCATGGACTCTAGCTATAATCATAGCGGATATAGTGCACCCGATTTTCTTGAAAAAGTTCCGGTAAGTTTGCTTGTAAGCGCAAAAATAATTATTCTTGCGGCTGTAATATGGTTTTGCTGTCCGGCTTTAATCTTTTCTTTCCACGATAATAAAATTTTGAATGTAAAAAACACCTCAAGTTTTCAAACCATAAAAGTCAATCCGTTAACTGAATATGATTATTTAACCAAAAAACAAATATTTGATATAAGAAAAGAGCACGTAAAAAATTCGCTTTTTGCAAGTGAAAATTATGAGCCTGACAATGCAGTTTTCGGTTCAATAGTTGATGATAAACCATGGTGGGGCACAATTACCTGTAACCAATTAAATTATAAAGGTGATTACCATGAAAAAATTGAAGGCCCCTCAAAAGTCAGCGCGCAAATGAATAATCCTGATGCACTTGTAGGTTTGAGTCTTCCGTTTTTGCCCTGGGATCAGGGCTATAATAAAGAGTTCTGCACAGGCGAGTACGGCAAATTTTTGCCGCTGTCTCTTCAATATAGTAAAAAAGATAATTTAATAATTGCCGGATACAAACTCACGCGAAAATTTCTTAAATTCCGCGACAACGTAAACGGTAAAATGACCAGATATCCAATACAATTATCAGGGCTGAATGCAAAAGATTTCGGCTATGATTACGTTTATATATATGATTCAAAAAATATAAGCATGTTTGAAAAAAATAACAACATAACTGAAAATGTAAAAAAATTCACTGACTACATTCATCTTGGCGGAAGCTGCCAATATAAAGACGGATGCAACAATATTTCCCCTATGCAATATGACAAAATATTCACTGTGTATAAACTTCCCGCAGAAATTAATCTTAAACTGTGGAAAAAAGAACCCCCGAATAAATTTATGAAAGCGGATATGTATTACCGAATTATATTTGAGGAATAGAAAAAGACCGGCATTACTACCGGTCTTTTAACTGTTGATTAACTGATTAATCAAATACATAATCAATAATAGCGGCTTCTCTGGCACGTTTAATTGCTGTTGCAATCATTCTCTGATGTTTAGCACAATTACCTGTAATTCTGCGCGGAATAATTTTTCCGGCTTCAGTCAGGTATCTTTTCAATTTTGCGGCATCTTTGTAGTCGATTGCTTCAACTTTATCAGCACAGAGACTGCAATTTTTACGTTTTTTCTTTTCTTCGTTGTTTTGTCTTGCCATTTTTCTATTTAGCCTTTCTAGCCATTTTATTTCTACTACATTAAATTATTATTTTTTTCGTCTATCCTGTTTTTCTTCCCCAAAAGGAGGAAATAAAAGAATAACACCCGTGCGGCGGATGAAACGGCTATTCCCTAAAAAGGAATTTCGTCCTCGTTAATCAATTCGTTTGACAGGTCATCAGATTCAAATTTAACGATTTCTTCCGTTCCGAACTTTTGATTTGCGGGAGCAGATGAACCTTCTCCCAATTTTTCAATTGTGTTAGCGTCAATCTCGTAAATTCTTCTTTCAGAACCGTCATCGGATTTTACGGTTGCTGTCTGAAGTCTTCCTTCTACAAGAACCCGTTCGCCTTTAGTCAGAGATGAAACCGTTTCGTCAAGAGCATTTCTTTTGGAAAGAACCCTGATAAGAGTTTCTTCTCTTTCACCGATATTAAGAACAAAAGCAGATACCGCAACGTTATTCTGCGTAAAACGTTTTTCCGGTGCTCTGTATACTGTTCCTGTAACTACTGATTTTGCAAGGCTCATATTTTATACTCCTGCTTTAGAAGCTTCTAAAAACATTGTTCTTAAAATGTTATCGCTTAATCTTAGCTGACGTCTGAATTCCGCTGTTTTGTCTTCAGGAAGACTTACAACAGATGTTACAAAAAATCCGTCTCTGAAATTTTGAATATCGTAAGCCAATTTTTTTCTGCCTGTTTTGTCAGTAGAAACAACTTTTCCGCCTAAATCGGAAACCGTTTTTCCGAGAGCTTCAAGCGCTTTATCTACTTCTTCCGCATCCAAACTCGGTTTAAATACAGTTAGTAATTCGTAATTTTTCATATTTTCATTTCTCCTATTCTAGTGTATGGAATAATAATATCATGGAAACAGCTTATTTTACAATATATACTCAGCAAAAAAGCTGTAATTTGCCGACCCTATTAAGTAAATGTCTTCCTGTGTATTGTCCTTTGAACCTTGCCATTCCACAAATACAAGCCCGCCGAGAAGATTAACTTTAACCTTATTTTCTGTTAAGTTATTTAAAACACATGATACAACGCTGGCGCATGCACCTGTACCGCAGGCTAAAGTAATTCCGCATCCGCGTTCATATACACGCATATCTATTTCCATTCGGGATTTGATTTTTACAAATTCCGTGTTTGTTTTTTCGGGAAAATATTCATGTTTTTCAATAACAGGGCCGTATTTTTCTGCCAATTCCATAGGATCTTCATCCGTAATAATAACACAGTGAGGGTTTCCCATAGATACAGGGGTTATATCAAATTCTCTATCGAGAGCTGTTATAGTTCTTTCGCCCCAGAATGGAATTTTTTTGTCTTCCAGAATCGGTTTTCCCATATTAACTTTTATCAAGCCGTTTTCAAGAAGTTCCGGTTTTATAACACCTGCAAGTGTCTGAACACTGAATGCTTTTTTATGTATAAGTTTGTTATCGTACGCATATTTAGCAAAACATCTCATCCCGTTTCCGCACATCTGTGCTGTTGAACCGTCAGAGTTGTAAAAATACCAGCTCAAATCAGTATCTTTAGCATTCGTTTCAGGTATAATCATTCCGTCAGCACCGATTCCGTAGTGTCTGTCGCATAATTTTACGGCAAGTTCATCCATTTTCATTCCGGTTGTTTCAAATTCGGGGTAATCAACAATTACGAAATCATTTCCGCAACCCTGCATTTTAGTTATTTTTATTGTTTTCATTAATCATTATCCTTTCAGATATCCAAATTATAACATAACAAATCAAGTTATGAAATCAGCGCAAAAATTTTTGTTTTTGAGTATTATATTTTTTATGATAAAAGTTAATACCGTAAAACCTTCAATAAAACTTTACCGACCGGATGAAACAAGAAAATTATGTTCTTTAATTGTTCCGCACAATAAAGCAGGAGAATTAAATGTTAATGTTAAAGAAGATTCATACGGAAACGGCTATAGATTTCTGATAGAGCTTAGAAATAAACTCGGAAAATTATTGGGATTTGAACAGTACACACATTTTGAGAATACGGATTATATGACGGGTCTGCTTATAAATGTAATTCCCGAATACAGGCGGAAAAATTATTTTTTTGGAGAAATTCTGCGTCTTGCAAGTATTATCCAGATGCTTGAAAACAACATCAAAACTTTTTCAGTAACATCAAAAGACACCGCAATTTATTTTCATGCAAAATATAAATTTAAACCTTCTGTAACCTCTTTTCAGGACAGAAATAACTTACTTGATACTGTAACAAAAGATACTGCGCCCTGTTTTAAAGACATTGCATTAAAAGGGAAAGCACTGAAAGATAAAATTTCCTCCGAATCGTCAGCAGCAAAACAAAGGGATTTCAGTCTGGAAGCAAATAAACTTTTCACTCAATACATAAGCAGGGCATTAGAAGAAAAAAATACAGACGCTCACCAATTTAACTGGGTTATGGATATGACTCTGGAACAAAAAAAAGTTTTTGAAAATAAAGACTATTTTAACAGTCTCTTTGCCAAACACGGCATAGATTACAAAATATAGAAAATTACAAGGCTCTTATTATAGCTTTTATGTTAATATCCGTAACTTTTAGTAATGCAACAGTCCTTACAGTTTCATCAAAACTGCCTAAACTTTTTAAAACTTCTGCTGTCTTTAAAATCAAAGTCTGATTATTGGACTTTAAAAGTTCTCTGATTGCAAATACATCTGTTGCAAAATCAAGTGCAGTAAACACAAGAGGGCTGTCTTCATTTAATTCATCATTAACATATTTTTCAAGATTTTTTTTATTAACGCTTTTCAACAATTTTTTTATGTCTGAAACTTCATTTTTTGTATCTTTATCTTCATCATAAAGATACTCCTCATTTTCAGTGAGTGTATCAAATTTTTCTTTAGCGTTCAAAACAGTAACAGCACATTTGCTGTCATCATAATTATTAATAAGTTTTTCAAAAACTTCAAAAAGTTCAAAATCAAACACAATTGATAAAGGCAAAATTTCGCCTAAGCCGTTAATAATATTGTTTAATACAAGTAAAGCATCCTCATAAGATTTATCTATCAAATCAAAAAGATTTTGCAGATACGGAATTTCTCCTGCAATATTTTCAGGCATAGCAGAATGTTTCATTGTATCTATTATAGCCGGTACAGCAGATTTGTCCCCGTATGCAGCGAGAAATTTTACTGCGGCAAGGCTCTCAAAATCGTCTCCGCTGTGTAATTTGGTAACAGCAATATTATATACTTCTCTATCATTCCATTGAGCAAGCGCCGAAGCACAGTTTTGCGCCAGATATTCATTTTCGGAATACGCATTCATTTTCAAAAATTCATGTGCAAGAGGATCCTGAATTTTGGCAAAATATTTTGCGGCATAAATTTTTTCTTCTGTTGTACCGTTTTCAAACTTGTCAAGCAAAATATCCGTCAAATCTTCATCCGCATATTTTATAAAAGCGGAAACAATGATATCTTCATAAGAAGGCGAATAATATTTTAAAAACTGTATAAGGTTCAAATAATTTGTTTCATTAATCTGCCCTGCAATTCTATCTGCAACGTTATTTTTTACAAAGTCAAATAAAAATTCATCATTATCAACAAGCTCTTTAAAAAGTTCAATATCGGGCTTGTTGACTAAATCTTTTGCTATTGCTTCATAATCATTTTTATTCTTGCCGGTAAGTTTTTTTAATTTTTCAGACATAGCAACAGGTTTCCATCATAACATTTTATGCATACGATAAATAGCATGAAAAATTTAATCCAAATAGAATACGGTAATAACTTTGTGTCCTTCTTCAGCGTACTGAACGGCATTATGCAAAGTTTTACTTGTATGGGATAAGAAGCAGATCAGCTGGTTGCAATCGTCAATAATTTCTCTGTTGCAGACTCTTGATGCATCAGCAAGTGTCATCATAGCGCGGTCAGGGTGTTCTACAATGTTCGGAACACCGATAAGCTGATTTTGAACATCAGAAGGCTGCTGTCCTATTGTCTGCGGTAAAATAACTTTCAATTTGTCAGGGTTAGCTTTCATTGCACCTCTGATTGCCGCAGCGTTTGTACCTGATGAACCGCCTGATGTAATAATTGTATTTCCCTGCATTACAAGTGCGGTTGTTAAAGTTTCAATCATCTGCTGATGTGTAATCGGAAGGTTACGGCTTCCGATTATCGCAATTCTTTTTGCGGATTGCTGAATTGTAGCTAATTCCATAGCAAGTTCATCAACGGTATCGGGTGAATCTGACGCCACGGTGTCCATATCATCATCTATCGGCACCACAATTGAATTTTGTTTTTCTTTATTTTCGTCTTCAGATCCCATAAATACTTTAATATCGTCAGTTTTCACCATTTTTCCTACTTTCTGATTGCAATCTTTACGTTTTTAGTTTATGCTGATTATATCACAAAAATTTGATTTTGGGAATAGGGATATGGAAAATATACTTGATAATCTTAACAAAGAGCAGAGAGAGGCTGTTCAAACCGTTCAGGGGCCGTTGCTTGTACTGGCAGGTGCGGGGAGCGGAAAAACTAAATTACTTACCTCAAGAATAGCTTATCTTATACAAAACGGTGTCAGACCTCGTAATATCTTAGCTGTAACATTTACCAACAAAGCAGCTAAAGAAATGAAAGAACGTCTCGGAAATATATTAGGCGAAAATGTGGTAAAATATATGTGGGTCGGCACTTTTCACGGTATCTGCGGTAGAATTCTAAGAGAGAATATTGAGAATTACAGCTTCCAATCAGGGAAAAGATTAGACAAAAATTTTTCTATCTATGATGAAACGGACAGCAATGCGGTAATCAAACAGGCAGTAAAAAAATTAAACCTTGATGATAAAGTTTATGCGCCGAAACTTGTAAAAACAGTTATCTCAAATGCAAAAAACAAAATGCAGGATGCATATACATTTGCAACATTTGCAAGAGATTTCAAATCCCAAAAAATTGCCGCAATTTATGAAGAATACGAAAATACTTTAAATAACAATAATGCAATTGATTTTGACGATATGCTCATGCTTACCGTAAAACTTCTTGAGCAGTGCAAAGAAGTCCGTCAATTGTATTATGACAGATTTCAGCATATTCTGGTAGACGAGTTTCAGGATACCAACATGGCTCAATATAAGCTTATCAATATGCTTTACACGAATTTACAGGCTGATGTACCCGATGAGCGTTCGCTTTGCGTTGTAGGCGATGTCGACCAATCCATCTACAGCTGGCGCGGTGCTGATTACACCATTATTTTAAATTTCCGGAAAGACTTTAAAAAGACTAAATTAATCAAACTTGAGCAGAACTACCGTTCGACAGCCAATATTTTGAATGTTGCAAACGCAATTATTGAAAACAATACAGAACGTGTTGATAAAGTTCTTTATTCAAACAAAGGCGAAGGCGAGCTTATAGATTACTTTGAGGCGCAGGACGAAGCTGATGAAGCGAACTTCATAGCAAGCCGCATAAAACAGGATTCGGGCGGAGACTACAACCGATATGCAATACTCTACCGTACAAATTCACAATCCCGTGCGCTTGAAGAAGCCTGTATGGCTGCAGGAATTCCATACAGAATTTACGGCGGTTTGAAATTCTATGACCGTAAGGAAATAAAAGATATAATTGCTTATCTGAAATTAATCTATAATCCTGACGATTCACAGAGTTTCAGAAGAATAGTAAATGTTCCGAAGCGTTCAATCGGCGACACTACAATTAAAAACTTGTCTGATTTTGCCGATAAAGAAGATATAAGCCTTTTTCAAGCCTGTCAGAGAATTGAAGAAGCTATTGAAATCCCGCCGAGAACAAGAGCAAAACTGCGTGATTTTTCACAGCTTATCTTGAAATTTAAGGATGCAGTAAATTCATACACCCTGCAGGAATTTGTAACTCTGGTAATTGAAAAAACAGGCTACTTAGCAGAACTGCAATCGCAGAATACTCCGGAAAGCGAAGCGGATATAGAAAACCTGCAGGAACTTGTAAACGTTGCAGGAGAGTTTGTCCCCGAAGAACCTGAAAATGCACTCGGAGAATTTTTACAGCAGGTTGCTCTGGTTTCTGACCTTGACGGAATGGACGATATATCAAACAACGTAACTTTGATGACACTGCACTCCGCAAAAGGTCTTGAATTTCCCGTAGTATTTCTTGCAGGCTGTGATGAAGGAGTTTTCCCGCATCAGAGAACCTTTAATGTGCCTTCCGAAATGGAAGAAGAACGTCGTTTGATGTATGTAGGCGTTACACGTGCGGAAGAAAAATTATACCTTACATCAGCCAAACGCCGCCAGATGTGGGGTGAATACAAGTATTACAATCCTTCAAGATTTATTGAAGAAATTCCGCGTCAACTGCTTAATTCTATCGGATTTGAAGGTTCAACAAGCGGTACTTCAACCTTCCAAAATGCAGTATCAAAAGCTCGTACAGGCAAGTCGGACTTTTCTTATTCTGCAGCCCAGGCTGACAGTTACGGATATATTAAGCCGTCAACGGGTTTTGGTAAAGGTTTTGTAGCCCCGACTCGCGGGCTTGCAACAGGAAATTCACAATCAGACAGGCAAAAACAAAATTCGAATTATATTAAACAACCTCAAAGAACTCCATCCCGTACAATCCTTGTTAAATCAAAAGAAAATAAAGAGCGTGATGAACAGAAAGTAAAAGAATTCTTTAAAGATAATGCAATAAAAAGAATGCTTGAGGAAAAGAAGCAAAAAGAGCGTATGCAGCAGGAGGCTGAAGCCGAACGTCAGAAAAAAATGGAAACAACAACCCCGATTGAATACGTTTTCAATGAAGGCGAAAGGGTATTTCACGACAAACTTGGTATCGGGCATATAAAAGAAGTTACGCAAATCGGCGACAGCATGATGTATACGATTGACTTCGGCCGTCAGGGCGTAAAAGCTATGGATGCAGCGTATGCTAAGCTCAAAAAGTTTTAGTTTTTTGGCATGAAAGGATAATGTTTATTCAAAATGCGGAAATAAATTCGGATGATATCTATATTTTCTGCTTTAGTCATTCCGAACTTGTTTCTGGATCCAATCAGATACTGAAACTTAATCATTGACATCAAAAAGTTTTGCGGCATTGATATTCAAAGCTTCAGATATTTTGTGCACCATCTTTAAACTGATATTTTTATGTCCGTTTTCGATTAAGCTTAAATAATTTTCAGTACAAGAAATCTTTTCAGACAAACTTTCTTGGGTTAAATCTCTTAGATTTCTGTAATACTTTATTTTCAATCCAATTCGTTTTTTAAACTGCTCAAAATCCATAATGTTAAAATATATGACTTGACAGTAAATTTTAATTACACTATTATATGTATTAATATAACTATTAGTCAAAGCAAGTGAAGAGTATTATGGATAACAAAAAACGGGAAAAAGAAATTATTGAAAGCCTCGATGTTATAAAGCAGTCAATTGATAACCTTTATGAAACAAATTATGAATGTATTACAGAAATCAGAAGCCGTTTGGAATATATTAACCTGATAATCGTAAAAAACAGCAAATAATAATTTTTTTTAATTCTAATAATCCATAACCCAGCCGTTTTCCATTAACCTTGCAGTACATCCGTGCCCTAATGAAGTTTCGGTTGTAGAACATTTTAAATCCCATTTTCCCGTAGTCTTCCAGTATTCATTAGAATTTCCATTTGAATATACAACTCCTGCTCTTGGATAGACAGAAGAAGGACTATCTCCGCATTTTATGTGCCAGTAAAAAACATCTCTTCCCCAGGTATTCGGGGCTTTATCCCCGTTTACATCAACAATTAAACGCCCCCAGAAACCGACATCTCGATCCATTTTTATATTCATTTTCATTCCGTTTTTTAAATATAACCAATATGCATCAGGTTCTGCTGCACCATCATTTGTATTTGATGAATTCAAATATTTAATGAAACATTTTTTATCAGAAGAATCAGTACAAACATGATTCCTCGTAATTTCAATATATTTTCCTAAAATTTGCGGAAGATAATTTTTATATGCTTCATCATCATTTTGCGGATAATTTGATACAAAACTTGTTTGACAAATATCTGTTACCTCTTCATCAGAAGCCATTTTGTTAAAAATTCCGCCGAGTAATGAATAAGCTTGTTTTGCCTGCTGTTCCAATACTTTTTTCTGATAATTTGCAATCAATGCAGGCATTGTCATTGCAGCGACAACGCCGATAATTCCGAGAGTTATGAGAACCTCTGCCAGTGTGAATGCAATTTTTCTATTCATTTTTTTCAAATCCTATAATAATGTTATCTAATTATATAATTAGATATTACAAGTATATAATTAGATTGTCAAGTTTTTGACAATATATAGTAATGAAATGAAAAATGAATATATTTTGTCAAAAGATAATATCAGAAATGTAATTAAACTCTTAACGGCATTTGAAGGCAAGACGCTAACAAGGCTGAAAGTTGATATTAATCACAAATATAATAAAACCGACTCTCTTGAAAATCTTACAAACAAACTCCGCAACAGCACTATAAAAGTTACGGAACTTCTGGAAATTTTTGATATTTTAGGTTATGACATTGTTGTGAAAAAGAAATAAATTTAATTTACCTGAAATAATAACCTGGTACGCCCAGTGAAGGTGTTCTTCTTATTTGACTGTAAATTCTTACGGAATAAGGTAATTCCTCATAGATATTTAATTCCTCAGGAAAAGGTTCAAGCCTCATTTTGGAATATGTTTCTATAATCTTTTTATCATATTCTTCAATACCTGATGATTGTAAAATCTTAAAATTCTTTATTCTCCCGTCCTTTAAAATAGTACAGCTAATAACCGGTTCTTGGGGAATATGACTGTATATTGTCGGAATTCGGTCAAATATATATTTATTTACGTTGTTCATATATTTTTTATAAGCTTCTTGAGCTTGTGCAGGCGGCTCAATTGGCATTATGGGACATTCTTGCAGATAAAGATTTTTGTACTCTGTGTTGAAATCCGCTTGTCATTTTTATATTTACAAGATTCACATCTTTAGGAAACGGTTTAAATGGTGCAGATTTTTGTACTGCTTCAATTACAGCCTTGTCAAAATCAGTGCCGCTTGCTTTTTCAAGCTTTATATCAGTAACACTCCCATCATTGTTAATAACATAATTAACGGCGGTAACAGCATTTTCAGTGCCATTATAATTTAAGTTACTTTTTATTGTATTTTGAACTTCTTGTCCGTACTCTTCCACAAATTTATTTAGGTCAATATCATCCGCAAAACTAATATTCGCAGTACAAAGTAACAACAATATAAAATATAAAAATTTTTTCATTCATTAACCCTCGTTTTGTAAATTTAGAGAAAACAGCGTTCTTTACTTAAATCTTCTCATCATTTTCATGGCTTTATTCATGGCATGTTTGCCAAGTTTGCCCTTAAAACCGCCCATACCGCCTAAATTCCCCATTTTGCTCATATCCGGCATCCCCCCGCCGAATTTTCCGAACATACCTTTCATATCAGACATGCCCTTCATCATCATCCGCATTGCCTCAAACTGCTTTATATACGTATTTATTTCGGCCAGATCCATACCGCAGCCTTTAGCAATACGTTTTTTACGGCTTGTATTCAATAAATCAGGATTTGCACGTTCTTCGGGAGTCATACTTGATATAAAAACTTCCATTTTTTTGAACTGCTTTTCACCTTCGTGGGAAATTTTATCCCTGTCGTCTTTTCCGATATTCAGCCCCGGAAGCATGCCGAGAAGATTTCCCATAGAACCGAATGCCTGCATCTGTTTTTGCATTTTCAAAAAATCGTTGTAAGAAAAATTATTCTTACTCATTTTTTCTTCAAGCTCGCGTGCCTGTTTTTCGTCAAAAACTTCCTGTGCACGTTCAACAAGCGAGACTATATCTCCCATGCCTAAGATACGTGTTGCCATACGCTCGGGGTAAAAATCCTCCAGAGCATTTAATTTTTCGCCTGTTCCCGTCAATTTTATCGGTTTTCCCGTACAGTAAACAATACTTAAGGCTGAACCGCCGCGGCTGTCGCCGTCAAGTTTTGTCAAAACAAGACCGGTTAAGCCGAGTTGCGCATCAAAGTTTTCCGCAACATTAACAGCTTCCTGACCGGTCATAGCATCAATTACAAGAAGTTTTTCGGAGGGGTGAAAAATTCTGTCAATCAAAAGAAGTTCCGCCATCATATCGGTATCAATCTGCAAACGTCCTGCGGTATCAAGAATTAATGTATTAAATCCGTTCTGATTTGCATAATCAATTGCACCGCGCACAATTTGCCGAACATCCCGACAGTCGGGAATTGTAAAAACTTCATTTTCAATTTCTTTACCTAAAGTCTGTAATTGAGAAATTGCAGCGGGTCTGTATACATCACATGCCACAAGAAGCGGTTTTCTGCCTTCTTTTTTCAATTTGACCGCAAGTTTTGCCGAAGAAGTCGTCTTACCGGACCCCTGAAGCCCCAGCATCATAATCAAATTCGGATTCCCCGAAAAATCCAGCGGTTTTTGCTCACTGCCGAGAAGATTAATCAGCTCATCATGCACAATTTTGATTAACTGTTGTGAAGGGTCAACACCTTCAAGAACTTTTTCGCCCTCTGCTTTGTCCTTGATAGAAGAAATAAAAGCTTTAACAACACGCAAATTCACATCCGCATCCAAAAGCGCACGTCTTATCTCACGCAAAGCTTCCTGCATATTTTCGGCAGTAAGTTCTTTTCCCCGTGTTCGGCCTATAATTTCCTGTAATTTTTCACTTAAACTGTCAAACATAAAAGAATTATATCACAAATTAATCTTCAATGTTATCGAAATTCATATTCGTTTTGATTTCGCCTTCATGTTTCTCTTTGTATTTCTGATAAAGAAGCCATGCCGGTACAGATACAGGGAATGTCAGAATAGTCGCAATACCAAGCAAACCTTTTTTAAACCCGGGTTTACCGGTATTAGGATTTTCCGGTGCATCAAGATCAACACCGCCGTAATCTTCACCGACACCAAAATTAATTTTGTCAGAAACGGTATCTGACATGTTATCCGCATTATTCTGTAAAAGTGCTTTTGTATTATTTGACAAATATTTTCTTACGTTTGCTGATGTAATAGAATATATCCGCATAATGCTTCCTTAAAATTGCTTTTTCCATGCATTATAAGTCGAAAAATAATTCTTTATGCTACTTTTATAGCAAAAATTTTACATTATTTTACAAATTGAAAAAGGATTATAAAACATCATACGTTTTTACGATTTCATTTAAGATTTCGTCTGCTAATATATAACCATACTCCTTAGAGAACTAAGATACACATATCCCTAATCAACAGCTATGCACTTCAAATGTACATAGCTTTTTTTTATGGCAATAACTTCCCTTGACAAAATATTTTGATATAATAAAATGAGACTACATCCAAATAACTTACTGGAGGAGTGCCAGAGCGGTTGATTGGAGCAGTCTTGAAAACTGTCGTACGTTCACGCGTACCGTGGGTTCGAATCCCACCTCCTCCTCCATTTTAAAAGAGCCTGAAAAGGCTCTTTTTTAGTGCGTTTCCGCCCTATCCCCGAACTGCAAAAATGAGCCAAAATAGACCCAAAAGGGACTAAAAAGGGACTGCTGAAAAAATTTGTTGATTTTAGAGAATTTTAGCAATCAAGTAAAATTCAATATTACATAACGGTTTTTGCGGTAAATCTAGTCAATCCGAAGTGAAATATAGGTTTCAGGATTACCACCTGCGGTAATTGCGGTTAATGCCAATATTCATATAAATATTGGTCTGTCTTGTTATGCCAAAATTTCAAAATCGGAAATAATATTAATAAATTGCACAACTTCGCGTCCCCAAAACCCTCTCATACCAATCGAAGTCAAGAATTTGGGAGCGTATTTTTTGAAAAAGATTTATTATCTCTTTTGTAAAGTAAAAAGGAGATAAAAATGAACGAACATGAAAATTTAAAAGAAGGGCAGTTAATAACTTTAAATAGCAGAGAATCAATGCTTGATTTGCTATATCAATCCTGCGTAAATGGTTTAAATTGCCTGTGTCTTTTGGACTCGCTGACAAAAGAATATTTAGTACAAAAATTATTGTTAATGCATAATCAAAATGGATTAACAGGCAGTTTGATAACAGATATTGTTTTAAAGTTGCTTAGTTACGTTGCTGAACGTGAAAGAATGAATATTAAAACCAGACAATCAGAAGGGATTGCATCTGCAAAACAAAGAGGGGTTAAGTTTGGTCGTCCTAAAGCAGAAATTCCGAAAGATTTTCTAAGAGCGTATGAACTTTACACAAATTCGCTCTCTTTCATTAGAAGAAGAAGCAAGGCTTATGAATGTACTATCACAACCGCAATATGAATATCTTAAAGGAATAGTTACAGTTGCAATAAATACAGGGCTAAGGCGGCAAAACATACTAGACCTTACTTGGAAACAAATACACTTGGTCGACAGGGTAATTGAAATAACAAGAAATAAATCTAACAAGCACATTCTAAAGCCCATTAATGACGCATTGCTTGAATATTTCAAGAGTATTCCGGAAGAAAAGCGTACAGGACATGTATTTATAAATCCTTTAACAGGCAAAAACTGTAAAGAGATTAAGCGTGCTTGGCGAACAGTAAAGGAAAAGGCAGGCATCGTAGATTTTAGGTTTCATGACTTACGACACACTGTAGGGACTCGTTTAGCACAAATGAATGTGTCTAATGGTGTGGTTCGATTAGGTGGTGGGGAAGATATACCGGTTACGGTATATTACAACTGGTTGCTGAAGAGGACAAAAGAAATTGTTTTAGTTGAGTGTCTTAATGGCGCATTTCCACGCGGTTTGAGCCGAAGTAAAGTAATAAGAATTTTGGAGAGTTTGATAAAATGAATATTAATATTGGTGAATTGAAAGTATTACAGTATAGGTTGGCTGCAAAAGTGAAGTGTAGCGGGCTTATAAGGGAATATAAGGACATAATATTGAATGCAATAGCTGAAGTTACAATGCCTTTGGCTGTTTATGCCAATAAATCCAAAGATATTATAAAAGCTGAATTTATCGGCAAAGTTGCAGGAAAGGCAGGAAGTGAGTTGAAGAAGCTGGGATTACACCCTGTTAAAATAGAAAAAATCCTTGAAGTTATCAAAAATCAAGATATATTGTAACGTGTAATCTTTAAAGGTTAATGCAATAATAATCTGCGCCCCCTAGAGTGGCTTGGAATGGCTATTCTGAGGGGGTATTATGGGTAAAAATAATAAGAAAAAAATGTGTAGAATGGGGCTAAAGTTCTCTCCATTTCTTCATCTCGCTGTTCGCGAGATTTCGAAATATTCGAAACGCTCAGGCTCAAACTTAATGTTTTCGCCTTTCTCTTATTTCGAAATCGTCTAAACGACGATTCTCATATTCGAATGAGAATTAAATAACCATGTGCAATTTTCAGAAGTTTTGCACTAAAAATATACAAAACTTGCAGAAATCTTAATATTTCGATTAAGGGAAATTGTCATTCCAGTAGAAAAGATACATCCCTATTAAAAAGCCTCCTAGCACATACAGCATTTTATTTACTCTCCTCATATAATTTTTTGTAGTTGTAAAATGTTGCTCTGCTAATTCTCGGTTTGCCTGCTCTGTCTAGCTTTCCGTTCACGCTGTCTAATAGTTCAGTTACGGTTTTGCCTGCGGTGTCGGATTTTATAACTTTTAGAAATTCATCCGGTAACTTGTCCACTGTCATATTCTTACGCCCAAATTTGACTCCTTTTTCTTTTGCCTGCTGGCGTCCAGCGGTGCAACGTTCCATTGTGGTGGTGTGCTCCTGCTCTGCCAGCCAGTTGAAAACAGATAAGACAATATCAGCTACAAGAGCCGTTGCAGGATTATTATTTTTAATTCTTGTGTCAAGGAGCGGGCATGTTGTAACTACGTACTTAATATCGTGCTGTTTAAGTTGATTAAATAAGTCCTTATTGCCTTCATAGCTTCGTCCAAGTCTGGTACATTCAACTAATAATAAGCAAACATCATCTTTTGTTCTTTCGTATTTCATCGTTTCAATGAGGCGGAGCAGGGCGGGACGGCTCTGGTCTGTGCCGGTTCTGGATTCCGTTACTACAGTGATATATTTATTTAATTCTGTCCGGTTTTTGTCATTCTCAAGGTCATAATCTTTTGGAAGAATACCGTCATCTTTTGCAAAATCAGTGAGTTGCTTTATTTGTCTGTCGTATATCTGTCCTGTTGTTGATTTTCTGATGTAGCTGTAATACTTCATATTGCCCCTTCCCAAAAGGTCGCCTAGGCGACCTTGAAACGTCTTGTAACCTTTTCCACCGCAAATAACTGATAAATATTCTCATAAGATTGACGGAATGCCTTCATATCAAGAGCCTTACTGAATACAGCCTTCCATGTTGCTGTGCCGTTATCAAGGGTTATACTTTCAATATTGTTGTCTGTTAAATATTCCTTGATAACAGCTTCTTGATTACTAATAGCTTGTTTCAATTCTGCTTCTTTCGCATAAAGTTCTTTCAAATTTTTAAGTGTTAAGTTTAATTCTGTTTTCGTTGTCATAATGTCTGCTCCTTTTGTTCTGTACCTTACATGACTATTATGACATACTTTTATTTATTTGTCAAGTAAATCGTCTAATTATTAGATATAATTATTAACACTTTTTAACATTTATCCTAATTCGGTTGTTTTGCAGTCAGGACGGTTGTTTCTGGTATTTATTGCAATTTTTAAAAATCTCTGAAAAACTGCATTTTTCAGGTGTCAGTTAATTTATAAGTTTCTTAGACTCAAAAACAAAACGTACGGACAGGCATGTATAAATAGTTAGGTGATTATTGATTGAGAAATTCCCTTATTTTAAGCATATTATCGCCTATTGAATCTAGCATGTCTTTGGACAAACAAATATTTTCTATCTTTGTTCCGTTACTTTCTTCAGTGTTTTGGATTAACTTAATTAGGTACATTTTATCGTAAATATTGGACATCGAAACAAAATGGTTCATATAGTCTATCACACGTTTAACACAAGAAGATGGAAGCCCACAATCAAGCATCAATCGTGTAATTTGATTTATTTTATCTGTGTTGTCATCTTTTATGGTATTAAAAGTTTTATTTGCAATAATTTCCAGCAGGGCATTCTCTGGCAATTCTAACGCTTTTGCTAGTGATAACAACGTAAACACGTTTGGCATAATTCCCCCATGGTTTTCAAGTTCAGAAACTACACTGGGACTAACATGCGCCTGCTTCGCAAGTTCAGACATTGACCAGCCTTTTTTAGTGCGCATTTGTTTAACTGCGTCACCGACCTCAAAGAGACCTTTATTAGCCTGCTCCTTTAATTTTTTTAATTCCTTTTCTTCCATGACGCTATTATACCAAAGAAACTCTAATAAGCAATTAATAAAAATTTCTAAATACTTAATTAAATCGAATGTCATTCGATTTAAGTTGACAGTAATAGTTCTATGTGATAATATTTAATTAAATCGTACAACATTCTATTAAACGAAGAAAGGAGAATAAAAAATGGAAATGTTCGGACTCATCAAACTTAAGGATTTTGCCAAATCTATTAACACCCCAGAAAGCACGGTAAGGACTTGGAAAAGAAGGGGAGAAATTCCTGAAAAGTGTTTCAAGGTTATCGGAAACACAGTTTTTGTCCGTGTAAAAGAGACACAAGCATTCATGGGGGCATAATATGAGCGTTTATCAAGGGAAAAATGGTAAATGGTACTGCTCTTTCCAAATAAATGGCGAACGGAAACACCTACTTTGCCACGGGGCTAAAAATAAAAAAGAGGCTGAAGACATTGAAGACGGTTACAGATACAAACTTAAGCAACAACAAAACGGTATGATGCCACGTGATGACAAAGGGGTAACACTAAATAAAGTGCTTGATAACTTCCTTAAATACTCTGAAAACAATAAGAAAAGCTATAAGCAGGATAAGAGTAGGGTGCGGATTTTAAAAGAATACTTTAAAATCCGCTACGCTAAAGACCTTAAGCCTGACGACATTGAAAAGCTAAAATCACATTTTCTTAAAGAAGGGTTAAGCAAGGTAACAATCAATCGATACCTAGAAATTATCAGCCGAGCATATAATATGGCTATAGCAAATGACTGGGTACAAAAAAATCCTGTTAAAAAGGACATTAAATTTTCAGCAAAAAATTATGTGGTGCGTTCTTTATCTCCACAAGAGGAAAAGAAACTCATGGAAGTTCTTTCATTACCACAATATGAGTACCTTAAGGGCATTGTTATTGTTGCACTAAATACAGCCCTACGTCGTCAAAATATCCTTGACTTAACATGGGAACAAATCGACTTGGAAGGGCGCGTAATAGAAGTTACCGAAAATAAGTCAAATAAGCACATATTGAAGCCGATTAATGATACATTATACAATTATTTTTCAGCAACACCGCCGGAAAAGCGTAGGGGTTATGTGTTTATAAACTACTATACAGGCAAGAAATGTAAGGAAATTAAACGCGCATGGCGTACCGTAAAGAAAAAGGCTGGTATTGAAAATTTCCGTTTTCATGACTTAAAGCACACGGTGGGTACTCGTTTAGCATTAAATAATGTTCCTATTCCCGTAATTAAAGAAGTTCTTGACCATTCCGATATATCAACGACAATGCGCTACGTATATACAGCCGATGAACAAATTTTATCTGCTATGAATGTACTTAATTCATTCAATCAGAATAATGTTCAAAATGGGTAGTGTTCACACAATGCACAGGTAGATAATATTAAAAGCCCGAAACCTTTATGGCTCGGGCTTTTTAAATGGAGGAGGAGGTGGGATTCGAACCCAACGAATTTGATAAATTGGGCGAAAATACTGCATCCTAGCCCCCCTTGAATTATATCCTTTTGTATTGAATTAGCATATAAAGTGGACACAGAATGGACACAGTTTCTATGTCTTAATTTTGAATTGTTAATATTCAGATTCTACCAAAAACATATATAAGAATAAAACAACAAAAGGAGAAATAAAAATGACAACAAAAAAATTACCAAGTGTTATTGAAAACAAAGAGAATACACAAACTCAAATGATAAATGTTAATGATATTATAGTCGATGAATCCAAACGTCTACGCTCAGCCGGTGATATAAAACCAATAAAAGACAGTATTGAAGCACTAGGAGACTTAATACACCCAATTATTATTGATGCAGATAATAATCTTGTAGCAGGTTATCACCGACTTTTAGCGTATAAAGACTTAGGAAAATCAGAAATCCCAGCAAGAGTAATCGACAAAAATATCAATAAAGAATTAGTTGAAATTGATGAAAATCTCATTAGAAATAATTTAACAACACTGGAAACCGCACAACAACTGCAAAAAAGAAAAGTGATATATGAAGAAATATATCCTGATAGTAAAGCTGAAAGTATTAAACGAAATAATTTCGCTTCGGTATACTCCATTAAAAGTTTTACAAAAGATATGTCAGAAAAAACAAAGAAGTCGCAACGATGGGTACAGGCACATTTGCAAATAGCAGAACATCTTACAAGTGAAAGTGTTGAGAAAATTAAAGGCACTGCAATAGAAAACAATTTTATTATTTTGCAAAATATTGCTAAAAAAGAATCGCAAGAACAATTAAAAGCAATAGAATCCTATCTTACCTCAAAGGAAGCTACCAAAAAAGAGTTAAGACCTCTTAATATAAAATACAAAGTGGATTTTCGTTTAAGAAGGGTCGTTGTAAATAATAAATGGTTCCAACTGCCGGAAGATTACGACATGGATAAAAATTCGTACAATCAAATGGTAATAGATATGAAAAATCTATCAGGTAATTATTAACTTATTAAAAGCTCATAGATATAAATCTATGAGCTTTACCTCTTGAAATTTTAAATAAAATATATTATAATATATTTAAAGTAGTATAACATACACGATAATATATTTTAACCTTATGAAAAAAACATCCGTAATACCAATACCTGTTAATAAAGCATTAAAAAAGCTTGGTGCCGATTTAAAAGAAGCCCGTATAAAAAGACGGCTTACAATGGCACTGGTAGAGGAACGTGCAGGAATTACACATATTACCTTAACTAAAGTGGAAAAAGGCGATTCAGGTGTTTCTATGGGAATTTATGCCAAAGTTATGTTTGTACTTGGTTTGATAGATAACCTCTACAACTTTGCAGACCCTGATAGTGATACGGTAGGCAAGATATATGATAAAGATAATCTTCCACAACGAGTCCGTTACAAAAAGGACGAAGGATAAAATTTATGTCTGATAAAAAAGTTTTAGTTTACATCGAATTGAATAATGAAAACCATTTTGTTGGAACTCTTTGGTCGCATTTTAACAAAGGCAAAGAAACGTCTGATTTCGAGTATTCGAAGGAATGGTTAAATAACAATAAAGCATTTTCTTTAGAACCTGGTCTATTCTTTGGTTCCGGCAAACAGGTAAACCCGAGACAAACACCATTGTTCGGCTCATTTGGTGACTCCGCACCTGATACCTGGGGCAGAATCCTTATGAGAAGATACGAAAACCAGCTTGCAAAAGAAGAAAACAGAAGTCCGAAAACCCTAAATGAAATCGACTACCTTTTATATGTAAATGATTATGCAAGGCAGGGTGCTTTACGATTCAAAACAGAAGAAAGTGAAGAATTTTTGTATCCGTGGAGTTTAAAATCCATTCCTCCACTGGTAAATCTAACCAAATTGCTTGCTGCAACAGAAAAAGTTATAGCTTCAGAAGAAAAGAATAGTGATTTGCAACTGTTACTAGCCCCGGGTTCGTCTCTGGGTGGTGCCAGACCTAAAGCCAGTGTTATTGATAAAAAAGGGAATTTATGTATTGCGAAATTTCCTAAAAAGGATGACTTTACAAATAACGTCTTATGGGAAGCGGTTGCACTTACGCTCGCTAAAAACTGCGGTTTAAAAGTTCAGGAATGGTCTTTACATAAAGCGGGAACTAAAGATGTCATTGTTTTAAAACGTTTCGACAGAAAAGGCGAACAACGAGTCCCATTCTTATCTGCAATGAGTATGCTTAATGCTGTTGATAACGACACCCAAACTCACAGTTATATGGAAATTGCAGATGCAATAAGACAATACGGAGCTGCTCCTAGTGAAGATTTAACAGAATTGTGGAAAAGAATTGTATTTTCAATTCTAATATCAAACACGGATGACCACCTTAGAAACCATGGATTTTTATATGTAAATGAAGGCGGATGGAGGTTATCCCCACTGTATGATGTTAATCCAAGCAATGACAATAAAAATGTTTTAAGTACCTATATAACGGAATATGATAACTCACAAAGTTTAGATTTAGCCTTAGAAGTAGGTGAATATTTTGATATCATGCCTGAGACGGCTAAAAATATTATTACAGATATGAAAAAGCAAACTGCACAATGGCGGCAGGTTGCTCAAAATATAGGGTTATCAAAGTCCGAAATTAATAAAATGGAATGTGCTTTTAAACATAATAAGTAGTACAAATACTTGCTCTATGTTTATGGTACCATATATTCAAAATCAAGTGAGGTAAAATGCCTGATACTGCATACGTAAAATATACTATTGGTGATATCCTTGAAAACTTTAAACAACCACAGGTAGCGAATAAAATGGATGAGTTCTATGCAGGATTGAAGGCTAAAAATAGTTAGGATTCCTTATTTTCAAATTCCAATAAAATATTATGATATTCTTTTATATCATTATAGTTAATCCAGTATCTAGCAAACGAAGGGATATTATTTTCTTTAAGAGAATCAATATATATACTATTATTTCGTTGTTGTTTTTCAGGTTTATATTTTATTGAAAATTGACAAAGAATATTAAAAATTTTAGAATTTCTATCTGTTTTACAAAGAAGCAATGCTATTAAATTTATTCCGTCGTATAAGTCTTTTTGTTTGGAAACATCTTGTTGTTCAAAATCAATGAATAATTTTTGGATTAAATCTTCAATTAGTTTTTTGTTTTTATCATTTGTGGTTGCATACATTTTTACAGAATAGAAAACAAATTTAACAAAATCTTCTATATAGTAACTTTGGTGCTTTTCTGAAATTGTATAATTTTTTAAGATATTTAAGAACGTAGAATATAAGTTTTTTAATAATAAGCTTGATATTTCTAACATTTGTTTTCTTTTATAATTAGTTGCATTTACTCTCTCAATAAATAAGAAGACATACTCCTGAATATTTGTTATGGATTCTAATATTCTATTTACACAGATACTATTGTCACTATCAAACAATATTTTTGTAGATTTTTCAAATGAATCAAGAAAATTAGATAAACAAGTCAAGCCTCCATCAAAATCAACATTTGTATCAAAATCATACACCAATATAGCATTATAAACTTGGTCTAAGGCATTTACATAATGAGTTATTAATGAAGAACCATTGTACACAGAATTTTTGTAAGGTGTCATTATATATGGAGAATTTTTTAATATTTCGGTTACCGATTTCAAATTTAAATCTCTTCCCAAATTATTAAAAAATATCGAAAAATCACTAGGATATGTTTTGTACGTTGTTAATAATTTAAAAGAATCTTCAAATGCTTGTTTGATTTTATTTTCAAGATAAGTCGTGTCTATTGACATATATTCTTGCAAGTTATACATTGCTACATAATAAAAAATATTTATAATATCAGTAATAATATAACTAATAAGAGTTACACACCAGGCATTATTAGTTACTTTTTTAGTATTATTTAATGTCCAAATTTCAAAAGATATAGTATTTAAATCATCAATTAATCCACTAACTTCATCTATGGATTGATTAAAAATAAGTTTGTTAATAAACTTTCTAAAAGAAATTATAGCAAGAGTTGATGCAGGTGTATTTTCTAAATTTATTGCCATTATAATAAACTCTTTTGCATTATCCTTAAATGCATAAAAAGATAACGTCTGTATTGTCTTAAAATCAGTTTGGTCTTTCTTTTCTCTAATTGAAAATAAACCTAATTGCTCATTCAATTCAACTAAATGTTCTGGAAATGATTGATATTTTAAATTTACAGCCAATCTATATAAATCTTTAATTTTATATGCTAGAAATTGATAGAATTTTGTTTCCAAGCTATCATTGTATAATTTGGCGTATATTGTAACTACATTATAAATTACTTTATTACAGATTAAAAAATCGTTTAAATTATTCTCTCTTAGAAAATTTTCAGCCAGCCTAAAAATAGGTTCAACCTGTGCTTGTAATTCTGATATTGTTTGTTCTGAAATTGTATAATGTTTCTTTTTATTTATTCCCCAAACTTTATATTTAATAAAATATTTTACACCTTTTTGTGTTATTTCATTTACAAGATTTTTATCATTACTTATATTCCAACTTTTTATAAATTTTATAGTATTCCTTTCGTATATCTTCAAAAGGATTCCAAAATTCATCATAAAAGATATATTAATAGCTATAAGTATTAATTTTATAACAAGGTAGATTGAAGAAATAAGAATTAATATGTCAAAATATTTATTTGAACCAATAAAATAAAAAATAAATGATGTAGTTGTATATATTGCTAACAATATAAAAAGAAAAATATTGGTTGTTTTCCATTGTTGTAGTATTGATTTAAAATCAGAGTATTTATTTTCAAATTGTTGTAATGTAGAGAATAAAACAGTTAATACTATGGATGATACTGTAATTACAATTCCTATAGCTTGAAATATTGGATGATTTTGAGTGCTTAAAGACTCTAAATTAAGTAATAAAATAAAAAAGTAATACACAAATAAACTGGCGGTAGCAATATCTAGTATTTTATTAACTAGTTTCGTTATTCTAAATGGTTCTTGAAACAAATAATAAATAAAATTGTAAACATTACTTATGACAATTCTATTAAAAGCAGTATTTTGACGAAATATTTCAGTGAAAATAATTACAGGAATAATGATTATTGAAATAGACAGAAAGCTAATTTTAATCCATTGGAAATAATAAGTTATGGTCAAAATACTAGAAATTAACAATGTATCTAGCAATAAATAAATTAAATTTATAACAGTTTTACAAAACAGAGCGTTTATATTTATTTCTAAATTATTCTTCATTTTCTGTTAACATTCCTCTGCCGTTTTTATTAATAGTGCAAATTGTTACAAAATGAAAAATTATTGTAATAATAACAGCAGTAAAAAACCAAAGTAAAATAAAACAATAAAGGATTTTTTCTAAGTTAAAAAACATAGTATAATTTATGTTTAAATAACTGATTAAGAAGGATATAAAATTAACTGTAATAACAAAGCATACCACAGCTAAAAATTCTGATAAAAAATCCCAAAGAAATAATCCTATATATTTCTTTTTATTATTGTTTATACTGGATATTAAATCTGTAATTTTATTATTCATATTTACACACCTGCTATCTAATTATAGCAAAAACATAGTTTTTTCTTTAATTTGTTACTCATTAATTTTGATTAATACATTAAATGAATTTCGTTAGTTTGTATTATAATCTATAAAGTATAGTAGGTTTTAATGTTAGATTTTATTTTAAATACAGCTAAAACAACTCATAATATAAACTGGTGGCAGGTGGCAACCCCTTTTATAACAGCTATTGCTTCTTTTGGAGCAGTATATTTTGGAGCTTGGCTAACTGATAAAAGGCGAGAAAAGGAACAACATAAAATAAACATTAATAAAGCAATAATATTACATACATTAATTGAATTACAAGTACCTGCTTTAATTGATTACAGGGACAACACTTTAATTCCAAAACTCAAAGCAATAAAGATAGGGAATTTAACTGTAGCAACTGAAAAATATCCATTTTCTTCATGGCTATTACCTATTAACATTAAAGATTATGACTTTTTGATTAATACAAGCAAGGGTGCTATGAGTGCTTTAAATCAAGTTTTACAATATGAAGAAAAACTAGACAATACAATATTAACTTTCGATAATTTTTCATTAACAGATGAAGAAAAGCAATCTTCAAATTGTTTAGAAATTCATATAATAAAAGTTAAAAGTATAATTGAAACATTGTATGAAACTTGTAATAGCTTAATTTATTATTCTCTTTTATTACATAGATATTTAACTTATATGCTTTGTGAAATTAACAAAGAACCAATTACTTGTTCTGATGCTCTTATGGGAATAAATCTTATAGAAGAAGCAAAAAATAATAAAATAAAATTGGGTTGGCTAAAAATGTTACCTACAGAATGGCATGGTGCAAGAGTCTATCAAGAACAAAAAAATAAAATTTCAAAGGGACTAAAAAGGGACTAATTTTACAAATAGTCCCTAAAAATTATTAAAAGTTACCAAAAGAACAAACTTCCAAGATTGAATAATACTGGAGGTTACGGGATAAATTTGAAGTTACAAAAAGCAAAAATATTTGTTCGAATCCCACCTCCTCCTAATAAAGACGGGTTGACTTTTGTCAGACCCGTTTTTATTTTTTATTTACACAAATATTTTTTACAAATATTAAATTTAATCGCTTTTATGCTAATATAAAAGTATGGAATTTACGGAAAAAACAATTAATTCACAGCTCGTTTTTGAGGGCAGGGTTGTAAAACTTTATAAAGATAAAATCGAACTGCCAACAGGCAGGGAATCTTTCAGAGAAGTAGTAAAACACTCAGGGGGAGTTGTTATTCTTGCAATAAAAGATGATAAAATTCTTCTTGTAAAACAATTCCGCTATCCGATAAAAGAAATCATGTTCGAACTTCCTGCAGGAAAACTTGAAGCCGGAGAAGACCCGTTTGAAGCTGCAAAACGCGAGCTGGAAGAAGAAACAGGATATTGCGCCGATAAATGGACTGATCTGGGTTATGTCTACACATCACCGGGTTACAGTAATGAAAAACTCTACCTTTATAAAGCGGAAAATTTAAAATTTACTCACTGCCACCCTGATGAAGGCGAAATTATTCAGGCTTTTGAATACACATATAATGATGTATTAAAAATGATTGATAACGGACAAATTAAGGATGCAAAAACACTTTGCGCATTATTACGCGCACAAATTAAGGAATAAAATATGTCTGGAAATATTAAAATGGTAGCCACGGATATAGACGGAACAATTTTCAACTGGGACTTAGGCGGATTTACCCCTGAAGTCAAAGCCTGCGTCAAAAAACTTACCGCAGGCGGAGTTAAAGTAGTTCTTGTAACAGGCAGAATGCACAAAGCAACAACATTTCTGGCGGACGAACTCGGTCTTGATACTCCCATTGTTTCTTATCAGGGCGGAATGATTAAGGAAAATAAAGAAAACGGAGAAGTGTACTACAGAAAAGATTTAGATCCCGAAAAAGCAAAAGAAATCATAAAATGGGCTAAAGAGAATAATATTCACATAAATCTTTACATGGACGATGTTTTATACGTAGAAAAAGACGATGAAACAATAAAACAGTACACTGATGCAAGATATATAAATTATACGGTCTGTCCGTTTGATACTCTGGACATTAAAAATGTAAACAAAATCCTCGCAATCAAATACGGAGATGCAGATACGGTAACAGGCTGGGTTAACTATCTTCAAAAACAGTATCCTGACCTTTATATAGTCAAATCAACCCCGTATTTTTGCGAGATTTCCAGCAAAGATGCGAAAAAATCGAATGCCGTAGAATTTTTATGCAAAAAG
The DNA here is from genome assembly GCA_949284415.1 of uncultured bacterium. Taxonomy (GTDB): domain Bacteria; phylum Cyanobacteriota; class Vampirovibrionia; order Gastranaerophilales; family Gastranaerophilaceae; genus Stercorousia. The sequence goes on along the minus strand of CASDVM010000029.1, from coordinate 5,366 downwards.
TGGGGGATAAAAAAAGATGAGGTTCTGACAATCGGAGATCAGAATAACGATATTGAACTTTTAAAATCAGGCGGAATAAAAGTTGCAATGGGCAACGCTACACCTGAATTAAAGGAATGCGCGGACTTTGTAACCGATACTGTCGAAAACAACGGATTTGTAAAAGCTATTGATAAATTTTGCTTTACAACCGAACTCATAAAGTAATTCACAAAGGATAAAAATATGTATAGAATCGGATTAGGCTATGATATTCACAAACTGACGGAAGGCAGGGACTTAATAATCGGCGGGGTTAAAATTACCCATGAAAAAGGCCTTTTGGGACATTCAGACGCTGATGTTTTAATCCATGCGATTATTGATGCAATGCTCGGTGCTCTTGCACTTGCGGATATCGGAACTCTTTTCCCGGATACTGATGAACTTTATAAAGATGCAGACAGCACAAAACTTTTAACGGATGTATATAAACTTATTAAAGAAAAAAAATACGTTATAGAAAACCTTGACAGCAACATTATTGCCCAGAAACCGAAAATGATGCCCTATATTCCGAAGATGAAAGAAGTCCTATGTGAAATTCTCGCAATTGATCCTGACAGAATTTCCATAAAAGCTAAAACAAATGAAAAAATGGATGCTGTGGGGCAAGAACTTGCTATAGAAGCTCAAGCTGTAGTGCTCTTAAAAAAGGTATAACGGGAAAGTTTATCAATTTTATGCTAAAATTTTTACATGGATATAAAACAAAGACTTTTAGAAGAATCAGAAAAGGATTATCAAAAATTCTCGGCAAAACTAATCCCCAATATTGATAATGTTTTAGGAATTAGAATTCCAAAACTTAGAAAAATTGCAAAAGAAGTGTATAAAAACAGTGATTGGGAAACATTTGTAAACAATGACAATTTAGAATATATGGAAGAAGTAATGCTTCAGGGAATGGTTATAGGACTTGTAAAACTTCCTGCAGATAAAGTTATAAAACTTGTAAAAGACTTCATTCCTAAAATCGACAACTGGGCTGTGTGCGACAGCTTCTGCAACAGCCTTAAATTCACTAAGAACAATAAAAAACTTGTATGGGACTTTATACAGCCGTATTTTAAATCGAAAAAAGAATATGATATACGTTTCGGGTATGTGATGCTTATTTCATATTACATTGATATAAATTTCATACAAGATGTGTTACAACTGATTGATGAATTTAAAGACGACAGATATTATGCAAGAATGTCTGCAGCATGGACGCTTTCTGTCTGTTACACTCAATTTCCCGAACAGACACTTGAATATCTGAAAAAATCAAATCTTGATGATTGGACTTTCAACAAAAGCATCCAAAAAATCTGCGAGTCGCTAAGGGTTGATAAAAATACCAAAACCATGTTAAAATGCTTGAAAAGAAAGTAATGCTTTTCACGATCTCGTTTTAGCAGAGGACGCAGTTTTTAATAAGCCTGAAAATAATAGCAGCGGGTAACGGTAATGGACATAACAACTGAAAAAAAACTGGCAGCTGGGCTTTCAATAACCTCAAACGCCGTAATAATTATCTTAAAATTCATAGCAGGAATAATTTCCGGCTCAATAAGTATAATATCCGAAGCAATTCACTCAATGAGCGACTTTCTGGCATCAGTTCTGACTTTTTTTGCGGTTATGAAATCATCGGAGCCTGCAGACAAAGAACACCCTTTCGGCCACGGGAAATATGAAGATATGTCAGGGTTTATCGAGGGCGGATTGATAATTTTTGCTGCGCTTTATATCATTTACGAAGCATGCAAAAAACTTTTTATGCGTGAAACTTTTGAAGTCGATACGACTTTAGGCATTGCGGTAATGCTTTTTGCTGTCGCGGCAAACTTTTTTGTAAGCAGTGTTCTTTTTAAAGTTGCAAAAAAATCAAATTCTATCTCGCTTTTTGCAGACGGCGAGCATTTGAGAACTGATATTTACTCATCACTCGGTGTAATGGCAGGCTTAATCCTGATAAAAATAACAGGAATACATATTTTAGACCCTGTTATTGCAATTCTGGTTGCTTTGTTTATTTTAAAGGCAGGATTTTCTATCTCAAAAGAAACCTTGAATAACCTTCTTGACGGTTCACTGCCGCCTGAAGATATGAAGTCGATTGAAGAAATAATCAATTCATATAAAAATAAATGCATTCTCGGGATAAAAAATCTCAAAGCACGGCGCTGCGGGCCTTCAACCGACATCGAACTCACAATATTATTTCCGAAAGATATGACAATAGAAAAATGTCATAATATATGTGATGAGATAGAAAATCTTATAACACAAAAGCTCGGACACGTAACAATTATGACTCATGCCGAGCCTGAATGTGAAAAGTGCGGTAAATTAAATTAATACCATATTTCATTACCATCTAAATCATATAATTTTATATCTAAGTCATTTTGGAAAATTTTGCTTCTTAATTGATTTAACTCGTATCCATCTACAATGCGTGTATCAACAATTATCTTTTCAATAGAGTTCGATGGTGCACCTATAGGAAGTGCCCTATGAGTCGGATAATTATGCCCTCTGCTCATATTTCCATGTTCAAATAATACACTTTGTCCATTATTATTAACTTCAAACGAATTTTTCATAATTGTCGGATCAATAGATTTGGTATCTAATACAAGCACAAATGGAGATCTTGTCTGGTTTGAATTTGGCAAGAAATTAGCTTCTCCGTCATTTTTCCAATGATTACTGCGGGAATCAAAATAATCTCTAATAGAGTAATTTGCCCTGACATCCCATGTATCAGTACATAACGGAGTTAAAGTATCAGGTATTGATCCATCAGCATATGAAGCAGCTGTCTTTCCTGAAAGTTCACGCGGGACAAGACCATTATCAAGTACTCCGCCGTCTTTAATCAAGGCTTCTAAAGTTGTACCATGAAGTAAATTATCTGCTGATAAAGTATTTGTATGTGTATGAATAATTCTATTGTCCTTACTGTCCATAAATGCCTGATATGACGAATTATAAACTTGTTTTTGTTCTTTGGTTAGGGCATCATTCATACTTATACCTTTATTGTTTTTGCCTGCAGGTGTTCTGTTAGACAAAGGAATATCAAAATTTACTTCTACTTTCGGAGTTTTTGATATAATTTCAATTTTTCCGTTTATATTTTCTACAACATAGTGAGTATCTCCTCTATAAAATCCAACCCTGTGATTTGGTTTTAATTTAGAAAGTGATTCACAGGTTTTGTGTCCAAATGTAGAAGAAATTTCTTCAGACAAATTTTCGAACTTCCCTGATTTTATACTATTTAGATTTGCTGCTGTTTCTGCATGAGTTGCAGGTTTTATTTCGCCCTGTGCAGTTATTTCTATTTTGCCATTATTGTTTCTGAAAATATATCTCTTACCGCCTTCAGGGAATGTAAGTTCTTGACCAGGTTCTTTTAGATTATCTTTCAATAAAGTTTGGGTATTCGGGCTAATGTTCTTCTTTATTTCGTCAGACAGTTCAACGGATGTATTGCCGTTTGCATGAGCTGCACGGTTTATTATATTAGTTATTTCTATTTTGCCATTGTTGTTTCTGAAAGTATATATCTTATCGCCTTCATTGGATATAAGTTCTCGACCCGGTTCTAGCTTTTTCAATAAAGTTTGGGTATTCGGGCTAATGTTCTTCTTTATTTCGTCAGACAGTTCAACGGATGTATTGCCGTTTTGAACTCCGCCATCAGCATTGCCTAAACTTTTCAGATAAGGATCTTCAACTCCATCCACATTATAAGATACACCACGTTCTGCTTGTTCGTTGCGGTATGAAAGGAATCCTGAGTTTCCAATTTGACGTTCATTCACAACTGTGCCTGAGGATCGTAAGCCGCTTTTTTGGAATGCTGCATCAAGTGTGTGGGCTATTCGTGTAAACTCTTCTTTCGATCTGAAATAGACGGTAAAAGCCTTGCCTTTTTGGATACCCCCGTCAAATGCTTTTTCCAAATTCAGAAATGCATTTTTATCAACAGCAGACAGTGTTTTGTAATGTAACTTGTTTTCACGCAAAATCGGCAGTGCTACTTGTGCTGCATTAGCCCATTCCTGCGGACTGTCAGCATAAATGTGTATTTTCCAGGGAGTTCCCATTTTTCTCTGAGCAGAATAATCAGCATTAATATTACCTGTACCGGAAGAGTTATGAATTTCATATAACCATGTACGATCCTCTACAGACATATAATATGGTTTACCATCAGTACAATTACGCATGCTTCTTTCTTCTATTTTTTTACCCCCATCCCAAATAATAGCTCTTTCTTCTATATTATTTTTAAAATAATCCATTGCTTCTTTCTCTGATGTAATAAGTTTAAAAGGTTTTTGTGCGGAAGAAGTTCTGTTATTCTGGAATTTAACTTTTACATTATTCAGCATTGTCCTCAGGTCGCTGTAAAGATTTTGTATTTTACTTCTTACAGAACCGGTTACACTTTGTCCGATTGTTTTAAGGTCGGCAAGAAGAGCTTTACCGCGTACTAAAAGTTCTCTCGGATTAACTTTGTCTGACAGATTTGCAATTTCCTGTGTCAGAGTGTCAATACGTGATTTACAGCTTTTCCACATATCTCTGTGTTGAGCTGGAATTTCTGCATCTTGTATTGCGTTTGCATCATTAGCAACTTTTTCAGGTTTAACTTCAATACCTTCATCTGCCGCATCGGCGGAATTACGAGTTGGAACTTCAACACCTTCATCTACAGTATTGGAGGAATTACGGGTTGGAACTTCAACGCCTTCGTCTACCGCATCGGCGGAATTACGAGTTGGAACTTCAACACCTTCGTCTACAGTATTGGAGGAATTACGGGTTGGAACTTCAACGCCTTCGTCTACCGCATCGGCGGAATTACGAGTTGGAACTTCAACACCTTCGTCTACAGTATTGGCGGAATTACGGGTTGGAACTTCAACGCCTTCGTCCACCGCATCGGCGGAATTACGGGTTGAAACTTCAACACTTTCGTCTACTGTATCAGGTATGTGAGAAGCCTTGATTTCAGAATTTTTTGCGGAAAGTAATTCTTTGATCTGTTTTTTCTGCACGGAAGTCATCTTTTTACCGTTTAAAAGCCCTGTTAACTCTTTAAACTGTGCTTCATCAGTAATTGTTTCAAGATAATCCGTTACCTGTTTAAAATCATTTTCATTCAAACCTTTTCCTGCCTGAGCTTTTTCATTAAGCATAGCAACAACATCATCATGCTGTTGAATATTTGATTTTACAGGAGCAGGATTAAGACTTGCAAGTCTGTCGTCTATTGCTTTTCTCAGTCTGTTGTAATTTGCTGTTACACCGCCGTAAGT
>CASDVM010000028.1 GCA_949284415.1 uncultured bacterium | reverse complement strand
GTTTCGGGATCTTGTGAGATGCTGAAACTACTTCAGCATGACACAAATTCCCCGAAACGAACTTATTCACCTCGTAAACGCGCAGCGTTTACGCTGGCAGAAGTCTTGATTACTCTCGGCATCATTGGTGTTGTCGCTGCTGTGACGATGCCGTCTTTGATTCAAAATTACCGGAAAAAACAAACAGCAGTGAGACTTGAAAGATTTTATTCCATTATGAGTCAGGCAATTCTTAGATGGCAGCAGGACGAAGGGCTGATACCTGATGATATGCGATTTAGTTCAGACATGATACGAAACGGCGCTGATACTGAAAAATGGTATAATGAAACCATCGGCAAATACATTCAATCTATTTCAAAAGGAGTAACGAAGGATAACAAAGGTATTTCAGTTGCATTCAATGACGGTTCCGGTTTTGACGCTTATATTCAGTATACCACTCAGATAAATATTTTCTTCTGTACAGATTATAAATATTGCAGACATTATGGTGAAGGAAATTTTGACGGGAAACATGGATTTCTTTTCACTATAAATCAAGGTAAATTTTACGCATCTTTACCTGGACATCAAAATTCTACAAGAGAACAACTTTTAAACGGCTGTAAATACGGAAATACGGATAATTCGTCAGTAAGCTCTAAAGACAGAAGACATGCCTGCGCCAGACTTATTCAATTTGACGGATGGGAAATAAAAGATGATTATCCATGGAATCAAACTATGCTGGAAAACGATTAAATAAATAATCAAGCTGAATTCATAATAATTCAGCTTGATTAATAAAACTTGTTAACACAATAATCTGACAAAATTAATCGTGTTTTTCGTCTGATTTCTTTTCTTCCGATTTTACAAATTTGTCATTAGGATCAGCCTTTGGAGCTTCTTCCTGCTTCGGTGCAGATTGAACAAAAGTATCTTTTGCAGGTTCTGATTTCGGAGCTTCTTTAACTTCCGGTTTTGCAGCTGCTACATTTGATACAGTTCCCGGCGCTTCCGGTTTGCCTAAAAAATTAATTGCTTTAATCATAATTTTTCCTCCATTTTTATATTAATTCTAAAACCAATATAAAAAAATAATTGCTAAAAATTCATAAAATTTTACAATTAAAAAGAGCGGATATTATATCCGCTCTACTATTAACTATTTAACCAAACCGACAGATTTATGTTTTTCGTAAATGCTTTCAGCCATAACATCAAGATGCTTAAAATCTTCTTCTGTCGGTTTTCCTTTAACCTGCAGCGGCTCAACCAAATCAAGCTTCAACGGAGCAAGAATTTGAGCTATTAAATCAAACAGCTTGCCGCCCCAGCCGTATGAACCGAGTAACGATGCAAATTTCGCTTTAGGTCTTAATACCGCTGCAAGATACGCAACATTAACAGCCATAGGATGAGGACCTGCAAGAACCATTGAAGTTCCCATAACAATTGTAGCGGCATCCACTAATGCCATTGCAAGATCGCCCAAATCATCATCCACAATATCAAATTTGAATGTTTCTATACCTTTTTCATTCAACCTATCCGATAGGTAGTCTATCATATCTTTTGTGCTCTCATACATTGAAACGTAAGGAAGTGCAACAAGATTTTTCGGCATATCCGATGTCCAGTCTGCATACAAATCAAGTATAAAATCAGGCCTTTTGTAAACCGGACCATGGCTTGGCAAAATCATATCAACATTCATATCTTTTACCATTTGAGTATATTTTTTGCACATCATCCTGAAAGGCATCATAATTTCCGCATAATAACGTTTTGCACTCTTTTCCAATTCAAGACTTTCCTGAGCAAAAACATCAGAGAATGTATAATGAGCACCTAAAAAGTCGCACGTACAGATTACATTATCTTCTTTTATATAAGTGAACATTGTATCAGGCCAGTGAACCCCGGGAGCAAAAATAAATTTTAAGGTTTTATCACCGAGAGAAACTTCTTCGCCATCTGTAATAACTCTGATTTTTTCATCCGCTACGTGAAGCATTGATTTAATATTTTCAGCACATTTAGGATTTGTTAAAACAATTGCATTGGGATATTTTTCTAACAAAGCAGGGATAGATCCCGAATGGTCCTGTTCTCCATGATTTGCTATTATATAATCAACTTTACCGATTTGATTTTCAGCTAATCTTTTTAAATATTCTTTAGTTTTCGGCGGATACATTGTATCTATAATTGCAGTTTTTTCAGAACCTTTTACAAGGTATGAGTTGTAGCTTGTACCGTGCTCCAACGGGATTAGCTCGTCAAAAATTCTTCTGTCGCAGTCATTCAAACCGCAGTAGAAAATATTGTTTTTAATTTCCTGAAATTTCATTTATATTTCTCCTTTACTATTTATTTGGCTGTTTATAAAAAAATACTTCTTCTTTTAAACAAAGGGGGCAGTATTGGGGTTCCTCTTTCTGAACAAAAACAGCTCCGCATGTTGAACACACCCAGTTATAAGTTCCGTCCGGATTTGGATCTGCTTGATCCTCAAGTTTCAATATTAATTTTTTCATTCTGTCATAATGAATTTTTTCTATAGCTTCAATATTTTCCAAAAGCCCTGCAATATGATCAAGTCCTTCCTCTTTAGCCTTTTGTGCAAATTGTTCATAAACGCCTTCAATTTCATCTTTTTCATTTTTCAAAGCATCTCTTGCGCTGTCAAGCAAACCCGGCAAACAGCCGCTATCACATTTTAACCATTTATACCAGAGCTTTGAATGCTCTTTTTCATGATTTGCATAACGTGTCATTAAGCGTGCAAGATCATTATAACCCTGTTTTTCGGCAATCAATGCATAAATATCATATTCCATACGCCTTTTTGCATTAATTTCAAAAGCTTTCATTAAATTTTTTTCTGTTTCCGTACCTTTAAGCTCCACAAATTATCCCTCTCGATTAATACACATAAATATTCTAACATAAAAAAGGCTTTGTAAAAATACAAAGCCTTCTTATCTTTATTAATAATTCTTGGCTTTCATAAAGAAATATGCCTGCGGGTGTTTACACACGGGACAAATTTCAGGGGCTTTTTCTCCTGTATGAATATGACCGCAATTTGCGCATTCCCAGACTACAACTTCATTTTTAGCAAAAACCGTACTGTTTTTTACAGCTTCCAAAAGAGCTCTATATCTTTCTTCATGTTCTTTTTCAATCTTGCCGACAAGTTCAAACAAAGCGGAAAGTGTATCAAACCCTTCTTCTTTTGCTTCTTTGGCAAATTGGGCATACATATCAGTCCACTCATAATGCTCTCCGTCTGCCGCATCTTCCAGATTTTTCAATGTCTCCGGAATTTTATCTCCATGCAATGCTTTGAACCAAATTTTAGCATGTTCTTTTTCGTTATTTGCAGTTTCCTCAAATATTTTGCTTATTTGAACAAATCCGTCTTTTTTAGCCTGAGAAGCATAGTATGTATACTTATTTCTCGCCTGCGACTCGCCTGCAAAAGCAGTCCACAAATTTTTTTCGGTTTTTGTTCCTTTTAATTCAGGCATATTACTTCCTTTCTTCACTAACTTTCAACAAAAATTCATTGATTATTGTTTTTCAAACATATCTTTTCCGACACCGCAAAGAGGGCATACATAATCATCAGGTAAATCTTCAAATTTTACACCTCCGTTTTCTTCCGGATCGTAAACATAACCGCATACCGTGCATACATACTTTTCCATAATTGTCTCCTTTCTTGAGCTGATTTATAATCGTTTTTAATTACTCTCTTTTATCTTTTCCAGACAGTCTTTGCAAATACCGTTAAATATTATATCATATTTTTTCACAATAAAACCTGTTTCCGCTTCTGTTTTTTGAACAATATCAGGCGCGACATCAGAACTTACATCAAAAACTCTCTTACAGTTATCACATATAAAATGATAATGTTCATGAGTATTATGGTCATAATGCGATGATGTCTCCAAACCGTCAATTTTTTTTATAACACCGTTATCTGCAAGCTGATTCAGATTTCTGTACAAAGTTGCAAGACTTATATTAGGCTCTTTAGATTTTAAAATTGCATAAAGATATTCTGCTGTCGGATGAACAACATTTGATTTTAATGTATCTAAAATAACTTCTCTTTGTCTTGAATAATTCATAATTTTCCGCAAAATCAGTAACAATTATCATTTTATTGATTTTTCAATTTTTTGTCAATACATGCTTAACATAATTAAATATTTAAGGCAATTTATTAAGAAATTTTGTTTTAATTAATATATGGAGAATAGTGTCAGTGTAAATCAAAATATGAAAAATCCTGCATTAAATGTCGGCATAATTACACCGCCGAACGGATTCGTTAAACCTGTTCTATATTCGCACGAGCAAGCATCCAGAGATTTTAACAAACTTAATTATGACATTTACACTTCAATGAAAAATACAGAAAGCATAGAAAGAAGAAAAACACCAAAATCAGTATTTGCATTTCTTGGGATAGGAAGTCTTGCCCTGTGTTTTCCATTAATAAAAAAATGTTTAGAAAATAAATCTCATGTTTGTGCTAAACTTATATAGCAATGAATTTAGACACAGCCATTGATACATTTTTATCACCGATAGCCGACAAAATTTCAGGGATAATTTTCAGTTCTATCACCATTCACGGAGTCAGAATTGAATTTCTTGTTGCACTTTTAATGATTGCGGCTTTTTATTTTACAATCAGAACAAGATTTATCGGAATCTGGGGATTTAAGCACGCTTTACAGCTCATTACCAAAAATTATGAGCACAAAGAAATCCGTGTTAAAAAGAAAAAAGGTGAAGTATCTTCTTTTCAGGCTCTGACTGCAACAATTTCAGCATCAGCAGGCATAGGAAACGTAGCAGGCTCGGCAGCGGCTGTATCTATAGGCGGCCCGGGAGTAATTTTCTGGATGATACTGGCAGGTTTTTTCTCAATGGCATTAAAATTTGCAGAAGTTCTTTTAGGGCTTAAATTTAGAAAAATTAATCCTGACGGTACAATCGCAGGCGGACCTATGTATTATATTGAAGGCGCTCTTAAAAATAACAAATATATCGGTAAATTTGCTCCTCACCTTTCTAAAATTTATGCAGTATGCTGTATTTTTGCGATGATCGGGGGCTGGAATTTATTCCAGATAAATGCAATGACAACCCAAATTACGGAAGTTACAGGCGGAAATAACAGTTTTTTTGCAAATCAAGGCTGGCTTTTAGGCTTAATTGTTGCGGTTATAACTTACTTTACAATTATCGGCGGGATTAAAGCAATCGGAAAATTTACATCCAAGGTTACGCCTGTCATGTGCACATTATATGTTTTAACAGCTTTTGCGGTGTGTATTTATAATATCGGTCATGTCCCTCATACATTCAGTGTAATTTTAAAAGAAGCATTTCAACCAAAAGTATTAGCAGGCGGATGGATGATGTGCATGCTTTGGGGATTTCGCCGTGCAATGTTTGCAAACGAAGCAGGGCTTGGCACTGCACCGATTGCGTTTTCTGCCGTAAAAACAAATAATCCTGTTGCACAGGCTTTTATTGCCATGCTTCAGCCGTTTGTTGATACAGTAATTGTAGGCTCTGCAACTGCTTTTGTTATAGTTGTTTCGGGAGAATATCTGAATACATCAGGGATTGCAGGTATAGAATTAACTTCAAAAGCATTCGGTACAGTGTGCCCGTTTTTCCCGATTTTGTTAACATTTATGGCAAGCTGTTTTGTACTGTCTACAATGCTTTGCGGCTCATATTACGGAATTAAGGCGTGGAATTATTTATTTGGCGATACAAAATTGACAACACGCACTTTTCAGGTTATATATTGTATATTCATAGTGATCGGTTCTGCCATGAATTTTAAAAGTATAATTAATCTATCTGATGCATTTACTTTATTCTTGGCTGTGCCAAACTTAATAGCAGTATTCATGTTATCAGATGTAATCATGAAAGAATTAAAAAGATATTGCAAAAAATATAATGTAGGAATATTTAAAGAGGAGAGAGACGAAAATGAAGAAAGATTGTCTGGAGATAGTAAGATCAAAGTGTGAAAGCTGCACTGGCTGTGCACTTGCAAAAACAAGAAAAAATGTTGTTTTTTCTGACGGGAATCCGTCAACTGCAAAAATAGTTCTTATCGGCGAAGCTCCCGGTGAAATGGAAGATGAAACAGGCAGACCTTTTGTCGGACGTGCCGGACAGCTTTTAAATGAGTTTCTTTCAAATGCAGGAATTTCAAGAGATGAAGATGTATATATTATCAACACTGTAAAATGCAGACCTCCTGAAAACAGAGTTCCGACAGAAGAAGAACAATCAGCCTGCAGAAAGTTTTTAAACGCTCAAATTGATATTATCAACCCGAGAGCAATTGTTCTTTGCGGTGCTACGGCATTAAAAACTTTTGTACAGCTTGATAAAAAACAGACAATCTCAAAAGTCAGAGGTCAATGGATGACAATTAACGTTGACGGAAAAGATTATAGAGCAATAACAATCTTCCACCCGTCATATCTTTTAAGAAATAACTCTATGGCAGACGGCTCTCCAAGAAGATTGATGCAGGAAGATTTAGCTAATATCAAAAATGAAATTTTACCTGACATAGATCATTCTATGGACAGCAATGATGTTGTCTTTATGGAATCCAGAGAAATAGCTATGGTGTAAAATAATATTTCAAAATACATAAAAAAATAAGATGCCAATTGCATCTTATTTTTTTATTCATATTCAAATATATAATATTTTATGATATTTTAAATTAATATGGTAAATCCTGATTATTCATATAAATTCGAAATTTGTCTCACTATATGGAGGCTTGCCGCAAGCACAGCTATTATAGAGCTATTAGCATTGTTCCCTGCCACTAAAAAAATATTCTCAGCGGTATCAATTGTCTCTGTCTTTAAAGAACACAAACAAAATCAGACTATTTAGCATCTACAATTTTTTCAGCAGGAGCCAAACCGGGTTCCAAATCAGAACCTGTAATTAATTTTCTGAATGCAAACTGTGCTTTCGGCAGAACATAAGCAAGAAGGAAACTGCTCAGGGCTACATTAGTTAAAATGTTTGCAGATTTTGCAATTCTTGCCTGCTTCAGATAGCCGTTGAAATCATTAGTTTTTAGAGCTTTTTTAGCAAATTCTTCTATGTCATTTCTGAATTTGCCGAGCTTTTTAATATCAACATATTCTCTCGGGTCTCTTACACCGTTATCAAGCATTTTTATTTTGTCGAATTTCTTTGCATACTTTATAAACAGAGTATCTTTATTTTCAGTGTTGTCTATAAATTTTAAAAGTTCCTCGGCTGACGCTGCGGAAGGTAGTTTTAAAGTTCCCTCTTTAATTTGTTTTGAAAATTCTTTATCAGCCAGCATAACAGGATCCAATTCGACTCCGGTAAGCTTATTTAACCCTTTTTCAATCCATTTTGGCGCTACAAAGTTTAAAAACATCATGCCTGCCATTTTGAATGACAAATCGTAACGTTCATTTTTATTGCGCGCTGTTGCAACACGTCCGATTGCATAACCTCCGTCCGTTACAGCCATTTTGTCCTGAGCCGAGAAATTCGCAGCCCTGGGTATCCAATACCCCGTAAAGTTTACGTCTTTAGATTTGTAAAATCTGTCTTTTTGTAAAAAACTAACAGGAGATGTTTTTTTCTTTTCAGCTTCTTTTTTTCTCAAATTTTCTATCTTCCTTGCGGAAGATGCAAATATTAGCTTAGGCAGAATAAATCCCATAAACAAAATCGGAATTGTTGTTGAAGCTACAAATTTTCCTGCGAGCAATTTCTCATACAATTTTTTGTTTTCTTTTGCTTTGAGAAGATCTTTTACTGCATCAGGGGCGATATCTTTAAATTTTTTAATATTATAGTCAATTCCCTGAATACCTTCTTCTTCTTTGAATAATTTCAAATTAACTTTCGGATTTAAACCGCGTGTTTTTATATACTTATCGCAAATCCAGCCAACAAGGGGTATACCTCCCAGCCATACAGCGGACGTTGCATATTCATCAAGAAATCTTTCACGTGCAGCAAGGTATGCAATCCCTTTAGATTCTTTTTTATTTTGATCATAGGTCAGAATAATTTTTGTAGGGACTTCTATCCCGCAGTCGCGGACTATAAGGGGGTATACACTGCTGTTATTGCCTATTGCCGAAATTATATTTGTTATTGTCATTTTTTACTTCTCCAATTCTTTATAATAAAAATAGCCTCACAAACGCTTCATTCGGGGTTCCTTGAAAGACTATTTTTATCAGAATTGAATTTTATCTACATTATTCTTTAAAAGCGCGTAACATCAATTCATAGCCTTCCAAGGGATCTATGATGATGTAAATGATGAAATTTTAAAGAATTGATTTTTAACATTTATATTTCCTTATGGGTTATATGCTAACTTAAAAAATGAAATTTTGCAATACCTTCTTTTACAATTATTTTAAAGACTTATAATAATTAACCCAAAAACTGTCTGCTAAAGTGAATTTTCGTTCCAGATCTTTACTTACGGCATCTCTTTGAGCATAAACCGAACGGCGAAATTCTTTAGTTTTGTCGTATTGGTTATTATAATCATCTGCAAGGGATTTATTTACACTTGCAAGTTCTTCTGATTTAACACTGTTAAAAGCATCTTTTAAACTGTTGCCTTTAATCTTTAAAATTTTTGGTTTTACATTTTCTAACCCAGGAATAAAGCCGATTTCGTCAACTGCAGACAAAACAAATTCCGCTGTTTTTTCATTTTTGTTATATAATCCGTCAGATAGGACAAAAACATCGGCATTAATATCTTTAATTTTAGCCGATTTTTCCAAAATATCAGCAAATTCGGCCCCGTCAGCCAATAATTTTTTACATAAATTATGACTTATTCCGCCGGAAAATGCCGTAGATTTTACAACGGGCCGATACTGTGTATTACTCTGAATTCTGTTAATTTGCATTTGTACTCCTTTATTTTTATGCAATATAAAAAAGCTGAATAAGTTTTGTTGCCATTTTTATACTATTTAGTTTACAAAACTTTTCAATTTCTCTATAACATCAATATCTTTTGATCGAACCAGCAGAGTTTTTTCTTTACCTGTATGACCTTTTAGAATTTCAATAGAAGTTTTAGAAACTTTTAAATTTTTAGAAAGAAATTCTATAAGGGCTTTGTTTGCCTTGCCATCGACAGGCCGGGCTGTTATTTTTATCTTAAAAGTTCCGTCATTTGTTTTTATTATTTCGTTCTTCGAAGCATTCGGAGAAATTTTCAGATTTATTATATAACCGTCATTTGTTTCTTTTAACATTTTATAATCCTTATGAATGAAATTTTCCATTTTACTTGAAAATTTCCGATAAAATCTGTATTATGATTATATCATGAGCGAAAAACCACTTTTTGATGATATAAAAAAAGAACTTATAGCACAAAACAGAGAACCCGAAGAAATTGAACAGATAGAAAAGGCATATCTTTTTGCCAAACGTCTGCATGAAGGTCAGTACAGAATTTCTGAAGAACCTTATATTATTCATCCTGTCGAAGTCGCCAAAATTCTTGCAGGTTTAAAAGTTGATTCTCATACTCTTGAAGCTGCATTCCTGCATGATATTCTTGAAGATACGGACACCAAACCCGAAGAAATAGAAAAACTTTTTGGCAAAGATGTTCTGACACTTGTTCAGGGAGTAACAAAACTCGGGAAACTACAGTTCAAATCAAATGAAGAACGTCAGGCCGAAAACTTCCGCAGACTGTTCATTGCAATGGCAAGCGACATAAGAATAGTTTTCTTAAAACTTGCAGACAGACTGCATAATATGCGTACGCTGAATTTTATGACCGCAAGCAAGCAGCAAAAAATTGCAAGAGAAACACTTGATATTTTTGCTCCGCTTGCCAACCGTTTAGGGATCTATAAAATCAAAGCAGAACTCGAAGATTTATCTTTACGTTATCTTGAACCTGATAAATATTTTGAAATAGCACGTCTGGTATCTCAAACCAAAGCAAGCAGAGAAGAAACCGTAAAAATACTTATTGATAAAATTACTGCAGATGTGAAAAAAGCAGGTATCAACGCACAGATTACAGGGCGTGCAAAGCATTATTACAGTATTTACAGCAAAATGAAACGTTTGAATATTGCATTCCACGATCTTTACGACATTACTGCTGTAAGAGTTATCGTTGATACAGAAAAAGAATGCTATGAAGTATTAGGGCTTATACATTCACAATTCAAGCCTATACCGGGGAGATTTAAAGATTATATAGCAATGCCGAAAGGCAACATGTACCAGTCCCTGCATACTTCTGTTATCGGACCGCGCTCAAAACCTCTTGAAGTTCAAATAAGAACATGGGAAATGCATGAAGTTGCAGAATACGGTATTGCAGCCCACTGGAGATATAAAGAAAAAGGCTCGCAAAAAGCAAATAACCCTACAGATATGCAGTTTTCCTGGATGAGAAAACTTGTTGAATATGATAAAGATATGTCATCTGCCGAAGATTACGTAAATTCGGTTAAGCTTGACCTGTTTTCCGATCAGGTATTTGCCTTTACTCCTAACGGGGACGTATTTGACCTTCCGGTAAATGCAACACCTGTTGACTTCGCTTACAGAATTCACTCGGAAGTAGGAAATAAAACAGTAGGAGCTTTAATAAACGGCAGAATTGCACAGCTTGACACCAAACTTCATAACGGCGATATCGTAGAGATTTTAACATCTAAGACACCTGCCCCACGGCTTGACTGGCTGAATTTTGTCGTTACAAAACAGGCTGCGTCAAAAATTAAACAGTGGTTTAAGAAAAATAACCGCGATGAACATATTGAAGTCGGAAAGTCAAACCTTGAACATGAACTGACAAAATCCGTATTTGATGATTATATGAAATCAGGAGAGTTTGACAAAGTCGCAAAACAAATGAACTACCTGTCCGCAGAAGACTTATTTGCAGCTCTCGGTTACGGAGAGACAACTCTCAATAAAATTATCAATAAACTGAAAAAGCCCGAAGCTCCCAAACAGCCTGCAGGAACTTTTCACGGAACAACCAGAAAAAAATCAGAAAAAGATATTATCGGTCTTGAAGGTTTAATGTATTCAATTGCCAGATGCTGTTCTCCTATTCCAGGTGAGCCGATTGTAGGCGTTGTAACACGTGCAAAGGGCGTTACAGTTCACAGAATGGACTGTCCGATGCTTGAACATATTGAACCTGAAAGATTAATGGATATCAGATGGTCAGGGGACAATGCCAACAAAACATACAATACTACAATAAGAGTTGAAACTGCCGAGAAACAAGGGCTTTTAAAAGATATTATTGCAGCAGTCTCTGATAACGGCACAAACATAAACTATGCAAATGTAAAATCCAAAAGCGGGAAAATCGGTATTATAGAACTCGGCATTGAACTTGATAATATCGAAACACTTAAAAAAGTAATTTTAAGCATTCAGGCAATTCCCGATGTATACAGTGTGAAACGTATCCAAACATCATATTCTACACCGAATCTTCCCAAAAGAAATAACGGCAAACAAAGACATAACAAAAAACCTAAAAAGAAATCCGCGAAATAACTAAACAAAAATTAATCAATTTGCTATATTAACGATTACTGATAAAATTAATATTATGATTAAGATTTTGCTGGTATCGGAAGATAATAAAAATATAGAAAAATTTAGCGGAATATTCAGTAAAAACAGCTATGATTTTTCTGTTATGAGTGATGAAACGCTTATTTTTGATGTAATAAGCGCAGATCCACCTGATGTTATCCTCATTGATGCAACAATGCCGAATCTTAAAAACTTTAACAAAAAAATTAAATCTATCTGCGAAAATACAGTAATTATCTTTTTAATAAATTCTCAAAAAATCGATAAAGAATTGATCAAATATGCCAATGCATTTTTCACGGATGAAATGCAGGAAGATTTTATTCTTTCGACAATTAATATAAATCTGAGGATGAAAAATTCTCTTGACATGCTTTCCAATTCCAACAAAGACCTCGCTGACAGTTTATACAGACTTAATGCATTATACAGCACAAGTTCACAATTTGCGGGAACACTTGATAAAGCAAAACTTATTCAATACATGATAGAGGGTATGGACAAGGCGTTGAGTTTTTCACTCACATGCACTTTATCAATGTGTAACGGAGATGAGCCTGTTTTAATTTTAAATTCTCTATACGAACTTTCCGAGGAACTTGTTGAAGCGTTGAAATTACGCACAATATTAAATTACAATTCCGTATTCGAAGGTAAAGAAGCTCCAGTTAAAATTAACGGCGAAAATTTAAAAATTATAAAACAGGTAAAATATCCTGCAAGCAGGTTTACATTCAATCTTTTCCAATTTGATAACATGTTTGCCCCGATTAGACTCGGTGAAACATTTTTCGGCTGTATTGAAATATTCAAAGAAACATCATTTACACCTGAAGATGCTACATGTTTTCAGACAATTGCACAGCAGGTATCAGTTCCTTTGAAAAGCGCTGCACTGTACCAGGAAATAATTGAAACAAATGCAAAACTTCAAAAATTAGAAAGACTTAAATCAGAATTTATTTCCATCGTATCTCATGAGTTGAGAACACCTTTAACCTCGATAAAAAATTCACTGGATATATTAATAAGCGGAAGATGCGGAGAAATAACACCATCCGCTGACAAATTCCTTTCTATGGCAATGAGAAATGTACAAAGGCTCTCGGGAATTATCAACGACCTCTTAGATTTATCTAAAATTGAAGCAGGGAAAATGGAGTTCAATTTTGCACCCGCAAATATTAATACAGTTATAGATTACGTAAAATCAGCTCTATCAGAAGTCGCGAAAAGTAAGGGGCTTACTATTGTTACGGATGAAGCTGAAAATATTCCGGATATTACGGCAGATTCGCAAAGGCTGGAACAGGTTCTGACAAATCTTGTTTCAAATGCGATTAAATTCACTCCTGAAAATAAAACAATAAAAATATCATCATCACTGGTCAATTCAAAAGATATAAAGATTAATGAATATTTTAAAGATACAATAGAACTTGCCGACAGCGATTATGTTCAAGTTTGCGTAGAAGATCAGGGAATAGGAATCGCTGAAAAAGATCTGCTGCATGCATTTGACAAATTTGCGCAGATAGAAAATTCCTTATCAAGAAAAGCCGGCGGGACAGGTCTCGGGCTTCCTATAGCAAAACAATTATTAGAAGCTCACAATGGCGCAATCTGGTGCGACAGCGAGCTTAATAAAGGGTCTAAATTCTATTTTGTTATTCCCGCGTCAAATATTCTCAGCACGGTATGATATTACCGTTTTTTAAAGTCTCAATATCAATATTTTGTTTTGCTCTTGCGAAATTAACATTGTAATTTACAAAATCAACAATATTGAAAATTTTTCCTTCTTTTGCATACATCTTTGCAGCTTGCGGAAGAATTTTAAGATTTTCTTCAACCTGCTTAATTGGAGTATTACCGTTTATAAATTTATCAAGATATAAAAGATTTTCACCCTGGAGCTCTTCAGAAACTTTTGCCAGCTTTGGCAAAAGTTCAATTTTTTCAGTTTTTGCAGATGGATTTAACAAAGCAGCAATAAGTTCCACAAAATTTTTCTCTTTTGAATAATCCATAGTATAAGCACCATTAAGAGTCTGTTCGGCTAAATTTTTGACAAACGGTCTTGCAGCGGCTAGATGTTTTGCAGCTTCCGGATGATCAAAAAGTCCTGCCGCAGAAGCCAGAAAATATTTTGAGGCAGTACTGTCCGTTTGATTTATAACTTCTTGAGCAAAATTTAAAGCTTCAGGATTTTCTTTTGCTGCTTTAGGTAATTTTTCAATTATAACTTCAAATAAACTTTTGCCGTTTGCAAATAATTTTTTCATATCAATATTAGTATTTAACATTTCACGCCTGTTTGCTAATTCGCAAATATCCGACACCAAACCTAAATGCTTTGGATTCATAGATTTTAATTCGTTTTTAAACCGTGCAACTTCAGGATTGTGCAGTGCAAAATATTCAATATTCTCCAGCAATTGTTCTTTAGTTCTTGTATCAACAGGTCTGGTAGAAGCACCCATTGTTTGAAACCCGCCAAATCTGAATGCGGGTTTATGTTTAACAGCATTAAATAAAGGCATAATCAAAATCCTTTCCCTTGCATATTACTAAAGTTATAATACCGTTAAACGTTAAAATTTGTTATTACAAGGATAATTTATTACAAAATTTAACAAAATAGAAGCGAATTTTGTATATGCTATAATAAAATTAAGAGTATTGAAGCCGTTTTAGCGGTGGAGGAATTATGAAAAAGATTTTAATTGTTGATGATGAACAGGATATAGTAGAAAGTTTAAAGTTTGTTCTTGAAGCAGCAGACTTTACCTGTTATTGCGCTTATAACGGCGAAGACGGGTTGAGACTGGCTAAAGAAATTATACCTGATTTAATTATACTGGATGTTATGATGCCGAAAATTAACGGCTATAAAATCAGCAGGCTTTTGAAATATGATGCAAAATATAAAAATATTCCTATTTTAATGGTTACGGCGCGCACTCAGGAAGAGGATAAACTTATAGGCGAAGAAACAGGCGCGGATGAATATATCACCAAACCTTTTGAACTGGATGAAGTAGTTAAAAAAGTTGAAGAGTATTTGAAATAATATGGAAACATCGGTTACAAACAAAACTCTGGAAAAATTAAAATATGATATGGTAAGAGCAGGTCTTGTGCCTTATGAAACTATTGAGCAGGCAGAAGAGATTGCGTCAGCACAAAATATTAACATAGGTCAGGCGCTGATAAATTCAGGAGTAATAACAGAAGATGCAATTTTAAAATTTCTGGAAGCAAAACTGCATATACCGTATGTAAATCTTGATGATTATACACTTGACCCAAAATGCTTAAAATACATAAGCTTTTCAGATGCAAAGAAATACAGGATTATACCGCTTTTCAAGATCGAAGACACTCTGACAGTTGCAATGGCAGATCCTCTGGATTTATTTGCTATTGATAAAATTATTGAAACCGCAGAATGCTCTATTGAACCTGTAATTTCATCCGAAGCCGGCATTAATAAAAAAATTGATGAATATTATAAACAGGATTCAACAGTCGGAGAAATATCAATAGAAGAAGGTGCGGAATATGATTGGCGTGATGAACTGCACAGAGAGGATTTGTCAGATAACCATATTCAAAAAATTATCAGAGCAATCTTAAAACAGGCAATACTTGAAGGCGTTCATGAAGTAACATTTCAGCACGAAGATAACGGGCTCGGCGTCAACTTTAAGAAAAACGGCAATATGCAAAATAAAGGCAATATTCCGTCTGTACTGACATCTTCTTTTATAGGCAAATTAAAAACTCTTGCGGAACTTGATGCTTCGGTGTCTGAGGTGCCGCAGCTCGGCAAACTCAGTTTTAAAGTTGATGAAATGAATGTTATAGCAAGCATATCAACATTCCCTACTATCATGGGCGAAAGGATTTTTCTGAAAATATACAAACCGCCCAAAGCATTGAACAAAATTATAAAATCAGAGAATAATTTAAAACTTATAAAATCCGCTCTAAATAATCCGGGAATTATAATTGTCTGCGGTTCACCCCTGAGCGGGAAAACTCATATAATCTATTCTCTTTTACTTGAAGCGTCTGACAAAAATAAAAATATAATGACGCTTGAAAGTATTGCAAAATATAATCTCAAAAATGTTCACCAGTGCGAATTAAATGAAAATGTTGGCTTTAATATGGATAAAGCCGAACGTTTTATAGAATTTCAATCACCAGACATTATTTATCTTGAAGGGATTAAATCAAAAGAGTCTTTTGACTATTTTGCAAGTCTTGTGTTTGAAAATAAGACGATTATTATGGAATTTCTGGCTAACAATATGGAAGATTTGAGGTACAAACTCTCTTTTTCAGACTTTGAAACCCTCAAATCTTTAATAAGCTGTATGATATTTATACATTCGCACGACAGCATTGAAGTTTTCTCCAAAGAAGCAGTACAAAAATATCTGGCTTAAAAACTATTTCCAAAAAGCATTGTCATATAAAGCTTTATTTGTACATGCTATACCATTTTTATTATCAGAACCGTTTTTGGAACAATAAATTTCTTCGTCATAATCAGTACCATCCGCACCCATTGGTAAAAGTTTACCATCGTCCATTAATTGAAAAGTAAATGTATCCTCTCCCCATTTGTTAGGAAGTTTCAGATAGCCGTTAATATCAATCGTAACATAAACTACACCGTTATAAGCGGTACTATTTGTATTTTCAAACATTAACATTGAACCGTCATTTAGAATTAACTGCCCATCATCAAAAAAATCTTCCGTTGCAGTCTTACCTGAATATGTTTTGTATGTATATTTACCGTCATCTCTATAATAACCGTTTTGTAAACATGAAGTATTATTATAAGTATCACCACAGTCAACTAAGATATTTAGATAAGGCTTAAGATAATTAACAAAAGTAGACTGGTTCCAAGCGCAATCCGATTTTGTAAGCGGTTCACCATTATCCTGCTTATACATATCAAGCGCTTGAAGCAGAACAGAATAGCCTTTACTTAATCCGCTCTGAAACTGTTTCTTTCGATAATTGGCAATTAACGAAGGCATTGTCATTGCGGCAACAATACCGATAATCCCTAAGGTTATCAAAACTTCTGCCAGTGTAAACGCAGCTTTTTTATGAGGTGAATAAGAGAATAGGTTAATAAGTGGATAAGTTCGTTTCGGGGAATTAGCTTCATGCTGAACGTTAGATTGACATCCAACAACCCCCTCTCCTGTCCTTCGGACACCCTCTCCCAAAAGGGTGAGGGAAAGAATATTAAGACCTGTCATCGCGCACATGTTACGCGATCTTTTTACGACAAACTCAAAATTGCGCAATAAATGCGCAATGACATTAATGCATACAACTTGACATCCTGCACTTCTGTCAGCTAGAAGCGCCCCCCCCCCGATACTATGTGTTCAAATAATCTTTTCATAATCCACTCCTTTCTTATTAATTAACTCTTTGTTGCATGATAACATTATATTATATAAAAAACAAGATTTACAAGGAAATCTGCAATCAGCAGATAAACTGTAGACAAAATAGCCGCCTGTGTTGTTGAATTTCCAACCTCTTTTGCCCCGCCTTTTGTACTGTAACCTTGTGTTGCACAAACAAGAGCAATTAATCCGCCGAAAATTGAACCTTTTAAAAGACTTATATAAATATCTCTGGTAGATATCCAAAGCCATGCAGAAGTCATATACCTTGCAGGGTGCAATTCAATAACAGCATGCGAAACAAGCATGCCACCGGCAATCCCTACAAATTCAGCAAGCAAAACAACCATTGGAACAGTAACCATGCCTGCAATAATCCGCGGTGTAAAATAATATCCTACAGGATCAACTTTTAATGTTTTCATTGCATCAACCTGAGATGTAACCTGCATATTTGCAATTTCAGCAGAAATAGCAGTTCCTGCACGCGCTCCGATAGCAAGTGCTGCAAATCCGGGTGCAATCTCTCTTATCATAACAACAGCTATCGTACCGCCGATATATGTATCAGCACCGCTCATTAAAAACTGCTTTGACACCTGTATTGCTATAACGGCAGCTGCAATAAAAGCTATTATCAAAGAAATAGGAAGCGAATCGTAACTGATAGAAGCTGCCTGAGCAAGAACAGAAGAAAAACGCACCCGAAAAAGGTACTTTATACTTTTTATTAAATTTTGCACGCACAAACCTAAAAATTCCATCAGTTAAAATTTACTCTGCTTAAAAGTATAACATAATTAAGAAATACTACCCCCACCGCATTGGCGAGGGTAGATATTTTTTTTAATAAACAGGCATACACCATTTTTTATATTTTGGCACTTTGCCTTTAACAACATCAAAGTACAATTTTTGAAGTTCTTTTGATACAGGTCCTATGTTACCATCACCTAAATTTCTGTTATCAATGCTGGATATCGGGCTGATTTGAGCGCCTGTACCGCAATAGAATGCTTCATCAGATATATAAAGTTCTGTTCTGTCTATCGGACGTTCTTCCGTTTCAATACCAAGAACATCTTTAGCCAGCTCCATAATTGTATTTCTTGTTACGCCGACCAAAATATTATCTGTTTTCATTGTTGTAACAAGTTTACCGTTTTGGACAAGGAATAAGTTCATTGCAGAACCCTCCGTAACCTGTCCGGCTTCATCAAGAACAACGGCATCATCAAATCCCATATTATGAGCATCTGTTTTAATCAATGCAGCATTTGCATAAGAGCCTGCAACTTTTGCTCTTGGAGGAATTGCGTTATCGCTGTTTCTTCTCCAGCTTGATACACAGACTCTTAAACCTTTTGAAGTATCAATATAATCACCCATTTTGTTTGTAATTAATGCATAAGAATCCGTATTATCATATAATCCAGGTCCGACTTTTTGAGCTGATTTATATAATGTCGGACGCATATAACAATCTTCTTTATAATTATTTTTTGCAAGTAATTTTTTGGTAATTTCGCAGTGCTCTTCAACAGTGTAAGGACTTTCCATACACATAATTTTTGCACTTCTCAATAATCTTTCGTAGTGTTCCGGAACTCGGAATGCATAAAGCTGTTTTTCTTCTTCATTCCAATAAGCTCTAATTCCTTCAAATACAGCCGTTCCGTAAAGGAAAGCGTGAGTGCGGATCGGTATCATTGCCTTTGAAGCTTCAACATACTGTCCGTCCATAAAATAAAACTCTGTCATAATTCCTCCTTAGTTTTATATATAAACTACTATACCACGAAAGAAAAAACAGAGTTAAAAGTTTATTAAATTGTTTAGTTATTTAAACGCAAATTTTTTCCTGTTATGTAAAAGATTATTTTCGAGATTTGCCGTTTCAATAAACTTTTTTGCATCATTAACAGGTATCGCAAAGCCTATACCTATATTTGAAATATTGTTATCCGGATTATAAATTGACTGCGATATACCTATAACTTCACCCTGAGAATTTAAAAGCGGTCCTCCCGAACATCCCGGATTAATTGCAGCATCAGTTTGAATTCTTCCTTTAGCGTAATCTATTCTTGAAACAATTCCCGATGTCAATGTTCCGGCAAAGCCGAAAGGGTTTCCGATAGCAAGCACCTTTTGTCCGACCTTAACTTCAGAGGAATCACCGAATGAAATTGGTTTCAATCGTGATTTCGGAGAAATTTTTAATAAAGCTAAGTCTTTATTTTTACCCATCTTTGCAAGAATTGATGCTTTATACACCTTGCCATCGAAAGTTGTAACATCAATCTGATTTGCACCTTCTACTACATGAGACCCCGTCAGGATAACACCTTCAGAACGCACCACACATCCCGTTCCTGCTGAAAATCCGTCATCTAAGTTTGCTTCTATTGCTACAATAGACGGATTAATTCTTTCATACACACTTATATTAACAAGCTCTTCAGGCGAATAATTCTGTGCCGATACGGGCATGACAGGTAAAAAAAATAAAGTTATATATAAAATAAAATTCTTTAGCATAAATACTCCTCTTTCACTATTATTATTGCATTTTTGTTTAAATATTCATCAGACTTTATAAAAATTTTGAGGTTAGTTATTGTAATTATTACAATTTTAATGTATAATTCAGAAAAAAATTATATTTTAATAAGAAAGGATTTTAGAACTATGAGCATTGAATTATTCAAACAACACTTGATGGAAAAAAGAGCTGTTAAAATTATTGCAGGTATCGACAATTTTGATATCGAAAACATTAAAAAAGTAGTAACTGCCGCTCAAGCTGCAGGCGCTTCTGCCGTAGATATCAGTGCAAAACCAGAAATCATTTCTGAAATCAGAGAAATGACTGACATGCCGCTTTTTGTTTCATCAATAGTTCCTTCAGAACTTGCAAAAGCAGTTGAACTCGGAGCTGACGCTATTGAACTCGGAAACTTTGATGTTCTTTATAAAAAAGGAATGTCTTTCTCAGCTGATGAAGTTTTATCACTTGTAAAAGAAACATTAAATCTTCTCGGAGATACAAGAACATTCTTCTCTGTTACAATTCCTGGAGAACTTGCTATTGCAGATCAAATCGACCTTGCAAGAAAATTGGAAACTATGGGGATTGATTTAATTCAGACAGAAGGACACTTCTCTTCTTCGCATATCTCTGAAGGCGCAAGAGGTTTGATGGAAAGAGCAGAATTAACACTATCTAACACTATTGAACTTTCAAGAAATATTGATCTTCCGATAATGACAGCAACAGCAATCAACCCGACAACAGCTCCGTTTGCATTTGCAGCAGGTGCTTCTGCTATCGGATGCGGATCTTGCATTAACAAAGCTGATTCAGAACTTTCTATGATTGCTACTGCAAAAAGCCTTGTTGAAATAGCTTCAAGAAATGCATTGAAAGTTGTTGAACTAGTATAAAGATACCGAAATAAATTCGGGAAGAAATAAAAAAGCTCCTCATAAGAGGAGCTTTTTTAACTATGCAATATTTTTAATAATCCATTTCCCAATTATTGCTTAATATTTCATTGAAACAATATGATGCATCTCCTTGACGTTCAATCTTAGTTGCAGACTGACATTTTGCCAGATTAGTCTTTATCTCTTCTCCCGGCCTAATTGGTCTAGGTCCTTGTAAAGCTGATTTTACAGATCCGTCTGAATAAATACCGGCAATAAATAAATCTCTTCCAACAACATTAGGCCCTTGTTTTCCATTAATATCAATTATTAAATCACCCATTAAATTGGCGATATAATCAATATAAATTCCGACAACCACCCCACTATCATTAACTACCTCTCTCTCTGATACCTGATACTTTGCACAGATAGCAGCTCCACTGGCCAAAACAAAACATGGAGCAGTAGTATCTGAATATGATGTTACTGCACCGCCATTCATATTTGTATAACTGTCAGCTAAACAATCTGATGGAGTCCCGGTACAATCCTGAACAACCTTAAACTGATTTTTTATAAATGTTCCCATGGCAGCATCACTGCGGACACCCGCCTCTGTCAAATTGATAGCGTTTCTTGAAGTTATTTGAGCCAAGGCCGCCTGCTGAAATTCATTATATACTTTATGAAGCTGAGTTACATAAGTCTTTCTTTGGTGATTTTGCATCAATGTAGGTATAGTCATTGCTGATACCACGCCAATTATACCCAGTGTTACCAAAACTTCAGCCAATGTAAAACCAGGCCTGCAAGTTAAACAGCCCAATCCAGAATTAAATCTAAAAATCTTCCTCATTAAAAAACTCCATATAATAAAAAATAACAACCAATAAACTCATTATAACATACTTTATATAGATATACAACCCTAAACATTAGAGATTTATATTGCAGTTTGCTCTAAATGTATTAAAAATACAGTCATAATGTCATTCCGAACTTGTTTCGGAATCTCTATATTGATAGACCCTGAAACAAGATTAGAGCCTGCCCTGAATTTATTTCAGGTGAGACATTTAAGATGTTGTTTGGTGTAAACTGCGATATAAGTCCTAAACATTAAATTACATTTATTAACATGTAATAGATTTT
The DNA here is from genome assembly GCA_949284415.1 of uncultured bacterium. GTDB lineage: Bacteria > Cyanobacteriota > Vampirovibrionia > Gastranaerophilales > Gastranaerophilaceae > Stercorousia. Next base: position 3,357 of record CASDVM010000028.1, on the reverse strand, counting down.
TAAGCTGCTTTTAAATAAAATATTATTGTGAAAGGATAATTATGGAATTAATTTTAGACATTTTATATATCTATGTTGCGGTGTATTCGCTTTATTTTATGGCATTAGCACTGAGAAATCTGAATGACAGACCATTTAAAATAGAAAAAAGATATTCACAATACGAAGAAAAAGATAATATTGCCGTTGTTATTTATGCAAGAAACAACAAAATTACTCTCGAAAACCTTATTCGAGAGTTAAAAATGCAAGATTATCCCATAAATAACTTTAGGGTATTTGTAATCCTTGATAATTGCTCTGACGGCTCTGAACAACTTTTTGCCAACGAACCGTTCGTAAATCTTATCAACATCACAGGTGTCGGAACTGTAGGAAAAGATCAGGCTGTTTCAATGCTTATTGAAAGATTGTGTAAAGACCAGACCATTGATTCTTATGTATTTTTAGATGCTGACAGAAGTATTCCTGCAAACTTTTTAACAACAGTAAATTCCGCACTTGTAAATAACAGTGCGCTTAGCGGTGAAACACTTATAATTACTGACAACCTTGGCCCCGTTGATAAAATTAAGGCAGCTTATCAGAAATATCATATGAACTTTATGAGAAAAGCACGCTCACTGTTCGGCCTTGCGGCTAGTGCCGACTCCGGTGTTTTTGTTATAAAAAAGGATATTGTAGATGAAATAGGTTCTGTTGATTTTAAAGATATAAATTCAGAACTGAAATACAGTATGCTCCTTTCCAAAATCAAGTGCCCATGCACTTATAACCCTAATATTCAAACTTATGTTGACACAGCAAACTATGAATTTAGAAAGCCGAGACTTTCGGCAAGACTTGATTTGTTTAAAAACTGCTTCACACAAATCCGGTCGAAAAATTTTATATTTGCCGAACACACATTCTCGCTTTTAAATCCTAATATCTGGATGATTTTGATAATTTATGCCGTTGTTATGAAACATTCTTACAGATATTATTTCTTTGTTGATTTCAAAATCGTTCTTTTCACATTCCTTATACTTGTGGCAGGTTTTGGAATAAGCTTGATAAATTCAAAATTACGATTCAAAGAAATAATGCTTTTATGCTTATACCCGATATATTCTCTCTGCCATATAATTAAAAATCTTCCGCCGATAAGAGTTATCAGAGCCAAAATAGCAGGACGCGAAGAACTTCCTGAAGGCACCGAAAAACTTGCAATCGAAGCGTTTGTCATGAATAATGCAGGCAGAGAGCTCCCCTGCAAATTGGAATTTATATCGGAATCAGGTCTTGCCAAAATAAAATTTATGTACAAGAACAAAAAATTTGTTACGGGCAGACATCTTAGAATGATTGATGCACTGCAGGAAATAAGACAAAAATTATATGATTACGGATTTGTTTTAAAAATTTGCAGCTGCTGTAAATATTTCACATCTAACGTTGACGGTTCTACAAATATGTTAAAAGGTTTTTGCAACAGTGATTACCCGAGTCCGTCAATAAAAGGCAAACGCCCGACATTAATATGGAATTCTTGCACGGATTTTGAACCTGCGCAATTTACTAATCTGCTTGAAGAAATGGCTGAAGAACAAGATTCTCAGGGATAATTTCATTAAGCATGTAAAAAGATCCGCAAACTATTTTCAATCTGTCTGACGGAAGTTCTTCAAGAGATTGGAATACTTTTGAAGGGTATTCACAGGTATTCTGAAGTTCTTCTATAGTGCAGGAATTTTTATTGTTAAAGTGATAAAAACAGATTTCATCCCCCTTTGAAAAAAGAATTTGCATCATTCTTTTATAATCTTTGTTTCTTAAGCATCCGAATACAAAGCATCGCTTTTTATCGGGATAATAGAAGTCCAAACTCTCCCGCAAAGCCATAACACCATTAGGGTTATGCGAAGCGTCAACAATTAAATCTTCACGGCAGAGTTGAAAACGGCAGGGATGCTTAACTTCTTTTAGAGCCTGTTGAATTGTGTTTTCCGAAATCTGCGGGAAAAGATACCTTACAGCAGCAAGCGCAAGCGACAAATTCTCCTGCTGGCAGGAACCTTTTAAAGCAAGATTAGTTGTGTCTTCAAAAGGTGTTACAAGAACAAACAGCGAGTTGCATTCATCAGCTTTATCTTTAATTTCTTCGTATCCTTCGCACGTGAAAACAGGACAATTCGGTTTTATAATTCCTGCCTTTTCAAATGCAATATTTGATTTTGTATTACCGAGCCGCTCGGTATGATCCAGATCAATATGCGTTATAACAGAACATAAATTAGATTTTATAACATTTGTAGCATCAAACCTTCCGCCAAGTCCCGTTTCTAAAACAACAACATCCACATTATTATCCGCAAAATATTTAAACATTACAGCCGTCAAAATCTCAAATTCAGTTAAATGAATATTATTATCTGCAATATTACAAATTTTAAAAACGTATTTTGCGAAATCATTTTGTGAGATATCTATGCCGTTAATCTTAATTCGCTCGGTATAATCAAAAATATGCGGACTTGTATAAAGTCCTGTTTTCATGCCAGCTTTTGATAAAATAGCATCAATAATTGCACATACAGATCCTTTGCCGTTTGTTCCCGCGACATGAATACATTTTAACTTATCCTGCGGATTTCCGAGCAAATCCAATACTGACGAAATTCTCTCCAGTCCTAGGTTAATATAAAATTTTCCCTGTGATGTTAAAAGTTGTACCGCTTTTTTATATTCATTACACATAACATAAAAATTATATCACATGAAAAATATTATGAAGCTACCACGGGTAATCAGATCTTATTTCCCATCCGTCAGCCATTATCAAGGCAGCGCACCACACCCCGCGCCCCTGCCTGTTACACTGATAATTATTAGCACTGGGACCGTCCCTGAATTCATCTCGAGAGCGAATAATATCAAGATTGTTCTCTGCATCATCTAAGTAAACAGGTTTTACACCTTTTTTATTAACTGAAAATTCAAATAAATCACGTCCGAATTTATTAGGGCGTTTAAATCCGTTTAAATCAACTACAAAACCTAATCTATTATTACTACTACCTGCAGAATAGATTGACTTAGCAGCAAAAATCTGAGCTCCGGATGGCAAAGTTATTATATCCGCATTATCATACAAATGGATGAGACCTTTTTCTTCAGCACCTGATGTGCCGTAATATTTTATTCCATGCTGTCTTGCCGTACCAACAGTTGTACTGGATATTTCCATATAAGATGATAAGTACTTTTTGAAAAAGTCGGAGCCACTTATAGAGTAATCCCATAAAGAAGGATCACCGTATTCCAGCTTCGCCATTTCTGCTGCCTGGGCTAATTCCGAATATACTTTCTTTAACT